>NZ_VTDG01000001.1:0-643374 GCF_052824985.1 Acinetobacter sp. 1125_18A
ATGAACCAATTGATTCCGTTTATACTGATGGAGCTTATGATACGAAACAATGTCGAGAAATGATTTCCGATCGGCAAGCTCATGCAGTAATCCCACCCAGAAAAAATGCTAAACCTTGGAAAGATACAAAGATTAGCTCGTTAGAACGCAATGAACTGCTTCGAACAGTTAAACATTTAGGCAAGACTATATGGAAAAACTGGCTGGCTATCATAGCCGAAGTTTGGTTGAAACCAAGATGCATTGCATCAAATTATTAGGCGATAAATTAACATCAAGGAGTTTCCCTAGTCAGGTGAACGAGATTCATGCACGCGTAGCAGTCTTGAATAAATTCACAGAATTAGGTCGCCCTCATACCCAAGTTGCCACTTAAATTTGGCTCACTTAGGGAGGCTCTGCCTTTCAAGCCTTTGTGCAACAAAGCCTATAAGAACTGTAGTCAACTAGGCTTAAAATTTATAATATATTCTATTTTTAAAATAGAAATGACCCATCTTAAAATGAGTCATTCCGTAAAATCTACAATTAAAATGTTTATTGAACTGCAAACATTCCTTTTACATCAGCTACAATATTGTCAATATTTAAAGAATAGGCCGTACCATGGTCCCAAACAGGATTAGTAATGTAATTCACAGGCGTAGCCAGTGCTTTAGCTGTACCATATAAAGTATCTGTTGCAACTTTCGGTACAGTTGTATCTGCTCCACCTTGATAGATGATGACAGGCGTTTTGACTTGGACTTGCAACGGTTGGGAATCTTTATCTAAGAAGGTTTTAGCGGCTGGCAAAGACATAAACGTTTCAGTTTTTCTTGGATAATTTTTCAATGAACCGTTGACTGCAGCATACTGTCCCATTGCTTCCCCGAACTTACCACCTAGTTGAGAAGAACAAACAGATTCCGCTTGTTTAGCAATCGCATCAGTCGGTACTTTAAAGACTTGGTTATAGTCTAAAGTTGGGTTTGAATTGCGTAAGCCTGCCGCAATCAGTGCGGTAAACGTATCTAAAGATGCATAAACCGGAATTTGTTGAGTAGGCGTTGCATTTGCTACGCTAGATTCTCCAGCATTTAGGATCAAATTCAGTTGTGACGCAGGTGCAACAGCAACCGTACCTTTATAATCTAAATTTGCACGATCAGCATATTGTGCAGCGCCTAAAGCCGCTTGTCCACCTTGTGAGTGTCCAACAGTCACCCATTTTTTTGAAACTTTATTGCCTAACCAATTACGTGTTGCAACCACAGCATCTGTAATAGAATAACCACCACTTTTTACATTTAAGTATGGATGTAATTCAGTTCCACTCGGTTCCCCCAAACCTTCATAATCTGGCGCAACAACCACATAACCTTCAGCAAGGAATTTAGAAATCATTCTTTTAATATCACCATCTGTCTCATTTCGGCTTGGAGCACATACATCAGCAACACCTGTTGTACCATGAGCCCAAACCACAATTGGCCAACCTGAAGCTGGTGGTGCAATTTTAGGGGTAAAAACCAATGATGTTGCTTGTACTTCAGTCCCCTTCACTCCTTTCATTTTATAAGTCATTACCACACTATCTGCTGCCACAGTAGAAAAATCTGTCTTGCTATAAGCTATAGGTGTGCCCACAACTGGATTTTCAATATTATTTACATCAATATTTGAAGGTGATTCGTATGAATTTCCCTCACTACCACCGTTATTACATGCAGATAAAACCAAAACTGAACTTAGAATTAAAATTGATAATCCATTTTTTTTCATGTGACTTATTCCTTAAAACACAATTTTTTAAAAGTAATATATAACTAAACTTAGATTAATTTAACAACAATTTTAATAAAAACCTCCTATCGTTAATCAATAAAAAATTCCATACAAAAACAACTTCATTATATTTTGAATTCAAGTATTTACACCACTTATATTAGGTATCTACTTTAACCCATAAATTAGATAAAAATCTGTGAATAACCCTTCTTACAACAAAATACTCTTTTAGTAAGAATTTAATACATTTATCCTATTTGAATCTTTTTAAAAACTCATTTTTATAATTTCAATTCATTGCTTCTTAGTCGACCAACATACAATAATATCTGTCACTAACTTTTCTAAATTACCAACACCAACAACTTTTTTAACTCTGAATTTGTCAACACTCTTATTTTAAATCCTTATTAAATAAGAAGACAAGTAAATAACTAATAATTTAATTATATTTTCATATTTTTAGCTAAGAAACAACTACCACTTATCATTTATGTATTTTTTAACTTTGTTCTTTGGACAAATATTTTATTATATTTAAGTGGACTTTTTGCACAAAGTAAATAGCCACCAAAATTCTAAAAACACATAAACATCTTTTGATGGACCCTTTCATAATCTAATAGAGAACGTTTTCAATTGGAATCATGTCTACATTTTGAGTTGTAAAATATTTTAATATATTCAAATATTTCTGTCCTAACATCAGATCTCCATACGTAGTTTTTCTTCTTGATATGCTTTCGTTTGAGTAGTTGAAAGAAAATCTTCGCATTTGAGCCTAGGTATGATGACATCTCATCTAATGTTTGAAAAAGCAAGAACCGAGCTAATTTCTTAACTCGGTTCTAAATGAAATACTATCAATTTATTTTAGGGCGAGACAAGTGCGTTGGTTTAAATCCTGTCATACCTACATTTCCATTACTGTAATTTCTATTAAGACTTTTTCTGGTCGGCATATGTGAAAATTTTATCTAAGATCAGTTTTCTCGTTTTGCCTTGACGTAAATAGGTTTCTACAAAACTATGCCCACTCAAATCACTAAATGAAAAAGGTACTGTAACATTGTGAGGTAAAACCTTTATAAATACGCCTATTCCTCGAATCACAAAATCATTAGATGATGTGTAATAGCTTGAATTAGGTAGTAAATTTTCAGATGGCGATGCTAAACCCACTGAATAAATCTGATTTCTAGCTTGCTTCGAATGGGCTAGTAGTAAGTTCAGACTAGCATTACCATAAAAATTACCTTGCGAATGAGGGACTAATACGACATTTTGTCCCTTATCTAAAAAGCTTGTATATTGATTTAAATGTTCTTCAATTTCAGGAATCAAACTTTCATTATTTTTGAGTTGATCAATATACTTTTTGTATGTTTCATCACTAATGAGACTAGCTTTCTGAATCTCATCATAATTGTCAATTAGTTTCCAAAAATCAGATTCTGTGTCATTGACGAATTTCTGAGTAGCGACTTGTAATATATCCTTTAAAAAGCCTGATTTTTTATTATAAGCAAGGTTTACAGAATAATTGGGACGTTCTATCTGGACTTGATTTTTGAGTGCAAGTTGATTCATTACAGCACCGTCAAAAGTCGTGTTCAAACCATTGATATGAACGATAGCGTGATTGTCATATTGTTCTTGTGCATAAATACTCGTTGTTAAAAATATTATGCTCATGAATAAAATTGATTTTTTCATTTTAGTTTCCTTAATTATTTGAGGGCTAATATGGGGCATTAACTACATCATTGGTACAATTTTGATTTCCTTGGTCTGGAAAAAATTGCCCACTTACCAATTCGTTAAATTTAATATACGCTTCAGTATTTTTAGTATTATTAAGTAATTCTGCACGTGTGTTTATAATATTTTTTTGAATTTGCTCAAAAGATTTTTTACTTTTATTGAGTACTTCTGGGCTTAATAGACAGGCAATATTTTTTGAAATTTGATTGGCTGCCGTCTTTGCAGTAGTTTTATCTAAATCCTCTTGAAGTGTTAAATTCCATGATCGCGCAAGATCTGTCATCGCAATTTGTAATGTGATTGAATCATTAAATTCAGTCGCAATGAATTGATTGATTCGATCAGGAACACCGTCATAGTCTTGATCGGAGTCATGCTGTAAATGATCTTTGTTAGTATCAGCTTGAGATTGAGCAGCTAGATTATTTTTTGGTTGGCTATCATCTGATTTATTAATATCGTGTTGCACGGTAGAAGCATGTGCTTGATAAGAATTTTCCGTAGAATGATTGCTTGGATAGAAAAAATAAACAATCGCAAATACCACAAAGATTAGAAAAAAAATCAAGAATAGAAAAATCTTATTTTTAAACATTTCTAATTTCTTTAATTCATAAAGTTAAACTTATATATATCATCAAAGAATAAAAATACAAATCAATTTTTAATTTTTCTTAAAAATCAAGATCTGTTGACATATACTGGCTTTGTTGCACAAACCTATCTCTAAAGGCTGATTCCACACTATAATTCTAAGATGAATAAATTTGCACCTAATATTTATCGTACGACCAATTGTTCCTCCTACAACAAAGCATTGATAAGTCGCTGAAATATAACAATAATTCTTAATCCCGGCGCTCAACACCAAGAGAAATTTATTTGTTTAAAAAAAAATTAATTTAATTAGTTTTTACCCATAATAAGAGTTACCCTGTAGAATGGTGAATGATGTTTTGGAATTAAATACATGTTTAAAAAACAAAATAAATAAATACAGGTTTTAGATAATTCAAAATAATTTAGTTTAAAATAATTATTAAAATGCATACTAATATGACACTTTAATATCCAAAACCATTTAGAATGATTGGCATAGAGAGCAGGATGCTCCATATAATAAAAATAAACAGCATTATAAAAATGGTGAGGTTCGAAAGGAGTCAGACCGAAGTACTAAATACATAAAAAGCCCAACATCCTGTTGGGCTTTTTTTATGCTTACTCTTAAGTTCTATTAAGGAATGCCAGACGAACTATAAGCGTATATCCGTGGATTGGGGTATCCAAATCCTATATAAAAATGGAAGGATAAATATATGACAGCATATAATAAACAACATGATCACATGCATAGACCTGATTGTGGTCATACAGCAATTAAGCATAACGCTCATGTAGATTATCTCGTGGATGGGGATTTACATCATCCACATCATGGTCATTGTGATAATCATCTGATTGCAGTCGATAAAACAACCTATTTAAGACCTTTAAGAGATGCCGAAAATGAGTTAGTCTCAAAACGAAACTCTTGGCTTTCTCAAATTTTATTGGGCGATCCTACTTTTAAAAATCAAAATCATGAACTTGTTTATAGGTTTGAAGGTCTGAATACAAATTTAAAAAAATTTTTAAAGTAGAAGAAATAAGTTTTATCGATAAAGAAGGTAATACTGTAAAAGAAAACTATGAAGATGGGAAAGCAATTAAAGATAAAATTGATGGTTACATTAGACCTCTTTCATAACTCACTTTTTACTCAGTTCTAGATTATAAATTACTGCAATTAAATTGAACCTTAAGCCAAGCCTTTTCCCTCTATTTCGATAACGCTCTGCAAGGATTTTGAAAGTTTTTAATGTACCAAATACATGCTCACCCCCTATACTTCTTTTATTAATTTCTCGATTATATATTTTTAGCATAGGATCTAATTCACAACGTTTTTTAGCCTTACACGGTAACAAGCTATTGGGATATATAGCATAAATCTCTTGATAACCTTTATCTACCAGAATAAATGAATTTGTTGGGACTAAATGCAGATCGTCTTTGAACGGTTCAAAGTCATTTACAGCGCCTTTGCACAGGCATAAACTTAATATTTGCTGAGTTTTACAATGAATGATCGCTTCTACCTTAAAGGTGTGAGCCTTTTCTTACCACTATAGCTTTTCTTCTGCTTTTTTAAGTCTTTGAATTGGAATTTCAGTGGCATCTACAATCACAACATTCCAGTCTATACCTTCACCCTTGGGGATATCTTTGGGTAAATTAAACCTGACTGGATTAAACTATCTTCAACTTGACGAACAATTCTGGAAGCTGTTGGCTCTGTTACACCGTAACTTGCAGCAACATGAAATAAAATTCGATATTCTCTTCAATAGCTTAAGCAGAGTAATACTTGATCTTCAAGACACAGTTTCGGTGGCCTGCCTTTAGAAGGAATTTGCATCTGCATTTGTTCAACCATTAGAGAAAATGTCGAACGAGATATGCCTGTGTAACGCTTAAACTGGGAATCAGAAAGTTTTTTTGAATCGAGATATTTCATAAACAGATTATGCTTGAAAATCTTAAATTTTGCAGGATGTATATTGAACAAAAAGATGAACGTTTTTTGATTTATGAAAGAGGCTTAATAAACTTATTAAGTGCATTTTATATTTGAAAATATTAGTACGCTGTTCTTTAAATAAAAAAATACCCATGAATTATAGTACATGGGTATATAAAAGGGATTAAAAAGATGCTCATGTTTTGGGGAAACCATGAGCACATAAAACTTGACATATCTAACAATAATTAAATATTAAGCATAATAAATCACAAATACAATAGTTGTTTTAAGTTTAATAAAGGAATAATAATAAAGTACAGCAAATCTTTAAATTATCCTTTAATTTAGTTTACCGACCTTACGGATTGCTGTAGCCCCTGTTGAATATCCTGTACAAATCCCTCACGCTGATTAAACTTAGGCTTGGCTTTAGCCCTGCCTTTCGATCTAGCCTGCACCTGCTCAGCTTGTACATTTTCAGGTGACATTTGTTCAGCATCTGAACTTTCATCTTCAATACGTTGTCGAATACGTCCAGTTTTAATCATCCATAGTTCCAGCATCGACATATAGGGATTTAGACCACAGGCTGCTGCACAATCACTACTACCAATGCCTTGTTTACGCACATTAAGCCATTCAGCTTGTGACATGGTTTTGGTTTCAGCTAGACGTTTGGGTTGCTTTTTTCTTTTTGAAGAAAATGAATAAGCTTTTGATCCTCTTACATGATCTATGCTGGGTTGGGATAAATTTGCGGTATGTTGTCTCATGTTGTATTCCCCTATATTAAAGACATAAAAAATCCCATGCATTTTTGGCATGGGATTAAAGTGAAATAATGAAATGAATCGTCAGTAGCCTCGATAAGTTACTTTGATTTCATCAATGCTGGCAAGACGGATAAAGTCAGTATGGTAGATGTGTCGATAGCCATCTAAGACCAGATATTGAGGGTGTGGTATTTCATCCACTGTCCTCACTTGCGCATCATGAATGGGGTAAATTAAAACCACTAAATCCCCAATCCTAAATGTTTGAGCAATACAATCATTTGCCATGTCACCCCCTGCTTTTATTTAAAGCACCATCCTTAAAGCCTGTTCTAATCCACGCTGTTTAAGTGCTGCACCTGCACCGAACCATGCAGAATCAAGTCGATGATCTTGGCTCATGGCTCGACGTTCGTGGTCACAATGCTCAGTTATGGCGCAGAGTAAGCCATAGGCAGTATCCTTGGCTGAGGATAGTTCCGCACCACGTCCATGCCCATTAAACATGGTCATCACTTTAGACATCGCACGCCCATTCGGTTCTGTTTTATTGGCATCGGCTTGATTCGCAACATTGCGATAAAATTGAATAATGCCTTCATCCTGTTCTGTCTGGCTAAGACTGGTATTGTTAAATAATGCATCAAAGTAGGCTGCCGCTTCTTGCTGAGTGACTTTACGTTGACTGAGTTGCTTCATTTCATACATGTGTTCATCCCATGCCCGTACAGAAATACCCAGTTGTTGTTTAATCTTGTCTGCATCAAACTTGGTGCTGTGAGGGACTTTGATCACACCTGCACTATTATTTTGCCCTTTCAGTGCAATGGCTAAGGTGTTATTACACACCACACGTATGGACGTAAATTGTGCTGTGGTGGCAAGCGTACCATCACAAGCCGTGGCTAAGAGAATATAGCCATTGCTGACATCTTTGCCTTTGAGTGCTGAAGTCTGTCCTGTTTTCGCCAAAGCCCAGAATTTCTTTCCACCTTTGAGTATCCCTGCAGTTTCCAGTTCAAAGCCTGATTGCTCAGTCAGGTCACGATAGAATTCGAGAATTTGTTTAGGTTGAACCTCCTGATAGCGCTGACTGACCACCGATAAAGGTGCATGGGTATCTGAGCGATATAGCTTACATTGGATGATTCTATTCGCCAGTCCATGCCTGCCTGTTGTGCCCAGACTTCAATCGGTTGATTTCGGCTGAGTTGATTGCCTAGACCATGCCAAGGGGTTTGGCCCACATAAGCCATTTGTTCAAGTTGATGTGCCATAAGGTTATTTCCTTCTTATTGATTTGAGTTAATTGAGTAAAATACTGATGCGTTTATTTAGGATCATTCAGTTTGTTGAATTTCAAAATGTTCCTGACATTGCTCACACTGGTAATGTAAGGTAATGAGATTCTCTTGCTGTTGGATGTAGAGTAGAAATACCCCTCCTACCGTTAGGCCGATAAAACCACCCACCATTGGATGAATCCCCAGCCGTTTAGAGATTTGCATACCAACGCTTGCGAGTGACATCGGTGAGCAGGATGTGAAAGTGAACTTAGTTTTGGGTTGGGATTGTTGACTTCGCCGTAGTAATTGCACATGGGGTGAATGGCAATAAGGGCATTGCTGCATGGTGTTTTCCTTGATAAATATTGAGATATAGACATAAAAAACCACGAGCATCGGCTCGTGGTTTTTTGGGTTGATTTGTTTTTAAATTTAAACGCGTACAGTCTATCGGTTGACTTTAGGTACAGCCAAACCTGATCTACTTTTACAGGGTCGGATACTCTGAATGTATTGCCCATCACCTGTATCTTTAAAAAATCCATATTGAGACTGAATTTCTAAGCATTGGCCTCTTTTATAGGGTTTGATTTGTTTGGCAACTTTTTCAGGGAAGGCATAATAGTTAAAAATGAGTTCACCTTGAGCTGTCGTGAATATCACAGCTTCTTCTCCAAATCTGATATCTTTTTTTAAGGTGATCTGTTCTGTCTTTGCCATCACTGCTGTTGAAATCAATAAACTGAATAAACCGCAGCTGATGATTTTGATATTTTTCATTGCAATATTCCTGTTTTAAATGGGTATAAAATTCTTTTGAAATTAAAATTCTAAAAAGGCATTTTGTTTAAAAACAAGGTTTGTAGCCTTCGCTTAACACTTGATTGTTACTTTGGTTCCAGCGCACCACATACCAAGTACATTGAAAACGATCTGAGTCCCATGCGACACGATATGTAATACTGTTGCCCTGCTGACTCCAGCCTTCAACTCGTTTCGCCACCTGATCTGGGCTAGATCGCCCCCAAACATCGATGAGGTGTGACGCTAACATCTGGTCAATACTCGAAATTGTTGCCTTTAGATCGGCGGGTGCAGTTTTGATTGGCTTTAAGCCGTACTTTGAAGCATTTGAACTTAAGGTTTTTCCTTCATGGTATTCAGAATCAATTTGCATGGTTAAATGCTCAGTTGCTGAATTTTGCGAGGCTCTGGCCTCTTCAACCACGGCTAAAGCACCTGCAATCTCATCAGCACTTACCGCGACATGGGGCGTTTGTGTTGTGGCATCTTCGGTTAAATCTTGATCGGTTGGTTCAGATGCAGATTGAGCAATATCAGCAGTTTGAGTTTTTTGGGCTTTGGTTTGTTCAACGGCCAGCTGTGCCAACTCTAAATTTGCTTTACGTTGTAGATGCTGGTTAAACAGATAGGTACCTAATACCATCACGACAATGAAAAGTATTAGCGCAACAAGACTTGGTGATTTTAGTTTTTGCACGCGACGCTCCTATTTATGCGGCCATAAGCCTTGTTCTTTGAGTACTTTAATTTGCGGATCTATGCTCACTTCTCCCGTTCGACAATCAGTGGTTTCACCGGTTTTCTGGTTAAAACTGACAGACATGTTCGGGTTATCACATAGCCTTTTATATTTACTCACCACTGGTGATGAAGATTGAACCGGAGGACGGTAGCCTAGTCTTTTTACAAAGATACTATTCCCATTCCCAAATATTCTTAATATTCCACCGCCTGCTGTGGTAGCGGTATAGCCCAAGTTTTGTGGACATCCATTCTGTATGGACATTTGAAGGTCATGTACACCAAACATTTTTGTTTCAGAGCGGTAGGTACAAATACTCTGATCCCTCTGACCTGCTTGTAAATTAATTAAGTACGCTATGGTTTCTGCTGAACGTAATCCATAGGTTTGGTCGGCATAGGAAAGTGAGCTTAAACAGAAGGTTAAAACTCCCATCCCAATCATTCTTTTCATAAATTTTACCTATTAATTTTTTTACTGTTATCCGGTTATGCGTGCTAAGTGAATGTTAAGAAAACAGCCATTCTAAAAAGATAAAAGGCCAAACAAAGGCTCTGCCCAATAGATAAGCTTTGGAATAACCTGCGGGAAAGCTCCAGATTAATTTGAACCAATAGCCCAACATAATCAGCAGATAAGTGATCCATAGATTTCTCATATTTAAATCTCCTAATCCAATTCAGACATACAGGCTAAACCTGCTTGTTGTACTTGTTCTTCCCAATCTTCAGGAAATTGCCTCGGGTTGTTGATCTGTTTAAGTCGATCTTCCCCGTAGTGTTTCTCTACCTTGTTATAGCTGCATGAACAGAAACTACGGTTAGCGCCTAAATTACGGCAACCATCTTTAAATTCTGATTCAAATGCGCTACTACAGGCCGTCAGCAAAACAGCAGCTGACAATGAAAAAATGAGTTTTAATTGCATTTTTTCCTCTCATATATACTTATGTTTTTAATGCCCACTCATATGGAGTTATGGCTTCACTGAGGTAATATGTATTTGAAATTTCTTTATTTGAGATCGGATTTAAATCAATCATTTTTTAATAAAACCCAGACGTGACTTATTCTGGGCAGTTCCCAAGTTCATGATTTATATTGATCGTCATCCGTTTTTTAGAAAAATCAGTGAAAGAGAGCTACGTGCTGTAATCAAGCACAAGCAAAGATCGAGAAGATAAAAAGAAAGTGAAAATTGAATTAGTACGCATGGCGGACTCCTTGTGTATTAAAGAAGAACTACCACAATCACTGCTAAATAATGGTGGCAGAACGAAGAGGGTTAGCAGACTGGTACACAAGGATCCAGCACGCGCAAGCGCGTCCCCCTCCGTCCTACCATAGCGAAAAAGGGGGACGTAAGGATCCAGTACTAAAAAGCAAGCTCTTCAGTACTCTTGTGTATAGGGTCTGCTAAAACCCACTGGCAATGTAGGCCAGCGCATAAAGAATAAGTGCTGAAAGGAAATGTGTCAATCGGATATAAATGAATGGGTTTACTCCGTACCTGCGTCTGTATAAAATATGCGTCATGGAATGAGTTTGAATTTTTATCAATCTAGATTTACTTTATTGGGCTTAAAAAACCAAGACATCATCTTCCAAATAATTGTAAAAAGTTACATCACTATTGAAGGTGACGTTGTCTTTATAACCGATTAAAAAAACTCGATTTAAGTGTTATCTCTGTACATCAAAATCACACCTTACTTTTTACAAGCTCATTCTCACTTTTATTGATATAATTTTATAAAAATCGTATATGTTTTACTATAATTGAGCCAAATTCATATTAGACAATTCAACATGGAAAATTACATAGATCTCAAAAAAGAAATTGAAGAAATTAGGGTCCTAGAACGCTTTGTCATTCATAATCTTCGTAATCCAGCGCTCTCTATCGAACATTATTGGCGCTTTTCGAATGTTAAGAATGAAGCTGATGAACAACAAGTTATTGATACACTTCTGAATCAAGGTAAGTTTTCTATTTCAGATAAAGAGAAAGAATGGTTAGAACAAGGCTTACAACCTCACTATTTTGACAAAAGTAAATTTATTGAGTTACCGATAGAAGATCGTCTTTATCGACATTATGATGAGGTACTTATCGCTATCGGAGGTTTTAAACGTTATGTTGCTTCAGATGATTATGTAAATCTATTACAAAATAAAATTAAAAAATCAGTACCAAAGAATAAATTGCCTTCAAGTTTGAAAAAGGCAAAAACAGCCTATCAGCAAGCTTTTCAATTTTATGCTCAGCATATGGATTGTAGATCAGTCATTATTCCAGATGAAATATCTGAAAAAATAAAAAAAATACAGGCTCAGGCTTATAAGGATCTAGAAATCAAAGAAATGATCCGAGTTCACTTAAAGCCTAAATACAAAGATCATGTCGAAAAATATCTCACAGTAGCCAACAAAAAAAATATTGAGGTAAATGCACTTTTTGATACTGAAATTGACATTGAATACGAAAAGAGTGTTATTCCCACGGTGACAGGACTTTATCTTCTAAAAAAAGCAACGCTTCTCAATAGACGAGAAAGATATAAGAAAGCTCAGAATCTAGGGAGTTTTTCTTATACCTATATGCCTAGAAAGAATACAGTTAAACCCCATTTTATAAAAACTGGAATTCCAGGTGCAATCCATATTAAACGTTTAGATGATAGACTTATTGGCTGCAATGAGACATTAGAAAAATTATATTCTGATCATGCTATTGCTTATATCCATAAAAATATTCTGCAAAATTTTTATCAATGGAAACATCAAATTAAAGATCAAGATGGTGAAAAACTTTCACTTTATGAAAAAATTAAAAAACATTATACCGTAGAAACAAAAAATACACATTTAAAAACAAATACTTAATTTAATATTCACGACCTAGGATTTCTCTAATTAAAAATCTCTCGGTGCAGAAACATTTATCGAGTCCTATGTCCCATCTAAAGTAGTCCCATGTTGTACAGCATATTCTTAAATGTCTAAAACAAGGATTACTTTTATGGTTTCATCTGCCGACCCATTCAAAATGATCAGTCGGATTGATCTAGAAGAACTGACAGGTTTATCTCGATCAACCATCTACGATCGCATGAATTCAAAGTCTAAACGTTATGACCCTGACTTTCCCAAGCCAGTGAAGTTTGGGCATCTGACACGATGGAGGCTCAGTGAGGTTCAGGCTTGAATTCAATCCAAAATTGAAGCTCGCAATCTTCTACAAATGACGTCCTAACTGTGTATATCGCATAAATCTACACATCTACGGAAACACGATATGAATTTGTGCAAAGCTAGTTTGTTTAGCTTGAAGTTGAATAACGGTATTAAATCATTTAAATATATCAATCTATTATTTATAGATATATTAGATAGTTACATTCTTACCCTCTATCTAAGTGAATAGTGTGAGTTGATAATCTTCAGAAGTACATGTCTATCACTTAAATAAAATCATCTGGTGTGATTCTGACTGCTTTAGCAAAGTCAGATCACAGATTAAGTTTAAATACTTATCCAGCAGATGGAAGAATCATATTTAGATGGTGTAGTACGACAAATACCTAATTCAATCATTCAACAATTTTAGACACTGATTAAAGCAGTGTCTACAGACAGCTATTGCCCAAATTTCTTAAAACTGAATATTTGAGAAATATATGAACAAACCAAAACTCCATAACTCCGCTGGCACATTTACGCTTGAGGAGCTAACTGCTCTTCAGCGTTCTGATCTAAGTTCAAGCATGATGACAGCACTAGATGGCAACTCATATCAGTTTCTACATGCGATTGATCATGTGGCTGATATTTGCTTCAACATTGTCAATGTCATTGCTCAATGCCAAAAAACTCAACTTCCTGTAGCAAAATTAGTGAAAGAAAAGTCCCCATTCTTTTCTGAACGCTATCGAGTTCATTTTCCTCCTACATGGGAGTCTTTAGAAGAGAAAGTGCGTTCGGCCTTTCAACATCACTTCTCTACGAAGTATTTATATGGAGCAGAAATCAAGGCTTGGATATTCATTCAGTCTCAATTTACCTCACTTGAGCTTGAAGTATTGGCCCATGTGTTTGCAATCGATTATCGAAGTGAAGAGTGTGTGCAAAAGTATGTTGATTTATTTAATCTGTTTATAGCGCGGCTGGTTAATCACCTGAGTAGTGCCGAGTATAAAAAGAAAATTAGAGATCGGAATATTGACAAAAAAAATAATAAATCTGCGTGCATTGAGCTCTTCAACCATCTCATTGCAAAGTTTGCCAGAGTCTTGGTCATCAGAATGGATTTTGCATTGAAACGTGATCCAGAGACCTTACTCAAACATGCATCTTCTATGACTGTGCCTTATTCACGTCATGACTTGAGTTATTTAAAACGGTCTATGAAAAAGTTCAAGAACAATTGGCGTAATAACGAGCTACTAAGCGCTATTGAAGGCTATATCTGGCAGTATGAATACTCTCATGCCACAGGGTTCCACATACACGCCTACTTTTTCTATGACGGTGATAAACACCAAGAGGATATTACGCTCGCCCAATATATTTCGGACTACTGGAAAAAAGTGACCAGAAATCGCGGATGCACCTACATCTGCAACATGCAGAAAGACCAATACAAACACTGTGGTATTGGCATGATTCATTATTCGGATATTGAAAAACAGTCTTACTTATTCAAAACTTTTGATTACATAGTGAAAGCCGATCAGTTTTTTATGTTTTCTGAGCTGAAGAATTTTAAACGATTTCACCGCAGTGTGCTTCCTAAGCCTAAAGCCAATTCAGGCCGCCCTCGCGCTCTAATCACAACAAAATCTCAACCACTCTCTCAGGAATTATAATATGACTACTCTCAATGCTGTGGAAAGAACCGAATCCCTCAAGTATATTAATATTGTAACCAGAGCCTATGCTTATCAAGGGTTCACGCATGTTACCCCTGTTTCTTTAGCATCATACTCAGAGCTGATCCATAAAATTAAAACTGGAAAATGCTTTCGCATTTTTACAAATAATCAAACAGCATTCCCTCATTCATTGATCCCCAATCTATATGTAACGAATTTGGGGAATCTTGTTTTCAAAATTGTAGCAGACAATACTTGGAATCCGTATACAACAGGCAAATTTAAGGATGCTTTACTTCACCCTGAAATTACCCTATTGAGCCAATTGATGTTTCAGCATGGACTGAGCAACATAAACCTTGCAGCCTATCAACTGATAGAACATAAGTGTGAAGAATGCTTTGCTGATTTCAAAGTCAGAATCCAAACCAGAGAAATCACTACTCAATGTCGATCGTGGAACAATAGATTTGGATACCTTACTGGCTCATACGATCGATTCTTAGAATTCATCTATGATGAAACCAGCCGTTTTGAAGTTCATTCACTTGTTGTGCAGCGTAAACTGCTTAATGGGCTTGAGCCTGTTTATGGTGAACCTGACTTTAGAGATATGTCAGCTTATGAAATCGTACAAGAGAAATCTAATGAAATTATTAGAGATGTTTGGCGCAGACGCCATCAAAATAATGTCCTCGGTATTCTAGCCAGAGATGAGATCGACATTCAGCAGACACAAACGATTAGACTGATATTCTTTGTAAAAAAAGAATTTTCAGACCTATGTCCATTTGACAGTACACCACTATACCAAACACTCGCGCCTTATTTTATTAATCTCAATCGTGATCATATCGCATTAGGTACGATCCCCTCTATGAATTCTGGTAATGCTCCTCTTTTTCAAGTGCAGGAACTCAACTACTATGACTTAAATCAAATTCACGTGGGTAATCGTCTAAATGCACTCAAAGCGCAACTAGTTGTTCCTGACCACTGGTTTAGACTCAGAGATAACGCTCCAAGTCTACGAATTGAGCGAGGCAAAACTGATTATGAAAGATAGTTAGGAGTTATATTTAAAAAGCAGCATGCCTTGCCCCATGCTGCTTTTTTATTTTCATGATTTCACTTAAGTTAAGCAAAGATCTTTCAAAATAGTGTCTAATTTTAGCTCAACAGAATCATATCTACATTTTAAGATTAGTTTATTATTCTCTAGTAATATTTCAAAGATGATCCAAACATGTTCTAGTAATGCTTATTAAGTTTGATCACAACCAAAATTTATTGTGGGTTAGAATGTGGGTTAAAAACTCAGTCAAGAAAAAAGCCCTTGTAAAAACAAGAGCTTAATTCAATATTTGGCGGAAGCGGTGAGATTCGAACTCACGGAGGACTCACACCCTCGTCGGTTTTCAAGACCGGTGCATTAAACCGCTCTGCCACGCTTCCATGTGCGCAAGAATACTAAGCTTTTCCAATTCTGACAAGAAAAAAATAGACTTAAACTATTCAAATGCATATTGTTTCATCAAAATAGATGATTTTGATTAAAGTTTAGCTGCTATTTCAGCACCTTCACGAATCGCACGCTTTGCATCAAGCTCACCAGCCAATTTTGCACCACCGATAATATGGTAATTTGCTAAAGTTGACTCACCCTCTTGAGGCATTAAGTCCTTAACGGATTCCTGACCTGCACACACAACAATCGTGTCTACTCGTAACAATTGATCATGACCATTACTTTCAATCCATAACCCTTCATTGGTTACAGACTTATATTGCACACCACGCATCATTCTTACCGCATGTTTTTTCAATTGTGCACGGTGTACCCAGCCCGAGGTTTTACCTAAACCAATACCAAGAGGTGTGGTTTTACGTTGCATCAAATATATTTGACGAATCGGTTGCTCTACTTCAGCAGGAACAAAACCACCTTCAGTCATATAGTTTGGATTTGGGTCTACACCCCATTCGCGTTGCCAATCTGCCAAAGGTTGTGGTTGCGGCTGATGCTCAGGTTTTAACAAATATTCCGATACATCAAAGCCAATACCACCTGCACCGACCACAGCGACTCTGTTGCCAACAGGTGCGCCACGTAATACTTGAGCATAAGACAACACCTGCGGTGCATTACTGCCTTCAATATTTAAACCACGTGGAATCACACCTGTTGCGATCACCACATCATCAAAACCTTCACGTTCTAATTGCTCACGATTTACTTTGGTATTTAGACGTAAATCCACACCAGTTTTTTCAATCTGAACCTTAAAATAACGTATGGTTTCATGAAACTCTTCTTTACCTGGCACAACTTTAGCGAGGTTAAACTGCCCACCGACCTCAGTAGAAGCTTCAAACAAAGTCACTTGATGTCCACGACTTGCCGCAATAGTAGCTGCAGACATTCCCGCAACACCACCGCCAACAACCGCAATTTTCTTTGGTTTTTTTGTTTTAAGATAAACCAGTTCAGTTTCATGCGCTGCTCGTGGGTTCACCAAGCAACTTGCACGCTTATTTTGAAAACTATGATCTAAACAGGCTTGGTTACATGCAATACATGTATTGATTTCATCAACACGGTTGGTTGCGGTTTTACTTACCCAAAAAGCATCTGCCAATAATGGACGCGCCATTTGCACCATATCAGCTTTACCTGCTGCTAAAATTTCCTCAGCAGTATCAGGCATATTAATTCGGTTGGAAGCAATGACAGGTACAGCGACATGCTTTTTCACTTCTGCGGTGTAATCTACAAATGCAGCACGCGGAACAGAGGTTACAATCGTGGGAACACGTGCTTCATGCCAACCAATCCCTGTATTGAGTAAAGTAATACCTGCTTTTTCTAAGGCCTGTGCAACAGTGATTACTTCATCCATAGTATTACCGTCATGGACCAAATCGAGCATCGACAAACGGAAGCAAATAATAAATTTTTCACCAACTTTGGCACGAATCGCTTTTACAATTTCTACAGCCAAACGCATACGGTTTTCAATTGGTCCGCCCCAACGGTCTTCACGTTGGTTAACATGGCGACTTAAAAATTGATTCAGTAAATAGCCTTCTGAACCCATAATCTCTACGCCATCATAGCCGGCTTTTTTTGCCAGACTAGCTGTTTCAGCATAATCTTGAATGGTTTCAAGAATCAGTTTGTCACTCATCTGACGCGGTTTAAACATCGAAATCGGTGATTTGATTGGGCTTGAAGACACAACAAATGGTTGATAACCATAACGCCCTGCATGCAGAATTTGCATCAGAATTTTTGCACCATGCTTATGTACAGCATGTGTGACTAAACGGTGTGGTGCAATATCACCTAAAGTATTCATCGTACCACCGGCTGGCAACAACCAACCTTGGCGGTTTGGGGAAATCCCCCCTGTAATAATTAGCCCAACACCACCTTTGGCACGTTCTCCAAAATATGCAGCAAGTTTTGGGTAGTTATAAAAACGATCTTCTAAACCCGTGTGCATTGAACCCATCACGACACGATTTTTAATGGTCGTAAATCCCAGATGGAGTGGTTTTAAGATATTTGCATAGCTATTTGTCATGATGAATCCTTTAAGTTTGGCTTTGCAACTTGTTGCATACTACTTTATCGAGTTTTAATTTTTTTTTGATGGCAATTTTTGATATTTTCATCGTATATAGTGTCAATTCTATCTGCCTTACCCACAACAAGAAGCAACACATCTTGATATGACTCAAATAAAAGAAAAGTGTTATACAGTTTTATAACAATCATCTGTGTCAATTTTCGTTATTTTGCAATATAACTGCTGAATAAAAGTAAATAAGAAAAGGCATCACGTTATGAGCCACCCGGTATTTTTAACCAGTTCTACCTTTAGCCATATGCCACAAGGTAGTCAAAATCAATGGGCTGAGTTTTTTCAAAGCGCATCTTTTGAACTCGAAGCAAATGCATTCATTCCAATTTTATGGTTTATGCTGTTTAAGCAAGAAAATATTTTCTGGACAAGATATATAGATGATCTTGATATCAATGATGAACGCAATCAAATTGATCTAGAAGAACGCCAAGAGGATTTTGGTGAGAGTCAATATGCTTATTTAGTCATTGATCAACAACAAGCACTTCTCAATTTAGCAGATCGAAAACCCTTATTTATAGAAACTTTTGGTGCAGAGAATAGCTACCATTTTGAAGATTTTAAATCTTTAATCGAACAACATTATCCTGAGTATGTTTTATTGCGCACCAGTGGTTTGCCCTTGGATTTAAATGATGCCCATTTCTTAACCCAATTATTACAACACATTGAAAATTCGGCACAAGATCATTCACAACAAATTTCTTTTATTGAAATGCAACGTATCGAACTTGCACGTTTTGATGATCATCCCTATTTCTTTTATGGTGTGAATCTACATGACCCTATTCACGATTTAAATACTAAAGAAGACCCGTCCACACTAGATCAAATTGCCCCTGCTTCATCTCAACAACCTTTAGCAACTACGGGTTTGGCGATTTGGATTTGTACAGCCATCGTTGCAATCTTAACCATTGCAATTTGGTTTACCACACAATCCGCACTTTATGCTGTTGTTACATTCTTCATCAGTGCTTTTGTACTTGGATTTATTTCCTCCAAATTAGGCGAACAGAAATAAAAAAATAGCCATGCTTTTTTGCATGGCTATTTTCATTAAATAAATCAGTTCGTCATCTAGCACTTTTTTAACAGACTGTTTATCTGATAAATCACAATAAACAAATCAAATTAACACGATTCAATATCATCACTTCCAGTATTTTAATTTACTGGTCTGCCCAATACCGACATTAAAGCTATTGGTCGGATCAAGCTTTTGATAATGATTTTTTAAAGTAGGCTTTGCAATATACAAATGCCCTACATTGTGTTCCGCAGGATATTCTGCACCACGGTTATCCAGCAAATGCCACATTTGATGTTCCATCGCCAAAGGATCTACCCCTTTTTTGACGATATAATCTTGATGAAACACATGACAGAGAAAATGTCCGTAATACAATTTATGGGTAATTAAATCATCCATCTCTTGAGGTAAAGTTTCTACCCATTCACGGTCGTTACGGCGTAAAGCAATATCCAGCGCAACAATATCTTCAACTTCCGAACGATGCGTATCACGATAACGAATTGCTGCACCCGCCACTGCGAAACGATGTAAAAAAGCCTTACGCCCTTCTTCATCCGTACAACGGAAAAAATCTCCTGATGTTTTATGTTCAAAATAATCTTTTAAAAAAAGTTCAACTTGCTCAACATCCTGATTTTCGATACGAATCATCAAATGATGTTCATATAAATCACGAAACTCATTCATCCGTTTTGGCAAATGATTGGGCAACAGTTTAGTCACCATCTGCAACACTTTATCAGACAAACTACGTAAGCCAATTTTTTCGAGATATCCATCCACTTTATCTTTGAGTGCAAATGCAGCAGGCACTTTTGCCGTACCAAATTTTTCGATAAACATAAAGGTATCTTTGCCATATTCAGCACCAATATCATAGGCAACACGATGAATGTATTCACCCGCAATCGGTAATCTTGGCAAATCTTTGAGTAAGAAACGACGGATTTCCGTTAAATCATCATGTGAGTTGGTTCCCACATAAAATACCTGACTTGGAATTTTTTCAAATGTGTCTAAACGTACTGCAAAGACACAGACTTTACCTGCAGAACCTGAAGCTTCAAATAAACGTGATGGATCAGCATTGAATCGTGCAGGTGTATTTTCATCGACCTGTTTAACATCATGCGCATAACGATGGTCAGAAGCACAACAACTCGCATTATTAATAACATCATTGAGTTGATATTTTTTATTTTCGAGTTTTGTTAAAATTTCTTCAGGTGTTTCACCCAAATTCACACCCAAGTGATTAACCAACTCCAACTCACCAGACGCATTAACGCACGCATAAAGTGCAAGTTCAGTATATGCAGGACCGCGGCGGACCAATGCTCCACCTGAGTTATTACATATTCCACCTAAAACCGATGCACCAATACAAGATGATCCAATCACTGAGTGCGGCTCACGATTATAGTGTGCCAACTCTTTTTCAAGACGATCTAAGGTTGCACCAGGTAAGCAAATCACTTGCTGACCTTGGTTAATCACTTGTATACCCGCCAAACGACGTGTACTCATTAAAATAACGGGTCGGTCGTAATCATCACCAAAAGGTGTTGAACCACCCGTGAGGCCAGTATTTGCAGCTTGCATAATCACGATACAGTCCGCATTTACAGCAGCTTGTAGCACTTGCCATTGTTCAAACAAAGTTCCGGGAACCACAACAGCCAGCACTTGCCCTGAGCCATAACGACGCCCCTGACGATATAGGCGGGTAGCGTGATCATGGGTTAAAACGTGTTGCTGACCGACGATGTTGATCAATTGCTGAATGGTGTATTGTGAATCAATATTAGATTGCATTTTCCCTATCCTATTGATGAACCCTTATTCAATCTCATTCAATAAGGCATTCATTCCGACAGCGTTTTTTTCAATATTATTTGTATTGAGGGATCAACGATCAGTTCAAACTACTTTTTTTGATGAAAAGTAGCTTGAACCATGCTCATCCGCAAAACTCGTTAAATCACATCTTTTCATTTGATGCTTTGCAAAAACATCATGTTATAAGGTCGTTCTGCCTCAAAGCACTACAGATGAAATTTGCATGGATGACATTTGTGTTTATCAAATTGAACACTGTCATTTAGCTTGATGACGTATCAAAAATACATCACGCATCCAATGCTTTGTCTAACTTGACTAAACAATCGGCGTTAATGTCTGCAATTGTTTTGGCGCCCGTCAAAGTCATTGCGACACGCATTTCTTTATCAATTAACTCAAGCAGATTAGAAACGCCTGCACCACCTGCTGCCCCTAATGCATAGACAAAAGCACGTCCGAGCATGCAGGTATCTGCACCCAATGCCAGCATACGAACCACGTCCAAACCATTACGAATACCAGAGTCAGCAAGGATTTTAATATCCCCTTTGACGGCATCTGCAATTGGCGGAAGCGCACGCGCAGACGATAAGACACCATCTAACTGACGCCCACCATGGTTTGATACAACAATACCATCGGCACCGAAACGTACTGCATCTTTGGCATCCTCAGGATCAAGGATCCCCTTAATCACCATCGGGCCATCCCAAAATTCACGAATCCACTCAAGGTCTTTCCATGAAATTGACGGGTCAAAGTTATTGCCCAACCAACCGATATAATCTTCAAGTCCAGTCGGCTTTCCTAAGTATTTGGAAATATTGCCTAAATCATGTGGACGACCCAGCAAACCGACATTCCAAGCCCAATGTGGATGGAAACACGACTGCATATAACGACGCATCGCTGCATTTGGACCACTCATACCAGAATGTGCATCACGATAGCGCGCACCTGGTACAGGCATATCAACAGTAAACACCAAAGTTGAGCAGCCTGCAGCTTTAGCTCGCTCTAAAGCATTTTTCATAAAGCCACGATCACGCAGCACATATAACTGAAACCACATTGGACGGTTAATTGCTGGTGCAACTTCCTCAATCGGGCAAACAGATACGGTCGACAAGGTAAAAGGAATGCCCTTTTTATCTGCCGCCACAGCAGCTTGAACCTCACCACGACGTGCATACATCCCTGTTAATCCAACAGGAGACAATGCAACAGGCATAGATAAAGTTTCATCAAACAATTTTGTTTCTAGGCTTAACTGCGACATGTCATTTAAAACACGTTGCCTTAAAGCGATTTTTGATAAATCTTCTACATTTCGTTTTAGTGTATATTCCGCATACGCACCACCATCAATATAATGAAAAAGAAATGGTGGTAAACGACGTCGCGCGGCTTCACGATAGTCATTAGCAGAAGAAATAATCATGCTCATATCCTGTTTAATCGACTCGCACGCTGACGACGGGCTTCTTCCTCATCAATCATACGCACTTGCTGTACTACAAATTCTATATGTCCACAGACCGCATCTCTTGCAGCATCTGGATCATGACGTTCAATTGCATCCATCACTTTAAAATGCTGATCATGCAATTGATCAAATCGATGTGTTTCTGAGTACACTTTGCGTCTACCCAAGAGCACGTTAAACTGCAACAGATCAAAAACGCCCCGCATCATCTGTATCAACACTAAATTGTGCGATGCTTCAGCAATCGCCAAATGAAATTTAGCATCGGCAAGTGAAGCTTGCTCATCATCACCAATCGACTGAAAATATGAAATTTGATCATAATATTCGCGAATCTGAGCCAGATCTTTAGGTGTTGCACGTTGTGCCGCATACCAAGCTGAACCACCTTCAAGGATTGTTCGCGCCTCCTGCACATCAAAACGATATGCAGGGTCTTCATCAATCAAATTACTTAAAGATTCAACAATCTGGTTTTGCGACCAATTCACCGGGAATTGTTGTAAATAGGTCCCCGCCCCGCCTTTACTGATCAGCATTCCGGTACTGGTCAGTTGAGAAATCGCTTCTCTTAAAGAGGAACGGGATACGCCCAGTTGTTCACACAACTTTCGTTCAGCAGGTAAACGTTCTCCGACTTGCATGTTTTTTTCTTCAATTAACATACGAAGGCTTTGTACCACTTTGTCAGAGACTTTCATCTGCTTTCCTCATTCAGTGACGTTTTATGCTCATGGAATCATCCATGGGAACACATAAGCTTGTAGTGTAATAATAATACCGATCATTACAGTAAACGTTATACTGTGTTTAACCGTAAAACGGAACAGATCAGACTCTTTACCTACCAGCCCCACCGCCGCACATGCAATTGCAATCGACTGAGGAGAAATCATTTTCCCAGTGACACCACCACTGGTATTCGCAGCAACCAGTAATACTTCTGGGACACCAATTTGTTGCGCAGTCGTGGCTTGTAATGCCCCGAATAAAGCATTTGCAGAAGTATCCGAACCTGTAAGGAATACACCTAACCATCCTAAGAATGGAGAGAAGAATGTAAATGCTTGCCCCGTATGTGCCAATGCCAAAGCCAAGGTTGCAGACATTCCTGAATAGTTAGCAATAAAAGCAAATGCCAACACCATACCAATCGAATAAATTGGAATTTTTAATTCATTAATGGTTTCACCAAAAGTAACCACTGCTTCTTTTGGCTTCATTTTTAAGAAAATAATAGTAATGATTGCAGCAATAATAATTGCGGTACCCGTCGCTGAGAACCAATCAAATTTATAAATTGCATCATAGTCTTTTACTTCAGCAACAACAGGTGGCATTTTTTGAATCATTTGATGCAAATATGGCACTTTGATAGAAATCACTAAATCATGCAGCGCGCCATCTTTGGTAAATAAATCCTTAAATGGTTTTACACTCCAGATCGTAACCATCACAGTTAAAATCGCAAATGGTGACCACGCTTTGGCAATTTGAGCAAGGCTATATTTCTGCTGTTTCTGTTCAGCAAGATTTTCGCTCATGCTGTCATCTTCATTTGCAAAACGAAAGATATGCTTTGGCTGCCAATATTTTAATAAAATCGTTAATGAAACCAAAGACGCAATTGAAGCAGTAATATCGGGTAATTCTGGACCCACAAAGTTTGAAGTCAAATATTGTGCTAGCGCAAAAGAACCACCACCAACAATCACAGCAGGCCAAGTTTCTTTTACACCACGCCAACCGTCCATAATTGCCATGATCCAGAACAGCACAATTGGAACCATAAATGGCAACTGACGTCCAACCATCTGACTGATTTCCATTGTTTCTACACCAGAAACCTGTCCAGCCACAATAATTGGAATCCCCATTGCACCAAATGCCACAGGTGCTGTATTCACAATCAAACATAGACCAGCCGCATAAAGTGGTTTAAAACCAAGCCCCACCAATAACGCAGCGGTAATCGCAACAGGTGCACCAAAGCCAGCAGCACCTTCCAAGAAAGTACCAAAAGCAAAACCAACAAAAAGCATTTGCAGACGTTGGTCTTCCGTAATCGACAAAATCGAAGAACGAATAATATCGAACTGCCCTGTTTTTACTGAAACTTTATATAGGAATACTGCGCCAATAATGATCCATGCAATTGGCCATAAACCATAAAAGAAACCATAGACCAATGATGCCAATGCCATCATCGTTGGCATTTGATAAGCAAATAATGAAACCAGTAAAGCCAATACAACTGTAATTGTCCCCGCAACACTTCCTTTCATGCGGAATACAGCAAGGGCTAAAAAGAAAAAGATAATTGGTATCAGCGCAATGGCACTGGATACCCATATATTGCCCATCGGATCATAAATCTGTTGCCAATGTTGAAGCATTGTCATCTCCTTGAAATGCTTGCTAGAACGTGGAATGTCATTGGATCATCCATTTATTTCTCAATAATTGGTATGACCAATTTAGCTTTAAATTAAATAATTTTGCACTAACTGCCACTTAATATTAATTTTTGCTGATTTAAAGATCAATAGTTAACACCAAATTAATTATTTGGTATGACCAATATTGCAAATATTTCGACCTATTCACAGACCAATCCTTCAGATTTCAGAGCATTCAAATCGAATAAATCATTTGTTTTATATTGTATTTTTTTAAATTAAACCAATTTTATACAACTTTAGTCGTATGCTATTTTTTAATGCATTTTTTAGTAACACTAATTTAAGTTTATTATCGGGTTTGAAAATACTGAAAAACTCAAATTAGTCAGACCAATTTAAAATAATGACTAAGACATCAGCTAAACAAACAAAGATCAAGTAAAAATAGAAAGTAAAAAAGCAAAATCAATGAACTTTCACTGATTTTGCTTTTACTTTAATTGAAAAATTACATAAAAATTTAATTAACTATAAATTAATTTAACAATGTCCACTCATTGATTTAACGATGCTCACAACTTAACAAGGTTGCAGGTTTTTTCTTGATTTTAAGATTTAAAGAACTTGAAATAATTCCTGAACAAATAAACGCAGCACCGATAATAATGTTGATTGTAATCGGCTCATGCCAAAGCACATAACCAAAAAATAAACTTAGAATAGGAATACACATGATTGAAATAGACGCAACAAAGGTATCTACCTGACTCACAATCCAATTCCACAAGGCAAAGGCAAAACCAGTTCCAATCACAGCAATATAGAACAGGATTGAATCATTCAGCGGATTCATCCAAACTTTAACATCTACAGGTTCAAAAATTAAAGTGCCGATCAGAATCACCACCCCACCCATCAGCAATTGCCAAAAGGTCAATTTGATTTTGTCATAAGTTGCAAAATTCTGTTTGATATAAACTGTGGTTAAAGCCCAGAAGAAGCCTGACAAGATTAAGAAAGCTTGACCAATTAACGATAAATTCAAATGAATATGATGTAATTGTGGCCAAAGAATCGCAATCAAGCCCAATGTGCCAAGAACCAACCCAATCATTTTTTGGCTATTTAAACGCTCATTTAAAATATAATGCGCCAATACACCAATAAAAATAGGCATAGTAAACACTAAAACCGCAGACAATCCCGAATCAACAAATTGCATGGCAAAGGTTTGTGTTGCATAAAAACCAATACAAATCATCAAACTTGAGATCATCAGTTTTTGCCATTCACCTTTTGCGGGTAAAACGGATTTTCTTAACAGTACTTGAACCAACATAAGGGTAAGCGCAGCTAAGATTAAACGCGTAGAAATAAATAAGAATGGCGGAAATATTTGCAAACTATGTTTGACCAATCCCCACAAAGATCCCCAGACGAGACACAATAATACAATTGCACCAATCACTCGAAGATTCATTTGCTGTACTCAACAGATGGAAAGTACATAGAGTATAGAAAATAAATGACATCATGAATAATGCTATGTTTTAATGTATACATCATTTTTTTTGATGCTAAAGTAGATATTTTAGTATCAGCACTTATTCAATGCATTATTGAGGAATTGAAATGAATATCGATATGGGTGATATCAAATCATTTGTGACTGTTGCTGAACTAAAAAGCATTACAGCAGCAGCAAATAAACTCAATTATTTACAATCGAATATGACGGCAAAAATAAAAAAGATTGAAAATCACTATAAACGTCAATTATTCATCCGAAAACCCAAAGGTGTTGAACTGACCGAATCAGGAATGAATTTATATCAGCAATACAAAAAAATGATCTTCACATGGGAAGAAACAGAAAATAAAATCTATCAGCAGGAAAAATATTTACGCTTTGGTACCAACACCAGTTTAGGCGGAATGCGTTTCTACCCGTCTTTTAGCCAACTTTATGAAACCTACCCTGAGCTTTCAATCACCATGAAAACAGGTGCTACAGGCTATATTGAAGATGAAATTTTACGCGGAAACCTAGATATCGCTTATGTTTTAGGTCACCCAAAACAGAAAAATATCCAGTATATTCAAAAGGCAGATGATCAATTGGTGATTATTGGGAAAAATGTCATCAACCATGACAGCCTTGAAGACTGTCTCAATCATCAAAATATTTTACTTGCCTCAGAAGAATGCTGTTATGCAACCACTTTAGATCATATTTATACAGATTATCATTTAACCAAAGGTGAATTAACCCATATTTATGATCATGAAGCCTTAGTCAATTTCACTCAATTGGGTATGGGAATTTCAATGATTGCAAAGTCACTGATTAAAAAATTTAATATTCAATATTATCGAGAAACACCCGAACAATATCGAGATATTGGATTCTATCTGATTGCACGAAGTGAACATGTGTTTACCCCGATTGAAAAGCAGTTTATTGGTTTAAATGATCAGCTATGATCCCAAACGAATCAGATAAATTGGGTTAACCCTATACATCCAATTTATCTTACTTTTAACATAGGTCAATCCGCAGCCTGCCATTTGGCCTTACGCACATTCAGCAAAATCAGCAGCCCTATACAAGTACCTATTGGAAATCCAATCAAGAATAAACATCCAATAATGGTAGACATCAATCTCCCTATTTCACTCCCCTTTTCAACTTCAATAGCGGCTTTATAATGTAAGTATGCCAAACCAAACAACACCGCAAAAGCAAATACTACACCTACAAAACTAGTGGAATTAAACCCCGAAGTTAGTGCACAGAAAATTAATATAAGCAACAAAATACCGTAAAAGCCAAACAAAGTATTATGCGTATAGTAGAGCGTTTTATTTAATTGCATAGGATTAAAAGTTTTTAATAATTAGAAAATTATATCAATTTATTAAATTTCACACCTCGTTAATTTGACTTTTCTTATAAGTTTTTACCTGAGGTGCATAGGTCATTTAAGTAAATTCATTTCACTCTATAAATTGTTATTTTTTTCAATGTTAACCTTCAAATCCAATAAAACATTGATTGAAAAAGTGCTACAATACTGCGTTTATAAAATTCTCTTTGGCCACCCATGTATGTGGTGCCTCTTTCGAAATAGTTAGGACGAGCAATGACTGATAATGCAACGATCTTGCAGAATGTACCAGTAGGCAAAAAAGTGGGTATCGCCTTTTCTGGTGGTCTAGATACTTCAGCAGCTTTATTGTGGATGAAACAAAAAGGCGCAGAACCTTATGCTTATACAGCAAACTTAGGTCAACCTGATGAAGATGACTACGATGCAATTCCGCGTAAAGCTGAAAACTATGGTGCTGTGAAAGCCCGATTGGTTGACTGCCGCTTACAACTTGCATTGGAAGGTATTGCTGCAATTCAATGTGGTGCATTCCATATCAGCACTGGTGGTGTTCCTTATTTCAACACAACACCATTAGGTCGTGCAGTAACAGGTACAATGCTTGTTACAGCAATGAAAGAAGATGATGTTAATATTTGGGGTGATGGTTCAACCTATAAAGGGAACGATATTGAACGTTTCTATCGTTATGGTTTATTAACCAACCCTGCACTTAAAATTTACAAACCTTGGTTAGATCAGCAATTTATTGATGAATTAGGCGGTCGCGCTGAAATGTCACAATTCTTGATCGACAATGGTTTTGATTACAAAATGTCGAAAGAGAAGGCCTATTCAACAGATTCAAACATGTTGGGTGCAACTCACGAAGCAAAAGATCTTGAATACCTCAATGCGGGCATCAAAATCGTTGAGCCAATTATGGGGGTTGCGTTCTGGAAAGAAGACGTAAAAGTTGAAGCTGAAGAAGTTTCTGTAACGTTTGAAGAAGGGTTCCCTGTTGCATTAAATGGCAAACGTATTGAAGACCCTGTTGAATTCATTCTTGAAGCCAATCGCATTGGTGGTCGTCATGGTCTAGGTATGTCTGACCAAATCGAAAACCGTATTATTGAAGCAAAATCTCGTGGCATCTATGAAGCTCCAGGAATGGCGCTTCTTCATATTGCTTATGAACGTCTTGTAACGGGTATTCATAACGAAGACACTATTGAACAATATCGTATCAATGGTTTACGTCTAGGTCGTTTATTATACCAAGGTCGTTGGTTCGATTCGCAAGCATTGATGCTACGTGAAACAGCACAACGCTGGGTTGCTAAAGCAATCTCTGGTACTGTAACTTTAGAACTTCGTCGTGGTAATGACTACACGATTATGAACACTGAATCAGAGAACCTCACTTATGAAGCTGAGCGTTTAACCATGGAAAAAGGTGATTCAATGTTTAGTCCTGCTGACCGTATCGGCCAATTGACTATGCGTAATCTTGATATCACGGACACCCGCGCAAAACTTGGTATTTATACCAATACTGGTTTATTGGCTGTCGGTACAGGATCTGCGATCCCTCAGTTGAAAGACAAAAATAAATAATTTTTGATGAAAAACAAAACCGCCAAATTTGGCGGTTTTTTTAGCTTTAGCCTTAATGACTTTTCATTAAAGATTGCTTATCAAGACACTGCATTCTTAGTTTCAGGCTGCGATAAGTTTTGTTGCTCTAATTTTTGCTGTTGTTTTTGCAACTCAATCTTTTCGGCGTGTTCTTGGCGAATTTGATCATATTCTCGTTTGGTTTCAGCATCACTTTTAGCCGCAAGAAAAGCCATTCCAACTAAAAATACTGGAAATAACAATGCTAATGTCGCAAAGATATAAAATTTTTTCGAACTTGTCTGTGACATAAATTCAAGGCTTTCAATAAATTTAACTGGGCTTGTTAATATAACAGAATATTCCCATCCAATACATTACTCACCTACAGCCATAGGATTACAATCCCCTATTTATTTAAAGCGAAAAATTTAACTAAAAAGCATATTACCTTGTGATTCAGAAGCCTAATCAATCACTTTCACCAGTACTCTTCATCAATTAAATTATTCTTATATTGCATTCATTTCCCAAACTGCTTTAATAAAAGCTAATTTAATAAAAACCAGTTGCCCATAAAACAAAAACGGTCCAAGCAATTTTAAAAACAATTAACGATTCTTTGTTTGTTTATAAGCTTCTTGCGCTATAGCCAAACTTTTCTTTTTGCCTTCAACAGTATCTGGAATCTCATTAGATGTTCCATTACCAGAATGGCGTTGCAGGTGTTGCTGTTGAGAATACTGATGCATTTCAGACTGAGTTTTTTGTTGCTGTATCGAAGTTTGGTTTGCAGTTCGTTGGGTTAATTTTTGTTGAAGTTGTTGCTGTGGATTTATAATAGCAGTTCCAGCACAAGGTCTAGATTGGTAAGTTACCGAACCTTTTACTATACATTTGTGTACGTCTTTAGCAAATACATGATGAGAAATCCCTAAAGCTAAGATAACCAACAATACTTTTTTCACAACCAACACTCCATTTAAGTTTCAACAAAATATCAATAAATGATTTAAATTGCTATTTACACAGGAGTTTTCTTATTCACAGAAGTTTTCATCTACAATTAAGGTATAAATATGACTTTTTTTGCCAAGTTTTACAGCATTTTGTCATAGTTCAAATCATTCAGTTTCAAGATTTAATTTGAAGGTTTTTAAGTGATTGCTGAACAATAAAACCATGAACCAAAGAAACAGGCAGCATATAAATTTTCCCAAAAAGATTATATGTCACTACACTGGTACATATCGTTAATTCATTTCTAAGTTCATCATATTCTTCGATTTGTAAAGCCAGCAATACACTCAAATGCTTATCTGTTGACTGTAAAAAAAGCTCACGATCAGAAACTTTAACCACATCAAAAAAATCTGCTTTCCCACCCACTTGAAGTGGTTTAGTTGATTCACCAAAGCCTTGAATAGGTTGCACACCACCTAAATGCCGGCTTAAAAAATCCCTTAGCTTAAACGCAGCCCTCAACCAAACTGGCGGCTTACTGGTCATTAGATAATAGGCTTGAGTACTGGTAAGATTTTTATCAATATATTGCTTGGCTTCATGTAAAAAATTTAATCGATCAAGCGGAGCAACCAAAGTTTGTGGATCTCTTTCTATATTCAATCAATCAACCCCTTAAAATATAATTAATATTTTTTAAATAGATACTAAAAACAGTCTATAGTAATCAGTTGTTGGTGCAATTACTCACATCCTAAAGTTTAATGAATATACTTAGATTCTAGAATAAAATAGACAAACCATAAATAACAAAAAGGCCTGCACTTGGCAGACCTTTGATTATACTGACTTTAGTGCGTTTATCTTTTAATTAGCTATCCATGTTATCAATAATTGCTTGACCGAATTCAGAACAGCGAAGCAAAGTTGCACCTGGCATCAATCGCTCAAAGTCATAAGTGACAGTTTTCGCAGCAATCGCTCCCGATACACCTCGAATAATCAAATCAGCAGCTTCAATCCACCCCATATCACGAAGCATCATTTCCGCAGAAAGAATAATAGAGCCTGGATTTACTTTATCTTGGCCTGCATATTTTGGTGCCGTACCGTGAGTCGCTTCATATACCGAAATTGCACCACCAATATTTGCACCCGGCGCAATACCAATACCACCTACTTCAGCTGCCAACGCATCAGAAATATAATCACCATTTAAGTTAAGTGTCGCAATCACAGAGTATTCAGAAGGACGCATTAATATTTGCTGTAGGAATGCATCTGCAATCACATCTTTAATAATGATCTCTTTACCCGTTCTTGGATTTTTAATTTTTACCCAAGGGCCACCATCAATCAGCTCACCACCAAAACGATCAATTGCCAGTTCATAACCCCATTCTTTGAATGCACCTTCGGTATATTTCATGATATTGCCTTTATGCACTAAAGTTACACTCGGCTTATCATTATCAATCGCAAACTGAATCGCTTTACGCACTAAACGCTGAGTACCTTCTTTCGATACAGGTTTAATACCAATCCCACAATTATCTTCAAAACGAATCTTGGTTACACCCATTTCTTCTTTTAAGAATTTAATGACTTTTTTCGCTTCAGGAGAATCCGCTTTCCATTCGATACCTGCATAGATATCTTCGGAATTTTCACGGAAAATCACCATATCAGTCAATTCAGGATGTTGAACAGGTGACGGCACACCTTCAAACCAGCGTACAGGGCGTACACAAACATAAAGGTCGAGTTCTTGGCGTAAAGCGACATTTAATGAACGAATACCACCGCCCACAGGCGTAGTTAATGGCCCCTTAATCGAAACCACAAATTCCCGCAGCGCCTCAAAAGTTTCTTCAGGCATATAGGTACCGTAGATTTTATCTGCCTTTTCACCACAGTAAACTTCCATCCATTCGATCGAACGTTTGCCACCATAGGCTTTTTGAATTGCGGCATCTACAACAGCTTTCATGGCTGGAGTAATATCAACACCAATACCATCCCCTTCAATAAAAGGAATGATTGGATGATTTGGAACATTCAGTGACAAGTCTGCATTTACAGTAATTTTGCTACCATCAGCAGGTACTACGATCTTCTGATAACCCATTGTTCAGGTTCTCCCTTTTATTATAGTTGGCAAATCCAAAATAATTGCCAAATAGACAATACTTCTAACCATTCTTAGCGCATATCAGTCTAGTCTAATTCGTACATTTTTTGAGATTTATACGAGGAATAACAACATTTCTCTACTGAATAAAGCACAATGTTCCATTATTTAATGTTATTTAACCCGTCATTTTTTATATAAATCAATATTCTCAATCATTCCTAATGCTTAAAAATAAAAGTATTAGCTATGCTTTTCCACACAAAGAAGTTTCCCAAGAGTCAGATCTTTAAAAGTGAGAGCTACTATACATTTTCACTATAAACATTATTTCTAATTTTTTGATTTTATATTCGCCATTTAATTTAAAAATCTATAACATTTTGACAATAGATTGATGACCAAACCAGCCACCTTAAAACCACAATATATTCATATATTTCATTGCATTAAATTATGCACCACAATAGATCACAAACAAAAAAACGTAATTTTATTTTTATTATTGGTGTTTTTTGCCATTGCTTTATATTTTAAAAAAATAATTTTCACAAAACCACAATCAAGTTAAGATTAATTACAAAAGTCATTCACTTTTACTATATGTTTTCACATGAATTTTAATGAAAAAATAAATCAAAATTCATTTTTTAATTCTTTCTGCCTATCCTATGGCCTCTAATCAAATTAACCATCTTTGCAATTATTATTTAGTCTTAAAATCTTTAACATTATTCCTGTTTTTTAAATCGTAATGAATTTTGAATTCATTGCGATTCAACCTATCTCATGGATGTAAATAATGGATAAAACTTACACTAAAGAAGAGAAGCGAGGTCGTATACGCGGTATCGTCGGCGCAGCTTCAGGAAACTTAGTAGAATGGTTTGATTTTTATATTTATGCTGTGTTTGCGGCATATTTCACTAAAGCATTAACTGCACCTGATATGGACTCCGGTACTCAAGCAATTTATGTATGGGGTGTCTTTGCAGCCAGCTTCTTTATGCGACCAATTGGTAGCTGGGTTTTCGGACGAATTGCCGATAAACATGGCCGTAAAAAATCAATGGTCATTTCCATCTGTCTTATGGCAGTAAGCTCTTTCTTATTTGCCGCACTCCCAACCTATGAACAAGTTGGAATGGCAGCACCTTTCCTACTTTTACTTGTTCGCCTGCTACAGGGTTTATCTGTAGGTGGTGAATATGGTGCTGTAGCAACCTATATGAGTGAGCTTGGCTTAAAGGGTCAACGAGGCTTTTTTGCTTCTTTCCAATATGTCACCTTGTCGGGCGGTCAATTATTAGCAAGCTTGCTCGGTGTTATTATGCTGGCATTCCTATCAGAGCAGCAATTGCTTGATGGTGGCTGGCGTATTCCTTTTGTCATTGGTGGTATTGCTGCAATTATCTCTCTACTTGCACGTAGCCGTTTGGAAGAAACATTATCTAGCGAAGACAGTGATAAAGAGGAATCAGGAAGCTTAAGTGAACTATTTAAAAATCACTGGAAAACCTTCTTATTGGTTGTAGGTTATACCTCTGCGGGTTCCCTCACCTTCTATGTGATTACAGTATATTCAAAGACCTACCTCACCAATATGGGTGTAGATAGTAAAACTGTCGGATTCATTATGACAGCTTCACTCTTTATCTTTATGCTTGCACAACCTGTGTTTGGTGCTATTTCGGACCGCATTGGTCGTCGTGCTGCAATGCTTGCGTTCAGTGGTACTATGGCGATTTTCATCTATCCAGTCATGGTGATCTGGATGCCACATTTCAGTTATTCACCATTGATGGTTGCTCTGTTACTTATTTTCCTCATGATGTTGCTTAGCTTCTATACCTCTATCAGTGGATTGGTTAAGGCAGAAATGTTCCCACCACATGTTCGTGCATTGGGTGTTGGTTTCTCTTATGCAGTGGGTAATGCAATCTTTGGTGGTTCTGCGCCATCTGTTGCACTACAGTTCAAAGCAGCAGGTATTGAAAGCACCTTCTTCCTTTATGTGATTGTCATGTTAGTGATCTGTTTCTTATGTAGTTTTAAATTACCGAAAGAGCCGGAATATCTAAAACATGACCACTAACTAAATAACATGGTTAAGCCATTATTAATAGCTTGTGATCACTGATTAAAATTTGAGATCTACACTATTCAAATAAGCTGTACTACCCAAAGGTGGTACAGCTTTTTTGTTATAAGGCTTAGCTTCAATAGATGCTGTTTTCAAGTTGCCTATCTCAATTTCACGCAATAGTAAATTCTAGCAAGATAAAACCACCAATCCCCCGCCTAAGAAAAATGTATTTACAACTCAGCCTTGGTAAATAAATAAAGTTGAAGAATACAAAGCGTAATCTGATATAGTAGCGCACATATCGTAGTCTTTATCTTTACCCAACTCTCTTCAAACGGGTAACTTTATCAAACTCAAAAATTTTATTGATATTTATTAGTGGTCTAAAGTGAAAATTGTCATTCTTAATAAACCTTATGACGTCCTCTCCCAGTTTCGTAAAGACGAAGCACATATGACGATGTCTGACTTCGTAGATGACTCGACTTTGCGTTTGGCGGGTCGTCTCGATATGGACTCTGAAGGTTTAGTTTTTTTAACTGATCATGGTGGTTTAAATCAATACATTACCAACCCTGCCAATAAGAAATTTAAAACTTATTTGGTGCAAGTTGATGGTGATGTGACTGAAGAAGCCCTAGAACAGTTGCGTAAAGGTGTTGAGCTAAAAGATGGTATGACTTTACCTGCTCAAGCGAATAAAGTTGAACAACCTGAATGGTTATGGGATCGTGATCCACCAGTACGTTTCCGTGCCAATATTCCAACATCTTGGATTGAAATTTCTATTTGTGAAGGCCGTAACCGTCAAGTCCGTCGTATGACTTCGGCTGTTGGTTTTCCAACTTTACGTTTAATCCGTACCAAGATTGGTGCAATTGATTTGGTGCAAATGGGTTTACAACCTGGTGAAACTAAAGAAATTGAACCATTACTTTATCCAGACTTCCAAAATATTCCAGCAGATGAACCTTACCGCTCACGCTCTTATGTGAAGAAGCCTGGCGGTACAGGTGGAAAACCAATTGTTCGTAAGAATAAAGATGGTTCAACAAAGAAATCTGGAACTAAACGTATCTGGCAAATGGAAGATGGTGAAAAACCACGTCGTAAGACCAATGGTACCACCCGCCCAAATACCAAAGCACCACGTGGTCGTGGACGTAATGGTCGCTAGGATTTAGTCCCTCTAAGCTATAAAGCAATTGCCGCTTATTGTAAAAATGCCCAATGAAATTCATTGGGCATTTTTATTTTATAATCAAAAAAACTCAAGACCAATTAAAACCAGTCGTCCCCTCATCATTTAAATTGATTCATACAAAACCTTGCAAATAAATAACTTAAACAAAGATTTACTCCCTCAATAAAAAAGCCGATGCGTATGCATCGGCTTTTCTCACCAACAAGATCGTCGGTTTATAGCATTTAAAACTTAAACAGTTGCAAGTGTAGCGTTAAGCGTAGCACTTGGACGCATTACAGCTTCAACCTTAGCGGTATCAACTGCATAGTAACCACCAATATCCGCTGGCTTACCTTGAACAGCTGCAAGTTCAGCAAGGATTTTGTCTTCGTTCTCAGCCAATGCTTTTGCAAGTGGTGCAAACTTGGCTTTTAATTCAGCATCGTCATTTTGTGCAGCAAGTGCTTCAGCCCAGAACTTCGCAAGGTAGAAATGGCTACCACGGTTGTCAAGCTCACCTGTACGGCGTGATGGAGACTTATCGTTATCCAACAATTGACCAGTTGCTTGATCCAATGTTTTCGCCAATAACTTAGCACGCGCATTGTCTTCTTTAATACCTAGCTCTTCTAAAGAAACAGCCAAGGCCAAGAATTCACCAAGAGAGTCCCAACGCAAGTGGTTTTCTTCTACAAGCTGTTGTACGTGTTTAGGTGCTGAACCACCCGCACCTGTTTCGTACATACCACCACCCGCCATTAACGGAACGATAGACAACATTTTCGCAGAAGTACCCAATTCCATGATTGGGAACAAGTCAGTTAAGTAATCACGTAAAATGTTACCAGTTACTGAAATTGTATCTAAACCACGAGCAACACGTTCAAGCGTATAACGCATTGCACGTACTTGTGACATGATTTGGATATCAAGACCCGCTGTATCATGATCTTTCAAGTATTTTTGTACTTTCTTAATCAATTCATTTTCATGCGGACGGTATGGGTCAAGCCAGAAGATTGCAGGCATACCTGAGTTACGCGCACGCGTTACCGCAAGTTTTACCCAGTCACGAATCGGTGCGTCTTTCACCTGACACATACGCCAGATATCGCCTTCCTCAACATTTTGTGACATCAACACTTCACCAGTTTCAAGATCTGTGATGTTTGCAACACCCGCTTCAGTGATCTCAAAAGTTTTGTCATGTGAACCGTATTCTTCAGCTTTTTGCGCCATCAAACCAACGTTTGGCACAGTACCCATAGTACGTGGGTCAAAGTTACCATTCCACTTACAGAAATTAATCATTTCTTGGTAGATACGTGCGAATGTTGACTCTGGCATAACAGCTTTACAATCATACTGCTTACCATCAGCACCCCACATTTTACCACCGCCACGAATCATCGCAGGCATAGATGCATCTACAATCACATCATTTGGTGAATGGAAGTTGGTAATGCCTTTCGCTGAATCCACCATTGCAAGTGCAGGACGGTGTTCTTGGCAAGCATGAAGATCTTCAATGATCTCTTCACGTAATGATGTTGGTAAAGTTGCAATCTTCTCGTAAAGACCAGCCATACCGTTATTGACGTTAATACCTAACTCATCAAATAACTTAGCATGCTTTTCAAATGCTTCTTTATAGTAAATTTTTACACAGTGACCGAATACAATCGGGTGTGAAACTTTCATCATGGTTGCTTTTACATGCAACGAAAATAAAATGCCCGCTTCACGGCAATCATCAAGTTCTTTCTCATAGAAATCGCAAAGCGCTTTCTTGCTCATAAACATTGAATCGATGATTTCGCCATCAAGTAATGCAACTTTTGGCTTAAGCACAATGCTCTCACCATTTTTGGTGATAAGTTCCATTTTTACGTTACGCGCACGGTCAAGTGTCATTGACTTTTCACCGTGATAGAAATCGCCCTCATCCATATGCGAAACATGTGTTTGTGACCACTGTTTCCATTCGCTCATTGAATGTGGATGTTTCTTCGCATAGTTTTTCACTGCTGCAGGTGCACGACGGTCAGAGTTACCTTCACGTAACACTGGATTCACCGCTGAACCAAGGCACTTGCTATAACGTACCTTAATTGCTTTTTCTTCTTCAGTTGTTGGATTTTCAGGATAGTCTGGGATTGCATAACCCTTTGACTGAAGTTCCTTAATACATGCGCTCAACTGAGCAACAGATGCACTGATATTTGGGAGTTTGATAATGTTAGTGTCTGGATCTTGAGTAAGACGCCCTAAATGCGCAAGGTTGTCAGATACTTTCTGTTCATCGCTTAAGTATTCCGCGAATTCTGCAAGAACACGAGCAGCTACAGAAATATCAGTTTTGACAATCTCTACGCCAGCTGGCTTAGTAAAGGTCTCAATGATCGGCAGTAGCGAATAAGTCGCCAACAATGGCGCCTCGTCAGTCAGTGTGTAAATGATTGTTGACTTTCCACCAGCCATATATAGCCCCTTGCTTTAAATTGTGTTTTGAGAACCGAGCTTGTGACCCAGCCCTTACGAACCGACTTGCTTAAATTTAACCCCAAGAGTATCAGCCTTCCTGGTATTACAGTCAACGTAAGATCTGTGATAACGACATTTCGTAAAAAAATGGTACATCACAAATATTGCATTAATATCAATATTTGCACAAAAATTAAGCATTTTCTTGTAAAAATAGCCATTCCGACCAAGAGCAACAACAATCCATGCCGTCTTGTGCTTTATTGTTTTAAACATTAAAAATTTTATCTTGCTGATTCTTACAAACTGAGCAGCAAATTGAAAGCCATTGAAAAACACATCGACGCGCTTCAGCGACATAAAACAAGCCAAACAGCACAAACAAAAATCGGCTAGATACTGTTTAAATTTTAAATCATTCAAGTCTGCCTAAAAAGTGAATACGCAAATGAATAGAAAATTTATTTACTCCACCCAATACTCTGGTCACGATATGACAATAAATATGCTTTGGTTAACTTATACTCACAAAACAACAATACTTTTACCTTGAATAGTAAGTGAAAAAATCGTTATTAATAAATTACATGTTTAATTTTTCATCACATCATTGATGAAAGAATAACCTTCAATGATGTATTTCCGATCCCAAAATTAATATTAAAACTGTAGAGGTAATATGTTAATGCTATTACTCATCGCAATACTTATTCAAATCATCTCACTCTGGGCCGTTTTCTTTTTTGCACTTCATCGAAGAGTCGGAAGTATCACTACGATTGTCATTGCAATTCTGAGCGCTGTGATCAGCCCGTGGTCTCTCATCCTTGGTCTTCCGCTTATTCTCATCAGTTTAGTGTTACTGATTGAACCACTGCGAATGCAAGTTTTGACTAAACCGGCCTATAAAACATTAGCCAATGCAATGCCAAGCATGAGTACCACTGAACGTGAAGCATTGGATGCGGGTACCAGTTGGTGGGAAAAAGAATTATTTATGGGGGCGCCAGATTGGGAAAAATTTAACAATTATCCCTACCCGACGCTTAGCAATGAAGAGCAATCTTTTTTAGATCATGAGGTTGAACAACTCTGTCAGTTGCTAGATGAATGGGAAATTCATCAAAATAAAGACCTGAATGCAGAGACATGGCAATTTATTAAAGACAATGGCTTTTTTGGACTCATCATCCCTAAAACTTATGGTGGTCGTGAATTTAGCTCTTTTGCACAAAGTCGTATTATGAGCAAAATTGCCTCACGTTCATTAACCACTGCCGTGACCTGTATGGTGCCTAACTCATTAGGACCAGGTGAGCTCTTACTGAATTATGGTACAGACGAACAAAAAAATCGTTATTTGCCCGGCTTAGCCAAGGGGGAGGAAATTCCTTGTTTTGGACTCACCAGTCCTGAAGCGGGTTCTGATGCTGGGGCGATTCCAGATACTGGCGTGGTTTGTTATGGGGAATTCGAAGGTCAACAAGTGCTTGGCTTAACAATGAATTTCTCAAAACGCTGGATTACTTTAGCACCCGTTGCAACGGTAGTCGGTCTCGCCTTCAAACTGTATGACCCAGATGGCTTATTGGGAGATAAAACTAAAACTGAGTATGGTATTACCTGTGCTCTTATACCCGCCTCTCATGCAGGCGTAGAGGTTGGACCAAGGCACCATCCGGGTGGTTCCCCATTTATGAATGGTACAGTCGAAGGTAAAGATGTCTTTATTCCGCTTGACTGGATTATTGGTGGCGCAAAAAATGCGGGGAATGGCTGGCGTATGCTGATGGAATGTCTGGCTGTTGGACGTGGTATTTCACTTCCTGCACTTTCTACAGCCGCAGGTGAAATGACGTATTTATCTGTAGGTGCATTCGCTAAAATTCGTCAACAATTTAAATTATCAGTAGGTAAATTTGAAGGGGTGCAAGAAGTTAGTAGTGACATCGTCAGCCATACCTATATGTTGGAAGCTTTTCGCTATTTAGTCACTTGCGGTTTAAATCAAGGTGGCAAACCCGCTGTTATGACCGCGATGGCAAAATACTATGCCACTGAAACGATGCGAAAAATCGTCAATCATGGTATGGACATCACTGGTGGTCGTGGTATTCAACAAGGTCCGCGTAACTTTCTTGCCAATATGTATCAAGCCATTCCGATCTCGATAACGGTTGAAGGGGCAAATATCTTAAGCCGTTCGTTGATGATCTTTGGTCAAGGTTCGATGCGTTGCCATCCTTATTTATTTGAGGAATTACAACTGTTACAGGCCGAAGATAAAGCCTCTGCCTTAAATACATTTAACACCATGTTATATCAACATTTAGGCTACACCTTAAACCGTGGCGCGCGTGCGTTCACTTATGGATGGTTTGGGGCAAGTAGTCAACGACCTGACTCATCAGATGCTTTTACTCAACCTTATTATAAAATCATCAATCGATTCAGTACTGACTTCGCCCTAACCGCAGATATGTGTCTTGGACTGTTAGCTGGTGATATTAAACGTAAAGAAATGCTCTCAGGGCGATTAGCTGATATTCACTCCAAAATGTTTATTGCAACAGCCATTCTCAAATTTTATGAAAATGGTCAAAGATCCTCGCAAGAACAGGTACATGCCAAACTTGCATTAGACGAAACGCTTTATGATGCCCAAGAAGCATTTTATGGCTTATTTGATAATTTTCCGATTCAAATTGCATCAAGTCTGGTTAAATTTGTTTGTTTCCCATTTGGTCGACCGATCAAAAAACCGAGTGATCGTCAAAAGAGTGAAGCAGCGGAACTGATCATGCAAGATAACCCGTTCCGAGATTATTTAAAAACGCAGGTTTACTATACTGTTGATCCGAACGATGCTTTTGGACGAATGGAAGCCACCTTTAATCTACTCACAACCGTTGAAGACGATTGGAACAGCTTTAAAAAAGCGGAATCTAAAGGTGAATATCAAGGGCTAACATTTGAAGAGCGCATACAGGATGCAGTCACTCGTGGCTTAATCAGCGATGATTTAGCCACAAAATTAACCCAATATAATGCACTTCGTTATGACAGTATGCTCACAGATATTTTTGATGAAAAATTAGAGCAGGTGTTGGTATTAGAAAATCCTCATCTTCACTCAACTTAAATCTATTTGGCAAATGCCATTTAAGAGATAAGGCAATATAAAACGTTGACCATAAACAGCGATTCACCATCGCTGTTTTTTAACATAGACATATTGCCAATGGGTTATTTGACTATTTCGGTATAGTGTTAAAAATATAATAGCTGAGGAAAAAAGACGATGTCTCAACAAGATTATGAAAATGGCTTAAAAGTCCGTACAGAAGTGATGGGAGAAAGCTTTGTAAAACGCGCTCAAGACAATACTGTTGCTTTTACAAGACCTTTGCAAGACTGGATCAATGAGCATGCATGGGGTTCAACTTGGCAACGTGAGGGTGTTTTACCACGTAAATACCGCTCTTTGATTACCATTGCATTTTTAGTTGCACAAAAAAGCCCAACCGAACTAAAAGGTCATATTCGTGGTGCATTGAATAATGGCGCAACAGTTGAAGAAATTCAGGAAGTGTTATTACACAGTTTACCTTACTGTGGCGCACCCACAACCCAAGAAGCATTTCGTGCAGCGCTCGAAGTCATCAATGAATACCAAAAAGAATCATAGACAACCAATACGTTCTATTTTCAATATAGGCCATGCTAAAAACTATGGCCTATATTGCCGAGTTAATTCCAAAACACATTAAAGCTATAGAAAAACTCATCCACTTCAAAGCGGATATGATATCCCAATTGGGTTAACTCAGAAGAAAGCCCACGAATATCCTCTAAAGCTAGATGTTTAGGTAAAACTGTAAAAACAGCAGTATTGCCCTGCTTGGCATTCTCTTCAATCATTTGGGCTAAACGAACTTTATACAACTCTATATTTAAGTTTGAATTGGCTGCCAATCGTTTCGCATCTTCAGCATGAATAAACATTATTTAATTTCCATATTATTGTTTTCAAAGGTGTCACTACAAGATATAAATAAATATCGGAATACGCTGTATGCTTTATGTTCGTAGGCATATACTCAAAAATATAGTCAGGATAAAAATCGTTGTAACTATAAAAAATCATAAGAAATTTTTTATACGCTTTCTGTGTTCACTTCTAGCAAAAACCTACTCACAAAAATCAAAATAAATCCAGTGCTTTATTTCAATGAAATTTAACTTTTGTATTTAAAAAGTAAATGATAATTGTTATTATTTACTTAATTTTTAACCTTTCATTATTTGATTGCCTATGAATAGCCAGACTGAACTCGATGCACTTAGCGCATCAGTTTCAACTCCGACTGTATCTACACGAGCTAAATCCGCACCGTCCCTCATACAATATCGCGTCATGATTTTCTATCGTTTTGCCCTGGCAATTCTTGGTGGTTATCTGCTTGCGTCTTTGTCCGCTATAGTGATTGCAAAAACATTTGCTGATTATCGTGCCACGGCTGCGATGAGTGCAACGCTACTTGCTTTCTGTATTCACTGCGCTGCATTCATTTGGGTTTTTATGGTCAATAAGACATTAAAAGCCAGCTTAGGCATACTTCTTCCAAGTATCATTTTATTTGTCATTTATAAAATGATGGGGAATTAAGATGCGCGTAGATGCAAAAGTTGAAGGTCCACGCCAATCCATGTCATGGTTACATACATGGGCAAGCTTAATTCTTGGTTGGTTACTCTATGCAATTTTTTTGACAGGAACATTGAGTTTCTTTCAGTCTGAAATAACGGCTTGGATGAAACCAGAAATACATCAATCCGTTCCAAGTGATTCTCAAGTACAGCAAACCCAAGTTGCCTTAGATTATCTACAAAAGAACTATCCTGATGCTGGTAGTTGGACGATTCAATTACCCAATTCTAGACAGACCACAACTGAATTAAATATTCGTAAACAAGGTGAAGATCTACAAGCGCGTCGTGGTGGGGAAAGAATCACCATAGACAGTGCAACTGGACAAGTTATTGAAGCACGAGACACCCGTGGTGGTGGTTTTCTATATCGCTTTCACTTTGAACTGTATGGATTTGATCGTATTTGGGCACGTTGGATCGTCGGTTTAGCCACGATGCTGATGTTTGTGGCAATTATCAGCGGCATTATTACCCATAAAAAAATTTTTAAAGATTTCTTTACGTTCCGTTCAGGTAAAGGCCAACGCTCTTGGTTAGATGCACATAATGCCACAGCTGTTTTTGCCCTTCCCTTTCATATCATGATCACCTTCAGCGGTTTGTTATTACTGATGTTTATGTTTATGCCTTGGGGAATCAATCAAGTCTATAAAGATCGACAAGAGTTTTTCCAAGAGATGCGCGGAGGTGCAGTTCAGCAAAATAATGCTCGCAATAGAAATGCTGAAAACCGTACTGGATCTGCAAATGCAAATCAAACTCAAGGCCAAAATGAACAACGCTCGCGAGGTGAAAGAGGCAAACAACATCAACAAGATGTTGGTCATCCTGCGCCACTCAGCGACTTAACCCCGCTTATTACAACCGCACAAGCGCAGTGGAAAGAAAATCCGATTGCTTCTATTCAAATCATTGCGCCAAATACATCCAATGCCACCATTGAACTTCGCGCTTTATATGCGAAGAGTGTAGTTCAGCGTGGTGTTTACCCCATTTTAAAATTCGATGGCGTGACTGGCAAAGACATCAGCGAAGCGGCTCAAGCAAACAATGCCTCTATCCCAATGGGGATTTACAATGTGGTGACTGTATTGCATGAAGCACGTGGACTTGATTTAACCTTCCGCTGGTTATTGTTCTTCTCTGGTGTAATGGGCACCTTAATGGTTGCAACGGGGCTGATCTTATGGTGCGTCAAACGTGCACCGCAACAACAAAAACAAGGCTATAAATCATTTGGTTATCGTTTTGTTGAAGTGATGAATATTGCCGCTGTGATTGGATTACCTATTGCATGTGCAGCCTACTTCTACGCCAATCGTTTCATTCCATTTGAAATAGAAACACGTTTAAATTGGGAAATTAGAGCCTTCTTTATTGTATGGTTAGCTACGTTAATTTATGCAGCGCTTCGCTCACATCGTCAAGCTTGGCTAGAACTTCTATTGTTCTCTGGTGTTGCTTTTGCCCTATTGCCTATTGTCAATTTTATTACGGGTGGTCAAGCACTTTGGAACAGTATTGCCAATGGCCAATGGATGATTGCGTCTTTTGATTTAATGACATGGGTGCTCGCGATTTTGTTTTTCTACTCATTTTATAAAGTTAAAAAACATAAAGGGCTTCCTGTCAAAAAAGCCAGAAATGTACCTTCAAATAAGGAGATTTCAGCGTGATTTTCTTCTTATTAATTTGGTCTTTGTCTAGCTTGGCTTTTATCGCGCTTGCCAGCGCAATGTCAAAGCATCAAAAACAGTTCTATGGACATGAACTAAGCCCCAAACAAACCCAACTTGCTTCTATTGCTGGTTGGGCTTTACTGCTGATTTCACTGATCATTTGTGTCATGTCAGGGCAGCTTAGTAGCATGCTCAGCATTTGGGTTGGAGTACTGACCTTTTCAGCATTATTTGTTGGGGTGTTATTAAGCTATTACAGTTTAAAAATGAAATTGGCTGCCAGCTTTTGTGTGGGCATCAGCTTAATCACAAGTGTGATGCTACTCATTTAAACTGTTTCACAAAAATCAGTTATAATCATAAGCCAATCTACGGATTGGCTTTTTTTCTATCAAATTTATTGCCTTGTATTGGTATTTTTATGTCTAAACCACTTTCAATCCCTTCAGAATTACTCAATCGTGCGGCAATGGGCAATCCCGCTGCACAATTTGAACTTGCTGAAATATATATGCAAAGTGAAGATGAAGATAACAATCAACTTGCAGAAGAATGGGCACTCAAAGCAGCACAATTAGGCCATGTTGAAGCCATGTATTGGTTAGGTGAAGGCTATGCTTATTATGCAAAAGATATCCTTGAAGAAGATCCTAAAGAAGCCAAGGCTTATTTTGAACATGCCCACCGCTGGTTAGAGCAAGCGGCCAAACATCAGCATCCTGCTGCTATTTTAGAGTTATCCAATTTCTATCGCCGTGGCGATGTTGTTGAAAAAGATCTGGTGAAATCAGTAGAGCTGGTTGAGCAAGCAGCAAAACTGGGTGAAGTTCAAGCCATGCGTGATCTTGTTTGTATTTATGAACACGGGATGGGCGTTGATGTTGATGAAGAAAAAGCTGATTTTTGGGCTGAAAAAGCCAAGTCAGCTGAAGACACCTCAGTATAATTTATAAATTTAAGCCCATATAAAATGGGCTTAAATTTGATTCACTTATTTAATTACGTAAATGCACAAAAATTACATCTAAATCTTGTTTAGGTACAAAGTTTTTCTCAACCATTTGGAATTGTGTCGGGCTAATTTTATTGACTTTACCTTTCCAACAAAACGATACCAACTCTCCCGGATCACGTTCAATGGTCAATTTAAAGTTTTCAATCGGTTTTGCCCAATTTGCCCCAGTAGTCAAAATATAACTCAGTGCATTAAAAGGCGAATGTTCCGACTGTGCTTTTTTCAAGCCTTTCTTAAAATTACTGTCCATACAAAATTGTTGATTATATTCATCTGGATATAATGCAACCGAACCACCCACTAAAGGTTTATATTGATGTTTTACCTGTGTAATTGAATTGGCTTTAAAAGTTTGCTTCCAGCTATAAACCACTTGTGATGACCAGTTGATGACTTCGTCTGGATTTTTAGGCAAAATGCTTTTTACTTTAGGGTTTGAGCAGCTTTTTAGTTTCTTTTCAAATACCCCATATTCATCACTTTTACGATTCCAAGGATTTAACATTTCTGTTTGTGAAAAACCACATTGTTTAAATAACTCAGTGACATCAATCGCTTTAGACTTTTCGTCTCTTTGTATAAATGTCTGCACATGCATTGTCGGTTGAACCGCTTTTCCATTAACCTGAATTTTAAAACTTTTTAATAAATCCTCAGTGTGGGCAAAATCGGATTCAAAAGTATTATCAACTCGTGGTAAAGGGAACAAAACAGTTTCAGTAATATCCTGATTACTGAGGTTTTTAAATTGATAATCGACCTTAATTAATTTTTTACTAATAAATAAGTCTTCACCTTGCATGGCAATATTTTTATTTTTAAGGTACTCAATTCCCCCTGTTCCCACATAACCTGTAGAATCATTGGCGAAAGCTGATGTCGCTGTCAGAATCGATGTGATCAATACGATTTTTTTCATTCTCTTTAATCCAAATCAGTTAATCCAAATCAGGAAATTCTATTGTTTGATAATGCACACAATAAATGGATTCATCAAAAATAATATGTGTAGCAATCTGTTTGATAATCTGTTCTTGTAAAAGAATTTCTTTTTCTAAAACTTCATTCCAATAGATTGAGTTTTCTGAAAAATTCTCATAATAATCCAATACTTCAATCATCGCATTAAACAAAGCCACTAAATGCTGGCTTTTGTTTTGATTTGACACCATCAAGAAAAAGGCATCCAAAGAAATCACTTCAATGGCCGCTAATTCCTCATAATCATCGGCATATTCATCTACTAAAGCATTTGATTGTCGAATTTGCTTTTGATAATCAATTAAATTTTCTTGATCAACATCCTGAAACAATTGTTTTTTATCAATTTTAATTTGATAATTTTGTTCAATAGCAGATTGAAACGTTGGTAATTTTTCAAAAAAAGCAAAAACAGCTTTTACCAAACTTTTCCGCTGTTCAAGAGAAGCCTGCTCAATGGCTTGTCGCAATGCAAAGCTATGCTGATCTATTATTTTTACAATATCCATAAATTTAATGTTCCCGATATTCACTTTTTAAACCAAAAAAACCAGATATAGAAAAAGCAAAGCACGCATCATAATCACAAATACTGCAATCATCGTTGCACAGCTCTAGCACTTGGCAAACGCTTAAACGCATCATCTTGATTTTATTTCTGTTTATATATCAGTAAATACTGATCATATTTTTGAATAGCTTAGCGATTCAAAAACAATTCTATCTTTTAGTTGAATATTAACCAACTACATTTGAACTCTATTAAAATCTAGGTACAATAGTCGCCAGTCGAGGGATGCTGCGACTTTTTCACAGGCACATAAATGTGAAATCGCTAGGCTCGACGATTCGGTCAGACCTTCGTGCTGATCAACAACGGCATCCGCGAACTGAATGATCAATATTTTTTTAATATAAAGGAGATCGTGATGAACGCGGTTAATGCTTCATTTACAGATTATAAAGTTGCAGATATTTCCCTCGCTGACTACGGTCGTAAAGAAATCAAACTTGCTGAAGCAGAAATGCCAGCGTTGATGGGCTTACGTAAACGTTATTCAGCAACAAAACCTCTTGCTGGCGCAAAAATTCTTGGTTGTATTCATATGACCATTCAAACTGCTGTTTTAATTGAAACACTGGTTGAATTAGGCGCAGAAGTACGTTGGACTTCATGTAACATCTTCTCAACTCAAGACCATGCAGCAGCAGCAATTGCAGCATCTGGTGTTCCAGTATTCGCTTGGAAAGGTGAAACTGAAGAAGAATACATGTGGTGTCTTGAGCAACAAATCAATGTTAATGGCACGCCTTGGGATGCCAACATGATTCTTGATGATGGTGGTGATTTAACTGCTGTTGTTCATGAAAAATATCCTGAACTTATTGCTAAAATTCATGGTATTACAGAAGAAACGACTACGGGTGTTCAACGTCTAAACGAAATGTTCCGTGATGGTACTTTAAAAGTTCCTGCAATTAACGTGAATGATTCAATCACAAAATCTAAAAACGACAATAAATATGGTTGCCGTCATTCATTAAATGATGCAATCAAACGCGGTACAGATATGTTGTTATCTGGTCGTCGTGCGCTAGTAATTGGTTATGGTGATGTTGGTAAAGGTTCTGCTCAATCACTTCGCCAAGAAGGTATGATTGTACGTGTAACTGAAATTGACCCAATCTGTGCAATGCAAGCATGTATGGACGGTTATGAAGTTGTTTCTCCATATAAAAATGGTGTACAAACAGGTAAAAAAGAAGACATTAACCTAGACCTTCTTCAAAATACTGATTTGATCGTAACAACAACTGGTAACTACCACGTATGTGATTCTGCAATGTTAGATACATTAAAAGCAGGTTCAGTGGTGTGTAATATCGGACACTTTGATACTGAAATCGATACAAACTATTTACGTGGTTACAAGTGGGTTGAAGTTAAGCCTCAAGTACACCAAGTGTATCGTACAGAAAATGAAAATGATTACCTGATTCTTCTTTCAGAAGGTCGTTTGGTTAACCTTGGTAATGCAACAGGTCACCCTTCACGCGTGATGGATGGTTCTTTTGCGAACCAAGTATTAGGTCAAATGCACTTATTCGCAGAGAAATTTGCTGATCTTCCAGAAGATCAAAAAGCAGCACAGATCCGTGTTGAACTGATTCCTAAGAAATTAGATGAAGAAGTTGCTGCTGCAATGGTTGCTGGTTTTGGTGGTGTATTGACGCAATTGACTCAAGTTCAAGCAGATTACTTGGGCGTTGCAGTTGAAGGTCCATTTAAATCTGAGGCTTATAAGTACTAAGTTTTAATCCCCTCTCCCTAGCTTTCTCTCTTAGGGAGAAAGCAATATTCATTAACGTATTAATGAATATAAAGGCAAGGTCCTCTCCTTTTAGGAAAGGACCTCGGAGAGGCTAAAACAAATTAAAAAAGTATGAATAAAAAAGGATTTAACCATGACCAAACGTGTTCCAATTTCGTTTGAGTTTTTCCCGACCAAAACTGATGCAGGGGCGGAAAAACTTAAGCTTGTTCATCAAGAATTACAGCTTTTAAATCCAGAGTTTTTCTCGATAACTTATGGAGCTGGTGGTTCTACTCGTGAACGTACACTAGCCGCAATTGCTGACTTTAATGGTAAAGGCACACCTGTTGCCCCTCACCTTTCATGTATTGGTGATGACAAAGTCCGTATTGCTGAATTACTCGATATCTATAAAGCTCAAGGGATTGATCGTATTGTTGCACTTCGAGGTGATTTACCTTCAGGTCAAGTCGGCCTAGGTGAACTGCCTTATGCGACTGATTTGGTCCGTTTTATTCGTGAACACTCAGGTGATCATTTTAAAATTGAAGTTGCGGCATATCCTGAAATGCATCCACAAGCTGACAACTTTGATGCAGACATTCAGCACTTTGCAGAAAAAGTCAAAGCAGGTGCAAATGCAGCCATCACTCAATTTTTCTTTAATCCAGATGCCTATTTCTATTTTGTAGAGCGTATCCAAAAACAAGGAATTGATATTCCTGTTGCGCCAGGAATTATGCCAATTACCAATGCCAGCAATTTAATCCGCTTTGCAGATGGGACAGGTGCAGAAATTCCGCGCTGGATTCGTAAGCAACTTGCGACCTATGGTGATGACACTGCAAGTATCAAAGCCTTTGGACATGAAGTTGTGATCAAACTGTGTGAACGCCTTATTGCAGGAGGTGCACCAAGTTTGCATTTCTATAGCATGAATCATACTGAGCCAAACCGCCAATTGGTACTTGATCTCGGTTTAGCTTAAATCAAAATTGCATCATCAACTTGTGAGTAATACTGCATGCCCCGTTTTTATATTGAAACTGATTTAGCTGTCGAAACTACGGTTGAACTCACTGAAACAGTATTTCATCATTGGGTCAAAGTATTGCGTGCACAAGTGGGTGAAAAAGCCACCTTGTTCAATGGACAAGGCGGTGAATATGAAGTGACTTTAACAGCGGTCGCTAAAAAATCTGCTTCTGTTTTAGTCAATTCATTTAATCCAGATAATCGTACCCCTGCTTTTACAGCCCTACTTGGACAAGTCATGAGTAAGGGCGATCGTATGGATTATGCGATTCAAAAAGCTGTGGAATTGGGCGTATCTCAAATTCAATTGCTCACATCAGAACGCTGTGAAATGCGTTTAAAATATGATCGAGATCAAAAGAAATTAGATCATTGGCAAGCTATAGCGATTGCAGCTTGTGAACAATGTGGTATGAATCTTGTTCCGCAGATTTTAGCGCCTCTAAGCCTAAACGAATGGATCAAAAATGTATTACCGCAGAGCAAATTTGTCCTTGCGCCTGAAAAAGAGCAGACAGATGTACTGAAAGATATAAGCCCTGATATTGCCCTTTTGATTGGCCCTGAAGGTGGCTTAAATGAAGCTGAAATTGATCAGGCCAACCAATATGGATTTAAAAATTGGTGCATCGGTGATCGTATTTTAAGAACTGAAACTGCCCCTGTAGTTGCTTTATCAATTTTGAATTATCAAAGCTTTAAAAAGTGATGTATGTCATGTAAAATAATTGCAAATTGGATGATTTCACAGTATTTTAATTCCAAAGAAACTATTAATTAGCAAATTTTAAATAGTTGCTCCGTTAAACCTACACATTCTAAAAATAGCAGAGGTGCAAGCGCTAATGAATGATGTTCAGGAAGAGCTTCTTTCATATGATGTGAATTCGTCGAACATCAGAAAGATAACCAAAGATATCCGGATATTTTTTATCTGGGTATTTTTTACGTGTATCTGTGACGCTTTAATCTATATTTACTTATTTAATACTTCTTCTGAATTATTAAGTGGTTGGTTTATTCTGACTATTTTATTTATATTATCGGGATTTTTTTCTTCTACCTATCTTTTACAGCAAAATAAAGTCCAAGAATTTAAACATCTTGATCTTTTTTTTCAGTTTTCTTGTTTGATCTTAGGAAGCTTATTTGGGATTGGCGTTTATATCATCAATTTAGAATTTATGATGATGCCAAATGTGGTTGACCCATTTTTTTCATTTCTGTTATCTAGCTTTTTGCTGAGTTTTTCATATGTTTTAGCAATGAATTTTCTCAATCAAAGATTTAGCTATTTTATTGCTTTATTTGTGCCTTCTGCGATTCCAGTGCTCACGCTCCCCCTGCTTTTTCCTCAAAATACCAACGAAATCTATAGCACTATTTTCATTGTTTGGTTCTCTTTATTATTCTTTAGCACTTATGCTTCACATAAAATTTATATTAATTCTGAAATATTAGACCTGAAAAATAAGTTTTTATTTAAGCAATCACAAGAACAACTTGCAAATTATAAAGGCTTAGAAATACAACTCAAAAATGAAATCTCAAAAACACAGGTCATGAAAAGTGAATTGCAGTTACATAATCATTTATTAGAACAAAAAGTAAAAGAACGAATTTTCGATTTTAAACAGATGAATGACCGTTTAGAAAATCATCAGGCCAACTTAGCTTTTGCCCATGAAACCGCGGGTATTCACTCTTGGGTCTGGAATATTGAAAAAAGAACTTTTGAAATTTCCGACTCAAAAAGCGGTGCAGAATTCAAACAACTCAATCTAAAACACAATAGCGTAGATGAATATGTTCATCCTGATGATATTGTCAATTATAAAACCATACTGAAACAACATCTCAAAGGCAAAACTGAGCGCTTTGAGGCAATCTACCGTGTTAAACGAGATGGTCAATGGTGCTGGATTCAAGACATTGGCAAAGTGGTTTCTAAGAATACCAATAACAAACCGCTCAGAATGGTGGGTATCCAACGTGACATTCAAAAAGAAAAGACTGACCAAGAAAAGCTAAAACTTGCAGCAAATGTATTAGCACAAGTGGCTGAAGGTGTTTTCATTTTAGATAATAATTTATGCTACTTAGAAGTGAACCCTTATTTTGAAAAGCTCTTAGATTATAAACAACACAATATCGTTGGAAATCATCTATTTGATATCACGATCAATAATAATTCTCGTACCCAACAAATGTATAATGTGATTACCCAAAGTTTAATTCAAAAAGGAGAATTTGAGTCTGAATTACAGATTGATTTTACCTCTGGGAAAAAACTTGCACTCTGGGTACACATCAATGCAATTTATGATGAAAAAAATAAATTTTCCAACTATGTCGGCATTATTACCGATTTAACTGATCGTAAAAAACAAGAACAACGACTCTCGTATTTAGAACATTATGACATCCTGACCGATTTGCCAAATCGCTTTTATTTCAAACAACAACTGCATAATTATTTAATTCACTATTCTGATTCATTTAAAAATTTTGCGGTTTTACGTATCAACATTGACCGTTTTAAATTATTCAATGAATTTATGAGCCATAAAGAAGGTGATGAATTATTAAAACAAGTCGCTCACAGATTAAGATTATGTTGTCCAAATGCCTCTTTGATAGCTTACTTAAATAATGATGATTTTGCAGTGATCTATAATTTAAGCAGTAATAACATCAATATTCATCAACATACACAACATATTTTAGATGCGTTTAAACAACCTTTTGATGTTAAAGAACAAGAACAAACCATCACCATTTCTATTGGCGTTGCGCTATATCCAGAGCATGGCTTACAGCTCGACAGTCTCAATGGTCATGCAGAATCAGCATTACACGAAGCCAAACGTTTAGGCGGAAACACCGTATATTTTTATTCAAACAAAAAAACTCCGTTGCTCAATCAAGGGATCAACTTAGAAAACGAATTAAGAAAAGCCATAAAACACAAAGAACTGACCGTACATTATCAACCTAAAATCTGTGTTAAAACTCAACGTATTTATGGTTTTGAAGCATTAGTCCGCTGGCAACATCCAACTTTGGGTTATATCTTGCCAGACATTTTTATCCCGCTTGCCGAAGAAACCAGCCTCATTTCAGATATTGGTTTAATTGTATTGCATGAAACCTGTAAGCAAATACAGCAGTGGCAATCCCTTGGTTTTGATCATTTTAGGGTATCGATCAATATTGTGGCACAACAAATTTACCGCGGACAGTTGGTTAAAGATATCGATTATGCCCTTAAAAAATATAATATTTCAGGTGATATGCTTGAACTGGAACTGACTGAATCTTCTTTGTTTGATAAGTCAGAAGAAGTTAATTTTCTCCTACAACAATTAAAAGATCGCCATATTTCTATTTCTTTGGATGATTTTGGAACAGGCTACTCATCTTTAGCTTATCTAACCAGTTACCCTTTTGATATCTTAAAAATAGATCGTGCTTTTATTTCAAAAATTGGACAAGAAAAAGACGAAGCAATCGTCAATGCGATTATTGCTATGGGCAATGCAATCGGCATTACCTTAGTGGCTGAAGGCGTTGAAACTAAAGAGCAAGCGTTATTTTTACAAAAACACGGTTGTTATATTTTACAAGGCTTTTACTTTTCCAAAGCATTGTCATCTGCGGACAGCACAAAATATTTGGAACAGCATAAACTTATAAAGATTTGTTAATTTTTTTAGACTTTATATCTATTACTTTGTTTGAAATAACTATTTTTTGACTGTCGGTATCGCTCAACAAATGTTATATTCGATGAAATTTAGTCAAACCACCAGCCTCGCTGGAACATGTAATAATCGAGATTCAGATGGATGATCAATCTTTAAAACAGCAAGCCCTTTACTATCACGAATTTCCAACACCAGGAAAAATTAGCGTTACGCCAAGTAAGCAACTTGTCAATCAACATGACCTTGCGCTTGCTTACTCACCAGGTGTGGCAGCGCCTTGTTTAGAAATTGAAAAAGACCCTTCAAAAGCAGCGCTTTATACTGCTCGTGGCAACTTGGTTGCAGTGGTCAGTAATGGTACAGCCGTTTTAGGTCTAGGTAATATTGGTCCATTAGCATCTAAGCCTGTAATGGAAGGCAAAGGCGTATTATTTAAAAAGTTTGCTGGTGTAGACGTTTTTGATATTGAAATTGCTGAAAATGATCCTGACAAAATTGTGGATATCGTTGCGGCTTTAGAACCTACTTTTGGTGGTATTAACCTCGAAGATATTAAAGCACCAGAGTGTTTTTATATTGAGCAAAAGCTTCGTGAACGCATGAAAATCCCTGTGTTCCATGATGACCAACACGGTACCTCAATTATTGTAGGTTCAGCCCTTCTCAATGCTTTGCAATTGAATGGCAAAAAAATTGACGAAATCAAAATTGTTGCTTCAGGTGCAGGGGCTGCGGCACTTTCTTGTTTAGACTTGCTGTGTGCAATTGGTGCTAAAAAAGAAAATATCGTGGTTGCTGACTCACGCGGTTTATTGACCACTAAACGTGAAGGCTTGGATGAGTCTAAAAAGCGTTATGTGCAAGATATTGAGGGTACTCAACTTGCAGATGTGATTGCAGATGCAGATATGTTCCTTGGCCTTTCTGCGGCAGGCATTTTAACCAAAGAAATGGTTAAAGTTATGGCGGCTGATCCAATCATCTTTGCATTGGCAAACCCAGATCCAGAGATTTTACCTGAACATGCACATGAAGTACGTCCAGATGTAATCATGGCAACTGGTCGTTCAGATTATCCGAACCAAGTAAACAATGCGCTTTGCTTCCCTTATATCTTCCGTGGTGCGCTAGATGTTGGCGCTACGACGATTAATGAAGAAATGAAAATTGCTTGTGTACATGCAATTGCACGTATGGCACATGTTGAAGCGGATGCCGCATCTTATGGTGAAAAATCTGCATCATTTGGTCGTGATTACTTAATTCCACGTCCACTTGATCAACGCTTAATTCTTGAAATTGCTCCTGCTGTTGCACAAGCTGCAATGGATTCAGGTGTTGCAAGTCGCCCAATTGCGGATTTCTCGGCTTATCGTCAACGTCTATCTGAATTTGTTTATAATTCAGCATTGATGATGAAACCAATTTTTGCACAAGCGAAAACAGCGCCTAAACGTATTGCTTATGCGGAAGGTGAAGATCTTCGTGTATTACGTGCGATTCAAATCGCGGTTGATGAAGGTTTAGCACAACCTATTTTGGTCGGTCGTACTGCAGTCATTGAAGCAAATATCAAAAAATTAGGTTTGCGTCTTGAACACGGTGTAAATATTACCATCGTAGATCAAGAAAAGAATCCTGATTACGATAAGTTTGCAGATGACTATTACAACTTGATGCAACGTAAAGGTGTAACGCCTGAGTATGCACAACGTGAAACACGTCGTCGTTCTACCTTGATTGCAGCAATGTTGGTTCGTCATGGTCTTGCAGATGGTATGCTATGCGGTACTTATGCAAGTTATGATATCCATTTAGACTTTGTGAGAAATGTGATTGGTTTAAAAGAAGGTCGTAATAACTTCTTTACGCTTAATGCATTGATGCTTGAAGATCGCAATATCTTTATGGCAGATACATATGTAAATACCAACCCGACTGCTGAACAGCTTGCTGAAATGACTATTTTAGCTGCTGAAGAAGTTCGTCGTTTCGGTATGACGCCGAAAGTTGCATTACTTTCGCATTCTAGCTTTGGTTCAGATCAAAATGATCCAAGTGCACAAAAAATGCGTAAAGTATTTGAAATCTTGACTGAAATCGCACCTGAATTAGAAGTAGATGGCGAAATGCATGCAGATGCTGCACTTGATGAAAATATTCGTCATTTTGCATTCCCAAATTCACGCTTCAAAGGTTCAGCGAACTTGTTGATTATGCCAAATCTTGATGCGGCAAATATTTCATTCAACTTGTTAAAATCAACGTCAGGCAATAATGTGACTATTGGTCCTATCTTGCTTGGTGCTGCTAAACCTGTGCATATTTTAACACCTACAGCGACAACACGTCGTTTAGTTAATATGACAGCTTTAACCGTTGCTGAGATTCAACAAGCTGAAGGCTAAGCTTGAAGTCAATTTAACATCAATACCGCAGAACTTTAGTCAATCACTCAAGTTCTGTACTTGAGAAAACCTCTATTCTGTTGCATGATGGCATTAAGAATAGAGGTTTTTTCATGCAAGTTTATTTAGTAGGCGGTGCCGTTAGAGATCATTTACTCGGTCATCCCTATCACGAAAAGGATTATGTTGTTGTTGGCGCTACGCCAGAGCAACTTCTTGCCCAAGGTTATCAACCCGTTGGGAAAGATTTCCCTGTGTTTTTACATCCCAAAACAAAAGAAGAATATGCCCTAGCCCGTACTGAGCGTAAATCGGGACACGGTTATCATGGATTTGAGTTTTTTACCGATCCAGATGTCACCTTAGAAGAGGATTTAATTCGTCGTGACTTAACCATCAATGCCATCGCGATGGATGAAGCAGGTCAAGTGTATGATCCCTATCATGGACAAGATGATTTAGCACATAAAATCCTACGTCACGTTTCAGACGCTTTTGCAGAAGATCCTTTACGCGTACTGCGCGTGGCTCGTTTTGCTGCTCGTTATGCGCAATACGGTTTTCGCATTGCTGATGAAACACTTACATTGATGCGTCAATTGGCTGAATCTGGCGAATTAGAAGCACTGACACCTGAACGTGTTTGGAAAGAAACCTCTCGTGCTTTAATGGAACGTCATGCCGATGTTTACTTTGAAGTGTTACGTGAGTGTGGTGCATTAAAAGTGCTCTTTCCTGAAATAGATGCCCTGTTTGGCGTTCCACAACGACCTGAATATCATCCTGAGATTGATTGCGGTATTCATACACTGATGTCTTTACAGCAAGCATGTAAAGCCAATTATTCTTTAGATGTTCGTTTTGCAGTATTGGTACATGACTTGGGCAAAGCTTTAACACCGAAAGATGAATTACCTCGTCATATCATGCATGAAGAACGTGGGATTCAGCCTGTCACAGATGTGTGTGATCGTTTACGTGTACCCACTCAAACGAAACAGCTTGCTCTAGCCGTGTGTAAAGAACATTTAAAATGTCATCAGGCTTTTACCTTAAAACCAGGCACCTTATGGCGTTTGTTACAGCGTTTAGATGTGCTGCGTCGTCCTGAGCGGGTCGAAGCTTTTGCGCAAGCCTGTGAATGTGATGCTAAAGGCCGCTTAGGTTTAGAAAATCGCGAATACCCACAAGCGCATTACCTATTAGATGCAATGAAAACTGTACGCACGATTAAAGCATCGGATTTACCCTCAGATATTCAAGGTCCTGATATCGGTGAAATGTTGATTCAAAAACGTATTGAAGCGATTGCTGATTTAAAGCATGAGTTAGGTCATCATCATCATACGGTTTAAAAAAAACGCCTCTCAGTAATGAGAGGCTTTTTTAGATATCGTATTTTCTTTTAAATAATATTCAATCATTCTGTGAGCATAGCATTTATAAATATCAGCCTATGGCCCAAACGATTTTATATCAAGACACATCTGCAGGAAATGTAATCACCTTTTCCAATTTCATTTGGTTCATCACCACCATTAACAAACGATCAATTCCCAAAGCAATACCCGCACAATCTGACATATTCGGTAAAGCAGCGAGCAAATACTCATCGATTGGCATCACATGTAAACCCAGCTTTTCACGCTCAGTATTATCTGCTTGAAAACGACTACGCAAAACCTCAGCATCAATCAACTCATCATAGGCATTGGCAAGTTCTAACCCTTCAATATAGAGCTCAAAACGTGCAGCAACTAACTCACCATCCTCATCCAATTTAGTCTTTGCCAAAGAGGCCAATTCTGGGGGGAAATCAGTTAAAAATACCGGCGTATCAAAACCTAAACTTGGCTCAACCATATGAGAAAATAACAAATCAATATAGGCCAAACGATCATCACCCAAATCCAGATTGAGTCCTACACGGTGTGCCACATCTTTTAATTGTTGCAAAGTTGCTTGCAGTGGATTCAAGTCCAAACGATCAATAAATGCATGCTTATAACTGAGTACGGTTGGTCGAACTTCACCAAAACGTTCATCCAAAACCACATTCAATAAATCAGTGACTTCTAGCATCAAATCTTTCAAGCTGAACTGCGGACGATACCATTCCAACATAGTAAATTCACTATTGTGTTTACGCCCATGTTCATCATCTCGGAAAACTTTACAAATTTGATAAACCGCACCACTGCCACTCGCCAATAAACGCTTCATGGCAAACTCTGGTGAAGTTTGTAAATAATGCGTTTGTTTTTTGCCATGTACATGACGCTGAGCCTGTACAGAAGCCAGATGGACATCGGTTACACCTGCTTGAGACAAGATCGGAGTTTCAACCTCTAAAACATCACGCTCAATAAAAAATTGGCGAATTTGTCTATAGAGTTTTGCTCGTGCTTTAAGCGCCTGAATATCACAAGTCGGTTTAAAATCTATGCTCATGCTTTTGGCCCTCCATGAGCAGCCCATTCACGGCGCAAAGGATAAGTTTTACGAAGGTAATCAAAAGCTTTTTGATCCACCTTGCCATCCTTTAAGCAATCTCTTAAATTTTCATCATCTCGCTGAATATTGTAAATTTCAGTTAAGTATTTTTTCAGCGTTTGTTTAATGTTATTGCCATAAAAATATTGTTCACATGCCGGTAATTGTGATTCAAATTTCTTATGTGCGGTATAGGCAAATGTTTTACAAAATGCATCATAAATCATCTGAGTACCGCGTGCTTTACCTTCGAGACTGTAACCCGCAATATGTGGCGTCACGATTGTAATTAAATCCAGTAGACGTTGTGAAATCTCAGGCTCATGTTCAAAAACATCCAACACCACTTTACGACGTGTTTTTAAGATATCTGCCATTAATGCTGCTTCTTCAACAACAGCACCACGCGCTGAATTAATTAAAATGGTCTCTGGCTGCATTAGCGCCAATGCATCAGCATTGATTAAATGATGTGTTGCAAACGGCCCTGTTTGGGTTAAAGGCACATGTATGCTGATCGCATCGGCTTTCTTTAATAAAGCGTCAAATTCAACTTGCTGAACATTTTCTCGTTGTACCAAGGGATCATAGCCAATTACATTCCAGCCCAACAACTGAGCCATATATGCTAATCGTGTTCCCACATTGCCTAGACCAATAATGCCTAAAGTAAACTTTTTCCCTAAATCTAGAAAATCTTGATTGAGATGCAGTAAAGCCGTAATCACATATTCTGCAACGGCTTGTGCATTGCAACCTGCTGCATTTGACCATGCAATTTGATGCTTTTCTAATGCTGGAATATCTAGATGATCTGTACCTATGGTTGCACTACCAACAAATTTTAGTGCTGTATCTTGGATCAATTGTTCATTGACTTTTGTTATAGAGCGTACCAATAACGCATCTGCATCATTCACATCATGATGAGTCAAATTGCGTCCTGCTGCTTGATGAATGGTTCCGAATTCTGAAAAGAAATATTCAGTAAATGCTAGATTTTCATCTGCAACAATTTTCATAGCGTCATCCACAAGTTTAACTGCCGCTATGATAAACCTTTGAACCACTTAAGACTATGCAGTTCATACATCAAATTTTTTAAAAATGGCATAAAAAAACCCGCAAGATGACTTACGGGTTTTTAATTCTGAATATTTGTTTAGAACAAACGATTCATACCATTCAATGTTGCCACACGATAGGCTTCTGCCATTGTTGGATAGTTAAATGTCGTTTCAACAAAATACTTAATGGTATTGTTTCCACTTTGCATCACTGCCTGTCCAATATGAATAATTTCGGCCGCATTATTGCCGAAACAATGCACACCTAATAACTCTAAGGTATCACGATGGAATAACAGTTTAAGCTCGCCGACTGTATCCCCTGTAATTTGCGCACGCGCCAAATGACGGAATGATGCTTGTCCAACTTCATATGGAATTTTTTCAGCAGTTAACTGACTTTCAGTTTTACCAAAGAATGAAATTTCAGGGATGGTGTAAATCCCAGTCGGAATATCTTTCACTGGTTTAACATTTTCTTCGCCGCTCATATTTGAACCAGCGCAACGACCTTGGTCATATGCTGCAGAAGCAAGGGATGGCCAACCCACAACATCACCTGCTGCATAGATATTTTCAACTTCGGTTTGATATTGATCATTTACCGCAAGTTGCCCACGGCTATTTGGTGTAATGCCTACATTTTCAAGACCTAAACCATCGGTATTTCCTGAACGGCCATTACACCAAAGAATGGCATCAGCTTTAATTTTTTTACCGCTTTGCAAATACAAGACCACATGATCATCAAACGTTTCTAAATGATCAATTTGCTCATTGTGACGCATTAACACGCCTTGTTCACGTAGGTGATAAGACAACGCGTCAGCAATTTCATCATCGAGATAACTGAGCAGCTGATGTTGTGTATTGATCAAGTCAACTTTATGGTCTAAACCAATAAAGATAGATGCATATTCACAACCAATTACACCCGCTCCATAAATAATAATTTTATGAATTGGGTAATCCAAATCTAAAATTTTATCTGAATCAAATACACGCGGATGGTTAAAGTCTAGACCTTGCGGGTGATAAGGACGGCTACCTGTGGCAACCACAAGCTGTTTGAAAACTAAAGTTTCTTTAACACCATCTTCACTAAAAATAATCACCGTATTTTTATCTTGGATATATGCGCGACCGTGAAATACATCAATATGGTTACGGTCATAAAAACGTGAATGGGTATCAACTTGCTGTTGAATCACTTTATGCGCATTACGCAAAACTTGCTTCATAGTGAATTGTTTCCAATCCCCTACTTTTTTAAACATTGGATCACGTTGGTAACGGATAATACTTGAAACTGTCTGACGTAAAGCCTTACTTGGGATGGTGCCGACATGGGTACAGTTACCACCAAGTTGCTCACGAATATCTACAATTGCAACACGCTTACCCGATTTAGCAAGCTTCATTGCCGCGCCTTCACCAGCAGGACCAGAGCCAAGTACGACCGCATCGTATTTCACAAATTTCCCACTAACGACTTCTTTCTTACGTGGCATTCAAAGCTCCTTATAGTAAATTCAGTCTATCTCTTGTCTTATGCGATATTATGACCTAAACCAAAACAATTTTCTGTATTTCGCATGCATATATTCTGTGATAACGACATTTAGTATATGAATAGTGTTTTTGCCCTATCTTTTTGCATTTCCGCTATAATGAGCATAATCTCCCCCGTAGAAAACAGTGGAAAAGTTGAATATGTCAGAGAACCGTAAACCAGAACAGGGTGTCAAATTACGTGGCGCGGAAAAAGTTGCTCGTATACCTGTAAAAGTTATTCCGACGGTTGAAGCACCACGAAAGCCGGACTGGATTCGTGTCAAAATGGCTGCGCCTGATGAAGTTCAACGAATCAAAACCACTTTACGTGCACAAAAATTACATACTGTGTGTGAAGAAGCAGCTTGTCCTAACCTTCCAGAATGTTTCGGTGGTGGTACTGCAACCTTTATGATCATGGGTGATATTTGTACCCGTCGCTGCCCGTTCTGCGATGTTGCACATGGTCGTCCAAATGCACTTGATCCTGATGAACCTCGTCATATGGCAGAAACCATCGCCAATCTCGGTTTAAAGTATGCAGTGATTACCTCTGTAGACCGTGATGATCTTTTGGATGGTGGTGCGCAACATTTTGTTGATTGTATTCAAGAAGCGCGTCAACTCAGCCCAAAAACACTATTAGAAATATTGGTTCCAGATTTCCGTGGTCGTATGGATATTGCACTGCGTATCATGACCGAATGTCCACCAGATGTATTTAACCATAACATCGAAACAGTACCTCGCCTCTATAAAGCGATGCGCCCGGGTTCAGACTATCAACATTCTTTAAACTTATTAAAAATGTTTAAAGAATACTGCCCTGATGTGCCAACAAAATGTGGTTTGATGGTGGGTATTGGTGAAACCGAAGAAGAAGTGATTGCCCTGTTAGATGATCTACATGCACATGGTGTCGATTATGTGACAATTGGTCAATACTTACAGCCTTCTAAAGAACATGCGCCAATTGATCGCTTTGTTACGCCAGAAGAATTTGAGCGTTATACTGCACACGGTCACAAACTTGGTTTCAGAAATATCTGGGCTGCTCCAATGGTTCGTTCAAGCTATTTTGCAGATCGTCAATATTATGGTGAACCTGTTCCAGTGGTACGTCGTAAAGTTGATCCTGCGAAAAAAATTGCGGTACAAGCCATCGAAGCTTAAGTCATTGTTCAAAAAATTTAAGCGTCAAAAAAGCACTCAAAATTGAGTGCTTTTTTACAGATATTTTTGATCTTTAACGACACTTCCCTGTAGTTTTACCTTCAACACTACTCATACTGCTTTGTAGTTTCGTCAGTGTAGAGCATTGTAAATTTCCTGAAATCATTGATTTATTTAAGCTCAATATTGACGAAACCTGACCTGCAAGCACATCCCCCTCAACAGAAGAATTGACCAATTTCAATACTTTGGCGGTATTGGCTTGCACATTTCCACTCACTGAAGAATTATTTAAAATCAAACTCCCACCATTGAGTACATTCACATTTCCATCAACGGATGTACTATTTAAGGTACATGTTGCACCTGCTGGTACAGTTAAGTTTGCCACAGCATTATTACTGATTGTACTTGAACAATTTGCAGCAAATCCAAGTGGAGCTATGCCTAAACCACATGCAATTGTGATGAGCTTTAAGAAACGCTTTTTCATTGACATTACCCTTTTGTATTATGAATTTAGAATAAATTTATTGTTGGATGATTTTAAAATATACAGTTAGAAAGTTTAATGACAAATATGTTGATTTCTTTTAACTGGGAATCATGAATTTAAAAATGGATGGCGCTTTAGCTTATTTACCTCATTTTACTGTTGTTGCAGATTTGGGTTAAAATAAATCATTTCCGATTCATAGACTTAGCGACTTTGACTGATTTCAAAATCAGAAAGTCGCTTAAATTAAAATAAATGTCTTTATTTTACTTTCTGCTTAAGTTCCTCAACGTAGTCTGCGTAATTCAACATTAAGCCCTTCCCAGTCAAATCTTCAGGGAGCAATTTAGTACAAAACCAATTGTCGGTCCAAGTATGATTTTGTGGAAAATATAAGCTTACTAGCTCACCTTTAACTTCTTTTTTAATCTCAGCAATAACCTTCTTTGTTTTTGCTGTCCCCATTTGTTTACTAAGATATTTGAATATCAGCTGTTGCAATTCCTTCTGGTAACGCCCGTGCTGTTGATACCACTGATCATACAAGCGTTGTAGTTCTGGCTCTGTCGATGCATCAAACTTCTTACATGAAGCAAGTGTTTTTGGAAACAAGGCTGGTACATCTAAATAAGCCGTATATAGAAACTGTAGCTTGCCTGTACCGTCTGCACGTGCAACAGATGTCGCCAATAGCAAAACACAACACAAAACTATCCGTGGAATATTGAAAAGAGATTTTTTCATATTATATTTTCCTTCTCACTGCCGAATGTATGATTCGCACATCGTGTTAGACCACGACAAAGTACATATTGGACTAGATTTAACCACCAACTATAAATAGTTGATTAATATTTTATTTATAAAAACTTAACAATAATCTTTGACTATACCATTTAAAAACCCACAAGGCTAAGGTTTGCTTCAGTTTTTTGACTGCCTCAAATCACATTATAATTAGTTGTATAAATCGCCAAGTACGGTATGTAAGTTTAAATCTGACAAAATTTTTATAGAGTATTTATCCAGTCAAATCGGTTTCTCACTTATGTAAGCATCTAAATAAAATACGCATCGTTTTTTAGACTGGCTCGTTTGCAAGCCTAAGCATTTCATTTAGAAATCTCTTAACGATACTGTTTTATCTATTATTTTAATTATCTATCTTATTGTTAAATCAATATTATTTTATTTTTCATACATCGTTAAATTTTAACGATTAATATAATTTTACATTTTTTTAACGGCAACACTTCAACTTGACCTTAACATAGTGATTTTAGTCTTAGTAAAAATTGATGATGAAAAAATTAACTTTAGCTATTTCAGCAACCCTATTTTCTGGGCTTTGTTTTGCCCAAAACCCATTAAGTGTACATGTATTAAATCTTGAAAATGGCTTACCTTCAAGCAATGTTAAAGTCATTCTTGAAGCGCAACAAAAAGATAAATGGGTAAAAATTAATGAGGGAAGTACTGATAGTAATGGGCGAATTTCATCTTTATACCCTGAAAACAAAGCCTTAGATAAAGGTGTCTACAAGGTTACTTTTCAAACAGGTGAATGGTTTAAACAAAATAACCAACGTGCTTTTTTCCCAGAAGTTCCTGTGGTTTTTGTGATTGATGGAAGTCTTGAACATTACCATATTCCTCTCTTGATTAGCCCTTATGGATATTCAACATATCGTGGGAATTGATTGATCATACCAAGTTAAATTTTAGGCATAAAAAAACCGATGTTTTTTTAACATCGGTTTTTCTTGATACACAACTTAATTAAGCCTTTAACCATTTCTCAGCTTTGGCTTGATCTAATACAGTTAACTCAACCCTAGTCAACGCAACTTCACCACCTTGCAACTCAAATTGTAAAAACTCATCACGACGGAATGCATAAACTGTAAATTGACCTTGCTGTTTTGCATATTGGTTTAAAAGTTTTTCAGACGCTTTTAAACCATCAATCGCAATGATCACATCATTGGCAGACAGCCCCGCTTTTGCACCAACACCATCACGACGCGCTTGCTGAATAATGACACCCTCAGCTTTTTCAGCAACTTTCAAACCAAATGGAAGTGCTTTTTCATTTTGCAAGCTATAGCTCAAACCAAATTCAGGGAACAATTGATCCAGTGGTAACTCATCTGTGGTATTAATCAAATGATTAATCTGTTCGATCCAATTATCGCCAGTCAGTTCATTACACAGTTCGACAATCGTACGCTCATTGACTTGCATGCCCTTTTGGGTATTTTCATACAAACGGCGCATTAAGGCATCCAAACTAGAACCACGTAAACGTAGACCTAAATCTAAACTGAGTGCAACCAAACAGCCTTTATTGTAATAACTGGTTCCAGCATTATTTGAGTTTTCATCCTGACGGTAAAATTTAATCCAAGCATCAAAACTAGACTCTGAAACAGATTGAATAAAACGTCCTGGATTTTGTAGATAACGATCAATTTGCCCTTTTAACAACTTTAAATAAGATGCTTGAGAAATCACACCACTGCGATACAGAATCAAATCATCGTAATAAGAGGTGAAACCTTCAAAAATCCATAACAGTGAGGTATAGCCTTCCTGATCCAAATCATAATTTGCAAAATTTTCAGGGCGGATAAATTTAACCAACCACGAATGAAAATATTCATGGCTACACAATCCAAGGAAGCGTTGATAATCCGCAGAAGGCTCTACAGGTTCATTTACTTTAGGAAAATCATCACGTGGCGAAATCAGGCTAGTACTATTAGGATGCTCTAAACCACCATAACTATTGCCAGTTGCCATAGTCATAAAAGTATAGTTTTCAAAAGGCGCTGAACCAAACATTGAAATTTCTGTACTACAGATTTTTTCAAGGTCTTGCTTCATACGCGCTGCATTCATTGTATGCTGACCAGAAACCACAAATTCATGTGGAATCCCGTTCGCTTCAAAACTAAAACGGGTTTGATCCGCCAATTCAAATGGTGCATCAATCAATTGTGCATAATTGTTGGCTTTTAAGGTATAGCGCCCTTTCACCAAGCTTCTTGATTCTAAACCTGTGGCAATTTGAAAATGCTTTAATTCTTCAGGTAAAAATACTTCAACTTCGATTGCTGATTCTTCTTGGTCTTGTAGCCCTAGGCAGACACAAGCAGGATTGACATATAAACGGGTTTGATCGACATACGCGCCACGTACCGAAAGGTCATAGGCATAAACATCATATTCAACAGTAATCAGTTCATGGTCGGTGTTATATAAACGCCATTTATTTTTTTCAAACTTATTAATTTGCAGTTGACGACCCGCTTCATCATAGGCTTTCACAGATTCGATATGTTTAGAAAATTCACGGATCAAATAGCTACCAGGAATCCATGTAGGAAGTGACAAAACTTGGGTAGGGTTCGCCAGAAAGCGCAATGTGACATGAATGAGGTGCTGACGGTAATCGTCAAATTCAATCTGATAATGCAACATAAATATATATTCGAAAATAGACAGTGAGAAATTACCAATTAGATTAGCATTTTTTTACAAAGTCAGGCGATTTTAGTCGAAATTGTCTACTATTCTGACTAGCGAAGAGTGAAAAAAAGGCATAGCATTCGCAAAGTTTATGCACTCTTGCCATAGGATTGGCTTAAAGGTAAATCTGTTGAAAATTCTTGCTTCTTTTATCGCGATAACTGGCTTGGTTTGCTCCACGTTTGTTAACGCCGCTTTACTTAATATTAATCCGCAATCTGTTGAAGCTGAAGCTTGGACAATATTAGATACGCAATCGGGTCAAACCATTGCTGAATATAATAGTCATGTACAGCGCGCACCAGCATCCATGACCAAAATGATGGTCGCTTATATTGCGTTGAAAGAACTCAAAGCGGGTCATATCAAAAAAGAAGAGATTATTACTGCAACCCCTGTGGTTCAGATGGTGCAATGGGATGAATCTCAAATGTACCTAAAGCAAGGTGAGCAAATCTCAATTGACCAACTTCTTGCTGGATTGATTGTGATGTCTGCCAATGATGCAGCAGTAACACTGGCAGAACGCATCTCAGGTAGCGTACCTGCATTTGTTGCTCGTATGAATCAAGAAGCACAAGCCTTGGGAATGAAGGATACTCATTTTGCCAACCCTCCCGGTATTACCATGCCTGATCATTTTTCGTCAGCGCATGATATGGCGATCTTAGGTCAAGCAGTGACATCACAAACCCCTGAATATATGCATTATTCAGTGATGCCAAGTTTTAGTTATAACCAACATTTTCATCATGCCACCAACCTTGTTTTAAAGTCTGATCCAAGTGTAGATGGTTTAAAAACAGGTTTTACCAAAGCAGCAGGCTATAACTTAGCACTGACAGCGCATCGTCCTTCTGCCATTACAGAGTCTCCTGATCGTCGTTTAATTGTGGTGGTGATGGGTGCAAAAAGTGCAGTTAAACGCGCGGAAATTGCACATAAACTGTTAAACTTGGGCTATGCCTATACCCGTGATGAAGTCGCAATTAAAGACAAACAGCTGATTGCTGAGCTCCCTGTGGTTAAATCCACCTTGAAAATGTTTAAGGTTGAAGCAAAAAAACCTCAACTCATTACCACATCTTTATATAACGATGCGACACCAATTGATTTAGCGACTTTTGATGTTGTAAATAGCCGTATTATGAAAACTGAAGCAAATGGTCTATTGGCAACAGTTGAACCGCTTACAACAACTCAAACCCATTTGAATGTTGAACTGAATGAGACATCACTTACCGCACCTTTAGAAAAGATCATGCATTTGGCAAAAGTGAATGTTTACCAAAACAATCAACTGATTCAAAGTTTTGATATTGAAGATGAAGTGCATATCGAACAAGCCTCTTGGTTTGAACGTTTAATAGAATGGATCAAGTCAATTTTTGGAATTTAATTAAAACCAACCAATTTACTTAGATTTATTATAATTATGTAACCTGTAATACAAAAAAAACCTAAACAATTAAATAGAATGGCATATTTATGCCATTCTATTTTCATAACAACAATTTAGGTTTTCTATGTCAAATCTACATCATATCGTGATTGTTGGTGGTGGCGCTGGTGGTTTAGAACTGGTGACACAACTCGGTGATACGCTTGGAAAGAGTAAAAAAGCCAAAATCACCCTTGTTGACCAAAAACTCACCCATATCTGGAAACCATTGCTGCATGAAATTGCGGCTGGTACCATGAACCCAAGTGATGAAGAAACCAATTATTATGCGCATGCAGCCAAGCATCACTATGAATTTGTCTTGGGCCGTTTTGAACATTTAGATCGTGATAACAAAACCATCGAGCTTAGCAAAACCCAAACCAGTAAATATGAATCCAATCAAGAGCAAATCACACTGCATTATGACACTTTAATTCTGGCCGTCGGCTCAGTCTCCAATGACTTTAATACGCCTGGAGTTAAAGAATTTTGTCATTATCTCGACAGTCGCCAACAAGCAGAAGTCTTCCAACAGGACTTACTGCACTTGTATTTAGATGCACAAAATAAAAATATTGATCGTGAATTACACATTGCCGTGATTGGTGCAGGCGCAACAGGTGTTGAACTTTCAGCTGAGTTGGTTCAAGCCAAACAGAACTTTTATAAATATGGTTTAAATAAAATTAACCCAAACAATGTCAAAATTACTTTGGTTGAAGGCGCTGATCGTATCTTACCTGCACTTTCTGAAAAAATGGCTGAGCATGCCACACAGCAATTACAACGAATGAAAATAGATGTATTAACGGGCAAACGTGTTGAAAAAGTAGATGCTGAAAAAGTCTATTTTAGTGATGGCACATCCGTAGAAGCACAATTAAAAGTTTGGGCAGCAGGGATAAAAACCCCTAAAGTAATTGCCAACTTAGCAGGCTTTGAAAAAGATCGCATGGGGCGTTTAAACGTATACGCAACCTTACAGACTCAGGCTGATCCAAACATTTTTGCCTTTGGTGATTGCGCCCACTGTATCTTAGATGCAAGAGAAGCACCACTTGGTCCACGTGCACAAGTCGCAAGTCAACAAGCTTCGTTTCTTGTAGATGCAATGAATGCACGTATCAAAGGACGACCACAGCCAATGTTCCAGTTCGCAGACAAAGGCTCACTGGTATCACTCAGTGAAAATAAAGCGGTCGGTGAGCTACTTGGTCAGGTCAATGTTCAAGGCTTCGTGGCAAAATCGATGTATGTGTCTTTATATCGTATTCATCAAGCGACGATATATGGCTATGCTCATGCAGGCTTGTTAACGGCTAAAGATTTTGTTACACGAAAAATCGCGCCAAAAATAAAATTGCATTGAAATTTAAATTTTTGCCCATATTTATGAAAAAATGGTCAAAATACAGATGAAAATGCAATTTTTTAGTAATTTTAGTCTACAAAAATTGCTTTTCACTTTATGATGTAGCCTTAAAATTATCGATTACCGAATGGATCAATAACATGACTGCTATTGCAAATAACAACGTGGTTTCTTTCCACTATACGCTGACTAACGCTGAGGGTGAAACTCTCGATAAATCACAAGGTGAACCACTTGCATATTTACATGGCGCAGGTAACATCATTCCTGGTTTAGAAAAAGCTTTAGAAGGTAAAACTGTAGGTGACAAATTTACAGTCACTATCCCAGCTGCTGAAGGTTATGGCGAATATAACCCTGACCTCGTTCAAGAAGTTCCTGCTCAAATGTTCCAAGGTGTTGAGAACATTGAAGCTGGTATGCAGTTCCAAGCTCAAACTGATGATGGTGTTCAAATCGTTACTGTTAAAGCAATCGAAGGTGACAACATCATCGTTGATGCTAACTTCCCATTAGCTGGCCAAGATCTTACTTTTGAAGTTGAAATCGCAGAAGTTCGTGATGCTTCTCCAGAAGAATTAGAGCACGGTCATGTACACGGTGCAGGTGGTCATCACCACTAAGATCTGCTTGATCTGATCGAAAAGGCAAAGTTTTTACTTTGCCTTTTTTATGCGTATTGGTTTAAATTGATGAAAATCTAGTGTGAATGAATCCATTCCTATCAATCCTATGCAAAAACAACTTCTTTGGTTCCGTCAAGACTTACGTATTCAAGACCATACGGCCCTATGGCATGCAGCACAAAGCGGTCCTGTAATTGCACTGGTGATTCTTTCACCTGAGCAATGGCGGATGCATGACGATGCACCAATTAAGCTTGATTTTTATTTACGTCAAATTCAAGCCATTCAACAAGAACTTGCTTCTATTCAAATTCCGCTGATTATCCGCACTGTTCCCTTATGGGAAAATATTGCAGCAGAGATCAATCAACTCTGTCACAAACTGGACATTGAAAATGTACACGCCAATATTGAGTGCGGTGTTAATGAATTAAATCGAGATTTCCAAGTTCAAACACAATTGAATCAAAGTAATCGTGATTTGGTTTTATATCATGATCGCACTCTGTTCCCTGTCGGTTCAATTCGCAATAAATCCAATCAACCCTATCAAGTCTTCGGTACATTTAAAAAATACTGCTATGAACAACTGAGTATTTCGATCCCGCAATGCTTCCCTATTCCAGAGACTCAAGCCTTAAATGATGCAGTAGCTGTGGGCGAGTTGAATAACAATAGCCTGCCGACTTTGGCCGAGCTTGGTTTTATATTCGATCCGAATCAGATCAACAAGCAGTGGCAAATTGGCGAACAATATGCCTTGAATGTCTTGGATGATTTTATTGAAAACAAAGTCCGTCATTATCAACTCGAGCGTGATTTTCCCCAAATTGAAGCCACCAGCCAGCTCTCAGCCTATTTAAATATAGGCATCCTTTCAATTCGACAGTGTTTCAATGCCCTCTTTCGAGCACAATTCGGACATTTTTCTATTGATCATGTTGGTCAACAAACATGGCTCGATGAGCTACTTTGGCGTGAGTTTTATCAGCATATCCTGTTTGATTTCCCGCGTGTGTCAAAGCACTTGCCCTTTAAAATGCCCACACAGCAGCTACAATGGCGCGATGCCCCAAATGATTTAAGCGCTTGGCAAACAGGTCAGACAGGGATTCCTATCGTCGATGCAGGTATGCGCCAGTTACTTCACACAGGCTGGATGCATAATCGGATCCGTATGGTTGTCGCCATGTTTCTCACCAAGAACCTATTGATTGATTGGCGTTTAGGTGAGCAATGGTTTATGCAACATCTTATTGATGGGGATTTGGCTGCCAATAACGGAGGATGGCAATGGTGTGCATCCACAGGAACAGATTCCGTACCTTATTTCCGTATTTTTAACCCTATCAGCCAATCGCAGAAATTCGATGCACAAGGTGACTACATTCGACAGTGGGTTCCAGAGCTTGCACATTTAGACGCAAAAACCATTCATGAACCTTATGCAAAAAATCCCAATATTGAGCTCAATTATCCAAAGCCAATTGTGGATTTAAAACAAAGTCGTATTCGAGCAATTGAAGCTTTTAAGCAGATTTAAAGTCTCACTTAAAAGCGTTCTCAATGGTTTGATTAAATCGCGTGTTGAAACAATTTAAACGGATTTTGAGGATGGTTTTTTGGGCGTTCAATCGATTCAAAATAGCAGTAATATTTAAAGATGCGATCCAAAGAAACATAAAGCACTTTTTGTTCTGAAACTGACCAGATTTGCGCATGGTTAGAACCTGATAAGGTACTTCCACTCAATTGGAACAGATAAAAATCTTGTGTCCGTTGAACTGGTTTTTGAGTAGCTTGCGTGTCTGAACTTGATGAAACCTGACTGGATGAATTTAATAATCGACATGGTGTATTAATTAGCCATTTTTCACTAAACCAAAGTTGTAACAGATCGCCCAAATACAGTTTTTTTTCAGTAAATGGCCAAACATCTAAATAGGCTTGTTCAACTTGGATAAAATATTGTTCAGGATCTTGCAAGATTGAAAGATAATTTTCTTGATAGAATGAGAAGTTTTCAAAAATTTGAGAAATAGTAAGCGTATTCATTCGCTGTCTCCTATTTAGCCATTTAGTGCTGGCAAGTTGGTTTTAAATCCACACTGTTTAAGTCAAACTTAAACACTCTTTATGGTTTTAATCTAACAAGACCGTTTCACTATTGCAACTGTCAGAATCAATTTTTTTAAATTATCCATAGATTGCTCAAATAAAAACCATACAGTGTACAAATGAAGAAAAGATGACAGGAAAGGCTTGACCCATAAAGATATATCCTTATAATCGCATTCAGATTCTCCAATAGCTCAGTCGGTAGAGCGACGGACTGTTAATCCGCAGGTCCCTGGTTCGAGCCCAGGTTGGAGAGCCAAATTCTAAAAGCCCACTCATTGAAGTGGGCTTTTTTTATTTCAGAACTATACACAGGCTGTGACAAACTAAAGCAACAGTTCCATGTGGTTTTTATTAAACAGCACAACGAAATAGACCAAAGCAATGCTTTGGTCTATTTTTTAAATTCAGTATTTAATCAGGCAAGCAGTTAAACAGGCACACCACTATGAAAACGGAAAGTCTTATCAGGCGATAAAATCAAATCCTTCTCTACTTCACGAATCAATTCGATGCGTTGCTGAATATCCTCTTCTGGATCTTTTAATTTAGCAGTTTTAGCAACATCTAAAGCCAAAGCTAAATAGTCCTCATAATGACGAGATTCAGATTTCAGCAAGTAACGGTAATAACGACCCAACTCATCATCTACCAATGGCGCTAAGGCATAAAATCGTTCACAAGAACGTGCTTCAACAAACGCACCAATCACCAAAACATCAATCAAAGCTTCTGGTTCATAAGTACGAATTTCTTTACGCAAACCACCTGCGTAACGACCTGCACTCAGACCTTTCCATTCTTGACCACGCTTGGTCATAAACTCTAACACTTGTTCATAATGCAACATTTCTTCACGCACAAGTTGCGCTAATTTGATCTGCAAATCGGTAAAAAAACTGTAGCGAAACATCAAGTTCATTGCTGTTCCAGCCGCTTTCTTTTCACAATTCGCATGATCCTGCATGAGCAATGGGAGATTGTTCAATGCCTCATCCAACCATGCCTTTGGCGTTTCACAGCCTAAAAAAGCAATCACAGGTTGCATAAGCTCATCATAATTCATATTCGACATGATCAATATTCAACAACGTAAATCAAAAATTAAATTAACCAGCTGCATGAAGTGCGGCCTTCATGTCCTTCACTGCTTGTTCCAAACCGACAAAAACACTTTCGGCAATAATGGAATGTCCAATATTGAGTTCATGAATCTGAGGAATTGCAGCAATTGCAGCCACATTGTCCAAATTCAAACCATGACCAGCATTGACGACCAAACCTTTAGATGCTGCGTACTCTGTACCTTTAATAATTCTTTCGAGTTCAATCTGTTGAGCTTCAGCAGTTTTAGCGTCTGCATAAGCACCCGTATGTAATTCAATAGTGGGTGCACCACAAGCAATTGCAGCATCAATTTGCGCAAAATCAGCATCAATAAACAAAGATACATCACAACCAATTGCAGTTAATGCCTGAGTCGCAGCTTTAACATCTTCAAAATGCCCAAGCACGTCTAAACCACCTTCTGTGGTGATTTCTTGACGTTTCTCTGGCACAAAACACACATGATGTGGTTGAATCTCTTTTGCAAATGCAACCATTTCATCAGTTACAGCGATTTCCAAGTTCATTCTTGTCGTCAATACAGGTCGCATACGGCGCACATCATCATCTTGAATATGACGACGATCTTCACGTAAGTGTAAAGTGATGCCTTCCGCCCCTGCTTGTTCGCAAATTAATGCAGCTTTCACAGGATCAGGATAAGTCGTTCCACGTGCTTGTCTGAGGGTTGCAACATGGTCAATGTTTACACCTAGCAATGCAGCCATAACATTCTCCTAATTAACCAATAAATTAAAATTAACGGCTCAACGTTTTAGATTGAGCATTTTGAACCCAAAGCTGACGACTTTTTAATGGTCGATCACCTAAAAGTGAAGTAATCATTTGTCGATAGAGTTTAGCCAATAATTGTAACTGCTCTGGGCTAAAATCCCTACCCTTTTCATAATTTGCCATGCTTAGAATTTGTTGGCCCAGCAACGTCCCAGACGAGGTATATGACACTGGTGTAAAGCCTTCGGCCAATTGAAATTGATAACGTTGGGTCAGCATAATCTCTTGTTGATTTGAATCATGCCCATAATCCAGTGGATAGCCTAACTCTTCTAACAGTGCGTGTTCAAACTGGCGTAAAATTTGTCGAAGAAATAAATCAGCTTGTGGATGTTCAGCCAATTTTTGTAAATGTTGTAAAGTTAAATGGTATTGCTGAAATGTTTCAGACATCATTTCTTCAAGCGGACATAAACGGAGCAGCAGTTCATTTAAATAAAAGCCCGAAAAGAAAGCATCCCCATAAAAGAAAATCGGTTGATTGAGTATTTCGAGTTTTGAAAAGTTTTTAAGCTCGGATTTTCCCGACGCTTGTAAAGTAATCGGTTGGTATTGTGGTGGTGGGGTTTGTCTAAGAATACCGTCGACACGACCATGCTCTTGTGTAAATAAGTGCACAATATGACTACGTTCTCTGTATTTTCGATGATGGATTAAATAACCATGCAAGATTTCATTACGCATCTAGCTTGAACTTAATCATCCTTTTGTTTTTTCTTATCATCGTCATCATCCCCGTCAGGGATAACAGCGCCTACAACCGCAGCAGTGCCTTTAACCACGCCTTTTGTGGTTTTATAAGCAACTTTGACGGGAACTGTCACAATTTTAGTGATACAGCCTTGTAACATGATTATGCAAGCAAGAATTGCTATAACTCGAATCATTTCAGTTCCCAAAAAGTCAATTAAATATCGCTGTAGCCTAAACTTTTTAAAGCACGTTCGTCATCAGACCAACCGCCTTTAACTTTCACCCAAAGTGTTAGCATGATTTTTTGCTCAAACATTTTTTCCATGTCAACACGAGCATCCATACCAATTTTCTTCAGCTTAGCACCTTTTTCACCGATCACGATGGCTTTTTGCCCAGGGCGATCAACAAAAATTGTAGCATCAATATAAGTACATGCAGCTTTAGGACGACCAGTTTTTTCATTCACTGTCGCTTCTTCTGTTTTAAATGACTCAATTTGAACCGTTAAATCATAAGGCAGCTCTTCACCTAACTGACGCATAATTTTCTCACGAATGATTTCACTGGCAAGAAAACGTTCTGAACGGTCAGTTAACTGTTCTAAAGAGTATAATGGCGGCTGGAATGGCAGATACTTTTCAATCGCTTCACGCAAATGATCCAAGTTTGCACCACGTAATGCTGAAACAGGAACAATTTCAGCAAAATTCATCAACTTCGCACGTTCTTGGATCAACGGTAAAATCATACGCTTATTTTCTAAGGTATCGATTTTATTGATAATCAAAACGACTGGCATTTCTGCATTTTGCAGTTTCTCTAAAACCAAGTCATCATTTGGTGTCCATTTCTGGGCATCTAAAACAAATAGAACCAAATTGACATCACGCAATGCAGAATGTGCAGCTTTGTTCATCATTTTATTGATCGCACGCACTTCTTTCTTGTGCATCCCCGGTGTATCAACAAATACAGCCTGAGACTTTTCACGACTATCAATACCAATGATTTTATGGCGTGTTGTTTGTGGCTTACGTGAAGTAATTGACAACTTTTGACCCAATAAATGGTTCATCAATGTCGATTTACCCACGTTTGGACGTCCTACAATTGCAACAAATCCACTTCGATAATCCGAAGGGATTTCTGTACCTTGTGAGCTAAAAAATTGATTAATTAACTCATTACCGCTTTCAGACGGCTCGTGATCAGCATCATTGTGATCGGAATGTGTACTCATGCAGTTTACTGCTCCAATATCTTTAAAAAATCCGCCGCGACTGCTTGTTCTGCAAAACGGCGACTTGATCCCTCACCCATCATTTTAGGCAAGCCATCTACTGTACATTCTACTTTAAAATGCTGGTTAGGTGCATCACCCTGAATATCTACGACCTCATAAACTGGGAGATGCTTTTTACGAGCTTGTAGATATTCTTGCAAACGTGATTTTGGGTCTTTGAGTTGATCTGTCGGTTCGATATGATCTAAATACGGTTCATACCATTTTAAAACAATCGATTCCAACAAAGGCAAATCTCGTGTTTCGGTATAAATCGCGCCAATAATTGCTTCAACTGTATCCGCTAATATTGACTCACGATGATGACCGCCTGATTTCAATTCACCTGTACTTAAAATTAAACTTTGACTTAGCTTTAAATCATTAGCAATTTTACCCAGTGCTTCTTGGCGTACCAAAGTTGCGCGCATACGCGTCAAACGTCCTTCATTTTCATGAGGGTACGCATGATATAAGTAATTTGCGATGATCATACCCAACAATGCATCACCTAAAAACTCTAGGCGCTCATAGTTGTATTTGTGACTCACCGAGCGATGAGTCAGCGCGAGTTGTAATAACTCGTATTGTTTAAACTGGTAACCGATTCTACTCTGTAAGCGAGGATCACTTACTTTCAACTGACCTTTGATCAAAACTCTTCTCGAAAGTGAGGACTAAATCTATATTCAGCATGAAATTTTTTCGTACTTCATATTTTTTAGTCACTTGTAAACCATCTTTAGTTGATACAGTCGCAATATCCTCAAGTTTAGTATCTCGGATATTGTTCATTTCTAACCGTTTATCAACTTCTGTTGCAAATTTCATTGGTGTGATTTCAGCAGAGCTATTCTTTATCTGCTCTACAATTTGGTTATTAATCACACGATCATCCCAGTATAAAGGCCATACAGCAACTATGATTTTCAACATAAAAGCTAAAGCAATTATCCCCAGTAAAATTCCAATATATGAAGCGCCTTGTTGATTTTTACGCATTTTTTTTATCCAACAGCTCAGAATGAATAATCTTTAATCGCAATTGAAAATAATCATATAATTGAGTCAAATACACTGCTGCAGACTCACTGATCATTTTCAATTGTTATAAATTTTTTATCCACTGCAAACCCTGGTGTGATAAAAAACTTTATCGCGCTATTATCCTTGAAACTGCATCAAGTTGCTAGTTTAAATCATTTGTTCTATTTCATTTTTCTTATAAATCAAGACAACTTGATAGCTTTAGCAGATAAAAATAAAGGTCAATATAAATTGACCTTTATTTGATTTTCTAAACTGTAGTCGATTAGTTAATTGCACCGTTGCGACTAAATGAAGGCATTTTTAAACCAGGTTCCTTATGCATCCACACATATATTGCATGACCAGTTAAGTTTTCTTCAGGTACAAAGCCCCAAAAACGACTGTCTGCACTTTGGTCACGGTTATCACCCATGGCAAAATACTGGCCTTTTGGAACAGTCACTTCCCAACTTTGACCATTTGATTTTACAAAGCGGTCATTTGCAGTTGCTACATAAGGTAGGTCTTGTTTTTTCTGTGCATAATTAAATGCTGAAACCAAAGTATTTTGACCTTCCAACAAACGAACTAAATGCTTATGCGTACCCATCGTTTCATAATAGTAGATTGACTTAGGCGTATCTAAAATATCTTTTTCACGACTAAACTCAGCAGGTACTTGCTCAACATTTTTACCATTGATTGTAAGTTGACCATTATTGAATTCAAGATGGTCACCTGGTAAACCAATAATACGTTTGATATAACTTATTTTGGGATTTTCTGGATAACGGAAAACAGCAACATCACCACGTTGTGGCTCACCAATATCAATTATCTTGGTATTGGTAATCGGTAAACGCACACCATACTGGAACTTATTCACCAAAATATAATCACCTGTTTCTAAAGTCGGTACCATAGAATCAGAAGGAATATTAAACGGTTCAAATAAGAATGAACGCAATACCAAAACCACTGCTAGAACAGGCCAGAAATCATATGCCCATGAAATGATGACATTTTCATTCCCCTTACCTTTTGTTGCACGTTGTTTCAGTACAAACTTATCCAGTAACCATAGCCCAAAAAATATAAGCGTTGCAGGAACGAGAATTAAATTAAAATCAAAATCCATGAGCAATAAGACCTCTAGTTTTTATCTTTCTACTTTTAACACAGCAAGGAACGCTTCTTGTGGGATTTCAACACTACCCACTTGCTTCATGCGTTTCTTACCTTCTTTTTGTTTCGATAACAGTTTCTTCTTACGAGAAACGTCACCACCATAACATTTAGCCAATACGTTTTTACGCATCGCTTTAACTGTTGAACGTGCAATGATTTGTGCACCAATTGCAGCTTGAATCGCCACATCAAACATTTGACGCGGAATCAAGTCTTTCATTTTTTCAACTAAAGCAATACCACGGTGACGCGCATCATTACGATGACAAATCATTGCCAAAGCATCAACCTTATCACCATTAATTAACACATCAACCTTAACTAGAGATGAACTCTCAAAACGCACGAAATTGTAATCCAGTGAAGCAAAGCCACGTGAGCAAGATTTCAATTTATCAAAGAAATCCATAACCACTTCTGCCATTGGAATTTCAAAGGTAATTGATACTTGGTTACCCAAGAATTTCATATCTTTTTGCACACCACGGCGCTCGATACATAAAGTCATGACATTACCCAAGTATTCTTGAGGCACTAAAATATGACATTCAGCAATCGGCTCGCGTAAATCTTCAACTGTTGAACCATCAGGCATTTTAGATGGGCTATCGATATAAATCGTTTCGCCATTTTTCATCAATGCTTCATAGATTACGGTTGGCGCAGAACTGATTAAGTCTAAATCATACTCACGCTCTAGACGTTCTTGTACAATTTCCATGTGTAGCATTCCCAAGAAGCCACAACGGAAACCAAAACCTAAAGCATCTGAGCTTTCAGGTTCAAAGAACAACGCAGAATCGTTAATTTGTAACTTATGTAGCGCTTCACGGAATGGTTCAAAATCACTGGCATCAATTGGGAATAAACCCGCATATACCTGTGGTTTTACCTTTTTAAAACCCGGTAAAGTTGCAACATCAGGTGTGGTTGCCAAGGTAATCGTATCACCAACTGGCGCACCAAAAATGTCTTTGATCCCTGCAATGATAAAGCCAACTTCACCCGCTTCTAAAATACCGGTATCGGTATGTTTTGGATTAAAAATACCAACCGAAGTGATGATGTGCGATTGACCTGTTGATTTCATCAACATTTTATCGCCTTTACGCACACGACCTTGTTTGATACGAACAAGTGATACAACACCTAAATAGTTGTCAAACCAAGAGTCAATAATTAAGGCTTGTAATGGTGCGTCACGGTCACCTTGCGGTGCTGGAATAATGTCAACCAATGTCTCTAAAACAGACTCTACACCTAGACCTGTTTTTGCCGAACATGTTGGCGCATGTGTTGCTTCAATACCGATAATTTCTTCGATTTCATGAATAACACGTTCAGGTTCTGCTTGTGGCAAATCAATTTTATTCAGGACAGGTAGTACTTCTAAACCCTGCTCAATTGCGGTATAGCAGTTTGCAACAGATTGCGCCTCAACCCCTTGTGCAGCATCGACAACCAACAATGCACCTTCACAAGCTGCAAGAGAACGCGATACTTCATAAGAGAAATCCACGTGTCCCGGTGTATCAATAAAGTTTAATTGATACTCTTGCCCATTTGGATGGGTATAGTACAAGGTTACAGAAGCCGCTTTAATGGTAATCCCACGTTCACGCTCAAGCTCCATAGAGTCTAGGACTTGAGCCTGCATTTCACGGTCTTGCAATCCACCACACATTTGAATGAAACGGTCTGCAAGTGTCGACTTGCCGTGGTCGATATGAGCGATAATCGAAAAATTACGTATATTGTTGATATTAACGGATTTCTTAGCTACTGCCATACACTACTCTAAAAATATGTACACAATCATGTACTCAATATCAAAAGTACTTATGACGTGCAAAAAATGAAATATCTTAATTGCTGCACAGTATAAGCAGAACATGGTCAAAAATATAGTAATTACATATAAAAATAAGACCTGCTGTGTATTGTTTTATCAACTGTGTCAATCCATGCTTTTAATCTGGTGACTCACAAGAACGAGCAGAACCAAGCGCTTTTTCTTGATACTTATGCATCCTGACACTTCTATTCTTAGCTAAATAGTGTTCCAGCATACTTGATGCATAGATGGATAATTATCTGTATAGATGGATAGTTATCTTTAACGCTGCATCAATCATTAGCCTTATGTTTTTTCATTGATGTCACCTTAATCATAGGAGATGAATCATTCGCTAATGCAGAAATGAGCGATGTTCATTCTGTACATAGAATCTGTAATCCTGTACATAGAATCTGTACTCGTCTTTTTAATAAAAATAGGATCGGACTCATAAAAAGTTTGAGCCAGACTATAAAAAAATAACTGAGTTAAATCTCATGATAAAAAGAATGATTCAACAAAACATCAATAAAACACATAAAATAACTTCAGCAGCTTCAAACAAAATTAAAATTATTTACAACTTTTTGACTCTTTTTATATTCCTCAATCGTTTTAGTAATAGCTTATCTAAACAAAAACATTAACGTGGTGCTGTGCAGATAGAAATTAACCTTATTGGCGAATCTAAAGCACTTGATTCAAGCTCAATAGAAATCTTTGTTCAACAACAGATTACAGTGACCCCAAAATGACAAAACAGTCAGGTCATTGATATGAATATTATCCTTTTAGGTTGCAACGGCCATACCGCTGTGACCATGATTGAATGGTGAGACAATTTGAATAAAGACCATGATCCTAAGCCTAACATGCAACAGACCCAACTGATTACTCTGGCAGAACAGCTTCGCCCTGAACTGCATCGCTACTGTTCGCGACTAATGGGCTCTGTCATTGAAGGTGAAGATGTTGTTCAGGATACGCTTGCACGGGCATTGCTTGTGATTGACAAAATACAAGATTTTCAGATGTTACGTGCCTGGTTATTCCGTGTAGCACATAACCGAGCACTTGACTTACTCCGAAGTCGAGCCATTCGAATAACAGAAGCTGTAGATACTACTACTGACGATATTGAAGATATAAATACCTCTGATCCGATGGAGATGCTGATGCGTGAGGAAACAATTAAAATGGCGGTTTCACGATTTATGCAACTCCCAGTACTTCAGCGCAGTGTCATCATTCTTAAAGATGTTCTTGATGAACCTCTTGTAGACATTGCTACCCTACTGAATCTCTCAGTAGACTCAGTAAAAGCCCATCTTTCCCGTGGACGTGCTCAACTGCGCGAACTCAACATAACCACTGAGGAAGCACAAATTGTCCGACAAACATCTGATGCAGTAGCAAACTATGTAAAGCTGTTTAACCTACGCGACTGGGATGGGCTAAAAGCATTACTTTCTGATGATGTCAAACTCAGTCAGTCTACTCATCCTATCCGTGTTGGCGCTGCCGATGTCTCCATGTTCTTTGGTGCCTACGCAAAAATTGACCATATCTGGCTTGTTCCCGCATGGCTTGGAGATCGTGAGGTCATTGCGGTCTTTGAAAACCGTATAGACCTCAAACCAAGTTATATCATGTGGCTGGAATGGCAAGAAGGCAAAATTAGCTTTATTCGAGATTACCGCTATGTGCGATATGTTGCCGCTGATGCAGAGCTGATATTAACCCCAAATAAATAAACAATTAGGCTCGTCATCATACTCAAACCCACTCGCCATTGAGCATAGCTATTGTTGATGAGCCAAATGCCTTAAGGAGAATGCCATGAAAGCACAAGCAATCCGTATTCCAGATTTAGCACGTGAAGTATGTCCTTTAGAAAATATTGGCTATGAAGATGCTTTTAGCATTGATATTCCGACTCCCATGATGACTAAAAAGTACAGTGCTGAAAAATGGGCATATGAGATTTTTGCCAATGCTCCTCCAGCAATCAATCAGATCGTTAGTCAGTCATGGAATACCTTGGGATTTAAATCTAAATCTGAATCACACTGGCAATCACTAGAATCAGCAACAATGATCAAGCAAGATGATTTAATCATGATGGTTGTTCACTCTGATTCAGTTGATATTCAAATATGTATGGTCATCAACCTGATCGAATCTCAGCTGATCTTCTCTTCTTTCTTTAGCCGCGGTCATAAATGGTTCTCAACACCCACCTTGAAAATGATGACAGTTCCGCATCGCTTCATTGCACCATATTTACTTAACACTGCGGCTGAGCGTATGAAATTAAAATCATACATTTTTATTGTTTAAAAATAGCTCATCTCAAAATTGAGTAATGTCACTCATACAATTGCATGTTTTTTTTACAGATAAGCTCTCCATTGAGAGCTTTATTTTATTTCTTCATCTTGCTCGAATTATTTTTACTAACCCCATATTCCATTCTAATCGATGTTGTAATTTTGCCTAGTATGGCCAAGTAGCCAATACATTATCCTGCCTTTTCGGCTGTAGATGATGATTCAAAGTGATTCAACACATTTAAGCGTAGATGATAAAAATCACGTCAACAATCTTTCGATTCCACACCTGCCTCATCATCGCAAGTTATCAATACACATCCACATGATCAGAATGATCAGCGGCCCATCAACTGATATAAAAAGTCGAGTCGAAAGTACGTCGCTAGATCAAATTAAAATAATTTAGAGGCTTTTTGACTCTTTTCCAAGGCTTCAATCGTTTTAGTAGTACATCACTTTATTAGACATTGGAGAAATCGTCATGAATCTGAAAGACAAAAAAGTCGTGGTCACTGGTGGTAGTCGTGGTCTCGGTTTAGGTCTAGTTGAAGCACTGGTTGATCAGGGTGCAAAAGTAACTGTGGTTGCACGTAATGTAAAAGATCTTGATGCAGTCGCTGAACGGCTAGGTGTTTATACCATTTCAGCAGATATCACAAATCAAGCTGCGGCACACCGTATCATTGCAGACATTCGTCCAGATGTACTTGTGTTAAATGCTGGAGCAGCGCCTCGTATGGGGCTTTTGGACGAATTAACTTGGGAAGAATTCTCTATCAATTGGGAAACCGATGTCAAAGCCGCCTTTTTCTGGTTTCAAGCGGTATTAAAAACACCACTTGATCCAGGCAGCAGAGTTTTAGTGGGATCTAGTGGTGCCGCTGAGTCTGGTTCTCAAATGACGGGTGGCTACGCCAGTTCTAAACGTGCGCTTTGGTTCATGACCAAATATGCCAATTTGTTTGCGCAAGATAAAAATCTTGGTATTCAGTTTCAGGCCATCGTTCCACGGCTAATGGTTCTTGGTACGGGAGTTGGCGACTCAGCAGCAGGTGCTTATGCAGCAGCCATGGGAATTACACCTGAAGAATTTGTCTCCCGCTTTGGGGCACCTATGCCACCGAGAGCTTTTGGTGATCATGTGATTTCAATACTTAAAGAGCCTCAATTTGCTGAGAGTATGGTACTGGGACTCAATGGTAATGATGGCGTGACGGTTATCGATTTATAACCACCACTCAAAAGATCAGGGTTATACAGCCTGCGCTAAGTGAAGCTGTTATCTCCCTGATCATAATTTAAATAATTTGATTTTCGCTCAAAACCTAATTAAGGCATCATCCTATGATCCACCTACATTACTGGCCAACGCCAAATGGCCATAAGATCACTATTTTTCTTGAGGAAGCAGGTCTTAAATATGATGTAACACCTGTGAATATCGGTCGGGGGGATCAGTTAAAATCAGCCTTCCTTGCTATTTCACCCAATAACCGTATTCCAGCAATCATCGATGATAGTCCAGATGATGGTGGCGAGCCTTTGAGTGTGTTTGCGTCTGGCGCAATTCTTCAATACTTGGCTCAAAAGAGCGGATTATTTCTTTCCAGTGAACCCAGAGCACGAATCATGGCCTTGGAATGGCTGTATTGGCAAGTCGGTGGGCTTGGTCCAATGTTAGGTCAGAATCAACATTTTGCAAAGTATGCACCTGATAAAATTCCTTATGCAATCGAACGTTATGTCAATGAAACCCGACGCCTCTACAAAGTGTTGAATACTCATCTCGACGGACGTACTTTCATTACAGGTCAAGATTACTCAATTGCCGATATGGCAGCATATCCTTGGATCGTTCACCATGAAGAACATGGCATAAAGCTTGCTGATTTCCCTCATATTAAAACTTGGTTTGAAACAATCCGTGAACGCCCTGCTATTCAGCGCGCATATAAAGTTGCTGAGAAGGTACAAGTGATGGATCCAACTCAGGACAGCTTGGCACACAAAATATTATTTGGTTTGACTCAATAAAGTCAGGTCGTAACGAAATGAATTTGTTGCTGAACGATACATTATTTAGCAATAGTGTAAATGAGTCCTGAGATGCATGTCGTTACGATCAAATCCACTATACATTTATGACTCTGAAAATTTATTTCTCTGCTGGTCTTTATTTAAACGATTTTTTGAAAATTTATGCAAATTACAATTGAAACCCGCACTTATATTTTAGATCCAGGAAAGCTACGATATTATAATGGAAACACATATATTTATAATGAATGGCTAATTGCTCCACAACATAAACAAAGCTACCAAATCGATTATGAAAAATTGATAATATTGATCAATGTCGCCCAATATATCCCATTGATCAATGCAACGATTCCGCAAACGCTGATCTATGATCAGTTTCTCAGCCCAAAATTAAATAAATTACTGAATGGTTTAAAAAAATTGGATATTGAATTAAGCATTCAACAAGGTGAAATAGTTTTATTGCCAAGTGATATACAAATAGATCTGGGTATGCAGGATACTGCAGTTAAAAAAGAATTTAGTAGAAATATGCTGATTAATATATTGAATTCAGGAGCTGAATTTTTCTTAATGCGAACAGGGCCTTCCCTTAATTAATTTTTTATTATCAAATAGATATTTGATCAATCCTTTTTATAAAGAAGGAACTTTCAGTACCAATATAATTCAGTTAACATGATTATTTTTTGATTTATAGAAGCGGTTTCATAATATTTGACTGCCGATCTTTTAAATTTAAAATATTTGATTATAATCTGTATAAATGCATAATTTTTAAATTTATAAAAACCTGATCAAATGATTCTTTATTCAAAAAAATAAAGGACATAACATGTTCATTATTTGATAATAGATAAAAAAATTAATTATTGCTTTTTATCCTTCTGCATTTTTCCAATAACTTCTCTAGAAACATATTGCTTTCCAATATAGTCATCAAAATGGTTGATTTGAATACGCTCCAGCTTCAAATATTTTATATTTAAAATTTTAGTATTTTCTTGATGCTGCCCAATCGCAAAACCTAGACATTTTTTACTCATACTGTCATTTGCATCAGCCAATCCACTGAACATGAGCAATGGTAAAGAGTCTGTTGACAACTCATCTACGTTTGCGACTACGTGTGTTTATTAGGCGTTAGCAGGCACAAAATACGAAATTTAGTCATTCCAAATGATCAGAAACATCATTTCACAAGCTAACACGTAGCGGCAAAAACACGCTAGTCACCGCTACGCCTTGCGCTGCAAACAAAGCAGGGCTTTGTTCTTGCTCAGGTAGCAAAAATAAATTCTGCTGAGTGGAGGTGTTCTTTAAGCATTTGTTTATTGAACACGCTCATGATATTGCTCTATACAATAAATAATTTTGTCATAGGTCAATATCATGCTCAAAGAAATTATTTCAGACAGACTGAGTGAAATTAAATTAACGATTGAGAAAGCCTGCCTCAAGGTGAATCGAGATCCTTCTGAAATCAGATTATTGCCTGTCAGTAAGACCTTTTCAGCAGAGCATGTCCGAGCAATTCACGCTCTAGGATATGACTGTGTAGGGGAAAATAAAGTTCTTGAAGCTAAGAGTAAATATGAGGAACTAAAACAACTTAGCAATTTAAAATGGGTGCTGATTGGGCATCTACAGCACAATAAAGTGAAATATGTAGCCCAATTTATCAGTGAATTCCATGCCTTAGATCGCGTCGAACTTGCTTACAAACTAAATAGCGCCTTAGATAAAGAAAAGCGGATTATGCCTGTCTTTGTTCAAGTCAATACATCAGGCGAAAGCAGTAAATATGGCATTCAGCCTCATGAGCTAGAAGATTTCATAGAACAATGTCTGCCTTTTACCTACATAAAAATCGTTGGATTGATGACTCTGGCAATACATAGCCATGTCCCTACTGAGGTCAAGCAGTGTTTTCAGCTTTTAAGAACCCTAAGAGATCAAATTTCAAAAAAGCACCCAGAGATACAACGGCTTTCAATGGGCATGTCTGGAGATTTTGAACTTGCGATCGCTGAAGGTGCAACAGATATCAGGATTGGACAAGCAATTTTTGGCGCACGTTCCAAACCAGACAGTTATTACTGGCCTACTGAATAGAGCATCACGATGAAAACTCATTATCAGATCAATATATATCGAGAAAAAAAGTTACTCGGTACTTTTACACCCAATCATCTTGCTTCACAAAATTCGATTCAGCAACTCATCGCAACATTGAAAGTGATTGATTCTATTGACGTTGAGTTTGTACAAGTGACTGAAGATATGCGTGTTCTTATCTATCAAAATGGTCAGATGAGAACGTTGTCCTCTCAATACTCTTATCAAAATACAACTGCTGATTTAGTTTTTCAACAGAATGAAGAGTCATCCAATTCAGTTTGATTCATAGCGCTGATCCACACTTATTTCACCGAGAGACAAACATGAACATGATAAAACACCAAGTTATTAATGTGATCCAATTTTTAAGTTTTGAGGATACCGGAAGTTTTAGCCCCGTACTTAAACAGATGGGCTATGACATTTGTGTTTTTCAAGCAGGTGTAGATGACCTAAGTACTATCTTACAAGAAAAGGACCCACTTATCATTCTTGGCGGGCCAATCAGTGCATATGACTTAATCACCTACCCTTATCTAAAAGAAATCATCGTGGGATTGAAGCAACGATTAATAACCAATTATGCAACTTTTGGTATTTGTTTGGGTGCTCAACTGATTGCAACTGCTTTAGGTGCAAGAGTATATCCCGGCCATATCAAAGAAATAAGATGGGGGCGTTTATCCTTGAGTGCTCAGGCATTTGCATCACCTTTAAGGTTTCTTGAAGGTATACACGTTTTACATTGGCATGGTGATACATTTGATTTGCCGACTGTTGGCACGCACTTAGCTAGCTCAATTTATTATCCAAATCAAGCATTTAGTGTAGGGAATAATATTATGGCATTACAGTTCCATGCTGAAGCCGATCCTAAACAATTTGAAAGATGGCTCATCGGTCATAGTGATGAATTAAAGCAACATAAGATAGATATTCTGGATTTAAGACTTGAGAATCAATATTATGGCAATATACTGGCAGACAAAGCAAAACTTGTACTTGAAGACTGGTTAAATAACTTGATCAGGTTTTAAAGTAAATGATTGGATCTATATGGCTGAAATTAAAGGTAAAACATCTCAGGACATTCAAAATAGTATTCGAGAACTTATTCAGAATGGGATTTTGAAGGAGGGGGAATTATTACCCAATATTCGTGCTTTAGCCACTGAGCTGGAAGTAAATCGTAATACTGTCGCTGCCGCCTATAAAGATTTAGCCTTAATGGGGATTGTCATATCCAAAGGCCGTGCAGGTACCCAAGTCCGTAAAAATCCACAAATTAATAGTTTTGAAAACCTTCAAAAAACAAATCAAACATTTTTTGACCTCGCGCATGGAAATCCATGCCAAGGTTTTTTACCTCAACTACATGACATCAACTTTAATTTTAGTGCACCGTATTTATATGGTGACAGTACCAAGCTTCCAGATTTGGAAACCTTTGCTCGAAATGAAGTTTTTGCTGACATCAGCCATAAAATTGCTGAAATTGAATTTACCCATGGTGCGGTAGATGCAATTGAAAGAATTCTCCATGCACATTTAATCCAATCTGACAGTATTGCGATTGAACAACCAGGTTTCATTACCAGTATTCATACTTTACAGGTGAATCGCTTTAATATGGTGTTTTTCCCAGTCACAGCACATGGCTATGATATTCACAGTATAAGAAAAGCACTTGAGCAAAAAGCCAAAGCAATTGTCATTACACCAAGAGCACAGAATCCGACCAGTTATAGTCTTGATGCTAAAACGGCACAAGAATTACATCAGTTATTTTCTGAATACCCTGATGTACTCATTATTATTGATGATCACTTTTCATTACTTGCCACAACACCTTATTATCATATTGTGCCTGAATCTACCAGACATTGGGCGGTGATAAGATCTGTATCAAAATTTTTAGGTCCAGACTTTAGATTTGCATTTATCAATTGTGATCCTCAGACTGCGACCAGACTAAGGATGAAACTAAATCCAAACTGTACCTGGGTGAGTCATATCTTACAAAAGATGATATTTTCGCTCATGACATCGGACAAAGTTCATCAATTAATGAATAAAGCAAAAATACATTATCAGACAAAAAATCAAGAAATCGTTAAAAAATTATTGGATCAAAACCTTCTAGATCTAGGTTATTGTGATGGTTTAAATCTATGGATCGAACATGAACAAGCTCAGGAAATAGCATATCAACTCGCGCTAATGGGATGGAAAGTCAGACTTGGAAAAGAGTTTTCATTAGGCCAGGATATTAAAGGTATACGTATTACCACTTCTGAATTAGATGAACAAAAAGCGATGGACCTACTCAATGATTTATCATTTATCTTAACTAAAATAATGACACTCTAAAATTTATGCTTTTCATCCATTATTTTTGCTAACGATCTTAAACTAAGGAAAAGTAGAAAACTAATTTCCTACTTTCCCTCATGAAAAAACATTGAATTTAAAAATCAGAAACCTGCCAATTTTAAACGATTGGCATGCTGACCATATAACGGAACGGGATCTGCACCAGCACCAGAGCCAGCAAGTCCCAGTATCTGATTGATCTCATCCAAATGGTTCTGAGGATAATTATCACGAATGACATTGCCCAAATGAGATGAACATACCGGTACCAAACCGTCACTATCACTACCAGTGGTCAATTTGATAAATGCTTGACCAGCAAGCAACCCGTAAGATGAACCATCTAATAAATTTGTAAGTCCACCGTTACCTGACCATGAATAATAATTCACACCATTCACTGTGGCAGCTCCTGACCCACATTCAGTCACTGGAATACCTTGAGGGAAAGTGGTATTAAACTCACCAGCTCCAGCCTTGGTCAATCCTGCAAGTGCACTTAAAACATCTTGATCATATGTTCCACCATTACTAGAAGTACCACCCAGAAAGCTTTCTATACCTGTAAACGTATTGATTATAGCTCCGATAGTTTTATCAAAACCTATTACACTGGCGGGTTTACGTACAAGTGTTTCCACCAAATCTGCAACCGGACTACCTTTATTTGAGCCCGCAATACCTGTTACTGACGCGATCAAATCAGGACGAACACCCGCAACATAGCGTACAGTTTGCACACCTTGGCTATGACCAATCAGGTTTACTTTTTCAGCACCTGTTAAAGCCTGAATCGTGAGAACTTGTTTAAGTAATTGTTCACCTCGCACAGCGTCAGAGTTAGCAGAAGATGTATTGGTGACAAATACATTTGCACCCTGACGGCTTAAATCCTGAGGAATTCTATCCCAGTAATTGACAGGTCCAATCTGTGAAAAGCCGAATAAACCATGTGCAAACACCAACGGATATTTAGTTTTGGCATAATCTGTTTTTTTAGAAAACAGCCCCCAATCTGTTGCAGATGTTTGACTACAACCAGCTTGATCGTTTTTGATACCGCAATTTTGATAACTGGTAGTTACAATTGCTGAGCTATTAACCGATGTGAATATGATGGCCCCAAATACCAAGGCCGGGATTGCTTTCTTCATTGTTCAAGACTCCATATATTTGAACATTATTTTTGTATTACATTGATTTCTTGATACTTCAAAATATTTCCCTGAAAATCTCCTTGTCTAATTCTCAATGCTATATTTCTGTTATTGATCGTTTCCTCATTGCCTATTCAGCCACTTTTTTATTCGAATTAGCCTGCATCTGTTCAAAAGTCTGTGCACGGATTCGTTCTTCTGGGCTACTAAAAGATCTATTGCGTAATTCATTTATTGCAGCCTGTTGTTGAGCCGCATCTTGCTGACTCGCCGTAATTTGTGCCCTTGCTGCAAGATAACTATCCACTTTTTTTTGCCACTGGCTTTCCTGTAAATCAACCTGAGTCAGGCGATCTGCTGCCGCTGCACCCACTAATTTTTTACGCATCTCGTACAGCTCACTCGCTGAACCTCCACGTTGATTAATTTCAGTGGTCAATTCCTGTAATTGGTTGTATTGTAAAATCGGCTGCATACTTGCTTTCAGGTCTTCTGGCTGTTCATTCAGCAATGCTGCACTTTTTTCTGCCTTCTGATCTGTGCTTAAGCGTTTATCATTATTGATCGCGTATTGTGCGATTGTATATTGGTCATAGCTTTCTTCTTGCGCAAAAAATACATCTGCTTCTTGTGGCGTAAAAATCTGCCTGCGAAGTTTAACCATGGCTGACGCAACTGTTTTAAAGTCCTTTGCACTATTGGACTGTGCTGCAGGTAACTTTTCACGCTGATGTAGATAATCAATATACTTACCAAGTAGTTGGTAAGAATAAGGTTGAGCAGTCGTTGGTAGAAGACCAGCAAGGTATTGACGAATATCAGCAACAATACTGCTTTCCGTTTTTTCACCAATACTTGAAAGAAAATAATCGAAGCAGTCACGAATTCCACGAGATAAAACCAACTGCCCTTTAGTATCAACCTGTAAAGGACAATTCACCTCTGTTCCTCTTAGGGATGGTGCCAACTCAGGCATAACACCATGAAACTTTAAGACTTGTTGATTTGTATCAGAAACTGACGCAACAGTACTCAACGATTGCTGATTTTGTAACGTAGAGTCTGAACTTGATGGGGCTATTACAGTATTGGTTTCTGGTTTTAAATACCATACTATTCCAACAAGAAATAAGACAACCAACAGCAACAACAGATGTTTTTTATAGTGGCTTATAACGTCCATGTTATATCTCTTTTTCAATATTTTATTATGCTTTTCACAACCTCAGATTTTCCGATATTTCGCAAAATCATTAACCAGCTAAAAAGGTAGCTGCTCCCTACAAAAAACATATACCGATATAATCATAAGTTTTAAACCCATTCGCTACTCCATAAAATTATGATGTTCATATTCAAGTGATCTAGCTTTTCAAGAAGTTTCATGGCATAACTATTAAGAGCGAATTAATAATTGATACTTTTGGTCAGTCAAAGCTTCTTGCAATGATTATTAGACATAAATCACAAGCTAACAATCACCAAGAATGCAAAGTTTTTGCAGAAACAGTATTTTTCTCGGAATTCCAAAAATATGCTTAGTTCGTTTTCAGATACTTTTTTTGATATCTATCGGTTATCAGGTATAGCAGGCAAAATCCATAGTATTTCAACTCTTTTACCTGGAGAAATACTAGAATTTTCTCCAAATCATGGCTATATACATATTATTCAGAAAGAAAAATGCCTTTTAACAATGAACGATCTGGAACATCATCTGGAATTGAAACATTGCGACATAGCTGTGGTTTTACCTAGTAACTTTCACAGTATAAGCTTGAGTACAGATGCATTTCAGGATGCTAAAATCATCACCTGTACAATTGATTTTTCAGGTATTTATGGCTCAGCCATTGCCGAGGGTTTGCCTGCTTTCATTCACGTCCCTTTTACCTGCAAAGCCACAAATATTATTGCGGAATGGGTTCCAATCACTGTTCATGCAATTCAACAGGAACTTAAAGCACCTTCGATAGGCAGTCAGATTATGCTGACCAGAATTATTGATCTTTTATTTATTTGGTCAATTCGTTGTTGGCTTAGCACTGTTGAACCGAATCATAGAAGCTGGATTTCAGCATTACAGGAACCGATGATCAGTAAAGCCATGTCTTTAATGCATAATCATCCGCATTTTGACTGGACTGTTGAAGAACTTGCTAAGTGTACTAATTATTCAAAATCAAGCTTTTACAAGAAGTTTACTGAATCTGTCGGGACCACCCCAATACAATATTTAAAATCGCTGAGAATGCGATTAGCCAGTGAATTGCTATTAACCACGCAAAAAAGTATTTTTCATATTGCTGAGCTTGTTGGCTATTCCTCTCAGGCTGCATTCAGCCGAGTATTCTCCCAAACATTTAACTACTCACCTTCTGAGTTTAGAGAATCCTTTAAAAATAATCCTGCACAGGAGTAAAACACAACTGCGCTTATTAACAATGTATTGTGCAAAATTGTTAAATCAAAGTATTTTAATAGTTAGCTTTAGTATTCATTTAAGTCTGCTTCGGAATCTGGCATGCCAAATTTGAGTTCATCACCAACTTTGGCGATTGCGTGAATAGCGGGTAGGAATTTTGCACCAATAACTGTTAATTTGTATTCTACAGAGGGTGGCGATGTCGGGATTGGCAGACGTTGTATAATTCCTTTACTTTCCAAATGACGTAGGCGTTCTGTCAATACTTTTGCAGTAATTGATGGCAAGTCAGCTCTTAACTCGCCAAATCGACGTGGTCCAGCACTTAAACACCAGATGATTTCTGCAGTCCAAGCACCCCGTAGCAGTGCCATACTCTTACTCAAGGGACAGACATTATTTGGCGAAGGCGCACGGTTTTTCCGCAGCTTTAGACCCAAGGTTTCCTCCATTCATTCTTGAGATTTTCTCTGAGATTTCTTATTTATTCATATATTGAATATTAATTCCAAGGATGATATTCCACTGACATACTATGCGGAAAATATGCGCAAGCTGCAACCTGATGATTATTGTGAATCTTACTTTAAGCCTATTTGCGATGATTCATTCAGGTCTGTTCAACAGGTTGCAAGCGTTGCTTGTTGTTCTTAGAAGTGCATCTTTCACTTGGCAGGATTGATTATTTTTTTAAATATTAAAGCTACATTCAATTGTTGTGTATTAATTTTAAAATACTTCTCAAGATATTCGCGAAATTCATCTTCGCTTGTGAACTCTTTTTTTATTGAATGATTTCTACCATGAATCTTTACAGTCGTTCCACTTAAGTTTATTCGTTCATCTGGAGTAACTGCAGCAAGCATCAAATGTTGAGTAAATATAGAATCTGGTGATGTTGCAATATACCAATTGGCAATTACAGCATCCGACTCCGAGACTTTCTGTTCTGGATCAAGTGCATAAATATTGATCCACTCATCACGTATATAAGCTTGAAGCATAATCTTTACACCCGTCAGGGCACTTTCAGCAATACCACTGTCTTTTACGTCAATAAAACGGAAAGCTTCATGCGGTGTATCCTGGATTTCCCCGAGCTTATCCAGTGAAAGAACGGCTGTCGGAGTCGTTCCACCAAAACTGGGATCAAATAAATATAATTTATCCGCCAGCCTTACCACAGTCACCAAATGTGTACGAATCGGAGCTTCTATAGGTTGAGATTGATAATATACGCGCCCCAAAAGATTAAAAGCCTCATATCCCAGTTCATTTAATACTGTTCTAGTCAGCATACTCTGTTCCAAACAATAGCCTTCTCGTCCTTGATCAAGTAATTTATCTGCGATCTGTGATAATTCCATAGACACGTTATCACCAAGAAAAGAAGAAATATTTCCAAACGGGATGCTGGTTACATGTAGAAATAACAACTTTTTTAGACTCTCAAGCGTAGGTAAATACTCACCTTCCACGCCCAGTTTGGTTAAATATTTCTGTGAAATTGATAATTCTGAAGACATCGCTTTGCTACCTTATAAATCATAAAACTAGAATTTATTTGATTTTACAAAATCAGTGAATTTAATCGGATCTCGCCCCAGAACCTGAGTAACACCTTTGCCGATACTTTCATTTCGCCCATCTAATATTTCAAAAAATGCCTGCGCCATATGTTCTGCAATAAAATTATCCAATCCTGCATTTTGCAGATATTGTTTATATGCTTTTTGATTAAGATATTGATACTGTATATTTCGCTTAAGCTTTACTCCGATAGCATTCACCGCTTCTGCAAAAGTCAATAACTCTGATCCTGTGACTTCATAAATTTTGCCGTTATGTAAATCATCAGTCAGACATTCAACCACAACATCTGACAAATCCTCCAAGTCAACGAATGGTTCTTTTACAGTATCTGCCATAAACGTCACTTCGCCAGATCTTATGCCATGTAGAAAATGACCTTCACTGAAATTTTGGTTAAACCATGCTGAACGAATGACCGCCCAATCAAGTTCAGCCTGCATTAAAATTTTTTCACACTTTTCAACAGATGCTTGACCTCTGCCTGATAATAATACAGCTTTGGAAACAGACTGATTCATCATTTCTGTGATCAATCCTTCAATCTGTTGTTCTGCTCCTGACATTGAAGTATCTGGATGAACAATGTAAACGATTTCAATATTCTTCAGTGCTGGGCCAAATGTACTGCTATCATTCCAATCAAAATACCGTTCATTTTCTACATGCGCATTGATGGTACGAGTAGTGACAATTGGATTATATTTATGCGACTTTAATTTCTCTACGACGCGTCGTCCATTTTTGCCTTTTCCACCGATGATCAGAATATTCTTGGTCAAACTTTTCATAGATTACCACTTCATTAATTTAAAAAATTACTAGATTCTAGATGCCGAATAACAGCATGCATCTTCGAGTTTTCAGGAGTGTTAAACGAAACAGAAGTAGCTTCACTTCATAATAATTTCATCAAATTATCGAAGAAATTCATAAGCTAAGGAGCCTTTTGATGTGGTTATCATTGCACTTACTGTCTACATTGAGCGATCTCAGTATGCGCAAAGCATGATCAAATATGAATAGAATTACAGAAGACTTATACAAATCTATGGTATCCATTTGGAAACGGGTTTAATCACAAAATCGCTAAAAATTGCTCGTAATATCCACGCCATCTAACCAATGATATCTGCTCTAATCTACTGTTTTGAAAATAAATATTTTTTACGTGACTGTGTGTATTTAACAGCATTTTCTCAATGCGAAATAAAGATGGTCAGTTAATGATATGTAAGATTACGCATTAAAAAACCTTTTAACTTTCAAAAATCCCTAATGAATATTTAATTATTTGACATGTCATGATATTGTTCTGTTGTTTTAATTATTTTGTCACAGGACAAATTAAAAAGATCTAATCTTCTTTTCACTTTTGGATCTTAAGCTAATGATCGAATAGAAAAATTTATTTAAGTTAAACAAAATCATTAGTTTAATTTACTCACTATAAATAGTCACATTTTATAAATGACGACAATTTAAGCTAAAAATATAGTGAAAATGGCATAAGACTCCAATATGGCTATAAGTTTTAATCAATAGGTTGCAATATTATTATGAAAAATAGCTTGTTTAAAAACATCATGTTGATATACATATTCGGTCATGGACTACATAGCATGGCATTAAATGCAGCACCTTACTCAAATCAAACTGGTCAATCACCACTAATTGTTGCGCATCGCGGTGGAACGGTAGATGCTCCTGAGAACACAGCCTATGCAATTGATCTCGCTCTAAGGAATCACGCAGATGTAATCTGGATCAGCGTACAGTTAAGCAATGATGGTGTTCCTATACTCTATCGCCCTAATAATCTAAATGCTTTAAGTAATGGCCAAGGTTTGGTCTCTGCATATACTGTAAAACAATTACAGGGCTTGGATGCAGGATGGAATGTCGCCCGCAATGTAGGACAACAAACAATTTACCCATGGAGAGGTAAAGGAATCCATATCCCAACACTTCAACAGGTGCTTACTCAATTTCCTCGAACCACTTTTTATATTGATATTAAGTCGCCTGATGCTGATCCTGTGCAAATTGCTACGGCTATTAAACGTGTCCTCGTTTCCACCAACTCACTTAACCGAGTAAGGCTCTACTCCACTGAACGCCGTTATACAGATGCCGTCAAACAGGTCGGTCAAATTCCGTATTTTGTTGCAAGAGATGATACTCGGGATATTTTAGCTCGTGTCGCACTGAACCATAATTGTCAGGCTGCTCAAGAACCAATTGGGTGGCATGGTTTGGAGTTAAGACGGCAGGTTGAGGTTGTAGAAACCTATACATTAGGTGAAGGCCGTTCAAAAGCAGAGTTTGTTTGGGATAAGGAAATTATGAACTGTTTTAGGACACAAGCAGCAAATCGTATTGTCCTGTTCGGTATCAATTCTGAAGCAGACTATCGAATAGCAAAACAGTTAGGTGCTGAAGCCGTAATGGTCGATTCCCCTGCTCAATTTTCCAATCGATGAAGTGTTTAAGTTAAGTCAACTCATAGATCATTACAGTAAGGCAGTTCAATATAAATTGAACTGCCTTACTCAATCTTACTTTCGTTAAAGATCACCATTAACTAAGCATTAGACAGGATGGCTGGTCAACCATTCTCGGGGAGACATGCCTACCCTGACTGAAAATGCGCGAGATAATGCTGATGGATTAGCATAACCCAGTTCTTCAGCCAATATTTTAATTGAATGCCCTTCTCGCAATCTACTTTGTGCCAAAGCAATACGCCAGTCTGTTAAATATTCAGCTGGTGTCTGTCCCATCACATCACGGAAGGTATTGGCAAAAGCTGTTCTAGACATACATGCCAGTTCAGCCATGCGCTCTAGTGTCCACGATTCACCCGGATATTCATGTATTCCCACCAGCGTGCGCGCCAAACGTGGATCTGAAAGACCAATAATAAGTCCAGTGCTTACCCCTGCTTCATGAGGATGATCTAATAACCAACGTAATAGTTGAAGCACCACCACTTCAAATAACCGATTCGCTAATAATCGTTGCCCACAACGGGCGTGGTCTGTTTCAGCAAATAATAGTGCAAGCGCCTGATCCAATCCTTGTACACGCGCTAGAGGAAGTGCAATTACGGCAGGTAATGCCCTTACCAGTGGATTCTGTTGTCCACCATCCAGTATCAACCGCGCGCAGGTAAAATCAGCACCTTCTCTGGGCGGGTTATGAAAATGATGTGTAATTGGCCCAGGATAAAAAAGTAGCGTTGGTTCATCAAAACGCATGCGTCTTGGCAAATGCGCCATAGCTGGATGACTGACTTCCAGTTGTCCCTGACGTAAGACATGTAAATAGCCATACCCGTCACAAGCATCAAAATGGCTGACGCCACATAACACACCAGTATGGTACAACTCTGCCTGCATGCGGAAACGATCAAGCAGACCTGAAAGGCGATCAATGGGGTGAATAGTTTTCATTTGAACGAATTGATATATTTTATGAACATATTGTATCTAATCATACAGAAAATTTACACATAATAATCAAAGTTTGATGCACTTCTACTATCACTACGATCCTTTAAGGAGAACAACATGTCACGTATCAACCTTGACACTCAACTCGCACCCCAAGCAAGTCAGCCTTTATTAAGCCAAATTCAACAAGCTTTTGGTACGACTCCAAATATGTTTAAGGCAGTGGCAAATTCGCCAGCAGCGTTACAAAGCATGTGGTCCGCTTTTGCTGCCTTAGGTAAAGGTACACTTGGTGCAAAATTAGGTGAACAGATTGCTGTTGCAATCGCCAATTTAAACCGCTGTGAATATTGCTTAGCAGCACATACTGTACTCGGTCAAAATGCTGGCGCTAGCGCTGCTGAAATGGCTGAAGCGCAAATAGGAAAAGCAGCTGATGATAAAACAGCAGCAGCACTGACTTTTGCTTTAAAGGTGGTCAATCAACGAGCTCAGATGACTGACGCTGATATCACAACACTTCGCAATGTAGATTTTAATGACCAACAAATCGTTGAGATTATGGCGCATGTGGCTTTGAATATATTCACCAACTACATCAATATCACACTAGATACGCCAGTAGACTTTCCACGAGTCGAATTGATATAAAACCTACCGACCTCTCGTGTATAACAGAGAGGTCGCTTTCATTAAATATAAGATTTTCTTTATGCGTTATTGCACTTCATCTAAAAATCCAAGTAATTTAAATCATTGAACTTAAATCAAAAGGATCTATTTCAGAATTAATGGGTTGATAGGCTTGGATAAACGTCGGTGACATCCGTTTCGGACGCCCTGAAGCAATTTCTATACATGCCCATTTGGTATTGCCAGTAAAGAGCAAGCTTTGGTCTTTGGCATTAAAAAAAGCATACTGACGGAAAGAATAAAGTGCGTTGATCTCGTATAACCAAGTTCTCAAAATAATATCATCATCTAACATTGCTGCTTTGCGATACTGAACATGATGTTCTACGGCAACCATTGCATGTTTCATTTCTAAATACTGATCGAGTCCAACACCCAATGTTTCGATATGTGCAGATGCAACATCCTGCATCCATTGTACATAGACCACATTGTTTACATGACCTAAGACATCTATATGCTCTGGTTTTACTTTGATTCTTAAATCAAATACTGAACTCATATCTTCTTTCCTTTTCCACTTTTTCAACCATCCGTATAAGTTTGACATAAAAAAGCCACTCTTTGAGTGGCTGATTCTGATCAGTTGTATTTATTGAATACGTAATCCAATCATAGCATGTTGCCCTTCACGAACAATCGCTACACGCGCTACCGTATTTTTCTGTAGTTCAGAAATAGCATCAACAAAATCATTTGGTGTATTTACTTTCTTGTTATTTACTTGGGTGATCACATCGCCAGGTAAAATCCTTGACTGTGCAGCTAAGCCGCCTCTGGTCACATCTTGAATAAACACACCACCTTTAACATTTAAACGATTCTTTTCTTGTTCAGTTAAAGCACGAATCGCAACACCAATGATAGGCCCTTTATTTGGCTTAGCCGAAGTGTTGGTATTGTCAACTTTTGCAGGGGTATCATCTGGTGCAACAGTTAAAGTTGCTGTAATTACTTTTGGTTTATCGTCACGTAAAACTTCGAGCTTAACAGATTGATTAGGTTGAGTACGATTCAAATAATTCAATAATTCAGAGGTGCGTGATATTGGCGAACCATTATATTTTAAGATTACATCGCCTGATCTAAAGCCCGCTTTTTCTGCAGGTGAATTCGGCGCAACTTGGGTAATCAACGAACCTTCTGGTTTATCTAATTTATAAGCTTCTGCTAAGTTTCGATCGATATCTTGCAGCATTACACCAAGATAAGAACGAGTTACTTTACCATTCTTTTTCAACTGATCAGCAACATCCATTGCTACATCAATTGGAATAGAGAATGACAAGCCCATATACCCCCCCGTACCACTAAAGATACGAGAGTTTACACCGACAACTTGACCTTGTTGGTTAAATAGCGGACCACCTGAGTTACCCGGATTCAATGCCACATCGGTTTGGATAAATGGAACAGAGGTTTCACCCATCATATTACGTGACTTGGCACTGACAATCCCTGCTGATGCAGAATAATCAAAACCAAATGGCGAACCGATTGCTAGAACAGGCTGCCCGACTTTAAGTTGATCTACATTACCCACAGATAATGATGGGAAATTATTCCCTTCAACTTTCAGTAAAGCCACATCTGTACGTTCATCACTGCCCACCACTTTTGCATCAATTTCACGGCGATCATTCAGCATAATCGTCACTTTAGATGCATCTTCAACCACATGGTGATTTGTCAGTAAATAACCATCTTTACTAATAAAGAATGCACTACCATACGCAGTCTTTTCTTGTGGCGCGCGTTGTTGTGGAATAATGATTTGATTACCAAAGAAACGCTTTAGAATTTCAGGTACTTGTTGCTGTAACAACTCTTCCTGAGATAACTTTTTAACAACATTAACACTCACAACAGCTGGGCTGACTTGTTCAACCAAGTTAGAAAAATCCACAGGTGTTGAAGCTTGAACTTGTGATGTTGCCGCAGCGACAGTAAATACTGCTGCATACATTCCTTTTTGTATTAGACCATTACTCATTTCTCACGAACCCGCATCTGATGATTATTTGCTTAAAAATGTTTGTAACATATTATTTAATATCGTTACGTAAAAATATGTTTACATTTTTTTATAAAACAAGACTTTACTTAATTTTATATTAAAAGCCTTGGAATATCTTATTTATACTAAAATCTGACACATGTGACTATTGTAATTTGTTAAAAAAAAGAGTGTTATTAGCAAACATTTTTCAAATTAGCTGATGGACATGTCTAATTTAAGTACAACTCATCAATTTGACGTGGTTATTGTGGGGAGTGGCGGTGCAGGTTTAAGTTTAGCCTTATCTTTGCCTGAACATTTTAATATTGCTGTTTTAGCGAAATCAACCTTAACCGATGCAAGCACATATTTTGCACAAGGTGGTGTTGCTGCTGTACTTGATGAAACAGATTCCATTCAACAGCATATTGATGACACTATGATTGCAGGCGCACAGTTATGTGAGATTGATGCCGTCAAACATACCGTTGAAGGTGGTCGACCTTCTGTCGATTTCTTACTCAACCATGGTGTGCAGTTTACATTAGATGAAGATGAACAATTACATCTGACCCGTGAAGGTGGACATTCACAACGTCGCATTATTCATTCAGCCGATGCCACAGGTAAAGCCATTTCGACCACACTGGTTCAACGTGCTCAAGAAAAGAAAAATATTCATATTTTTGAAAATTACATTGCGATTGATTTAATCACCACACATAAATTAGGACATAAACAACAGCCCAATCGTGCGGTGGGTCTTTATGCACTTGATGAAAACAACGAAAAAGTTCATACCTTTTTAGCGCCATTCACTGCCCTTGCTTGTGGTGGTGCCATGAAAGCTTATTTATATACATCAAATCCAGATATTGCCACAGGCGATGGTATTGCCATGGCATATCGCGCAGGCTGTCGTGTCGCAAATATGGAATTTAATCAATTCCATCCAACCTGTTTATATCATCCTCAAGCACGCTCATTTCTGATTACGGAAGCAATGCGTGGTGAAGGTGCGTATTTACGTTTACCTGACGGTGAACGCTTTATGCTGCGCTTTGATGAACGTGCCGAACTTGCTCCACGAGATATTGTTGCACGCGCCATTGATTATGAAATTAAACGCTTAGGCATCCGTCATGTCTGGTTAGACATCAGTCATAAACCGGCTGAATTTGTTAAAGAACATTTCCCGACCTTATATGCGCGCTTATTAGAACTCGGTATTGATATCACCAAGGATATGATCCCCGTTGTTCCAGCTGCACACTATACTTGCGGCGGCGTGGTGGTTGATGAGCATAGCCAAACTGATTTAGCTGGTTTATATGCAATTGGTGAAACGTCGTATACAGGGTTACATGGGGCTAACCGTATGGCCAGCAATTCACTGCTTGAATGCTTTGTATATGGTATGAGTGCTGCCAAGGACATAGAGGCAAAGTTTAATCCTCACTTTGATATACCGACCGTGCCTGAATGGGATGCTTCACAATCGACCAATCCTGATGAAGATGTTGTGATTCTGCAAAACTGGGATGAGCTCCGCCAAACCATGTGGAACTATGTCGGGATTGTAAGAACCACAAAACGTTTACAACGAGCATTGCATCGTATTGAAATGTTGAAGAAAGAAATTACTGAATATTATCAGGATTATCATGTCAGTAAGAACTTGATTGAACTACGTAATTTGGTCATGGTTTCAGAGATGATTGTTCGTTGTGCCATGCAGCGTAAAGAATCACGAGGTCTACACTACACGCTTGATTATCCTGAGCTTTCACCTGAGTTAAGAAAAACGGTATTAACACCGCCAAACTTTACAGTTGAAACCCCATTGGTAAATGAAGCAGTTTAAAATCCTTTGAAATCACAAAAAATAGTCAGATCATTCTGGCTATTTTTATATAATGTAACTTAATGAGCAAATCAAAGCACTTGAGCAAGAACAAAGCACTGCTTTGTTTGTAGCGCAAGAATGTGATAACACAAGGAGAGGCACCGCTACAGATATAGTAGCGCAAGGATGTGGTAGCACAAGGTAAGGTATCGTCTACGCAAATCAATTTAAATTTTTCAAGCTAAAATGCGACAGTGCAAATCTTTTTAATAATTCATAAAGTTATAAATTCATTTTGATAAAATGCAATAAAACCTTCTACTTAAAAATAAAACCTTATATTTGCTGCATATAATTTCGAGGAGAAAGCTGCATTATTTTCTTAAACATCACAATAAATGAGCTATCACTGTCATAGCCTAATTTCATCGCAACCCGATGCACTGAATCTCCTTCTGTTAACCACTGTAATGCCAATACAACATGTAACTTTCTTCGCCATTGATTAATACTCATCCCTGTCGTTTGATGAAAAGTTCGTGTAAGGCTTCGTTCACTCATACAACATAACTTTGCCCATTCAGCCAAACTTTGATTTTGCTCAGGATATTTTAATAAATGGCGGGTCAATTTAACTAAACGAAGATCTTGTGGAATGGGTAAATAAAATGTCGGCTTTACAACTGATTGAATTTCATCCAATAGGCATTGCTGCAAACGGAAGTCTTTTTCTGAAAGCACCGTATCAGACAATGTTTCAACTCTTTCCAATAAGGCATTCAGCAAATTTGTCACTTGCAACATGGTGCAATTCGGTTCTAAAAGATGATCAAGTTGGGGGGCAATAAATGCAACATAGCCAGAAGAGACACCATAACTACTGACTTTATGTGGCACATTTGATGGAATCCATAAAGCCTGTTGTGCAGGAACAACCCAAATACCAGACGGTGTTTCCACAGTAATTAAGCCATTCAATGTCATCATCAATTAGCTTTTTACATGCTGATGTGACGCAAGCTCCCAATCAGGAACTTGCTGATGTATTTTTAATACAATAATTGCTTGGTCTATTTGATCTACAAAAAAAGGATCCACATTATCAAGCATGGTTTGCCTATATATTTATCACTTTAAAACAGCGTCGATGACTTTCTGCGCTTGTTGTTGATTGTCTACAATAAACATCGGGTAGCCTGTAAACTTAATAAAGTTATTGGCAAATTTTTGCGTCTCTAGTCGAATATTTTCATCAGGTTCAATATGAATCAATGCTTTCACATATTGGCTTAGAATTTCACGTTTTGCTTTAACCCATGCCGCAACTTGCTTGCGTTCTTCATGATCATTTTTTTGTTCAGAAAAAGCCCCTTCACTGATAAAAACAAATGTTTCTTTACGACTCAATAATGCTTCATAAATTGCAATTGTTTCATCAACTGAGACTGCATCTTCAGCTTGATAACTAATACGAACGATTGGAAAGTTTTCTAAATTTTGAATAAACATGATAACCACCATAAATGAGAATAATTATCATTGTATTGATTTATACAGATCGTACATTACTAAATTCAGCCAATAAATACGGTATTCCAGCCAAATTTAACAGCGAGTTTAGTCTTTATTTTTTCCATAATAAGTACGATGCGCTATATGAAAAGTTTCAGCATGTAATTTTGCTAAATCATCTAAGTTCTGATAGCCCCCTGCAAGTACAAACATGATCGGAATATTGTCACGTTTGGCAAGGTTAAACACTATTTCCTCTCTTTTTTGAATCAACTCTGTCGTAAACCATGCCGAACCATAAGGATCTGCTTGATGGCAATCCATCCCCGCTTGATAAATAATAATATCGGCTTTCCACTCATTCGCTCGCTGAAACGCTTCATGCAATGCCATAGTATATTGAGCAAAACTTCCATGCTTGGTGTGAATATGACGGCTTTCCGCCCGCTCATACGTGGGGTAGCCAAAGGCCAAACCGTAAATACTAAAATTATATAAATTATCTAATCTGCGGGTAAAATCAGCTGTCCCATCACCACCATGCTGATCGCAATCCAAAATAAAGATACGTTTATTTGCATAATGTTGTGCAATTAATGCCAAGCCATTAAAAGTGCAATAAGAGCCACCATATTCATAATTGGCGTGGTGAAACCCTTGCGCAATATTGGCGGCAATCCCATGTTGGAATGCCAGTTCAGTTGCCAACAATTGCCCAGCATTGATGGAGAGTACTGCATCTCTTAATTGTTCATTCCAAGGCTTAAAACCAGCAAAAGTTGCCAGTTTTGCGGGTTGCCCTGTTAAAAAAGCCTCGACATATTTAGGTGAATGTAAGGCTTTTAAAATTTCTGGATCAATTTGTTGTGGTTCATGAAATTTATAATCATTAAATTGCTGTAGTTGCTCTGCGACTGCAACAAGTTTTTCCATGCTATTGGTATGTGTTTGAGCAAAATAGCGTGGAGAAAAACAAACATTTAACATAAAGCTATCCGAGACTGAGTGCTCTCAATTGTGATTTTGCAACATCATTGAGTTGTTTTATAAGTGTTGTGTCAGGACTAAAAAGTCCATTATTCACTTGTTGTTCAAAATGTGTCGTAAATGCCCTTTGTCGATTCTCAGGTGAAATGGCTAAAGTGGTTAATCGCAAAAACCAAAAACCTTGAATCTCTTTATAGGGAATAATATAGCCTTTAAACTCTTGATTGGGGACTTTGTTTGCAATTTGTTCAATATCATAATCGACAGAAAATAAAGAACCAATTGGAATACGAATTCCATTCATCAATAAAGGTTGTAAATTTATACAGGAATGATTATCCCCCATGTTCATTTTTTCAATCAACAGAGGACGATTTTGATCATCTACAAAAATATTAATTGAGCCTTGTCTTAACATCGAACGATGGGCAATCTTTAAGAAAAATGCTTCTGCCATTGGACATGAACCCACTTTAGGCTTACCGTCAAGCGTCGCAATTTCAACATAACCTGTTTCATCTGCTGTTTTGGGTAAAATCACATCTTCCAAAATAGTGCAAATCACATGACTTTCTTCTAATTGCGCTTGTTGCGATAAGCGTCTTAAATTTGCTTGGATTGCAACTTCTTGTTCAACTAAGGCTTTAAACTCATCATCTTTGGCTTGAGTAAGAAAATTTTGAATCGATTTATTTTGATCTAAGTTATGCCAATCATCGATATCTAAACCATAAGCATTTTTTTGCTCAAGAATTTTTTTTAATTTCTTAAAATCATAATCTTTAAATATTTTTAAATCAGTTGCTTCAACTTGATCACGCGGAAAATTAATGTACTCAGCCAATACGCGTGTAGCCTGCGTATAACCGCAACCACGGCGTTCAGTTTGATGTGAATAGTGTTCATTCAACATCTCCGTCAATTTATCTGATAAAGGAAAAACCTGTTCCTTAAACAAATCTACGACTTCATGACCTGATGACATATTCTTTATTCCATTTAATCTATATTAATTTTCAAAATAAACTATTTATTATGAATAAATTAGCATTATCCCTTGCAGAACTCAATATATCACTCAAGTTGTAATTGCATCTATATCAATCAATACAATTGATTATTTATTATTGTTTTTGATATTCATGATCCATGCCCATACATGATCTAAGTATCCATTAAAGATCTTTCATAAATCAAAAAATGACCATGTTGAGTAAATCAGATTGGTATTGAAAGTCCCTTCTCCCTTTGGGAGAAGGCTAGGATGAGGGGGATTTTATGATGATCTATGGCTTTAAAAAGGACTAACGTAAGAAGTCTATTGTTAATGACGCTATAACCAAGAATATAGCTTGATAATCAAAACAATTTAACCATCACTAAAAATAGTGATTATTAAAACACCATCAGGAAATACAGCAGGGATTAAAAAATTCACCCAATACGCATTTTTAAAATCCCTAAATGCTTTATTTTTGTGGTGGAACAGAATAAGTTCCTGTCACATGTGCAACAGGATCATCCGAACCTAAAGAATAAATCCAGACCTCACCTACAATTAAAGCTTTACCCACTTTCATCAATTTACATACGCCACGAATATCAACACCACCCGTTGGCTTGCGTAAAAAATTAATATTCATATTGGTCGTAACCGTCAAACCAATTAAACCAATTTCACCCATAATCGCAACATAGAGTGCAAAATCGGCCAAGGCCATCATGGTTGGACCTGAAACAGTTCCACCTGGTCGTATATCTTGATCACTGACATGCCAAACCAAAGAAGCCCCTTTTTCGGTTACTTCTTCAATTTCACAACGTTGTAAGCTAGGTGAAAAAAATTGCTGTAAGAATTCTACGATTTCAGCTTTCGAGCTTTTCATAATTAAAGTCTTTATATCCTTGACCTAAAACAATATAAAGACTTTTTCGGTCCAAAACACTAGGGGCTGTTGACAATTCGTCTATGTTTGCGACTATAAGTGTTTTTTAGGCAATACTAGGCACGAAATACGAAATTTAGTCATTCTAAATGATGAGAAACATCGTTTCGCAAGGTAACGAAGTAGTGACAAAAAACACTTAAGTCCCCCGCTGCGCCTTGCGCTGCAAACAAAGCAGTGCTTTGTTCTTGCTCAGGGTTGTGACTAAAATTATCTCAGTCTACGTTATGAAACTCGAAAATAGTCTCGCTATTCTCTTCCTTTCATGCCTTGCCTGCTCAATTTTAGTCTACAACGCAAGCCATTTATGAAATGCCAACAGCCCCTTTCTCGTTCAAATCAATAGAATAAATTGCTCAATTTCACTTATTTAGAGGATTAATTGGTATTTATTTTAAGTAGCTCAACGCCTCAGCAAATACTTGCTCTGGTGCTTGAGTCGCATCTAAGCGTTTCATTCGTTGAGAATCACGCAAATGAATTTCAGAAAAACCACTGCGTACCGATTCAAAAAACACCACTTTTTCTTGTTCAAAGCGGTCTAAGGCACCACGTGCACGTGCACGGTTCATTCCCAATTCAATTGGCGCATCCAACCAAAAAGTAATATCTGGCATTTTAGAGACAAAATTTTCATTGAGCAGTTGTAACTTCTCTCGACTTAACCCGCGACCAGCACATTGATAAGCAAAGCTTGAATCGACAAAACGGTCACACAGTACAATCTTGCCCTCTGCCAAGGCAGGTAAAATCACAGCTGCCAAATGTTGTGCTCGTGCTGCATACATCAGCAATAACTCAGTGTCATTACTCATCTGTTCTTCATGATTAACAGACAGCAATAATGAACGGATTTGTTCAGCTAAAGGCGTACCACCAGGCTCACGTGTTAAAACAACCTGTTGACCTTGTTGTTGAAAGTAATCAAATAACTTTTGAATGAGCGTGGTTTTTCCTACACCTTCAGTACCTTCAAAACTTATAAACATGCTCATTCCTTAATTCTTAGACCGCATAACTTGAATATATTCTTGCACTGCACGATTATGATCATTCAGATTGGCTGTAAATTTGTGCCCACCATTACCTGTGGCAACAAAGTAAATGTTTTCAGAAGTATCTGGATGCATCGTTGCTTCAATGGCTTTTTTACTGGGTAATGCAATCGGAGTTGGCGGTAAACCATTGATCGTATATGTATTATAAGCAGTCGGAGTACGTAAATCCTGCTTTGAAATCTTACCCGTATATTTATCACCCATCCCATAAATCACGGTAGGATCGGTTTGTAAACGCATGCCCTGTTTTAAACGACGATAGAACACACCTGAAACCTGACGTAACTCGCTGTCTACACTGGTTTCTTTTTCAATAATTGATGCCATGATTAAGGCTTCATATTTATTTTTATAAGGTAAGTCTGGCGCGCGTTTTTCCCAAGCTTCATCTAAAATTTTCATTTGACGTTGGTACAGGTCAGTCAAGATTTGCTTATCCGTTGCACCTTTATCAAAGAAATAAGTATCAGGTGCAAATAAACCTTCTGGGTGATCATAAGGAATATTTAAGGCTTTCAGCATTTCACCACTCGGAAGCTGAATCACCGATTTTTCAACCAATGGATCTTTTTTTAATGACTGAATTAATTGCTTCGTTGTCGTCCCTTCTATCACCAAAAGTCGACTCATCTGGGCATTTTCAATATTAGAAACCATTTCTAATACTTGGCGTACATTCATACCTTTAGTGACTTCATACACACCAGCTTTCATGGTGTCATGAATGAAAATTTTCCGATAAAGCTTAAGAATGATTGGAAAACTAACCTTATCTTCTTTAGCCAATTGATCAATAAAACCGGTATAGGTTTCACCATTTGAAATAGACAGCTTTTGTTTTTGACCCGTCACTGGATACGCTTTAAAAATACTCATTTTTAAAATGATTGCAGTAATAATCAAAAAAACAACCAGAACGATCGCAATGCCTTTATAGATGTTATTGCTCACTTGGGCTTGAGTTTTCTTTTTAGATTTTGGCTTAGGTTTGGTTTTAGGCATGAGAATTAAACTGACTTAAATTTAAAGTATTAAATAACTCAACACAGGATTGAGTGTCTAGATGTTGATGATTCAACGTTTCGACCACTTTCATTGGACTGAGGGCATTGCAAAAGAACAGGCTTTGAAAATGTCGAATTTCATCCATATCGATAAAACGCTGTTCACAGGTGACACCATAATGTTGCATCCGTGACAAAATTTCGGCACGCATCACACCATGTACACCATTATAACGAAGTTCAGGCGTAATCCATCTATTGTTTATCCGAATAAAACAATTACTGCTCACACCTTCAACAACTGAACCTTGTACATCTGTGACTAATGCTTCTAACCAACCTTTTGCCTGAGCTTCTTTTTTCAGCAACACTTGTTCTAAACGGTTTAAGGTTTTTAAACCCACTAAATTCGGCATCAATAAGCCAATCGCTTGATCCAATACACCACTGTGAATTAATTCAGGCTGGAAGCATGCAGTTGTTTTTGGATAATAAACCACATAAAGATCGGCCTCATGCTCAGGCATCGCATAACCACGATCACCATCACCCCGACTAATGATGACCTTCAATGTGCCATTTAATATTCCATTTTTTTGTCTTAAACATTGTAGCGTCTGATCCAATAACTCAAAATTCACATCTAAAAATAAACGTTCAGCCGCCAACTTCAATCGAGCACGATGTAAAAGTTCCAACTCCATAACATCTTGATGTAATCGTACTGTGGTAAAACAACCATCTCCATAATGAAATGCTCGATCTAAAAGTGAAATAGAATCAACGAATTGAGCATTTTTAAAACAGATCATTAAGCAATTTCCTATGGCTTTGCACGAATACTATAAGCAATATAAGCATTTTCTTTTTCTCTTTTATTCATATAAAATTCGTTTTTTATTATTTTTTATGGATAAAGACTAGCGTTATGCTCACTCCATCTTACCGAACTTCAGAATTAAATGGGGCAAAAAAATGCAGTTCTCTAAACTTAAATTCGCTGTGGCAGCAGTACTGATCTCAACCACATCTTTCAGCGTTGCTGCAAAAGATTTTTTAAATGTATCTTATGATCCAACACGAGAATTGTACGATAATTTTAACAAACAATTTGCAACGTTTTGGAAATCTAAAACTGGTCAAGACATCCAGTTTAAACAATCACATGGTGGCTCTGGTAAACAAGCGCGTGCGGTTATTGATGGTTTGCAAGCAGATGTTGTGACTTTAGCATTGGCCGCAGATATCGATGCGATTGCACAAAATACAAATTTATTGCCAAAAGACTGGCAGAAGAAATTCCCACAAAACTCTACACCGTACACATCAACAATCGTTTTCCTCGTCCGTAAAGGTAACCCGAAAGGCATCAAAGACTGGGGCGATTTGGTAAAACCAGGTGTAGAAATTGTAACACCAAACCCTAAAACTTCAGGTGGAGCACGCTGGAACTATTTAGCAGCATGGGCTTGGGCAAAACATAAATATGGTTCAGACGCGAAAGCACAAGAGTTTGTACGTCAAATTTATAAACAAACTAAAGTACTTGATTCTGGTGCACGAGGTTCTACGACGACATTTGCAGAACGCGGTATTGGTGATGTGTTATTGGCTTGGGAAAATGAAGCGTATTTATCTACACGTGAACAACCAGGTAAATTTGAAATCATTACCCCATCACTATCGATCTTGGCAGAACCACCTGTCGCAATTGTTGAAAAGAATGCTGAAAAAGACGGTAACTTAAACTTAGCAAAAGCATATTTAAATTATCTGTATTCACCTGCTGGTCAAGACATTGCAGCGAAAAACTTCTACCGTCCGCGTAATGCAGCAATTTTGCAAAAGTATTCGACAACATTCAAACCGTTAAAATTGGTCACAATTGATAAAGAGTTTGGCGGTTGGACTAAAGTTCAAAAGCAACATTTTGAAAATAATGGTGTTTTTGATCAAATCGTAAAAGCCAATGCAAGCAGCAAATAACTGTTTAAAATAAACTTAAGCGAAAGGAAACAGGAGCATAGACATGATTCATACAATTATTGTTCCAGGCGTTGGTGGTAGTGATTACGATCACTGGCAGTCTAAATTACAACGTGAACTCATGTCTTGCTCGCGCGTACAACAACAGGATTGGAACTTACCTATTCTTAAAGACTGGATTGCCCAATTTGTTGCGACTGTCGTCAATGCTACGCAACCTGTTCAAATTGTTGCACATAGTTTCGGATGTTTAACCACGGTTGCTGCTTTGGCTCAGCATCCTGAAATTGTAGCTAAAGTAAGAAAAATTATTTTAGTTGCACCAGCTAATCCAGCACGTTTTGGTGATGCTGGTTTTGCTCGAAACAGTATCGGTGACTATGAAGCTTATTTTCATGAGTTGAAAATTACGGTCCCTGCTGAAATGATTATTTCTGAAAATGATCCTTGGTTAAATTTTGAAGATGCACAGAAGCTTGCGAAAGCGTGGAAAATTAGGCCTCGAAATTTAGGTCAGGTTGGGCATATCAATGTTGCATCAGGCTTTGGACACTTTCCTGAAATTTATGATCATTTAATTTTTGATAAGCAAAACTTCTTTATCAGTAATACTGATGACAACAAGTTGTTATTTAAATTTGCAATTTAATCATTGCCTTTTAAGCTTGCAAAATCGTTTTAAATTTGCTTATTGATTTCAATAAGCTTTCTCTCTTTTGAGGAGTCATCATGTCGCAGCGATCCCGAGTGCTGCCAGGTTTTGGTCTTTCACTAGGCTTCACCCTAGCGTATCTATCATTAATCGTACTGATACCACTGTCTGCTGTATTTATAAAATCATTAGGCGTAGGTTGGGATGGTTTATGGGAAATCTTGAGCTCTGAACGTATTTTAAAATCATTACAGCTCAGTTTTACCACCGCCCTGATTGCAGCCTTGATCAATGTCATTTTCGGCTTTTTATTGGCTTGGTGCTTAGTCCGTTATTCATTTCCTGGTAAACGTATAGTAGATGCATTGGTGGACTTACCCTTTGCATTACCTACAGCGGTCGCAGGTATTGCGTTAACCTCTTTATATGCATCAACAGGTTGGATTGGTCACTTGCTCGAGCCTTTAGGGATTAAAATTGCCTATACCTCACTAGGTATTACGCTTGCTTTAATTTTTATTGGTATTCCTTTTGTGGTTCGTACAGTACAGCCAGTTTTAAGTGACCTTGAAACTGAGCTAGAAGAAGCCGCTTCTGCATTGGGTGCAAATCGTTTTCAGATCGTGACAAGAATCATTTTACCGATTTTGTTTCCGGCCTTACTGACTGGCTTTGCGTTGGCATTTGCTCGCGGTGTGGGTGAATATGGTTCGGTCATCTTTATTGCAGGAAATATTCCTTACGAAACTGAAATTGCTCCGTTAATGATCATTACCCGTCTTGAAGAATATGATTATGCAGCTGCGACGACAATTGCAGTGGTGATGCTGGTGATTTCTTTCTTTATCTTGTTCCTGATTAACTTGGTACAAGCTTGGGCAAGTCGCCGTACAGGGAGAACCGCACGATGAGCTTAAATACCAACAGCAATGCTTTGGCTGAAAAACTGCAATCTCGTGATGCGACACGTGAACCTGCCTGGGTACGTAATATCCTACTGATTATTGGTCTGATTTTCTTTTTAGGCTGCTTAATTCTACCGTTGGTGCTTATTTTTGTTGAAGCATTTAAACAAGGGATTCAAGTCTACTTTGCTTCACTGGTTGATCCTTATACCCTGTCTGCGGTCAAACTCACATTATTGACTGCAGCCATTGCAGTACCTTTGAATGTGATTTTTGGTGTTACAGCAGCATGGTGTGTTGCCAAGTTTAATTTCCGTGGAAAATCATTCTTAACCACCATTATTGATACACCATTTTCAGTCTCACCCGTCATTGCTGGTTTAATGCTGGTTTTGATCTTTGGCTCACAAGGTTGGATTGGATCATGGTTAATTGAACATGATATTAAAATCCTCTATGCGACACCGGCCATTATCCTCGCAACTGTATTTATTACTGTTCCTTTTGTTGCACGTGAATTAATTCCATTGATGGAAGCACAAGGAACAGAAGAAGAAGAAGCTGCAATTGTGCTAGGTGCTTCAGGTTGGCAAACCTTTTGGAAAATTACCATTCCAAATATTAAATGGGGTCTCATTTATGGCGTGATTTTGTGTAATGCACGTGCCATGGGTGAATTCGGTGCAGTATCTGTGGTTTCAGGTCATATTCGTGGTGAAACCAATACCTTGCCGTTGCATATTGAAATTTTATATAACGAACCAAATTCGATTAGTGCTGCTTTTGCCGTCTCAACATTGTTAGCATTTTTGGCCATCATTACCTTGATTTTAAAAACATGGGTTGAATATCGCCAAGAAAAACAAGATCGCGAAAGTAAAGAATCAACTGTTTCTTAAGGAATTGCACATGAGTATTCAAGTTAAAAATATTGAAAAAAACTTCGGTGCATTCCATGCACTTAAAAACATATCGCTAGATTTTCCAGAAGGTCAATTGGTTGCCCTGCTTGGTCCTTCTGGCTGTGGTAAAACCACATTACTGCGTATTATTGCCGGCTTAGAATCGACTGATAGAGGACAAGTTATCCTTGAAGGTACAGATGCAACCAATATTCACGTACGTGAACGTCAAGTTGGTTTTGTATTTCAGCATTACGCACTGTTCCGTCATATGACTGTTTATGACAATGTTGCATTTGGTTTACGTGTTCGTCCAAAGGCGACTCGACCAAATGAAACTGAAATCAAAAAACGTGTTACTCGTTTATTGGATTTGGTACAACTTGGTTTCTTGGCAGATCGTTATCCAGCGCAATTGTCTGGTGGTCAACGTCAACGTATTGCATTGGCACGTGCCTTAGCTGTTGAACCACGTGTATTGCTCTTAGATGAACCTTTTGGTGCATTGGATGCCAAAGTACGTAAAGAATTACGCCGTTGGTTACGGACTTTACATGATGAATTACATATCACGTCAATCTTTGTAACCCATGACCAAGAAGAAGCCTTAGAAGTTGCTGATCAAATCGTGGTGATGAACAAAGGTGATATTGAACAAATTGGTTCACCGCGTGAAGTTTATGAAAAGCCTGCAACCCCGTTTGTATTTGACTTTTTAGGTCAAGCAAACCGTTTTGAAGGTGAAAACCATCAAGGCATCATTCAAATTGGTGAAGATCTCATCCAACTGCCTTCTGCTACGCAAACCGCAAATGGTAAAGTGATTGCCTTTGCCCGCCCAAATGAATTGAAAATTCACACGCAACCGACTGAAAATACAATTCAAGCAACCTTCTTACGTGAGTTGTGGATTGCGGGTAAAGTCATGGCAGAGTTACAAGATCGTCAAGGACAACTGATTGAAATTGCTTTAAATCCTGATGAAGCAAAATTACATCAATATCGACCAAATCAAACAGTTTGGGTAAGTGCATCTACACTTCACCTATTTGAAAATCAAGTCGCGTAATCGACGACAGGATGAATATTACCCCTATTCATCCACATTTGAGGTATCGAACATCATGAACTTTCAACAATTACGAATTATCCGAGAAACAGTTCGTCAAAATTACAACTTAACCGAAGCCTCTGCTGCACTTTATACTTCACAATCTGGTGTCAGTAAGCATATTAAAGATTTAGAAGATGAATTGGGTGTACAGCTGTTTGTTCGTAAAGGCAAACGGTTATTAGGTTTGACAGAACCTGGTCAAGCATTGTTGAGTATTGTTGAACGCATGCTTATTGATGCTGACAATATTAAACGTCTTGCCGATGATTTTAATAAAGTTGATGAAGGTACGCTTACAATCGCAACAACACATACACAAGCACGTTATGTGTTACCACCGATTGTTAATTTATTTAAAAAAGCATTTCCCAAAGTTCATTTGATTTTGCAACAAGCCAGCCCTGTTGAAATATCTGAAATGTTATTGCTTGGTTTGGCTGATATCGGTATTGCAACTGAATCACTAACCACTGAAGATAATTTGGGCAGTGTATCTTTCTATAACTGGAAACACAGTATTATTACGCCACAAGATCACCCTCTGACTAAGCTTAATCCTAAAGAGATTACCTTAGAAAAATTGGCTGAATTTCCAATTATCACCTACCACGGTGGTTTTACAGGACGTTCTAAAATTGATAAAGCATTTGAAGATGCCAATTTAGATGTAGATATCGTCATGTCAGCACTGGATGCCGATGTGATCAAAACCTATGTTGAACTGGGAATGGGTGTTGGTATTGTCAATGATGTCGCTTATGACACAGAACGCGATAAACGTCTAAAACAAATCGATACTGATATTTTTGGTTTAAATACGACATGGATTGCGGTTCGTAAAGGCCACTTACTTCGTGGCTATGGCTATGAGTTTATTTCACTCTGCTCACCGGAAGCCGATATCAAAGCATTGAAAAAAATTGCGTATCCTGATGATTAAACTTTGAGATAAATGATTAAGAAAGAAATTAAGTCATCAAGGAATAAATCGTCAATAAATAAACCATCGAATAGTCATGACGATCAAAGATAGAGAGCTACGGCTCTCTTTTTTTATCATTAAAAAATAAAACACAAACTCTTAAGAATAATTAATCTATTTGATTTTATTTAATATTTTATTTTAAGCATGCCTTTTTAGTATAAAATTTAGTCTTAACTTTATCACTGATCAATTTATTTCGGGGGGAATGAATGAATTCTATTGCTTGGGGCTTAACCCTTGGAAGCTTTGTTCCTCTTTTTAGCCATGCCGCAGGTATGGAGAAATCTGACCAGTCTATCCTTGCTTTTTTAGAACCGAATCATTATGTAGAATTGTCTTATGCAGAGCTCTATGCAGATGTTTCAGGGCAACTACCTCAACATGAGCAATTCAAACAACTCGGCATTCAAGATTTTTCAACGGGAAATCTTGTAAATAACTACCATTTTGTCAATGCTGCTGCAAAACTGCAAATGGCCCCACAACTTTCATTTGGACTGATTTATGATCAGCCTTATGGTGTTGATCTTAGTTATGAATATCGCCCACAGAGCTTTGCTGGAAAGCAACTTTTAGAATCGGGTCAATTTAATTTTAAAAGCCAAAATCTTTCGATACTCTTGGGTTATCAACCTAATACGAATTGGAATATATATGCTGGCGGCATTTATCAACAGTTCGAGGGTGAACTCAAAGTCTTTGGAGCAAACTATTCAGCGATGAGTGGCTATCATGCACAGCTAAAACAAAGTTCAGGTCATGGTTGGCTTGCAGGTTTAAGCTATCAAATTCCAGAGTATGCAGTAAAAACTGCGATTACCTATCGTTCCAAGATCAATCATCAATCTGCAATCACTGAGGATGTGGCAGAGCAAACTTTAAGTATTATTCCTTTCGCTAAAACACAAATCACCACACCTCAATCCGTCAATCTGGATCTTCAAACAGGTTTAACGCCATCGAATATTCTTTATGGCAATTTGAGGTGGGTCAATTGGAAAGATTTTGAAATTCAACCTAGACAATTTGGTGCAGTGGTTAAGATTGCTTCTGAACAATACCCTGAACTCATCAAACCTTTTAATTTGATTGATTACAACAAGGATCAATGGTCTGCAAAGCTTGGATTTGCGCATATATTTTCACAACAATGGGTTGCCACTACAGATATTTCATGGGACTCAGGCAATGCTAATCCCGCTGGAAGCTTAAATCCTTCTGATGGCTTTTATGCTTTAGGCTTGGGTGCTTTATATAACATCAATCCGCAGAGCTTTATTTCTTATGGTGTTAAATATTTTAAATTCAATAAAGCAAAAGTTAGCGACTTAGATGCCAATACTTCAATTATCCAAAATTCAACTTTATCTGAAGTGGGCCATAATGATGCTTTTGCACATGGAATTCGAGTTGGCTATCGCTTTTGATTCATCTAAAAATTCAATTCAGCTATCAAAAATACCAAGTTCAAAATAAAAAACGAGCCGAAGCTCGTTTTTTATTACATGATAATCAATAAATTACCAGTGGTAGCTTACACCCACTTTACCAACTGGTAACCATTTATATTTGTCATCGTTACTGATTTTATCCGCTTCTGCTCTAGTTGCTTGACCTAACGTACGACCATCATCACCAATTAACCCAGGGTTACTAGAAACAAGTTGTACTGTTGGATTACCTGTATAGTAAGCACCTACTTCACCAAATACACCGAAATTCTTGTTGATTTTTGGAGCAAAACCAAAACCTACATAAGGGGCGATATCATTATCATATTTCTGGTTACCTTTAATTGATACATTATCATTTAAACCAGCGTTAAAGCGTGATCCATCAACTTTAAATGATGCATTACGACCAATATTACGATTCACATCATAATCATTGTCGATATAAGCTACACCAGTAGCAACATATAGACCTTGTGCCCAAACATTTTGGCTTGCACCCCAAGGACGAATCTCAGCATTTAAATACGCTAATTTGTTGTCCATGTCTAAGTCATACTTAGATCCATTGATTTTTAAATCATCAGACCAAGAAATATCACCACCGTTATAACCCAATGCTAAACCAACATAAGGGTTAGCAGTCCAAAGTAAAGCACCACCGTAACCAGTTGTACCGACTTCAAGACGAGCGCCTGTAGGGATTAATTGGTTTGCTTCAAATGCATAACCTTGGTCAACAACAGACCCATCAGCCATTGCTAAACCAGAAGCAGATAATGCAGCTGTAACAGCCAATAATTTTAACACTTTCATTTATGTCTCCTCAAAAAATAGAGTTTGTTCTTTAATCATTAATGTGTTGGACTCAAAACGATCATATGTGATTCGTTCTTCACAATTAATAGAGAAATTGATTACTTTTTGTTATTTTTTGATACAATTGGATATTAATTGTTGTTTTTAAAAGAAATAAATTAAATAAAAACTTAACAATTCACTTATTTGGTTGTTTTATTTTAAATTATAAGATTAGTTTTTTCGATTGAAACTAGATTTTATATCTAATCTGAGTCGAATTTGGTGTAGAATCTTTTAAAATTTTTTGGGAAGGAAGATCATGTCTCAGCTTTCAACGATCATTGAACAAGCGTTTGAAAACCGTGCCAACTTTACAGCAGTAGATTGTCCTGCTGAAGTACGTCAAGCTGTTGAAGAAGCCATTGCTGGCTTAGATAACGGTACACTTCGTGTAGCTGAAAAAATTGACGGTGAATGGATTGTTCACCAATGGTTGAAAAAAGCTGTTTTATTGTCTTTTAAATTAAACGATAACAAGCCAATTGAATCATGTGATCTTCGTTTCTATGACAAAGTAGAAACTAAATTTACCGGTTGGACTGAAGAACAATTTAAAGCTGCTGGTGTACGTGTTGTACCACCTGCTGTTGCGCGTAAAGGTTCTTTCCAAGCGAAAAATGTCGTATTGATGCCTTCTTATGTAAACATTGGTGCTTATGTAGATGAAGGCACAATGGTTGATACATGGGCGACTGTAGGTTCATGCGCTCAAATCGGTAAAAATGTTCACCTTTCAGGTGGTGTAGGTATTGGTGGTGTTCTTGAACCACTTCAAGCAAACCCAACAATCATTGAAGATAACTGCTTTATTGGTGCACGTTCTGAAATCGTTGAAGGCGTGATTGTTGAAGAAGGCTCAGTTATTTCAATGGGCGTATTCATTGGTCAATCGACTAAGATTTTTGACCGTGAAACAGGTGAAATCCATTATGGTCGTGTACCAGCTGGATCTGTCGTTGTTTCAGGCAGCCTACCATCTAAATGTGGTACATATAGCTTATATGCTGCAATTATTGTCAAGAAAGTTGATGCTAAAACGCGTGCTAAAACAAGCTTGAACGAATTGCTTCGCGAAGACTAATTTATATTCCCTCGTGGAATTTTAGTTATCTAGCGTAGCAATCGCTTCTCATCTCTACGGTCAATCGTGATCGTAGAGATTTTTCATTTTGTAATCTGTGGTAAATTTCATGAATTCTCTTCGTTCTTCGACTATTCCTGTTTCTGATCCGTCTGCGGGGCTGCGTATCACGGAGATTTTTTATTCATTGCAAGGTGAAGCCAACACTGCGGGTTTACCGACTGTTTTTATTCGTTTAACGGGTTGTCCATTACGCTGTACCTACTGCGATACCACCTATTCTTTTGAAGGTGGCGAACGCCAATCGCTTGACCAAATAATTCAAACAACATTAGATTATAAAACTCCTTATATCTGTGTCACAGGTGGCGAACCGCTCGCCCAACCCAATGCCTTACCCTTAATGCAACGTTTGGCAGATTTAGGTTGTGAAGTTTCTTTAGAAACCAGCGGTGCTTTAGATGTCTCTAAAGTCGACCCACGTGTTTCAAAAGTTTTAGATTTAAAAACCCCAACTTCGGGTGAAGTTGCACGAAATTTACTCAGCAACTTTGATCATTTAACTCAACATGATCAAATCAAATTTGTGATTTGTAATCGTGAAGACTATGAGTGGTCTAAACAGCAAGTTGAACAATACGCATTAGAGCAAAAAGTCAGCACAGTATGGTTTTCTCCTGCTTTTGCAGTGGAAAAAGGTGCGGCACGTTTGCCTCAGCTTGCTCGTGATTTAGCACAATGGATTTTAGAAGACCATCTCCCTGTTCGCTTCCAGTTGCAATTACATAAATTGCTTTGGAACGATGAAACTGGTCGTTAAATTTATCGTCAATTATTAATATTTGGAGAGTTGGATATGCGCCCTCGTGCCGTAGTCTTATTATCTGGTGGCTTAGACTCAACGACGTGTTTGGCTTGGGCTCAAGCAAACTATGACTGTATTGCCCTAAGTTTTATGTATGGTCAACGCTCTACCACTGAACTCGATGCAGCCCGCGCTTTAACGCAACGTGCAGGTGTAGAACATCGTGTGATTAATATCGATTTAGGTAATTTAGGTGGTTCAGCGCTTACAGACCTTAACATTGATGTCCCTGATCATGAAACAGATGGTATTCCTGTAACTTATGTTCCAGCACGTAACACCATTTTCTTGTCTTATGCACTTGCAGCAGCAGAAGTTTTTGATGCTCAAGCGATCGTGATTGGCATCAATGCTGTTGATTATTCAGGATATCCTGACTGCCGCCCAGAGTTTATCGAGGCCTTTGCTAACATGGCTCGTCTTGCAACGAAAGTCGGTGTAGAAGGAAAACCGCTTAAGTTTGAAACACCTCTGTTACATTTATCCAAAGCGAATATAATACGCTTAGGCATTGAACATGGCGTAGACTATAGTCAAACGGTTTCATGCTATCAAGCAGATGACCAAGGACGTGCTTGTGGCAAATGTGATAGCTGCCGACTTCGTAAAGAAGGTTTTAAGGATGCAGGTATTGCAGACCCAACACGTTATATACCGCAATAACAAGGTACTGTTTATGAAAAATTTAAAATCAAGTCTTATTCTTTCTGCTTTATTTTCAGCTTCGGCTTTAATGGGATCTACGGCTTTTGCTGCTGAATCAAATGCAGTTCAACAAGCCTATAAAAGCGCAAATGTTAAATCTGCACTTATTGGCGTGTGTAAAACAGAAACAGCTAAAGGTGGTAAATTAACTTCTGCTGAAGTAAGCAAATACTGTAGCTGTGCTGTTGAATCTGATGGTAAGTTAACCAACGATCAAAAATGGCAAATCCAAAGTGCCATTAACCAAAAGAAAAGCCCAGCAACACTTGCTTTCGTTCAAAAAAATAACCAAGACCTTCAAACATGTTTTGGTCCTCAGTTAACAGGTAAATTAAAAGCCTTAACTGAAGAAGCAATGAAAGCTGCACAAGCGAAGAAATAATTTCTTCTTGTTGCAAAGAGCCTGCTTATGCAGGCTCTTTTTATAATTGGATGATACAAAACCATATGCAGGACCAATGGAATACTGTGATACAGCAACAAAAATTTGTTGCTTCATATAGTGGCGGGAAAGATAGTAGCCTAGCTTTATATCACGCTTTGCAAAATGGGCAAGCCGTAGCTCTCATTGTCATGTTAGAAGAACATGGACAAAGATCTCGTTCTCATGCCATGCCGCTTGATATCATTGATGCTCAAGCCGAGCTGATTGGTTTACCTATACTTAAAGCATCAGCCACGTGGAATGACTATGAACATCAATTTGTAAATCTTCTCAATCAAGCCAAACAGTTGGGTGCAGAAGCACTTGTTACAGGTGATATTGATCTGATTGGACATGCGCAATGGAACCAATCTGTCTGTGAGCAAAGCCAATTACAGTTATGCATGCCATTATGGCAAAAACCACGGCTCGACATTGTGGGTGAATTTATTCAACTGGGTTTTGTCAGCATCATTGTGACGATTAATTTAAACCTCGGTATGCGGGTTGAAGATTTGGGTAGAATTTTAACAGCTGATTTTGTGAATGAATTAATCGCACGTGGGATCGATCCATGTGGTGAAGCTGGTGAATTTCATACCACACTGATAGATGGTCCAATTTTTAAAAAGCCACTTTTACTGCATAAAGGTGATATTCTGTATCATGAAAATTATGCCTTTTTAGCACTTGAACTTAAACACAACAGCATTTAAGGACAAACAATGACTGAACAAATACAACTTCCAAATCAGAAATTCCCTACGACTACGGGTGAAATCAACCTCACTGAGCTCTCTACAGATTGGTTAGTTTTATATTTTTATCCAAAAGATTCTACACCTGGCTGTACCACTCAAGCGGTTGGTTTCTCTTGTATAAAAGATCAATTTGACGCTTTAAATACCACCATCATTGGTGTATCTCGTGACTCTGTAAAAGCACATCAAAACTTTACTGAAAAGCAAGCATTGACCATTAATCTGATCAGTGACAAAGAAGAAGTATTATGTAAACACTTTGATGTAATTAAAGAAAAAAATATGTATGGTAAACAAGTGATGGGGATTGAGCGCTCAACATTTATTTACCATCAAGGCAAACTGGTTAAAGAGTATCGTAAAGTTAAAGCGGCTGGACATGCTGAACAAGTTTTAGAAGACTTAAAAGCACTACAAAAAGCTTAACTGCAAAAGTCCCTACTCGCTTTAAAGTTAACGTGACTTAAAACGTGTCAGGGACTTTAAATGTTCTTATTGAGTACATCCTCAAGCCCGATATAGATTGTTTCCTCTTTCCTCATAAAAAGATCATTACTCTGACTTAATCCAACAATGCCAATCAAAGCAGCAAAGAGATTGCAATTCCCCACATAACCAATCCAATAATAAAATCTAATATTTGCCATGAGCGTTGATTTTGAAAAACCGGGAGTAAAAAGCGTGCACCAAAACCTAAGCTAAAGAAGAATAACCACGATGCTGTTACTGCACCAATCGCAAAATAAAGTGCGGTAGTTTCAAACTTTGTCGATATAGAACCAATTAAAACCACTGTATCCAAATAAACATGTGGATTAAGCCAAGTTAAAGCTAAACAAATCAGAAGCATTTTCATCAGCTTGGATTCATTTTTTTCACTTGGTTTTAAACCTGTCGATGTTCTAAAAGCTTGTAGAAAATGTTGCGCCCCATAGATCAATAAAAATGTCGCTCCAAAATATTTTGCCCAATCGACAAACTCTGGATGCGTTTGAATGACTTTTGAAAATCCCAGTACACCCAATAAAATTAAAATCGAGTCAGATGCGGCACAAACAACACAGACCCAAAATACATGTTGCTTTTTTAAACCTTGTTTGAGTACAAAAGCATTTTGAGCGCCAATTGCAATAATCAAGCTAAACCCAACAGCCAACCCCTGCATATAACTTTGCAACATTTTAAAACTACACTTTTAAAGTTTTGAATGGACTGTGCTATTATCCAAACTTATCTCTTTAAATGAGTATTTATAAATAAATATCATCTTAGCTAAGTTTTTCTTAGTTAATCATGATGTGACATTTTTAAAAGAACTTATATCTTTATATAAAAAACACCCAATTTTTTTATAGGATCAGCATGTTACAAAGTAAGCATAGTGAAGCATTTCTAGCGGTTGCCGAAACTGGTAGCTTTGAGCAAGCTGCTATTCGTTTGAATATCACAGCATCAGCGGTAACACTACGTTTGCAAACTTTGGAAAAACAACTTGGGCAAGTGCTGATTATTCGAGAAAGACCATGTAAAGTCACTCTAGCAGGTCAGGAAGTGTTACTTTTCCTGCAACATCATCGCTTGATGGAACAAAATTTAATTCAAAATCTTCAAGGGCAAAGCTCGCAATCACAATTTTTTAAATTAAATATCGCGGCTAATGCCGATTCATTGGTGACGTGGCTATTACCCACAATTCAACACACCTTACTCACAGAAAAAATTGTTATAGACTTAAAAATTGATGATCAAACCCAAACCCATCACCTTCTTGAAGCGGGATTGGTCAATGCCTGTATCTCGACCGAATCGAAACCAATGAAAGGCTGTGAGGCGATTCATTTAGGTAAAATGACTTATAGGATGGTTGCTACACCGAATTTTATCCACACTTACTTTCAGCATGGCATTCAACGTGAAACGTTACGGCATATCCCTGCTGTTATTTTTAATGATAAAGACCATGTACATGCTGAAGTTTTACAACACGGTTTTGGCTTGATGCCAAACAGTTATCCATGCCACTTTATTCCTTCTGCAACATCTTTTGTGGATGCAATTTTGCTCGATTTAGGTTATGGCATGGTGCCTAAAATGCAAATTCAAAAAGAATTAGCAACAGGACAATTACTTGAAATCATGCCTAAAGCAAGAACTGATTTACATCTATATTGGCATCATTGGAAACAACAATCTAAACAACTGGAAAAACTCACATTGGATTTAATTAGTAATACTCAATCTATTTTGGATTAATCTTTCTAGAAGCTACGACTCGACCCAAATTAAAGTATCTTATTTTAATAATTTATAATGAAAAACTTTAGAAATAATCCACCAGCGATTTTCACTAAAAACCAATGTTAAAACATCATAAAAATACTTTGGTTCAATGACACATTCCAAGCTTACAACTGCGGTAGTTTCACTCAGTATTTGAATGGAACAAATTTTATCTTTTCTTACTTGCTTTAAAGATGAAGGAGAAATGCGCTTTTCAACAATAGCAAAATATTCAGACATCGTTAAAATAACCAGTGGCTCTTCAACTGCAGAAACATAACATGCTTTAGCGTGAAAAATTTGCTGCAATTTAGCAATATCACAGTTGTATAAACCGTCAAAATACAATTGAATAAGTTGCTGTATATCCTCTAATGTTTTAGACATAATATACTCTCCATTGTCTTTATGATTTTTGGCGTATCTCTGTTACAGTTTGCCCTGCCACCCCCCAATTGTCGGTATGCACTTCATCAATCACTACAAATGTTTTTTCAGGATCCTTATTCAACACATTCACCAACAACTCAGTTGCACCTTGAATCAATTGCTTCTTTTGCGCTTGAGTCACCCCTTCATCTGTCACTTGAATTAGAATATATGGCATGGATGTTTCTCCTAAAGAAGACCTTCAGCTTGCATTGCTTTTTGTACAGATGGATGTTGTTGCATTTGCTCCATAAAAGCTTGTAAAGATTTCAAATGACTTAAGTCCAAATTGATAAATGTTACCCAACGAGTCACAACAAATAAGTAAATCTCTGCAATGGTAAATGCTTGCCCCAACAGATTTTCTGAATCATGAATTTGCTCGTCGACCCATGTATATTGTTTTAATAATTTCTCTTTGAAAATATTTTTACTCGTATCATCAAACCCTTTTTGAAAAAATGGTGCATACGATTTATGTAATTCCGAACTAATATAGTTCATCCACTCCAATACTTTATAGCGCTTTAAATCGCCAAATGTAGGTAATAAATCACTACGTTTAGCAACCTCAGCCAAATATTGGCTAATGATCGCACCCTCACTCAAATGCAAGCCATCATCACTGATTAAAAATGGCACTTGGCCTTTCGGGTTAATTTTCAAAAAATCCTGACCTTGTTCTGTCTGATGATTTTTAAAAGAAACATTCACTAAATTAAAATCTTGGTTAATTTCTTGTAATACGATATGAGGGGCAAGTGAACATGCACCCGCTGTGTAAAAAAGTTGCATCTACTTATTCCTTTAGTGACTTTAACTTCATGCTATTCTTAACATCATGAACAATAAATACTCATAATATCAATTCAGTTATTACATGGTGTATATAATGAACACAACATTAAAACGAACAATGTTGAGTAGTGTTGAAATATTTTGTCTCGTTGCAGAACAGCGAAGTTTTTCCAAGGCTGCCTATCAAGCTGGTTTGACACCCGCAGCGGTAAGTCGATCAATTGCTCGTTTAGAAGGTCGCTTAGGAATTCAACTGTTTAATCGAACAACACGCAATGTTCGTTTAACCCAAGCGGGTGAGGAATATTTCTTAGAATGTCAGCAGGCACTCAAACAAATTGCTGAGGTTGAATTAAGATTAAAAAATAAATCAGCTCAACCTTCTGGAACAATCAGGATGAGTTTACCGACACCTTTTGGTCACTTTAGAGTTCTACCTCTCTTACCTAAATTTCAGCAGCTTTACCCTGAAATTAACTTGGATATACAGCTCACCAATAAAAATGTAGATTTCATTACGGAAGGTTTTGATCTTGCAATTCGGGGGCGTAATGTGCCTGAATCCAATTTAATTGCTCGTTGTTTAGAAAAAGCCGACTTGCTGATTGTCGCCTCTCCTGAATACTTAAAGAAACATGGCACACCTACTGAGATTGCCGATTTACAGCATCATCAATGTATTCAATTTATCTTACCTAGCACAGGAAAAGAAGTGCCTTGGTCTATGCTCATTGAAAATGAAGTTGTAGAGATTCAAACGCAAGGACACTTGAATTGCAGTGAAGATATTTTAGCGACCATTACCTTAGCTCAACATGGTGGTGGTCTATTGCAAACCTGTCGTTTTATTATTGAAAATGATTTAAAACAAGGAAAGCTGGTAGAAGTCCTACAACAATATTCAGGTACTCAACGGCAATTTTCCCTGCTTTATCCTAAGAATAAATATGAACAACGACACATCCGCTTATTCATTGATTTTTTAATTGAATATCTAAAATATTAGACTCAAAAAACTGGCTCGAAATAACGATGAGATTAAAAAAAATACCGCACCCTGGTCTTTTCTATCTTTGATCTTTTCTATCTTTGATCTTTTCTAGGTCTGATATTTTCTATTGTGCTTTCCACTGCCCAGACACTTGGATATTCACTTTTTCTCCAACGCCACCCACAGCTTTTTTCATTCCGAAATCACTACGCTTTATGACTGTAGTAGAACTAAAATCCAGCAATTTTGGATTATTTAGATTGGGTTTAATTGTCGCATTAAAAGTTACAGGCTTAGTGACATTACGCAAGGTTAAATTACCTGAAATTAGATATTTATTATTAGCAAGCGGTTTAAATGCCGTACTTTTAAAAGAAGCGGACGGATATTTAGCAGCATAAAATAAGTCTTCACCCATAATTATGTTTTTCAAGGAAGATTTATTAATGCTGAGGCTATTTACATCCATCACAAATTCAGTAGATGCCTTTTGCGGAGTGCTCGTATCAAAGTTAAGAGAAGATTGAACACGTTTAAACTGCCCTTTGACAATGTTCATACCCAATGAGTCGATATGAAATCCAACATCACTATTGGGGGTCAATGTCCAAGACGCGGCATAACTTGAAATCGAAATAACAAAGCTACCCAATAACGCCCCATTTATAATGACTGATTTAAACTGCATGCAATACTCCATTCATATTCTATATATTTCTATTCAGTGTATTGCAATGCACACAAAAAACATTAAAGATTTGATTTGTCTTGCGTTTGGTATTTGTACTTTAATTGTTGGTAAATTTCCGTTTTCTGAAACTTTTCTAAAAACTCAGCTGTGCCCAAAGGAAATTCGACCTGATAAATTTCACCACGATAATACGCTTCACGTAACGGGGTCGCAGAAATAGAGCCGACTAAACTATCCAGTTCAACCATTTGCCATTCTGGAAATAGTTTTAAGTAATAAGATGAATCATCTTTAAAGTGACCAATTAAACCAATCTTATCGGTCTCTAAAACAGTAGCATTGACCAAGGACTTAACCAGCTCTACCCATTTAGTATCGTTATAAACATCAATAACATGTACAAATTTGATTCGTTTTTGATCCGCTTCAGAAAAATTAGACAAAATCATTTGTTCCCGTTCTGATGCCAGAAAAGGATTTTTAGTATTTCGTTCATTTTGCGCAGAACCCAAGGCCAAAATTACATATTGGCTTTGTTGTAATGCAATTTTAATGGTTTGCATATGCGCGAGATGAAAGGGCTGAAAACGTCCAATATAAACAAGATAATCAAATTTATAAGTCATAAAAGTAATTTTTTATGAACTCATCAGTTGCAACAGAATTTCAAATATGCGACATAATGAGGGCATAAAATCCAATTAAATTTTAAAGCAAGGATAGTACGATGACACTTAGTTGTATTCAACAGCCACATCAACATTTAAACGCAAATTTAGAGAATGGTGTACTGACTTTAGCAATTAATCGACCAGAAGCAAAAAATGCACTGTATGGTGAATTGTATCTATGGATTGCAAAAGCCTTAGATGAAGCTGATCAAGATCGTGATGTTCGTGTAGTGATCTTACGTGGTGCAGATGCTGACTTTAGTGCGGGTAATGATATGAAAGACTTTATGGCTTTCATTCAACAACCACTTGAAGGTAAAGAAGGTGATGGCCCTCCATTTGTATTATTAAAATCTGCTGCACGATTATCTAAACCATTGATCTGTGCAGTCCGTGGTGTAGCGATTGGGATCGGAGTAACAGTACTTTTACATGCTGACCTCGTTTATGCAGACAATACAGCCCTGTTCCAAATTCCATTTGTCAGCTTAGGACTTTCTCCAGAGGGTGCTTCAAGCAAACTGTTGATTCAACAAGCGGGATATCATAAAGCGGCTGAATTGCTGTTAACTGCGCAAAAATTTAACAGTGAAAAAGCACTCAATGCTGGCTTAATCAATAGTATTGAAGATGATGTATATGGTCACGCTTTACATCAAGCACAAACCCTTGCAGCACTTCCATTGGCTTCGATCAAGCAAACCAAAGCGTTAATGAAACATAATCTTGAAGAGATTATTCAATGCGTGGATGATGAAGCGGTGATCTTTATGCAACGCGTTAAATCACCTGAAATGGCTGAGGCCGTTGCTGCATTTATGCAAAAGCGTAAGCCAAATTTCTCTCAATTTAATTAATTGAGTGAATCTGATCAAAGCCACTGCATGAGTATTATTCAGTGGCTTTGGTCATTTTGAATCCAATAAAACAGTTCATTTAATTATGGGTAAAGATCATGTCACAAGATACAATGACCAAGAAGCGCTATTACGAACCCGCTCCACAAGATATCGATATTGAAAATTTCCGTAAAGTCATAGAAAGTCGTCGCTCAGTACGTAAATACACTGAAAAGCAAATCCCTGCCGATGTTTTAGATGCTTGTTTAGATTTGGCTTTATTGGCACCAAACTCATCAAATCTACAGCCTTGGACGTTCTATGTGGTTCAGTCTCAAGCGAAAAAGAATAAATTAGTCAAAGCTTGTTTAAGCCAATTATCAGCAAAAACAGCAGCAGAACTGATTGTATGTGTGGCACGTATTGACCGTATTGATGAAATGGCAAAAAACAATTTAACCCATTTCCCAATGCCTGAAGCGCCAAGAGCGGTAAAACAATATTATAAATTTATCGCATATAACTATAAAACAGGTTATCTCAATGCTTTAGGTAACTTTAAAAAAGTGGCTTTTAAAGTTGCACGCACGTTAGATAAACAACTCCCTGTGACTGCGTTTAACCCAGCTGATGCAAAGCTTTGGGCCAGTAAAACGACAGCCTTGGCTTGTGAAAACTTGGTATTGGCTCTACGTGCTTATGGTTTTGACAGTTGCATGATGGAAGGTTTTGATGAACCCTTAGTTCGTAAGATCCTCAATCTAGGTGATAAAGAATTTCCAGTCATGGTGATTAGTGCTGGTGAACGTGCTGAAGATGGCGTATTCTTCCCACAATACCGTTTTGATCGTGATTTGTTTATTCAAAAAGTTTAATTTTAGCTAATCAATACCCCCTCTCTATTCAGAAGAGGGTTGAGATTTTTAAACTATTATTCAATATCAACCATTTGAATAAACTCAAAAGCAGGTTCTTCATAAGGATGACTTGCTTTTAAAGCGATTGCCACTTGTTTTGCCTTATCTTCAGGAACGATGGTTTCCACTCGCCATTCAGGCAGTTGCTCCAAATGATCTAACTCGCCTATAAAAGGCTTTGCACCACTTAACGGTTTAAATTGACCTGTTCCTAACACTTGCCAAGCACAATGTTCATAATCGCCAATACCACCCGCTCCTGCTTTAAAAATTGCAAGCTTGGTTGCTTCAAGGTGTGATTCTGGAACGTAGTAGATCAATTTAAGCATTTATTTTATGTTCAAAAACTCGATTATAGCTTTGTTCGCATTTACTTTTATTTATTTTTTATTTGGTTTTCGTTAGAAAAAAACTGTGTATAGTTAGCTCAATTGATAAGATTTAATCAGAACTGTAGATTTTATAAGCTTGATCAGAATACAAAAAAAAGAGCGCCTAAGCGCTCTTCTTATTTCCCTAAAAATTACTCGTCAGATTCAGTATTATCAGACTCAGTTTCACCTTCATCCATAACAGTTTCATCATCAACTAATTTTTCAGAATCAATTAAACTCTCTGACTCTAAAGCAGTCTCGCCTTCGATCGCATCTAACTGATCGATAATCTCATCATCGGCTTCGACAGCTTCAACTGCAACCACACCGACCAAGACTTCTTCATTACCTAGGCGGATCAAACGGACACCTTGGGCATTACGACCTGTTCTCGCTACTTCAGAAGCACGGGTACGAACCAGCGTTCCACCATCAGAAATCAACATCAATTCTTTAGATTCATCGATGGCAACAGCACCCACTAACTCACCATTACGTTCAGATGTTTTAATGGCAATAACACCTTTACCACCACGTTTTTTGGTTGGGAAGTCATCTACTGGTGTACGTTTACCATAACCATTTGCAGAAGCACATAATACTTCGCCAGTTTCTGGTACAACAACTAACGAAACGATTCGGCTAACCACATTGGTATTTGAATCTGAAGTATCTTCATCATCTGAATCTACATCAACTTCAACATCTTCTTCTGTTTGTGCCGCAGCCAATGCCACACGCATACCACGAACACCTTTCGCAGTACGACCCATCACACGAGCATCAGTTTCAGAGAAACGAATTGCTTTACCTTCATTTGAGAACAACATGATTTGCTGTTCACCATCAGTAATTGCAACACCAATTAAAGTATCTTCTTCTTTCAACTCAATCGCACGTAAACCATTTGAACGAACATTACCAAACTGCTCTAATTCAACACGTTTTACTGTACCTGATGCTGTTGCCATAAATACATAGAAGTTTTTACGCACACTTTCTACACGTTCAGCAAATTCAGCAATTAATTCATCATCAAGATCAGAAGCAGAAAGCTCAATACCAATTTCTTTGAGTTGCTTACGTAAAGCATCTGATAAGTCATCTGGATTTTCACCAAGCTCTGCAAACGCAGCTTTTAGTGCTTCATAATGTGAGTCGATAATTGTGTTTTCACGCAGTTGAGCAACGTTGGCACGGACAAAAGTTCTAAACTCAGTTAAACGCTCGGTAAATTTCTTCGGAGCATCAATTACAGGAAGAATCGCTGTAATAGTCTCTTCTGCATCCAGTGGTAATAAGTTCACCATTGGGCGGCCTTTTGCACCACGTGACGCTTGAGGTACTTCAAATACTCTTAAGCGATAAACTTTACCTACATTGGTAAAGCACAATACAGTTGCATGGTTCGATGTCACGATTAAATGTTGAATATAATCATCTTCTTTCATCGAAGTTGCAGATTTACCACGTCCACCACGGCGCTGTGCAGCATAATCAGACAATGGTTGAGTTTTTGCATAACCTGTTTTTGAAACAGTTAAAACAACTTGCTCTTCTGGGATTAAATCTTCACGAGAAAAATCAATACGTGATTCAACAATATCCGTTTTACGTGCATCGCCATACTGTTGAAGAACCAATGCAAGTTCTTCACGAATCACATTCATCAAAAGATTGAAGTCATTTAAAATTGCTGTAAGTTCAGCAATTTGAGCTAAAATTTCAGAATATTCAGCTTGTAACTTATCTTGTTCAAGACCGGTTAAACGATGTAAACGTAATTCTAAAATTGCACCAACCTGAGCTGGAGATAAACGATAAAGCTGACCATCCAAACCAAATGGACGACTTGGATCTTCACCTTCGATCTCATCCGGACGAACTGAAATCGCGCCTGCTTTTTCTAGCAATGCAACAACATTTCCACCCGCCCATTCGCCAGCAAGTAAACGCTCGCGTGCTTCAGCTGGATTCGCAGAAGTCTTAATGGTTTCGATGATTTCATCAATATTGGCTAAAGCAACAGTCAAACCTTCTAAGATATGACCACGCTCACGCGCTTTACGTAATTCAAACATGGTACGGCGTGTCACCACTTCTTGACGGTGACGAATAAATGCCGCAATGATGTCTTTTAAATTCATCAGTTTAGGTTGGCCATTGTCTAGGCAAACCATGTTGATACTGAATGAATTTTCAAGTTGAGTATTTAAAAATAAGTTATTGACAATAACTTCAGCGTTTTCGCCACGCTTTAAGTCAATTGCAATACGCATCCCGTCTTTATCAGATTCGTCTCGAAGTTCTGAAATACCTTCAAGTTTTTTCTCTTTTACCAATTCAGCAATACGTTCAATGGTTCTTGCTTTATTGACCTGATAAGGAATTTCAGTGAAAACAATCGTCGTACGACCAGTTTTTTGGTCTTCTTCAAAATGGTATTTACCACGAATATGTAAACGACCTTTACCTGTACGGTAAGCATCTACAATTCCTGATTTACCATAGATAATCCCGCCTGTAGGGAAATCTGGACCAGAAATATATTCCATCAATCCTTCAATTGAGATGTTCGGATTATTTGCATAAGCCAAACATGCATTAACTACTTCTGTCATGTTGTGTGGCGCCATGTTGGTCGCCATACCGACAGCAATACCTGTCACACCATTGATCAATAAGTTAGGAATACGTGTTGGCATAACCTGAGGAATACGCTCAGAGCCATCGTAGTTATCTTCCCACTCGACTGTATCTTTTTCTAAGTCAGCCAACATTTCATGGGTGAGCTTACGCATACGGACTTCGGTATAACGCATTGCTGCTGCGCTGTCACCATCGACAGAACCAAAGTTACCCTGACCATCAACCAATTGATAACGTAGGCTAAAATCTTGAGCCATACGAACAATTGTTTCATAAACAGCTGAATCACCATGTGGGTGATATTTACCGATTACGTCACCAACAACACGCGCAGATTTTTTATAGGCTTTGTTATAGTCGTTGCCTAACTCGTGCATAGCGAACAGCACACGACGATGAACAGGTTTTAAACCATCTCTCACGTCTGGTAATGCACGAGATACAATAACACTCATGGCATAATCGAGATATGAGCTTTTTAGTTCATCCTCAATGGCAATCGGTCTAATTTCCGATACGCTCATGCATACTCCTTATTACAAACAGTGCAAGCAGCAACTGCTCATTTATATAATCTAGCTAGTCAAAATTTAGCTCAAAAAGCGTTGAGCCAAAATCTAAAATTCAGTCGCACAGTATAGCATAAAACCAAGCGATTTTGTGCCTATCCGACCACACTATAATCATGATTTTTTGTAGTATTTTTAAACAATTTTAACGATTTATTGACAATAAAAAACCACCTGATTAGGCGGTCAATCAAGCATCGCTAAATTTATAAATGAATGGGTATTTTTATCTCAAAACCTGACCTGTTTTTATCTATCCAATCATACTCACTAGCGTGCTTCATTCACTGTTTTTTAGGGTCTATTGACATTTCATAAATGGCTTGCGTTGTAGGCTAAAATTGAGCAGGCAAGGCGTGAAACGATGAGAATAGCGAGACTATTTTCGAGTTTCATAACACAGGCTGAGATAATTTTAGCCACAACCCTTCGGGACTAGAGTGGTTTTTACCGCTACGTCGTTTCCTTGTGAAACGATGTTTCTCATCATTTAGAATGACTAAATTTCATATTTCGTACCTTGTATCATCTAAAAACCACTCGTAGTCGCAAACGTAGACGAATTGTCAACAGACCCTTTGTTTATCAGTAAAAAATAAATCACATCAAACAGTTTTATTTCGGATCGATTAAAACAACTCAAACTTGAAAATTGCCATATAAAATCCGATATGGCAAAAAATATGAGCAAAGCAATACGGAGTCCAACCCCACTGATCAGAAAAATCTAAACACATCCAAATATAGAGTGTTGTAAATTTCTATAATTTATATGGATCTGCCTGAAGCAATTCACAGTGTTGCAGCAAATCATCACTGATTGCTACGCGATAACACTGCCAATCACGAATTTGATTATTTTCAAGCTGTGGAACCATATATATTCGGCTTGCAGGCGCATCAGTGAATTTACCCACTAAAATCCCTTGCTGTGTGATTTCAATTTGATCAAAAATAAAATCACTAAACTGGGTCTGTTCAAACTTTTCAATATCTTTTAGGCTCGTCGCAAAACGATGCTTGGCGTCATAATACTGTACTAAACGCGCTTGATAAGCTTGCATATCAAAATAACGTGCTTGGTATTCGTTAGACACCACCTCTTCACTTGCAGGTAGTGCTTCATCTGTTGTCGCAGCGTCATCTTGATTGGATGACCCAATTACAGACATCACAATAGGGATAACCACACTTGAAATAACCCCAAGCACTGCGGGACCAAACATAAATACGGCTAAAAGTATCCAGACAATTTTAAAATTTTTCTTTTTAGGCTGATTTTGAGACTCTCTTTGTGTATTTACGACTTTCTGCTGCCATGATTCAAGTAACGCACTCGCCTTATCACCTACAGATGTATGCTGATTGCTTTCTGTTTCATTGTTCGGCGGAGTCTGACGAGGTTTTATATTATGCGTGGGATTTGACTGTCCTTGCTTATTTTCACGGCGTACAGAAAATTCAACATTGCTATTGCCTGTCAAATCGTTGGTCTGTTTAACATGTTTTAAACGAGTACCACAAACACCACATTTCATGGCTTCATTGATATTCTCAGCGTAACATTTGGGACACTTCATATTTATAGCTATTCTAGGTGAGATGATATGGAATTGAGCAGTAATGGAAAAGCGCAGCGTCTAAAACGACAGAATCAGCCACTCTAACGCGCCAATAAGTATAGAATTAAAAAAATGGTCAAAAGCCACTACAGGATTAAATACGATGTTGTATCTGTAATAGCTGATTTACACTGGAATTTTCTGTATGTCGCCAGTATACGATTGAAAATTTAATTGTGTTTATGCTTTGATCTTATCGGGTTTAAAATTGGACTTCAAGGTATTTATCCACTGATTCTCTCTTGTTCTTTTAGCCAAAGCATTGATCTCCCTACATCAATTACTTATTGATAAAATAATCACTCAAGATACAGCATCTTAAACATAAAACTTAAGATCAGAAAAAATGAAAATAGCATTTTTGATCACTGTTTTTATTTTATGACAGCTTATGTTTAAAACCACTTTTATAAATCAAGAAAAGATCATATAGCGTGAATCATATTAGTTTTGCAAGGTTCCTTATACCTATGGGAAAAAATGACGATAAAGGAGCTTTTAAATTGATTTACACTATAAAAAGGGCTGATGAGAGAAGCTACTCAGAGTTTCTTTATTTGAATAGAGAATAACCCACCATCACGACTTTATTTATCCGTGCACACCATCCATCTACGTATTCAATAAATTTCTAAAATAAAAAAACGCACTTAGGAAATCCTAAGCGCGTTTTTTGAAACTTAATTCGAGAATTAAAGTTTAGAAACTAATTCAGGAACAACAGTATTCAAATCACCAACTAACCAGTAGTCAGCTACAGCATTGATTGGTGCTTCTTCATCTTTGTTGATTGCAACAATCACTTTAGAATCTTTCATACCTGCCAAATGCTGGATCGCACCAGAAATACCTACAGCGATGTAGAGATCAGGCGCAACGATTTTACCAGTTTGACCAACTTGCATATCGTTAGGAACGAAGCCAGCATCAACCGCAGCACGTGAAGCACCTTGAGCAGCACTAAGCTTGTCAGCAAGTGGATCAAGTACTTTATGATAGTTCTCACCAGAACCAACACCACGACCACCCGATACAACGATACGCGCAGCAGTTAATTCAGGACGTTCTGATTTCACAATTTCTTCAGAAATGAACTTAGAAATACCTGCATCACCTGTAGAAGCTGCAGATTCAACTGCAGCAGAACCGCCTTCAGCAGCAACAGGATCAAAAGCTGTACCACGTACAGTTGCAAGAACAATTGCTTCGTCAGATTGAACTGTAGCAATTGCATTACCTGCATAAATTGGACGTTTGAAAGTTTTAGGACCTTCAACAGCAATGATGTCAGTAATCATGCTTGAGTCTAAAAGTGCAGCAGCGCGTGGCAAGATATTCTTACCTGTAGTTGTTGAAGCAGCAAGGATATGTGAATATCCTTTACCTAATTCAGCAACAAGTTTCGCTACGTTTTCAGCCAATTGGTTTGCATAAGCTGCATCATCAGCAAGCAAAACTTTGCTTACACCAGCAACTTTCGCAGCAGCATCTGCAACTGCTTGAGCACCAGAACCTGCAACCAATACAGTGATATCACCACCGATTTTTTGAGCCGCAGCAACAACGTTTAAAGTTGCACCGTTAAGTGTCTTATTGTCGTGCTCAGCGATAACTAAAATACTCATGATTTTATCCTTCTGTATTAGATCACTTTCGCTTCATTTTTAAGTTTTTCAACAAGCTCGTCTACAGACTTCACTTGTACACCAGCTTTACGCTCTGCAGGTGGTTCAACTTTAACTGTTTTAAGTTTAGAAGTTGCTGTAACACCGAAATCTGCAGGAGTTTTCGTATCAAGTGGCTTTTTACGTGCTTTCATAATGTTTGGAAGCGCAGCATAACGTGGCTCATTCAAACGTAAGTCAGTGGTGATGATCGCTGGAGTATTTAACTCAACAGTTTGTAAACCACCATCAACTTCACGAGTTACTTGAACTTTATCGCCATTTACAGTTACTACAGAAGCAAATGTACCTTGACCAGCGCCAAGTAAAGCACCCAACATTTGACCAACTTGGTTAGAGTCATCATCAATTGCTTGCTTACCTAAAAGCACAAGTTGTGGTTGTTCTTGTTCAACAACAGCTTTTAGGATTTTAGCAACTTCTAAAGCGCCAAGTTGACTGTCATCAGCCTCAACTAAAATACCGCGGTCTGCACCAAGCGCCATAGCAGAACGAATTTGTTCTTGCGCTTCTTTTGGTCCAATAGAAACAACAACGATTTCTGAAACTGTTCCTTTTTCTTTTAAGCGAACCGCTTCTTCAACTGCGATTTCATCGAATGGGTTAATTGACATTTTAACGTTAGTAAGGTCTACCCCACTATTGTCCGGTTTAACGCGAACTTTAACGTTGGCATCAACCACACGTTTTACAGCAACAAGAGCCTTCATGTAATCCTCGGCTGTTTTAGCAAAAGTAAATGTTAAGAAGAGTTATAATAACGCTTCATTTAAAATTATTTAGGTGTCCTATCTTGCAATGTGATTGGCATTTCGGTCAAGTCACAATTCGCAAAACTGCTGTAAAAAGTCATAAAAAAGCTTGAACGTACAGTTCACATTTTTTCTAAATATTTTAACTTAGACACGTAAGGCTACTATTTCGATAATATTTATATATTGATAAATAACATTATTTGTATAGATTCTGTATAAATAATCAAAAGAATTAAGATAAATTATCAATCAATCAAAGGGATGACACCACCCGTTCATCGATACTGCTACACTCTGTCATTTTAGACAGATTCAGCAATTTTTCTAAGTATGTTTATTGATTAAATTTGTGAACTTTTTGGCATTAAACTTGTAACAAAATACTAAATATACAAAAACGGGCTTCTTTTCAGAATCACCCGTTTGTTTCTGTTTGGATTAATTTGCCAATAACCATGCGGCTGCAATGGTCAACAAAGTCCCTGAACCACCATCAATCCATTTTTGCTTACGTTCATTGATGTGCTGCTCTTTGGTCAATTGAGCAATCAAAAGGCTCAAACCACAATACACCAAGAATATCAAAGCAATAAAAATTGCTGACAAGGCTAAGCCTTGAAACACAGTGTTGCCTGATTTATCGATAAATTGTGGCAAAATCGCAAAATAGATCAACATGCCTTTTGGATTCAACAATGCAGTAACAAAGCCTTTGCGAATAGGATTTGAAACTGCTTTCTGTTCAATACGTAATGTCTTTTGGCTAAATACTGATTTAATCAAATGAAATGCCAAATACAATAAATAGGCGATCCCCAAATATCGAATCGTCTCAAACAATACTGGGAATGAAACAATAATTGCAGCAATTCCAAGCGCAACCAGAATCGAATGAACCAGATAGCCAGAACAAATACCGATTGTCGCCATCATGCCTGCTTTCGCATCTTTACCTATCACTTGTGACAGGATAAATAACATATCTGGTCCTGGTGTGAAAATTAACGGAAGTACCGTTAAGGCAAAAAGTACAAATACAGACATCTCTTTTCCCTTTCTGAAGTTTGACTGCGAGAAGAAAACAGTATCTTTTAAAATGCTTAAAATAGGATTTCAAATATTCTATAATGATGATTATTTTTCAAATTAAATTCTAATTTATGAAAATTTCATCTAAGACTATTCTAATTAAGCTAGACCGTATTGATAAAAATATCATTCGTGCTTTACAAGCCAATGGTCGAATCCAAAATAATGATCTTGCTCGTGAGATTGGGCTCTCGCCCTCATCATGTCTAAGACGAGTTCGACTCTTAGAAGAAGCCAAAGTTATCCAAAACTATACAACAGTGGTGGATCCACAAAAAATTGGCTTTCAATTGATGTTATTCTCAAGAATCTGGTTGTTAGGCCAAGATGCTGAAACCATTGATACCTTTATTGAAGCAATGAAAGAACTGCCTCAGGTCATGGAGTGTTATATTATTCTGGGTGAATGTGATGCGATGTTAAAAGTGGTAGTACCTGATTTAGAAAGCTATCGTAAATTTCAGTCGACACATTTGACCAAAAAGAATGGTATTACTAGTGTAAAAACGGATGTCCCAAGTCAAATTATTAAACAAAGCTTTCAGCTACCTCTTGAAGATCTGTAATTCAAAAATACGTATTAGGTGAATATGAAAACATTTAATCGCCCTGTTCGATTAGAAACACCCAGACTTATCCTTAGACAATGGCAAGCTCTTGATTTTGAAGATTTTGCAGATTTAAATGCTGATCCAGAGGTTATGCGGTATTTTCCAGCGACCTTGTCAAAAAATGAAAGTGACCTTTTGGCACATCGATTTCAAGACTCAATTACCGAATGTGGTTGGGGATTTTGGGCGGTTGAGTTAAAAGAAAATCAGCAATTTATCGGTTTTGTGGGTCTAGCCAATCAAGCGGAAAAATTTACTTTCTCTCCTTGTGTTGAAATTGGTTGGCGATTTGCACAACAATATTGGCATCAGGGCTATGCGACGGAAGCCGCTCAGCAATGTTTAGCATTTGCATTTGAAAAATTAGCTTTAGAACAGGTTGTTTCTTTCACATCTGTACTGAATCAAGCTTCGGAAAAAGTAATGCAACGACTTGGTATGGATTATGTCGAGAACTTTATGCATTCCGCTTTAGACAAAAACCATGCTTTGGCTGAACATGTACTTTACTGTATACAAAATCCAAAGCTGTAACGCTGGTCAATATGCGGGTTATCTTGGGCGATGCAAAATTTTATATCGTAAAACAAAGATCTGCATATCGAGCTAAATAAGACTGAGGAAATACGTTAAAAATTATCGCCCTTTTCTATCTAAGCAGTACTTTGATCAGGATGTTCAATAAAAATGATTTATGAATTATGTACAGATCGTCTTTTACTTCGACAATGGCAAGCTTCTGATTACGATGCTTTTGCAAAAATCACAGCAAACCCTGAAGTAATGCAATTTTTCCCCAAAATTTTAAATCGTGAACAAAGTGACGAACTGGCAAATCAGATTAAATATTTAATCGAAATCAAAGGCTGGGGACTTTGGGCAGTTGAATTGATTGAAACCCAAGAGTTTATTGGGTGTGTTGGACTACATCAACAACCCTCAAAATTTGAATTTTCTCCATGTATAGAAATTGGCTGGCGGCTTGATCCAAAATTTTGGAATAAAGGATATGCAACTGAGGCAGCTCAAGCTTGTTTAAGATTTGCATTTGAAGAACTGAATTTTCAAGAGATTGTTGCATTTACATCTAAACATAATCTTGCTTCGCAAAATGTCATGAAAAAAATTGGAATGAGCTTTTCTCATGACTTTCTGCATCCTGATTTTGATGAGCACCATCCACTACATGAAGAGAAGCTCTATCGAATTCAAAAACAAGATTTTCAATTTTAGTTTTGCATTATTTCGCCATGCTTGCTAAAAAATCACGATGAATATGGCTTAAATCAATCAAATCTTGATTTTTGAGCTCCAGCACTTGCCAAATCTCAATAAAGTCTTCTTTTAAATCAATATGATTAGACACTGTTTGTGCCGCTTGCCATTGTTGGTCTGATATCCATAAATAGGTCTGATTGGTTGCGGTATTTACAGCTTGAACTTTACCCTCAGCATTGATACCCAATACTTTTCCTTCTTGCGGTAAGGTTGCCTCAATTTTGGGGAGGCTGAATTCTACAAAATGTTTAATTTGACGTAAGCCATAGCCCTTAAAAATTTCTTTTTGAGCGTCAGTCAGTTGCTTATATTTTTGTTCAAGTTCAGGGATCATTGAAAGACCTAATTTTTCTGCAAAATTGAATCAATAGAAATGTATTGAATAAATACCAAACCTAGATATACATGAGAGCATTTTTAAAAACAATTATCTATTCGACTTTTTTCTGTGCTAAATGTGTTTAAGCATTATGCATTTTATTAAAAAACCAACTGTGCTTTTCACCAGGTCTATTCGCTACAAAATAGAAAGGTCAACGCTTAATAAAGCCTTATATTCAAAATTAATTTTTTATTTTTGATGCAGCAGCTCTTGGATGCGCTTGATCATAGACTTGTGCCAGATGATCAAAATCGACATGGGTATAAATCTGTGTTGTGGTTAAATTGCTATGTCCTAGCATTTCTTGCACTGCACGCAGATCGCCACTATTGGATAACATATGACTGGCAAAACAGTGACGCAATAAATGTGGGTGTAAGTCAACATTTACCCCTGCACGTAGTGCTTGATATTTGACTCGATTTTCAATCTGACGTGGGCTAATACTTGTGCCGCGTTGAGTAATAAATACCAAAGATTCAGGGCTAAACTCCCCCTGCCAGATTCGATAGATTTTTAACCATTCAATCAGACTCTCTCTCGCTTTAGAGCCAAAAGGTACGATTCGAGTTTTATTCCCCTTACCCGTGATACGCAATAAATGACGGGTAAAATCAATATCTCGTATGGTTAAACTTTGCACTTCCGCCAAGCGTAAGCCACTCGAATAGAGCAATTCCAGAATAGCCTTATCTCGTAACCACAACTGCTTTTCTATTGGCTTTTCAGGTTCGGGCTGATCCATAATTTGATTGACCGTTTCAATATCAATCATCCCTGGTAATGGTCGAGCTTGCCGCTTTATCTGAAAATCATCTGCTGCATTGATTTCTAAATAACCACCTTGTTTGGCCCACTTCATAAACTGACGAATTGAAGTTAAATGCCGTTGTAAACTACTGGTCGAAAGCTGATCTTTTTCGACACGATAAGCTACATACTCTCTTAAATCAGCAGCTTCGACTTGTTTTAACTCAACCTGCTTGTCATAACAAAAATCAATAAAGTTGGATACATCTCGGAAATAAGCATCTAAGGTATGTACCGATTGATTCTGTATTTTCCGATCCTTAATCCACATCGAGAGCAATTGCATTGCACCGTATTGCATAAGCTCTCCTTTGATCAAAATAGCAAATGATATAACCAGATTGAAAAATATCAGTCTTGTAAAACTGTATACACCACACCATTGATGACTTCCGCCATCTTATTTAAATTGAGTTTTTCAACAGTATCCTCTTGGGTATGATAATGCTTATTTCTAAAAAAAGCCGTATCTGTGATCATAATAGCAGGGATATCGAAGCGCCAATAATTCAAATGATCTGAGAAATCCACGCCGTGTACAAATGACGGCGCTATCAATCTTTGACAATCAAGGCGTTTTAACGCTTTCATAGCATCACAATATTTTTCGCCCAAACCACGTGAAGTGAAATTACTCACTGCACCAATAAAATTTCCATGTTTGGGATAAAACAAAGCTAATCCCGATGGATAATCCTGAACATTTTTATGGTCAAAATATCCAATCATTTCCAAAATATACACCGCTTGAATTTGATCTTTTTGTTTTAAAATGGATTGTGTATGAATATAACTCCCCATATGTTCAGTACGGAAATACGGAGGTTCTTCCAAAGTATAAAAGACAAAATCAACATTCTGTTTAAGACTAGCTTTATTGGCTGCCAAAATTCGTGCAATCTCTATTAGCCCCACCACACCAGAAGCATTATCATCAGCACCTTTGAAACTCCCATAAACATCATAATGTGCACCAACAATCACTTTTTTGGCATGACCCATTTGTAAGTGACAGATTACATTTCGATAGGTTTTGCCTTTGACTTGATAAGGCTGGTATTCACAAGGAATCGCAAACTGTTCAAGTTGTTGTTTAATGAATGCCGCAACTCGATCGAGCTCTTGAATATTTTGATAATTTCGAAACGCTTGTGGGTGAATCACTTGTTGTAAATAACTGTTTAAACGATCAGGTTCAGCTTGCTGATCATAGCGTTGTTCTGCAGCGACACTCCATGTTGAAAGCCCACAGCTGAGCAATATAATGAAAAGATAGTTTAAATTTAAAAAATTTGGATAAGCTATTTGCATGTATAAATCCAATTTAAAAGTGTGTTGGTATAGCTATAATTTAAAAAAACAGCAATTAGACATTCAGTTCTTGTTGTACGCCTGAGAATAACCAATATCACGCTATAATGATGCAATTACCACGTTAGAAATTGTTAATATGAAAATCCGTATTCTGACCATTGGTCAAAAAATGCCTGCTTGGGTATTAACTGGTTTTGAGGATTACTTCAAAAGAATCCAACCTTTTGTACAGACGCAAATTATTGAACTCCCGATGGCAAAGCGTGGCAAAAATGATTCCGAAGCAGATATTTTAAAATATCGCCAAATTGAGGGCGATAGTATTCTCAGCCAACTGAAACACAATGAAGTATTGATTGCACTTGAAGTAGGCGGACGTGAATTTAGTACTGAAAAGCTGGCTGAAACCATGAAAGGCTGGATGCTTGAGGGTTATGATGTTGCACTGGCCATTGGCGGACCAGATGGGCATTCTGAAGCCGTGCGAAAAGCTGCTGCTTGGCACTGGTCACTGTCAAAACTAACTCTGCCCCATCCATTGGTTCGGGTTATGCTGATTGAACAACTTTATCGTGCGATGAGTATTAACCATAATCATCCGTATCATCGTGCAGGCTAGTCATGTAATTGCGCAAAAGTTGCATTGATGAAACAGTCTGTTGAAATAAAAGGCTTATTGAGAGCATACATTTTAGCTAGAATGGGCAATTCACGCTGTATTTAATGATCATTTAGGCACAAAGATATGAACTTACAAACACTCCCAGGTTTATTCATTTCACATGGCTCTCCCATGCTTGCGCTAGATCCTGAACAAGTCGGTCCTGCACTACATCGTCTTGGTCTAAATTTGCCAAAACCACAAGCCATCGTGGTGATGTCTGCCCACTGGGAAAGTGAGGCTTTAGAAGTCAATACAGGTGTACGCCCTGAAACATGGCATGACTTTCGTGGTTTTCCTCAAGCGCTGTATGAGATTCGCTATCCCGCACCAGGAAATCCTGAATTGGCGGAAGAAATTCTACATCTCTTGGCTGAAGCTCATCTTCCTGCACATGCAAATAGTACTCGACCTCGTGATCATGGTGTATGGATGCCTTTATTACATATGTATCCTGAGGCGGATATTCCTGTCATTGAAATTTCTTTACCGATGAATATGCATGCTGATCAAATCTACCAAATTGGTCAAGCACTTGCCCCACTCCGTGAAAAACAAATTTTATTGATTGGTTCAGGCAGCATCACTCACAATTTAAGAGAATTGTCATGGAACGGCAAAGATGAAAATGTCCCTGAATGGGCATCTACATTTAGAAATTATGTGGTGAGCAAACTCAACCATAGTAATTATGATGCTGTATTGGAATGGGATAGCATTCCTTATCTACAGAAAAACCACCCAACACTTGAACACTTTGCGCCTCTTTTCTTTGCAATGGGTACTGGCCATCGCTTTAGTATTGTGCACAGTAGTTTTTCGATGGGCGCGCTAGGTATGGATATTTATCGTTTTGACTAAATGATTCAATTGATCATAATTCAGCACAAATGATAACAATTTGTTAATTATTGTTTAACTTTTAGTTATATGGATACATATTGAAACCGAATTAATAAATTGTATCCATATCTTTTAGTGTTTCATGGTTTATCCTATGCATAGTTTTTTAAAACGTGAATAGAATATGAAATTCAAATATTTAGCATTAGCTGTACTTCCTTTAGCCCTAGCGGCTTGCCAATCTGGCGATATTCAAAAATTGGGTGATACCGCTGTGAAAGTATTACAACAACAAGGTAATGCAGAGCAAACATTAAATGCTTATCAATGGTCTTATCAACCAGCAGATACCAAACAACCCATCGTACTTAATTTTGCAGACCAACGTCTAAGTGTTGCGACTGGCTGTAACCGACTAATGACCAGTGCAAAAGTTGAAAACGGTTTATTGGTTACTGGCAATATCGCATCAACCAATATGATGTGTTCTCCTGAATTAATGAAACAAGAAAGTTTTGCTGCTGCATTGTTCCAATCAAATAAAACAGCATTTGTACTCGATACAGCAAACACTGAAAGCCCAACGCTTACTTTGGTAAACGCGACAGGTGGTAAAGTTGTATTTACAGGTAAAATGACACCTGAAACTAAATACCAAAGCCAAGGTGAAACAATTTTCTTAGAAATCAGCCCAGAAACTAAAGAATGTTCTGCTGGTGTAAGAAAAATGCAGTGCTTACAAGTACGCGAAATCAAATATGCTGACAATGGTGTAAAAACCCAAGTAGATAAAGATTGGACATATTTCTATGACCAAATCGAAGGCTTTACTCATAGCCCTGCTGAGCGCCAAGTGGTTCGTGTAAAACGTTATGAGATTAAAAACCCAGCTGCTGATCAGTCTAAATACGCTTATGTACAAGACATGATTATCGAACGTGAAACTGTAAAATAATTGTATAGAAAAGCTGAAGTTCAACTTCAGCTTTTCTTAGTTTAACTATTTATAAACATCTAGATTTAAATCAGTTTTATGCTTTTCCAGCCAAATAATCAAAATATTTCTATTTTAAGGTTTGCGCCTCAATTTTAATCGATGCAGAACATTCAACACTGCATAATAATTAAAAAAAACAGTGAATATAAACACTCAATAATACAAACTTAAGCAATCCATAGTGATTGCAGCAAAGCTCATTTTTAATACAGCAAGATCGATAAAGGTAAAATCATGAATCACAAATTAAGCGTTGCATTAATCTTACCGTTGCTCGTCATGGCATGTAGCCAAGAATCTACAACTCAAAAAGTTCCTACAACACCAACGCCTATAGAAACCCAAGTTTCAAATACAGCAACTCAACCACAAATTATTTTTTTAGAGGTCAGTCCTGAAACTCGACCTTGTACTGGTGTTGCACCACAAACCTGTCTTTTAGTTCGTGAATTAACATTGAGCGAAACTGGTCAAAAAAATTATAGCGAGAAAGAAGCGAGTTATTTTTATGACTCTATTGATGGCTTTACCCATAATTCAAAGTCTACTCAAATTATTAAGGTCAAACGCACAGAAATTGCCAATCCTGCAGCTGATCAGTCTCAATACCAATATGAACTCGACTCAATTGTTGAAACAATTCCGAGCAAATAACCTTATCACTGTTTTTCTAATTGCTCAGATAAAAAAACCGATGCAAAAGTTATTACTAGTGTTTGAAAATATATAAAACATATCAAATAGACTCTCTAGGGATTCTATTTGATATCAACCATAGGATATTAAACTTGTTTATTTTTAGTTGAAGTTATATATGATAGCTAAAAATGACAATTGAAATTTCCTTAAAAAAGAGCCTAACAATAATGCTCTTTTATAAAAACTGATTAGTTACTCTGGAGTCTTATTAGGACTAGCTATCATTGCTTTATGTCGAGATGATGTGCTTAGCAGAGGCATTTCTTGCTGAAACTAAGCTAATAGTTTTTGTTGCGATTAGTATCTACTTTTCTTCCGTAAATTAGTACTTAATAAATTCACTGATCATACCCAAGCTGTCATCTGAATTTGGATCGCTTAGGGGCTTTGTATTCTTAAATATTTGTGCAACAAAGCCATTCAAATAGTTATCTTTTTACAGTCAACCAATTTATAAAATCCATAGTGAGTATATATTAAACTAGTTGATAGGAATTTAAATTAAGCAGTTAATATTTTTAGAAAAAAAAGAAAAAAATTAAATTGTCATTCAGTAGGGAACGAGCTATCTTTAACTTGAAAAATAAATTAGTAATGATGTATATTGTGTGAAAATAAACACTTATATAAAGATGTTAACGAGGGATTAAGTGAGTCAAGAAATCAATATTTTTGTTAGCTACTGCCATACAAACGATGAAGATCAAAAATTTTTAGATGATTTATTAATGTTTATCAAGCCTGCTATTAACAATTTAAGCAATGCTAAATTGTGGGTTGATAAACATATAAAGACAGGTCAAGACTTAAGACCCACTATTGAAGAGGCTCTTACTGAAATGAACCTCATGATTTGTATGGTTAGCCCAGAATATTTGAATTCAGACTACTGTATCAATAAAGAGCTGCAAGATGCACTGGAAAAGAGAAAAATTGGGACAGCTAATATTTTCCCTATTATCCTAAGAAAATGTCCATGGAAGTATACTTTTTTTGGACAGGTTTTATGTCAACCTAAAGATGGTAAGCCTTTAAAAGACTGGGATGATCGGGACGAGGTATTCTCTGATATTACTGATGAATTGATGGATGTCATTTACCACATACGAAGTAATGCTATGGACGAAAAAAAAAAGTAATAATTAGTGACAATGTTAGCCATGAACTGATGGTTCCTGATAATAACCAGTTATCTAATTATCTGAACAATTTAGGCATACATATCACCCATGCCAAGAAAGACTTTATTACACTAGAAGAATTATTCGTATATCCTGATATACGAATAATTAATGATATTTCTACCATCCAGAAACCTGCTTGGACACCACAAGAAGTCCTAGATAAGTTCAAGCTAGTTTATTTCCGTGGTACAGAAGAAACAGGAAAGACATCCCTTTTCAAAAAATTAGCACAGGATTCGATTAATGCTAATGAAAAAGTAATCATTCTGAATGGTACAGATATTAACAACACTAATATTATTGACCTGGTTAAAAAGTGTACTGATAAATATAATTTGAATCCAATATCTGACTTTAGTCAGTACACTATTTTTATTGATGATTTCGAGAAGCAAAAATTAAAGCCTCAATACTTAGACAATCTACTTAAAATATTGTCGGAAGATTTCAAACAAGTCGTACTTTTTATTGATAAAAAATCAATCATCCATGAGCAGAATAAATATTTAAAACATGGCTTCTATGAGGTTGAAATTCAGCCATTTGGATATAAAAAACGATATGAACTAATTAAGAAATGGGTCCTTTTAGAATCTGAAAATGATGAAAATTTAATCAGTGATGAGGCATATAATCGTATTGATATTTTTTCACGTCAGTTCGACTCCATAATGAAAAAGAATATTATGGATTCACGGCCAATTTATATTCTTAGTATTATGCAGACCTTAGAGAACCTGTCACATACAAATGGAAACTATTCTCTAACATCTTATGGTCAATGTTATCACGTCTTGATAACAGCAATGCTCAGTAAAGCAAAAGTAGGAATGCAAGAATTAGACGGTGTTTTAAACTTCCTTTCCTATTTAGCTTACTACTTCTATAAATTGAAGATTGATAGTATATCTGATGAAGAATTCTCTGAGGTTTTAGCTGAATATAGTAAATTATATGTTCCGCCTAGTAACTTGAAAGATGTATTAATAAAATCTGGGATTTTAGTTACACCAGATAAAGATTCTTTGAAGTTTTCTCAGAAGTATCTGTATTACTTTTCATGTGCAAAACACTTATCGGATAATTCTAAAACATTACAGGCTGATATAACTTATCTCTGTGAAAATATCCACAACGAACAGAATGCCAATATTTTAATTTTTCTAGTACATCATTTACGTGGTACTGATTTACTGGATGAAATTTTGCAACATGCGACAAAGCTATTATCACATGTGACGACATTTGATATGTCCTTAAATGCCACTTTGGGATATAAGCAAATTATTGGAGATCGGCTCTTAAAAATAGCTCTGGACAATGATAAAAGCCCAGAAGAACAGCGCGCAGATTTATTGGAACGCAAGGATAAAATGGAGGAAGAACTTGGTGAGTTCTCCCCTATTGAATACTCATTAAACACGAATGATATTAATGAAAGAACGCTTGATACCTCTCAGGAATTTGAGCTTATTCAACAAGCCACATCTGCTTTGAGAAGCATTGATGTATTAGGTCAGATAGCTAAGAACCGTCATTCCTCCATTCAAATTCAAGGTTTACAGCATATCCTTAGTTCTTCTTATGATACTGGTTTAAAGGTATTGAATTTCTATCTAAGCATTTTTAATGAGAAAGAAGATGATTTAGAGGAACTTTTACTTAATGTCGTACTGGAAAATAATGAAGATATTACAGAAGGTGAAGCTAAAGAATTAACCAAAGAAATGATTAACAATTTTATTTTTGGTATTTGTTTTTATATGATTCAGCTAATTTCACAGTCTACTGCCCATAGTAAGCTAATACATATTAGTAGTTCTATGTGCGTAACTGATGGCGATAAAAAACCATCAGCAGCTTATCTTTTAATTAATTTGTACTCGCAGTTACTTGTTAGCCACAAATTACCAAAGCCATCAATTAAATTGATTAAAAAGGAACACTCTAATAATATTCTTGTTATGTCACTACTTAAATCTATTGTGGCAAATCATGCATATCTACATAATTTAGACTTCCAAGATAAACAATGGATTCAGGATTTTCTTGAAATTCCTGTAGCTAATCAAATTAAATCCAATACGCATACATTATTACCTATGCCCGAATAATTTATAAGGACAAGACATGTCAATTCAAGCAAAAGATGTACAACGAGGATGGTTATTTAGAACCCCGAATAATCAAGAGCGAATTGTTTTAGGCTTCAATACTGAAAAAAAAGTGGTTTATGCAATCCGTGGCGGTAATGTAGGCGGACCATTTTCGGTTCGTAATGCATCATCAATCGAGCGTTTTATTGACAAATGTTCTGAACGATTAGAACAGTATTCAGATGAACAAATGGAACGGGTCAAGGTGCAATGTAATGCCCAAAACCTCACTTTGACCACCACCCTGTAAAAGGTAATAAGAACAGATGTCTAAGATATCTGTTCTTTACATAGTATTACTGAGTAATCTGGAGGTGAAGATAAATTTTTATGAATGGCTTAAATGTATGATCTTTGGTAGCTCTGTATCTGAACAATATAGTTGTTATCTTCGGGGTAACGGATTAGCCTTAGTGAAAAATGTAACCAACATTATGATTAAATTAATAAATCTTTATTTTCAAAGATTTATTTTTTATTTCCTACTAGTCATAAAATACAAAAAATAGAGTAAAAGATGATCAAATAATTCATAAAAAAAGTGATTCCATTTTTCATATTATTAAATCTATCGTTCAAATTGATAAAGCATTTAGTTCATTTCAATTATTAGATTGAAACAAGACTTATATCGAACACCAAACTTTTAGGTCAGCTCTTGTCGTTTTCTTTATGTACGATTCAGTATATGTCAATAACTTTGATACCTCATCGGTAATAACTGATTTACTTAAGCTGGGCTGAACAATTGTTAGCTCCAATTTATTTGACATCGTATTGGCAATATTTCTATATTTTTCTAAGTCAAGGTTAGGTAATTTCTAAGCTTGGCTCCATCAAAGATGAGAATGGCAGATCATTATTTAAACCATGGTTTGTATCTGCTGTGCAAAAAATATTAGCTGAAATATAAAAAATGGCTGGCAATATGCCAGCCATTTTTTACATACTGTTTTTATACTCACATAAAAACTATGAAAACATAACTAGTTATAAAATAATATAAAAATATAGATTAACTTATGTTTATATACCGTTAACTAGATATAAGGTGATCCATCGGTTTTAAGTTCAAAATCAAACTGAGATTAGAACACGCCTTGCGCTAACATCGCATCGGCAACTTTGACAAAACCAGCAATATTTGCACCATTTACATAGTTCACTGTGCCATCAGCTTGAGTACCGTATTTCACACAGTTACGATGAATTTCTTTCATAATTGCATGTAGGCGCTCATCCACTTCTTCAAATGTCCAACCCAAACGAATCGAATTTTGTGACATTTCAAGACCAGAAGTGGCAACACCACCTGCATTAGACGCCTTACCAGGTGCATAAAGAATTTTTGCTTCTACAAATTTTTCTACAGCTTCTAGTGTTGAAGGCATATTAGCACCTTCAGCAACACAGATTACACCATTGGCAAGCAGTACATCTGCATCTTCTTCATTTAATTCATTTTGAGTTGCACATGGCAATGCAATATCACACTGAATTGACCAAGGGCGTTGACCTTCTAAATATTCAAAACCGTGTTTTGAAGCAAATTCAGAAATACGTCCACGTTTTACGTTTTTAAGTTCCATTACTTCAGCAAGAAGCTCATTGGTAAAGCCATTTTTTACATGTACCGTACCATTTGAGTCTGACAATGAAACCACTTTCGCACCTAAGTACATGGCTTTTTCTGCAGCAAACTGCGCTACATTGCCCGAACCTGAAATCACCACAATTTTATCTTTAAAGCTTTCACCACGAGTTTTTAGCATTTCTTCAGCAAAATAAACTGTACCAAAACCTGTTGCTTCTGGGCGAGCCAAAGAACCACCGAATGATGACCCTTTACCCGTAAATACACATGAAGTGTCATTACTGAGCTTTTTCATCATACCCGCCATGTAACCTACTTCACGACCACCCACACCAATATCCCCTGCTGGAATATCAGTATTAGAACCAAGGTGACGGTAAAGTTCGATGATTAATGCTTGGCAAAAACGCATGATCTCGCCGTCTGATTTGCCTTTCGGATCGAAATCAGAACCACCTTTACCACCGCCCATAGGCAGTGTGGTCAAGGCATTTTTAAACGTCTGCTCAAAACCTAAAAATTTTAAAATAGAGAGATTTACAGATGGGTGAAACCGCATGCCGCCTTTAAATGGACCAATAGCAGAATTATATTGAACACGAAAAGCACGGTTAACTTGAGTTTGACCCTTGTCATCTACCCATGAAACACGGAATTGAATCGCTCGTTCTGGCTCAACAAGACGTTCAAGCAAACCGTGCTCAGCATACTCTGGGTTTTTCTCAATAAATGGCCACAAACTGGTCATAACTTCTTCCACAGCTTGTAAAAACTCTGGTTGATTTGGATCACGTGCTTTAACGTAATTTAAAAAGTCATTCAGGCTATTATATTTCAACGCTCATTCCTCAGCAGAAAATGATACAAAAAAGGTCAACCCTTTTAATAAAATGATAAATTTTGGCGCAAAGTATTTAATCCCTTTTGTATATAATCCACAACCTTTTTTCAAATGTTTTTTCAAATAATATTTAAATTCAATATGATAATTTCTAATCAATCCCAAATAAAATGTCAATTTGTTGGCGTTTTTAACCAAAAAATATTCGATATTTTGATCTAAATTAGCGCATTTTTAGCGCCAAATTAGAGCAAAGATTTTCACTACAAAACATGCTAAAATTGCAAAATATTCTTCGCTTTTACCAAGCATTTGTTCATTTTTCTTTAAAGTTTTATTCACATGAATTCATCGCTTTCCTTCATTCAGCAAATAGATGCCATTTTGCCACAAACACAATGTGGACTCTGTGGTCACCGTGATGGGTGTCTACCTTATGCAAAATCTATTGTAGAAAAAGGCGAAGAAGCCAATAAATGTGTGCCAGGTGGGCAGCCTGTTGCAGATGCGCTTGCTGATATACTCAATCGCAATAAGCTCGTTGCTGAACCAAGTGTCTGGCCAACTCAAAGCGATGGCCGTCCACAACGCATGAAAGCCATTATTCGTGAAGATGAATGTATTGGTTGTACCAAATGCATCAGTGCTTGCCCTGTAGATGCCATTATTGGTTCTGGTAAACTGATGCATACCGTACTTACAGATCTATGCACTGGGTGTGAACTATGCATTGCTCCCTGTCCAGTAGATTGCATTGATTTAGTTGAAGACATTCAGCCTATTCCAAATGAACAACAACGTCTTTTAGAACAAAATGACTTACGTGGTCGTTACTATGCACATATTCAACGTGAAGAAAAACAACGCATGCATCGTAAAGGTCCTGTGGTTCGTGCAGAAATCGACACTGAACTCTTTGCGCAGATAACACAACAGAGTCAGGCTTTACCTACAATTGAAATCAATCAGCCCACAATAAAAAATCCAATTGTTACAGATGCGAAAACCACCATTGAATTGGCTAAGCTGCGGACTCAAATTAAAAAACTAGAGAAACAATTGAGTGTTCGAGCAGATGAAAATAAGCAACATCAATTAAATGAATTGATTCAACAGTTATCTGTTTTGCAAGAGGATGCATCATGACTGTAAAGAATATGACCAAAAAGCAGATTCAGATTTTCTTTGAACGATTACGTGAGCAACGCCCAAATCCTAAAACAGAACTCAATTACTCAAACCCATTTGAGTTGCTTGTCGCCGTTACCTTATCGGCTCAAGCCACAGATGTAAGTGTCAACAAAGCCACTGATAAGTTATTCCCTGTCGCCAATACCCCCGAACAGATTTATGCATTGGGTGTAGATGGTTTAAAGCAATATATTAAAACCATTGGTTTATATAATGCCAAAGCTGAAAATGTGATTAAAGCTTGTAAGATTCTGATTGAGAAGCACAATAGCCAAGTTCCAGACAATCGTGCTGATTTAGAAGCTTTACCCGGTGTAGGTCGCAAAACTGCCAATGTTGTGCTGAATACCGCCTTTGGTCAGCCCACAATGGCTGTAGATACGCATATCTTCCGTCTTGGCAATCGCACTGGACTGGCAGTAGGGAAAAACGTCCTTGAGGTCGAACATCGTTTAATTAAAGTGATTCCAAAAGAATTTATTATAGACTCGCATCATTGGTTAATTTTACATGGCCGCTACTGCTGTATTGCACGCAAACCCAAATGCAATGAATGTATTGTGTCAGATGTTTGTAATTGGCCTGATAAATATGAGTTTGGTGCTGCACGCGAAGTCAAAACAAAGTAGCGAATAAATGAGAGATTTTGACAAAACATAGTCATCATTTAATCAAGATTATGCTTTGTCATTTTTCTGAGGAAGTTATTTACTAAAGAAATAGATAGAATCTTAAAATAGCCCTCAATCAAATCTGACTTAACACCTCTAAGGGCACCCAACCAGACTGCTCATCAGATAATCTGCTACACCAAATCCAGCCATTTAGTTGTTCTTCTCCAACCAATAGATCGCCATGATCTACATTGAGTTCTTTCGCTGTGTAATCTGCGATTGCATAGCCTTGATGCTTATTGATCCATTCAATGATTTGAGTAGGAACCCACCCCTCTAATCCACTGTCGACTGTGCAGAAATACCAATTGTCCCAATTCTCCGAGCCTTGATACTTTTCGCCTATGTTTAGCAAAGTCCCCTTTGAAAAATAAATAGGCTCTAAATATTCGCTACGATGTGCTGCTATGGCAATCAATTTCATTTGGACAGTCTTCTTATAATATGAATGCTGTGAATTTAGCATGTAGATGGATAAACAAAACCCTTAGAATTAATTGCTTACACATCTCAATCATACAAATTCATCAATTTGGCATAATGAAGCTCGATGATAGATAAGGATTAATTTATCCTCAGCATTAATCTCCCTGATTATTTTACTTTTTATTTTCCAAATCTTTCTTTAACTTTTCAAGTCGTTTCCACTCTTCAGCCACCTGTGGATGCACTTGGTAATTGCCTGATTTTCTCATTTCACGGCGTTGCTGAAGCTCTTCTTTTTGAGCTTTGCGTAACAATTTAAAGCTCATATACAATAAGCCTAAAAGAAGCAATATACTCAAAATGACCAAGGCAATTAATACAAACTTCACTCTCTACGCCACTCTTGCAAAAAAAGAGACCTAATATGAATCAGGTCTCTGTTATTGTCAAAGCTTAAAAAAATGCTTTGAATGCGGTCTTATTTATCTAAAATCGCAAATAAATCTTTTTGAACATCTTCTATTGGACGTAAACCGTTCAATTTATTATAAGTCGGTGCATTTTCCCCAGAAGCTGCACGTCCTTGATAGAAACCAACAAGCTGTTCAGTTTCATTATGATAAGAGCCTAAACGCTTACGAATCGTTGCTTCTTCGTCATCTGGACGTTGCACAAGATCTTCGCCAGTTTCATCATCTTTACCTTCCACTTTCGGTGGGTTATAAATCGTGTGATAAACACGACCAGATGCTGGGTGCTGACGACGACCAGAAAGACGTTTTACGATTTCTTCGTCTGGTACTTCAATTTCGATTACATGGTCAATGCTAATCCCTTCGTTCTCTAAAGCCTCAGCTTGAGGAATCGTACGTGGGAAACCATCGAAAATACAACCATTTACACAATCAGGTTGTGCAATACGTTCTTTCACTAAACCGATAATAAGCTCATCAGATACTAAACCACCTGATTCCATTACACTTTTAGCTTTAAGACCTAATTCAGTACCTTCACGAATTGCAGCACGGAGCATATCACCGGTTGAAATTTGTGGGACATTGTAGCGCTTACAGATCAACTGAGCTTGTGTACCTTTACCTGCTCCAGGTGGTCCGAGTAATATAATGCGCATAAAAAAACATCCTCATTTAAAACAATATGTATGATACCGTTTGCCATGACAAATTAAAACTTATCATCGTAATGGCATCAAATTTATAAGAAAGCCACAAATAAATGTATTAGACCAGCAAAAAATCCAGTCACACCACCAAGTACAATCAAAATCCATTCGTCTTCCTGAAATGCAGGACGTAACAGGTTTTGAAACTCTTTTGGGGTTAACTCTCTAATCCGCTCTTTAAACATCTGAAAAATTTTCTGTGCACGGCTCGCATTAAACGCAGGGTCGCAAACAGGCACCATCGTAATTTCAATTGACCGATCAATCAAGTCTGTCTTGAGTTTTGCATACTCTTTTAGTCCTAAAGACAATTGTAAAGAGGTCCGAACCAATGGAGTTTCCATAATTTCGTTAATATGACGCTTTACAATACGACGGGTTTTTTCTTTCTTAGGACCATACATCATTTCAGTCATGATTGATTTTAACGTAATCAAATCTTCAGTCACGACACTTGCAAAAACATCTGACACTTCTTCTTGGCGTTTCATAAACGCACCCTGAACATTATAAGTGCCAATTCTTGGAATAACAGGTTTAATCCATGGAAATTTTCGATCTTTTGTACGTTCAAAAAATTGTGGATAGCGTACGTAATGTGGCTCTACTGGATTGAAAACCATCCAGATTGCAATCCAGTTGGTTAAAAAGCCCCAAACGGCTGCAAAGAAAGGTACCGTCCAATGTTGTGGTACAAAGACATAAACAAACATTTGGAAAATACCAAAGAAACTCCCGATTACAGCACTAATATGCCAAATAAAGTTAATTTCTTTTTGCCCAACTTTTAAAAACATACGAACCATCAAACGGCGATCGCCTTCCATTTGAGTAACGACCATATCCCGCATGTTGACCAGTGACTCGACGTTCATGGTCAGCTCGGTCACGAGTTCTCTTAAGACACCCGGCAATTGTTTATGCGCTTGACCATAAATTCGACGTTTAATCGAATAAGGTAAGTTTTCCCACAAAACAGCATTACGATCTAACATCACCTCATCAATCAAATGCTCAAGCTCAAAACCGACTTGTTCACCGATAATCCGAGCCATATCTTCAGGATCCATTGCATCTAAAAATTCACGCAAAGAACCCAGTTTGGATAATGTATTGTCTGTGATGATGCCTGAAATTCGCCCAGCTTTGCGTGGCACAATCCCTTGCCAACCCACGGGTAAGGGACCAATATGAAATCCCCAGAACGTGATTGGATAAAATACCATTTTCAGTGCCATCCAAACGTGTGCCCACGTTACAAAGGCCGTCACTGGGATGATACTTAAAATGGCAAGATGATCAGGTCGAGCTGTAAAAGCGTGCCACAAACCATTAACGTATTCCAACATGCATGACTCTCGTATTTATTTCTATTTGCGGTCGAAGGATATGGATAAAATCATAAAAACTTTAGAACCCGACACTTAAGGTATAAGCAAATTGTATTTGTGGACGAGTTTCCAGGACCATATCTCCATTTTTATTATGAAGCTCACTACCTGCACCCATCCCCACACTAAATGTACTTATACGCTCTTTATTCAATAAAACATAAGATAAATCGGCACCACCACCATATTGAACTTCATCACTTCCGTCCACTTTTTTACTTTTAAGTGTTCCGCCATAGACCCCAACATAGAATCCATTTTTATCTTTACCATTTAATACTACAGGAATTCTATAGCCGACTTGACCTGCAAACTCATGGTCGCCATTATAAAAAACACCTAATTTAGTATACGCAATTCCATAAGGATTTACCCACTCACCATTCGCATGGACCATCTGTTGCGTTACACCCGCACCGATATTCCATTTAGAAGCATCTTCAGGCTTAAACTTTGCCTCTGGTAAAATTCCCTTCATATCTGGCAAATAATCTTTAACATCAGCATGCGCGAAATTTCCGACAGCTACTAACATTAATAAGGGAAAGATTTTTTTCATTATTTTCTCCATTATCCCTAATCTTAACTTAGGTCGAATCTATTTATCCTTAAGGCTCGACTTTAACAGAATTATTTTAGCACTCATATACAAAACGCTATAAATTTAATGTCGCTAAGGTCAAATCCATACAGGCTCTGCTGACAATTCCTCAATGTTTACAACGATGCGTATTTTTCAGGTGAAATGTCAACGGTCCTGCATAAGGCATAACAAATTTGTTGCAGAGACTGAGTTAAAATATATTTTGATGAGTTATTTGTGTTTTTTAATTTTTAAGACTAAATCTAGGGTAAAATGTTTGACCCCTAAATTCACCCATCTTTAAGTACTAAAGCCGACGACGTATGAAGCAGCAGTTTCCTCTAAAAAATGTCCAACAAGAAAAACGCATCTTTCGTAGTCGTGTCTTTTTTGCGATTGGTATTGTTTCATTTTTTATGTGCCTTCTGGTTGCACGCTATGCTTATCTGCAGATTTTTCATCATCAAGAGTTTAGTGAAGCATCAGATAAAAACCGTATTCGACTACAACCCATCGCACCAGCACGCGGTTATATTTACGATCGTAATGGGATTTTACTGGCAGATAACTACCCTGTTTTTACTGCAACCCTAAGCAAAGCCGATGTCGAAGATATAGATGATACGGTTAAGCGTTTAATTCCAATTTTAAATCTGAATCAAGAAGATATTGACCGTTTTAATAGCCGTATTAAAGCCTCTAAAAAAACAGAACGAGTCACCTTAAAGCTAAACCTAACAGAACAAGATATTGCACGCTTTAGTGAAATCAAGTTTCAATTTCCAGGTGTTGATATCGAAACACAAATGACCCGCTATTATCCACATGGTGAGCTATTTGCCCATGTTATTGGCTATGTGGGTCGTATTAACGATAAAGAGCTCAAAGCAATTGATAAAGATAGTTATGCAGGAACCAACCTGATTGGGAAAATTGGTGTAGAGAAATCCTATGAAGATTTACTGCATGGTGTTCCTGGTTATGAATCGATTGAAGCCGATGCACATGGTAATGTCTTACGTCATTTAGGCCGTAAAGAGTCTACCCGAGGCAATGACTTATATCTTTCACTCGATTATGGTCTGCAAACCATTGCAGCAGAACAGCTTAAAGATCGTCGTGGTGCAATCGTCGCAATTGATCCACGAACTGGTGAAATATTAGCACTGGTTTCAAGCCCAAGTTTTAACCCGAACTTATTTGTAACAGGTATTGGACACGCAGATTATACAGCCTTGCGTGACAACCTAGATCAACCGCTCTATAACCGTGCTGTCCAAGGAACCTATCCTCCCGGCTCTACCATTAAACCGATGGAAGGCTTAGGTGGTATTCACTTTAAAACGGTAGATTGGGGAACTACAATTTCCGATCCTGGCTATTTCCATTTACCTGGCGATTCACATAAATTCCGTGACTGGAAAAAGACTGGACATGGCTCAGTCAACTTACATAAGTCCATTGTGGTTTCTTGTGATACTTACTTCTATATCTTGTCTTACCAGATGGGTATAGACCGCATGAATGAATGGATGCGCCAATTTGGTTTCGGTGAAAAGACAGGGGTAGATTTACCAAGCGAAAGTACAGGTTTATATCCAAGTCCTGAATGGAAAATGCGTACCCGAAAAAGCAAATGGCTCAAGGGTGAAACCATTTCTGTCAGTATTGGTCAAGGTGCGTTTACCGCGACTCCATTACAACTGGCGATGGCAACAGCAATTACCGCCAACCATGGTGCACATGTCACACCACACGTATTACGTGAATCCAAAGGGGCGAAAAAGCATGAAGTACTCAATGCCCCGACAGGAAAAATCAACTTCAGTGGTACAGATGAAGACTGGATTAAAATGCGTGATGCAATGGTTGATGTTATTCAAACAGGTACAGGTCGTGGTATCCGTACACCAATGTACCAAATCGCAGGTAAAACAGGTACAGCACAGGTCAAGAGTATTGCCCAAGGCAAGCGCTATAACGAAGCCGCACTGACATCAAGACAATTAGACCACGGTTTATTTGTTGGTTTTGCACCTGCTGAAAACCCTGAAATTGCCATTGCGGTGATTTGGGAAAATGGTAAGCATGGTGGTTCTGCTGCCAAGATTGCTCGTCCTGTGTTTGATTACTGGTTGCTGACTCGCAAAAAGAATCCAATTGTACCGCTTAACCATCAAGTCAGTGGTGGCTTAATGACAGCTGGCATCAAACCGGGTGAACTGCCAAGTGGTGATGTTTCTCTTGCAGCAGATCCAAATGCCTTGCCTAAACCGAAGCCAAATACGCAGACCAATACGGCTACCCAAAACCGTATACCAACTCAAGGTCATAGTACGACTTCGACACAACCCACTCCCCCACCTGTACCTGAGGCTGATATCAGTGAATAATAAAGTGAAAAACCAATTACGTATTATTGGTGGAGAATGGAAACGTCGAGTTCTTCCTTTTGCTGATATCGATGGTTTACGTCCTACCCCTGATCGAGTGCGTGAAACATTGTTTAACTGGCTGATGTGGGATATTCAAAATGCCAAAGTCTTAGATCTTTGTGCTGGTTCAGGTGCTTTAGGATTTGAAGCACTTTCACGTGGTGCAAGGCACGTGATCATGATTGAACCCAATGCCACGCAAGCTAAATTTTTAAAAGACAATATTCAGTTGCTTAAAGCTGAAAACTGTCAGCTGAAAATTCAAACAGCACAACACGCCTTATCCAATTTAAATGAACAGTTTGATTTAATGTTTTTAGATCCACCCTATAGTTTAAATTTATGGGATGAATTGGCTCAAAAAGCTGATCAATACTTATCTGATCAAGCATTGATTTATGTAGAAGCAGATCGTGGCTTAAATCAACTGAATTTACCCTCAACATGGCAATTACAGAAACAAACCAAAGCTGGTGTAGTACAAGCAGGTTTATTTAAAAAAATAATATAGGGTATTGTTCTCGTGTGGCATGCCCTACAAAAAATACGCTATTGCCTACACAAATATATTTAAACTTTCAATGTAAAATGCGGCAGTGCCACCCTACAAAGATATAAATTAGTTTTTAAAAAAATATATGAGTTACTTCATTCATATATTTTCAAACAACAAGATAGAAAAAAATGGGCATGCATTGCCCATTTTTATATTTAAGATAAAGAATTAACGCCCTTTCCAATTCCAGTCACGATCATTGCGATCTCGGTCATAACGATGTCGATCACCATCACGACGCTGATCCCAGCGATGATCTGAATCATGTCGCTGATCATAACGACCATGACCACCTCGATGACCATCATCAAATGGCGCAACAATACAGCCGGTTAATGAAATAGCAACTACACCCAACACAATAACTTTGTTTAACATGATGACTCACCTCTTCATCTCATTTTGTTTAAGTTAGTCTGTTAATGTGTAGTGCTAAACAAGCTTATGTTTCAAGTTGTAGTATTTCCCCCATGATTTCTTCATGGAAATAAAAAATGATCGATAAAATATTTATGGTTAATAGGTCAGCGTTCTAATCCAAAACAGACGCAATAATTGCCCACGATCATAAGGAAAACTAGAGATGTATTCATAACCGACTTTGTTTAAAGCATTGATCTTAAATTCAATACCATAACCAAAAGAAAGATAAAGCTCACTTGATGCAGGATTATCATTTGAAGGATTGAGCAATGATGTCTTTAATTGTTGTACATTATAAGCAGTATAATTAAACACCCGAATACGCTCATTTTCATAAAATTTATTGGTTAAAATTGAATAATCTGCCAATTCATGCTCATGCTGTTCTGCTAGCTTTTTTTGCAATTGGTCTTGTTCAAAAAAAATATCATTTCGCTCAGTGCTCATTTCAGTATCACTTAGGCTATTTTCTTGATTTTCAATTTTAAATAATTGCTCATCTTGCAATTGATCTGGTTGTCCTAATAATTCATCTTGATATTCCACAATTTGATTTTGTGCCTCTTCTGCCATAAGTGCCAGATCATCAAAAGCATAAACATTTGAATTTATAAAAAATATAAAAATGACCATTAAATTGAGCGGGTAAATAGGTCGCATGTTTTGCCTAATCAATTCATCATTTTTATCGGAGTTATACCAATCATAAAACAAGATGGTTGTCTCCTCTGTTTGTTTATACGTCACTTAAATGTTCAGTCTAATTGTAGCCTACATATAGATCAGAATGGCTGAAGCACACCCAATATCAAATGCGTTTCGTTTTAATTATAAATAATATGATCAATATGTTAAACCAATTAACTATCATTCTGAGCCATCATTTTATCAATAGGATTTAAAAAGTTTAATTATTTGAATATTCATATGTAATCAATCCACTAAGATGCTTAAATTTCTCTAGATGTTTTTATATTTTTCATCTTGAGTATGTGCAATTGATAAACTTTGTAACTCATCTCTCAATCTAAAAGTCTCATCGATAAAAGTGCTAAAATTAAATTGATATCAAATGAGTTGATTTGAACATGGAAATACGAGATCAAATTATTCTAGTGACTGGTGGCGCACGTGGTCTAGGACTTGCAATTACCCATGCTTTGATTCGTGAAGGCGCAAGAGTTGTGGTGAATTATTTCAATAGTGAAGAATCCGCACAACAACTTGCTAAGGAACATGCCGAACAAGTTTTTATTTACAAAGCTGATGTAACTGATGCAGATCAAGTCAACACGATGTTTAAAAAGGCAAAACTGCATTATGGACATGCAATCACCTCAGTGATTAATAATGCGCTATTGGCATTTAAATTTGATGGTGATCTACGTCCAAAAGTTGAAACCTTGAGCTGGCACAGTATGCAACAGCAATTGGACAGTGCAGTAAAAGCCGCTTTAAACACCACCCAAGCTGCACTAGAAGATATGAAAAAAGATCATTTTGGTCGAATCATCAATATTGGAACCAATCTTGTACAGAATCCTGTGGTTCCTTATCATGATTATACTGCAGCTAAAGCAGCACTTTTGGCCTTTACCCGCACAACGTCACACGATTTAGGTCAGTATGGTATTAATGTAAATATGCTTTCAGGCGGTCTATTACGTAAGACTGATGCTAGCAGTGCAACACCTGATCAAGTGTTTGATTTGATCGCTGCTTCCACACCCTTACAAGAAGTCACCACACCTGAGCAGTTTGCAGATGCCGTGCTGATGTTTTTATCACCGTGGTCACGCGCTGTAACAGGACAAAATTTGATTGTGGATGGTGGTTTAGTCAAAGGCTAATCACAGATCACCACTCTCATATAAATTCCCTTTTTTCTATCTTGATCACAAGGTTAAATGCTAACAATCAAGAATATACAACCAATACTCTTCAACCAATAAAAATGGGAGCCGATTGGCTCCCATTTTTTAGCTTAAAAATTTAAACTTTAAATTAAACCAAGCCTTTCTTTTTTAAAACATCAAACATAGTTGAACCAAGTTCAGCTGGGCTACGCGTATATGCCATACCCGCTTTTTCAAATGCAGCAAACTTCTCTTCAGCAGTACCTTTACCGCCAGAGATAATCGCTCCTGCGTGACCCATACGCTTACCTTTAGGCGCTGTTACACCCGCAATATAACCAACAACAGGTTTAGTCACATTAGATTGAATATATTCAGCAGCTTCTTCTTCCGCACTACCACCAATTTCACCAATCATGATGATTGCTTCTGTTTGTGGGTCTTCTTGGAAAAGTTTTAAGCAGTCAATTTGGTTCATACCTGGAATTGGGTCACCACCGATACCAATACAAGTAGACTGACCTAAACCAAGCTTGGTCGTTTGCGCAACTGCTTCATAAGTCAATGTACCAGAACGAGAAATGATTCCGATTTTACCTGGTTGATGAATATGCCCTGGCATAATCCCAATTTTACATTCGCCCGGTGTGATAATACCTGGACAGTTTGGACCGATTAAACGTGCATTATTACCATAAGTTTCAAGGTAACGTTTCGCTTTTAACATGTCTAAGGTTGGAACACCTTCGGTGATCACCACGATTAACTCAATACCAGAATCGACTGCTTCAACAATAGAATCTAGTACAAATGGTGCAGGTACATAAATTGATGTTGCATTTGCACCAGTCTCTTTTACTGCTTCACGCATTGTATTGAAAACAGGTAGACCAATATGAGTTTGACCACCTTTACCCGGTGTTACGCCACCAACTACTTTTGTACCGTATGCAATTGATTGCTCAGAATGGAATGTACCATTCTTACCTGTAAAGCCTTGTACCAATACTTTTGTGTCTTTATTAACTAATACGCTCATGATTGATACTCCTTACGCTTTCACAGCAGCAACAACTTTTTCTGCGGCATCAGCTAAGCCGTTCGCAGAAATTAATTTTAGACCTGATTCATCAAGTAATTTAGCACCTAACTCCGCATTGTTCCCTTCTAAACGAACAACCACAGGTACGGTTACATTTACTTCTTGAACCGCTGCAATAATCGCTTCAGCAATCATGTCACAACGTACGATACCACCAAAAATATTGATCAATACACCTTGTACAGATGAATCTGAAAGAATAATTTTAAATGCTTCAATTACGCGATCTTTAGTCGCACCGCCGCCAACATCAAGGAAGTTTGCTGGCTGACCACCATACAGTTTGATGATGTCCATTGTTGCCATCGCAAGACCAGCACCATTCACCATACAACCAATATTACCTTCTAAAGCAACATAGTTAAGGTCAAATTCAGATGCTTTTAACTCACGCTCATTTTCTTGAGATTTATCACGCATCGCTGCAATTTCAGGCAAACGATAAAGTGCATTTGAGTCAATACCGACTTTAGCATCTACACATAAGATTTCGCCATTTTCACGAACTGAAAGTGGGTTAATTTCAAATAGTGCAAAGTCATTTTCAACAAATGCTTTGTACGCGCCTGTCATGATGGTTACAAATTGGCTGATTTGCTTATCTTTTAAACCTAATTGGAAGCCAACATCACGCGCTTGGAATGGCAATAAACCAACCAGTGGATCTACTTCGACTTTAATAATTTTTTCAGGTGTTTCTTCAGCAACTTTTTCAATTTCTACACCACCCTCTGTAGACGCCATGAATGTCACACGACGACTAGAACGGTCAACCACTGCACCTAAATACAATTCACGTTCTACAGGATAAACATCTTCACAAACAAGGATACTATTTACCGGCTGACCATTGGCATCCGTCTGATACGTGACTAAACGAGTACCTAACAGGCTTTTTGCATATTCAGCTGCTTCTTCTTTTGACTTAACAACTTTTACGCCGCCCGCTTTACCACGACCACCTGCATGGACTTGGGCCTTCATCACAGCGAATTTGCCACTAATTTGCTCAAAGGCAGCAGATGCTTCTTCGGGCGTAGTGATTAAAATGCCTTCTTGAACTGGCATACCATATTTTTTTAACAGCGTTTTCGCTTGATACTCATGTAGATTCATGTTTTACCTTTTACTACTTTTCACATTGTTATGACACACCAATAATTAGACTTCCATCGCAATAACTATCGGCATTTATTAAAGTTTGTTCTTTTATTTTTAGATGATTATTCAATTAAAAACAACCATCAAAAGTAAAAAGAGCGGTCGAAACCGCTCTTTTTTGTGTTATTTACGTTTACGCTGAATCGCGTGAATCGCACGCCCATCAACAGCAAGCGCTGCTTCATGAACGACTTCAGAATAAGTTGGGTGACCGAAAGTCATCAATTGTAAATCTTCAACTGAAGATACAAATTCAAGTGCAATCATACCTTGGTGAACAATATCAGAAGCACCTGGACCAATGATATGCATACCCAATAAACGATCAGTTTTTGCATCTGCAACAAACTTCACAAATCCAGCAGATTCATTGGCAGCTAAAGCACGACCATTTACCGCAAATGGGAATTGACCGGTTTTAACGTCGTGACCTTTCTCTTTAGCTTGCTCTTCAGTCAAACCTACCCACGCAGCTTCAGGGTGTGTATAAATCACTGAAATAATAGTGTCATAATTCACTTGAGCAGCATGACCATGCATACGCTCAACTGCCATTACACCTTCTTCCATTGCTTTATGCGCAAGCATTGGACCACGTACCAAGTCACCAATTGCATATACACCGTCAACAGACGTTGCACACCAATCGTTCACTTCAACCAAACCACGTTCAGTTAATTTAATGCCTGAATCTTCAGCCAATAAACCTTCTGCATAGGCTTTACGGCCAACACAAACGATTAATTTATCAAAAGTTTGAGTTTTATCTTCGCCTGCTTGGTTATATTGAACAGTCACTTCACGACCATTCACTTCAGTACCTGAAACTTTAGCGCCAATACGAATATCTAAACCTTGTTTTGTTAAAAGTTTTTGATAATCTTTTGCCAACGCTTTATCCGCCATTGGTAAGAATGCATCTAATGCTTCAAACACAACAACTTCAGAGCCAAGACGACGCCATACTGAACCAAGTTCTAGTCCAATTACGCCTGCACCAATTACACCTAAACGTTTAGGCACTTCTTGGAATTCTAATGCACCTGTTGAATCAACGATAAGGTCTTCATCAACTTTTGCTACAGGAATATTTACAGGTACAGAACCAGTTGCAAGAATTACGAATTTAGGTTCTAAAACTTGAACATCGCCACCTTCTAATGGTGTGAATTCAACTTTTTTACCAGCAAGTAATTTACCTGTACCTTGTAACCACTCGATACCATTGCCTTTCAGCAATTGAGCAACACCGCCAGTTAAGTTATCTACAACTTTGTCTTTACGAGCAAGAAGCTTTTGAAGATCAAGTTGGACATTTTCAACTGTAATACCGTGAACATCTAAGCCATGAAGAGTGTCTTCATAGTGATGAGAAGAATCCAAAAGTGCTTTAGAAGGAATACAACCTACGTTTAAGCAAGTACCACCTAAAGATGGCTTACCTTTGTGTACACGTTTTTCGATACACGCAACTTTGAAACCAAGTTGAGCAGCACGAATTGCCGCTTCATAACCACCTGGCCCACCGCCGATTACCACTAAATCAAACTGAGACATGCTTATCTCCAAAAACGAGTTTAAAGGATCACTCTAAACTCGTGTTGTTATTCTAAAGAATTAAAGGTCAAGGATTAGTTTAGCTGGCTCTTCAAGTAACTCTTTAACAGTTACCAAGAAACCTACTGCTTCTTTACCATCAATCATACGATGGTCATAAGAAAGCGCTAAGTACATCATTGGAAGAATTTCAACTTGACCATTTACAGCCATAGGACGCTCTTGGATTTTGTGCATACCTAAAATAGCAGTTTGTGGTTGGTTCAAAATAGGTGTTGAAAGTAGTGAACCGAAAGTACCACCGTTGGTAATTGTGAAAGTACCACCAGTCATATCTTCAATTGCTAATTTACCTTCACGTGCTTTTGCAGCATATGCACCAATACCTGATTCAACTTCAGCATAGTTCATACGGTCAGTATTACGTAATACTGGAACCACTAAACCACGATCAGAAGAAACCGCAACACCGATATCATAGTAACCATGATAAACAATATCATCACCGTCGATTGAAGCATTTACCGCAGGATAGCGTTTAAGTGCTTCAGTTACAGCTTTAACGAAGAATGACATAAAGCCTAAACGTGCACCATGACGTTTTTCGAAAGCATCTTTATATTGCTTACGCATTTCCATCACAGGTTTCATGTTGACTTCGTTAAACGTAGTCAACATTGCAGTTTGCTGTGTAGCAGCAAGAAGACGTTCAGCAACACGCTTACGTAAACGTGTCATTGGAACACGTTTCTCGATACGCTCACCAACAGCAACGCTTAATGGTGTTACAGCTGCAGCAGCTGGTTTAGTTTGATGATTTGCAACATCTTCTTTGGTGATACGACCACCACGACCAGTACCATCTACATCCGCAGCAGCAATACCTGTTTCAGTTAAAGCTTTACGCACTGCAGGTGCTTGATCTTGTACTTGAGCACGTTCAACAACAGGTGCATTACCCGCTTGAGTTTGTGCCGCAGCTTGTTCTACTTTCTCTTCAGATTGAACTGCTTGAGTTTGAGTAGCGCCAGAAACAGCACCTTCTTCAAATGTTGCAATAACTTCAGAAGAAAGAACTGTGTCACCTTCATTTTTGATGATTGCAGAGATAGTACCATCAGCAGGAGCAACAACTTCTAAAACAACTTTATCCGTTTCAATATCACAGATGACTTCATCACGTGATACCGCTTCACCTGGTTGTTTGTGCCAAGTTGCAATTGTTCCGTCAGCAACTGACTCTGGGAACACCGGTGCTTTAATTTCGGTTGCCATTATTTAGATTCTCCTGATTGTTCAGCTACGATCGCAAGTGCGTCATTCACGAGCTGAGCTTGTTGTTTTGCATGCAAATATGGTGAGCCACATGCAGGTGCAGCTGAAGCTTCACGTCCTGCATAGCTAATTTGAACTTGTAGAGCAGACTTCATTACACCTTCGTATAAACGAGGAGCAATGAATAACCATGCGCCTTGGTTCTTCGGTTCTTCTTGACACCAAACAAGTTCTTTTATGTTTGGATATGTCGCAAGCACTTCAGCAAGACGTTTTTCTGGGTATGGGTACAATTGTTCAACACGTACCACCGCAATGTTCAAGTTTTCTTCACGACGTTTTTCAAGTAAGTCGTAATAAACTTTACCACCACAAAGTACAACACGTGTTACATCTTGTTTGTTGATTTGATCCACTTCATCAATCACAGTCTGGAATGTACCAGTTGCAAGCTCTTCCAAAGTTGAAGTTGCAAGTTTATGACGAAGCAATGACTTCGGTGAAGTCACGATCATTGGCTTACGAATTGGGCGAATTGCCTGACGACGCATTGCATGGAAAATCTGTGCAGGTGTCGTTGGTGTAATCACTTGCATGTTTTCTTCAGCACATAACTGTAAGAAACGCTCAAGACGTGCAGATGAATGCTCAGGACCTTGACCTTCATAACCATGTGGAAGAAGTAATGTTAAACCACACACACGTTCCCATTTGGTTTCACCAGATGAGATGAATTGATCAATAACCACTTGCGCACAGTTTGCAAAGTCACCGAACTGAGCTTCCCAGATTACCAAGCTTTTTGGCAATGTTGTTGCATAACCATATTCAAATGCAAGCACAGCCATTTCTGACAATAATGAGTCATAAATTGCAGTACGTGGCTGGTTTTCTTTGATATGACACAGTGGAATATAAACCGAACCATCAACTTGGTTATGTAGCTTGGCATGACGGTGTGAGAATGTACCACGACCAACATCTTCACCAGTCAAACGCACCAAGAAACCATCATCAAGGATAGAAGCATAAGCTAAAGTTTCTGCTGCACCCCAGTTTAATGGCATTTCACCAGTTTGCATTTTCAAACGTTCATCGATCACTTTAGACACTTGGCGCTGCATCACGAAACCTTCCGGTAATTCGCGCATTTTTGTACCAATTTCTTTTAAGCGTTCGATTGGGAAAGTCGTATCCCAAACATCTGTATATTCATGGCCTAGATACGGTTTCCAGTCCACAAACATTTTATCATTTGGTTCAAGCACTAAAGCATTGGCAACATGGTTACCTGCTTCAAGATCTTCACGATATTTTTCAACTAAAGCATCTGCATCAGAACGATCTAATACTTTTTCTTGTACCAATTGATCCGCATAAAGCGTACGTGTAGTCGCTTTTTTATTGATCACTTGATACATCATTGGTTGTGTTGCTGCTGGCTCATCTGCTTCGTTATGACCACGACGACGATAACAGAACATGTCAATCACAACATCTTTACGGAATGTATGACGGAAATCATGTGCCAATTGCGCAACAAACAATACAGATTCTGGGTCATCACCATTTACATGGAAAATTGGCGCCTGAATCATTTTTGCAATGTCAGTACAGTATTCGGTAGAACGTGCATCACGTGGATCAGATGTAGTAAAACCAACTTGGTTGTTGACTACGATATGAACCGTACCACCTACGGTATAACCACGCGTTTGTGACATTTGGAAGGTTTCTTGGTTGACACCTTGACCAGCAAATGCAGCATCACCATGTACGATTACAGGCAATACGTCATCACCACCAATGTCTTTACGACGTACTTGGCGTGCACGAACTGAACCTTCAACCACAGGACCAACAATTTCTAAATGCGATGGGTTAAATGCCAAAGCCAAGTGAACTTCACCACCAGGTGTCATCACATTTGATGAGAAACCTTGGTGATACTTAACGTCACCTGAACCTTTTTTAGCTAAAGTTTTACCTTCAAACTCACCAAACAAATCAGCTGGGTTTTTACCCATGATGTTCACAAGTAAGTTTAAACGACCACGGTGTGGCATCCCAATTACGACTTCTTTACAACCTACAGAACCTGCACGTTGAATAAGTTCGTTTACCATTGGAATGAAAGATTCACCACCCTCTACACCAAAACGCTTCGCACCAACATACTTATTACCGAGGAATTTTTCTAAGCCTTCAGCAGCAGTTAAACGTTCAAGTACGAGTTTCTTTTGATCTGCCGAGAAACCGAACTGACCGCGTGCACCTTCAAGACGTTGTTGAATCCAGCGTTTTTCTTTGGTGTCAACAATGTGCATATATTCAGCACCAATAGAAGCACAGTATGTTGCCTCCATTGCGCTAACCATCTCACCTAAAGTTGCTTCAGTTTTACCAATCGCCAAATTTCCAGCATTGAAAACTGTATCTAGGTCAGACTTGGTTAAACCATGTGCAGCAAGATCTAAATCTGGCACATCTTCACGTTTAGCCAAACCTAGTGGATCAAGCTTCGCTTTTTGATGACCACGGTTACGGTATGCTGCAATCAGTTGCAAAACACCGATTTGACGACGTTCATGCTCAGTACTTACTTCACTTTGCACAACAGGCTGAACACGACTTGAATTACGACCTAATAATAAGAATTGCTCACGAATATTTCCGTGTGGTTGGTCACCTTTAGGGAATTTATCGAAATATTGACGCCAATCCTCACCTACTGAGGTTGGAGAAGAAAGGTACTGTTCGTAAAGCTCTTCAATATACGCTGCACTATCAGCGGAAAGTTCAGTATCAAGACGCAATGCGTCAGCAACTTCTTGCATTTGTGGACCCATTTCCTATTGCAAAAACATTAGAGGGTGCTTTTTAAGCACTCCCATGATTGATAATGCCAAATCGGTAAATTGACATTCACCCATCAGATACTCATGACCAAGGGGCGTTATAAACATTAGCTTTTACTAATGCATACAATGAATCATAACGCCCTCAATGGCATCATCACTCACTTATATACTCAACCGAAGCTGAGCAATTTTTTGCAAATCGACTTAGAAAAAACAAAGGCTTTTTTGCTTTTTCTAAAGCGGTTCTAAACTTTGCTTATAAAATTATTTATAAACTGATCTGGATCACACTTATGTAGAAAAAATGTACCAAAAACATGGTGTGTTTTTCACATATAGTGGTTTGTTAAATCGTAACATGATCTGTCACTTCAATTGATTTTTTTGACACATACCACCTATAAATTAGCGAAATACATACAAGAAATAATCTATTATTATCCATCCATTTATATCGGGTCTGTTGATCCTTTTTCAATGCTTAAAGCTTAGATCCCATTCACTCGAACAAAAAACAACCATCTCATTAAAAATCCAATAAAAAAAGAGCGTACATCCCAAGATGCACGCCCTTTTTTCACATCGTATTAACCCGCTTGATCGAGCAACATGCTACGGATATGACCGATCGCTTTTGTTGGATTCAAACCTTTCGGACATACAGACACACAGTTCATAATCCCTTTACAACGGAATAATGAGAATGGGTCATCAAGACGTGATAAACGATCTTGTGTCGCAGTATCACGAGAATCAATAATGAAACGGTATGCATTCAACAATGCTGAAGGACCCAAGAATTTATCCGGGTTCCACCAGAATGATGGGCATGATGTTGAACAACATGCACAAAGAATACATTCATACAAACCATTTAAGTGCTCACGCTCTTCTGGAGATTGTAAACGCTCTTTAGGTGGTGCAGGTTGATTATTGATTAAGAATGGATGAATTTTGTCATACTGATCGTAGAACTGATTCATATCCACAACTAAATCTTTCACTACTGGCAGACCAGGTAATGGACGAATGACGATTTTTTCAGGTAAATCATTCAGGTTCCATAAACACGCAAGACCATTTTTACCATTGATATTCACACCATCTGAACCGCAAATACCTTCACGGCAAGAACGACGGAATGTTAATGATTCGTCTTGAACTTTTAATGCTAAAAGCGCGTCAAGCAACATACGATGCTTATCCGTCAACTCTAGTTTAAAAGTCTGCATATACGGTGCTTTATCCTTATCAGGATCATAGCGGTAGATTTCGAATGTACGTGTACCTCTACTCATCTTATTTCTCCCGATTAGAATGTACGTGGTTTAGGTTCAATTGGGTCTACAGACAATGGGCTGTAACGTACTGGCTTGTATTCAAGATGGTTATCCGCTGAATACCATAAAGTATGTTTCATCCACTCATCGTCACGACGACCATATGAATAGTGCTCATCATCAGCAGGCAATTCATAATCTACAACAGTATGTGCACCACGACATTCTTTACGTGCAGCAGCAGAAATCAATGTTGCTTTCGCTACTTCGTATAAGTTTTCAACTTCCAAAGCTTCAATACGTGCAGTATTAAATACTTTAGATTTGTCTTTTAAATGAATGTTACGTACACGTGGTTCAATCGCAAGAATCTGCTTAACACCCTCATCAAGCAAGGCTTGAGTACGGAATACACCCGCGTGGTCTTGAACGATATCACGAATCGCATCCGCAACTTCTTGTGCATTTTCACCAGAAGTAGAATCATCTAAATGATTGATACGTTTCAACGTGTTCACAAGTACATCATTTGGAAGTGGTTGGTATTCATCACCGTGATGTTTAGTCACGTAATCGATGATGTGTTCACCAGCAGCTTTACCAAATACAACCAAGTCAAGTAATGAGTTGGTACCTAAACGGTTTGCACCATGTACAGACACGCAAGAACACTCACCAATAGCATAGAACCCTTTTACAGGAACTGTGTAATTCATTGTACCGTTGGTTGTATATTCATTTGCAGCTTTATCAAAACCTGCATAGAAATCTGCTGCATTTTTCGCTGTTTCAGGAATAACCACTTGACCATGAATATTGGTCGGAATACCACCCATTTGATAATGGATTGTTGGTACAACTGGAATTGGTTCTTTGGTGATATCCACGTTTGCGAATTTCTTACCAATCTCAAATACAGATGGTAAACGCTTCATGATGGTATCTGCACCCAAGTGAGTCATATCAAGTAGGATATAATCACCTTTAGGACCACAACCACGGCCTTCTTTGATCTCTTGGTCCATAGAACGTGATACGAAGTCACGCGGAGCCAAATCTTTCAAAGTTGGAGCATAACGTTCCATGAACGGTTCGCCATCTTTGTTACGAAGGATTGCACCTTCACCACGACAACCTTCCGTTAACAATACGCCTGCGCCAGCAACACCCGTTGGGTGGAATTGCCAGAATTCCATATCTTGTAATGGAATACCCGCACGAGCAGCCATACCAAGACCATCACCAGTATTGATATAAGCATTGGTAGATGCACGGTAAACACGACCAGCACCACCTGTAGCAAACAATGTTGCTTTGGCTTGGAATACAGCAATTTTGCCTGTTTCTTGGTCAATTGCTGTTACACCGAGTACATCACCTGCTTCGTTACGGATTAAGTCTAATGCAATCCATTCAACGAAGAATTGAGTACCCATTTTCACGTTACTTTGATAAAGCGTATGAAGAAGTGCATGACCTGTACGGTCGGCAGCAGCACAAGCACGTGGAACTGGTTTTTCACCATAGTTCGCAGAGTGGCCACCAAATGGACGTTGGTAAATTGTACCGTCAGCATTACGGTCAAATGGCATACCTAAGTGTTCAAGCTCATAAACAACTTTAGGCGCCTCACGACACATAAATTCGATTGCATCTTGGTCACCTAACCAGTCAGAACCTTTTACCGTGTCATAGAAATGATAGTGCCAGTTATCGTCTTGCATGTTACCAAGCGATGCACCAATACCACCTTGAGCCGCAACAGTGTGAGAACGTGTTGGGAATACTTTAGTTAGCACTGCAACTTTCAACCCTGCTTGAGCAAGTTGATATGAAGCACGCATACCTGAACCACCACCACCAACGATGACTGCATCGAAGAACTGGCTTGGAATATTTGAATAATCTTCTTTAGGGGTTAAAGCGCCCATGACATTTTCCTATCAATTCGCCCAAAAAATCTGGATTGCCCAGATCGCATATGCAATAACAGCAATAATCACTGCTGAAGTTAACACGATGCGTAAACCTGAAGCTGAAGGACCCATCTGACGAGTAGTCACATAGTCAGTGAATACTTGCCACATACCAATCCAAGCATGCGCAACAAGAGATAAGACTGCCAATAAAGATAAAATCTTCATCGGAAGTGTCATCATAAAGCCAAACCATTGCTCATAGTTAAATCCGCCATTGCACAGAATCCAACCTAATACCACAACAGTATAAACAGCTAGAACTACAGCACTTACGCGTTGGATATACCAATCACGAGAACCTGAACCCGTTAAACCTGTAGCACTTTTCATTAGAGAACGATCCATACAAATGAAGCGATAACAGATATCGCAGCCAAGATTAATGCAATAGTTGCTGCTACGCGACCACTTTGCAACTCTTCAGCAAAGCCTAGGTCAGCAAGTAAGTGCTTAATACCCATAATGAAATGGAATAATAAACCAGCGACAAATACCCATACGATAAAACGTACAATGAAGCCACCAAAGATTGCTTGAACTTGAGCAAAGCCTTCAGGCGAAGACAAAGACTTGTCTAAAAGCCACAAAAGTACCGGTACGAGTAAAAATACGATGACACCTGATAGACGGTGTAGAATTGATGCAATAGCCACAGGGGATTTTAAGTTTACATCTAAAACTTGACCCATGGACAAATTGACAGGTCTGTTGCTTTTCACAGCGGGCATCCTGTAAGTAAAAACTCCATCCGGAGTTTGTTGGAATTAATTCGAAGGAAAGCTAGCATTGTCAGACAAATTTAATTGCCTGAACTTTAAACGACACTGAATTATAAAACGTGCACTGTCAAAATACAAACCATCGAAATTGGCTTTTTCTTTAAAAATCACTCAAATAAGAATCATTTACACCCATTTGAAAAATAAAGCAGATCACCCATCTCTGTTTTTCAAGGCTATCTCGTTATTTTTTATGACATTTAAACATATTACTTTTACACATAATTACGACTTATATTATTTTTATAAATTTAGACTAAAGCACAACATTACGGACAAAATCGTCCTGTGGTTAATTTCTCCCTGCTGTTTTATTTTTCATCAACTGGTTAAGCTTTAGTAGATACCCAACATGTTATTTTAAAATAGTCCTTTATTCCTATTTTAAATGGGTGCCATTTAATTCAGTGATTTGACTGAAAGCTTTATAATAAGAAAGAAAGACTTAGTTTGTGAATAATTCATAATTTAGCTGCAAGATTTTATGGTATTTGATTATTCCTAAGGCAACTAAATGCCTATTTTTATACTGATTCGATTATTTTTTATCCTTTAAAAGCTTCAATAAAAACTATTTTTTAATCAATTAAGCATTAAAATGAAAATAAATATTTCATCAACTCATTTGGGTGTTTTTTACACAAAAATAATGGCAAAAGCTATGTAAGTCGTGAAATTCAGATGGTTTTAAAACAGCAACAATGCATTTCGCAACTTACAAAAGCCACAAAATATTGGTCAAAAATGCCATTTCCTGTCTAGCAATCACAATTATTTTTCTGCACCTTCTTTAGAATTTACCTTATTATACTGACCAACTCTGAAATTTAATGATCAATCTTACTGGTTAAAGTTAGACTAACTACTGATGAAAACATTGTTTTTTCATCCATAAGTATAATTGACAAAATTTCAGTACTCACTAAGCTAAATAGCAATTTTTGATCCGTCTGACTTGTACATTACAAGATGACTCAGCAAGTTAGATAAAATATCCACCAGGACAGGAGATCTATTGAATGTCTGCAGCAACTGGCAAGAAAGCCGTTCTAGAGCTTGATGGCAAAAAAATTGAATTACCAATTTACAGCGGCACATTGGGCCCAGATGTAATCGACGTTAAGGATGTGTTGGCTTCAGGTCACTTTACTTTTGATCCTGGTTTTATGGCGACAGCTTCTTGCGAGTCTAAAATCACTTTCATTGATGGTGATAAAGGCGTTCTTTTACACCGTGGTTATCCGATTGCTCAACTTGCAACTCAAGCTTCTTACTTAGAAACTTGCTATTTATTGTTAAGCGGTGAGCTTCCAACTGCTGAACAAAAAACAGACTTCGAAAACAAAGTCCGCAACCACACAATGGTTCACGATCAAGTTAGCCGTTTCTTCAATGGTTTCCGTCGTGATGCTCATCCTATGGCGGTTATGTGTGGTGTAGTGGGTGCGTTATCTGCGTTCTATCACAACGGTTTTGACGTTGAAAACGTAGACCACCGTGAAATCACTGCAGTTCGTTTAGTTGCTAAAATTCCTACTTTAGCTGCTTGGACTTACAAATATACAATCGGTCAACCGTTCGTATATCCACGTAACGATTTAAGCTATGCTGAAAACTTCTTGTACATGATGTTTGCTACTCCAGCAGATCGTGATTACAAAGTTAACCCTATTCTTGCTAAAGCAATGGATCGTATCTTTACGCTTCATGCTGACCATGAACAAAATGCATCAACGTCTACAGTACGTTTAGCTGGTTCTACAGGCGCTAACCCTTATGCATGTATCGCTGCGGGTATTGCTGCACTTTGGGGACCTGCGCATGGTGGTGCAAACGAAGCTGTTCTTAAGATGCTCGATGAAATCGGCTCTGTAGAAAATGTTGCACCGTTCATGGAAAAAGTAAAAACTAAAGAAGTTAAACTTATGGGCTTCGGTCACCGAGTTTATAAAAACTTCGATCCACGTGCAAAAGTAATGAAAGAGACTTGTGACGAAGTGTTAAGTGCACTTGGTATCAATGATCCACAACTTGCGCTTGCAATGGAACTTGAACGTATTGCATTAAGCGATCCGTACTTCATCGAACGTAAACTTTATCCTAACGTAGACTTCTATTCAGGTATCATCCTTAAAGCGATTGGTATCCCAACAGAAATGTTTACGGTAATCTTTGCGCTTGCACGTACAGTTGGTTGGATCAGCCACTGGTTAGAAATGCACAGCGGCGCGTACAAAATCGGTCGTCCTCGTCAGCTTTATACTGGCGAAACTCAACGCGATATCAAACGTTAATTCGTTGCACGTTCAGATCGAACAAGAGACCACCCTTTGGGGTGGTTTTTTATTACATATTCATACCATTTGGTATAATCTATTTATTTTAAAATTCATTTAAAATCAAAACATAACAATACCAATAATAAGCATAGAAAACTGAAATTTATATTTTTACTATAAAACTTACAAATCACTACTTTAAAAAACACCCAACAAATAACTTTATTTTATATATTGTTTAAAATTTTTTTATTAATACATTTTCAAAGGAATTGAAGATGCCTCAACATTTATCCAAACAAGTGCACGACCCAGATCAAGCTTTTTTTGGTCACCCCCAACCATTAAAAGGTTTATTTTTTACCGAGCTTTGGGAACGTTTTTCCTATTATGGTATTCGCCCTTTATTAATCCTCTATATGGCAGCTTTAGTTGCTGATGGCGGTCTCGGTTTAGATCGCCCAACAGCATCAGCAATTGTCGGCTTATTTGCAGGCAGTATGTATTTAATGACCGTATTGGGTGGATGGGTTGCTGACAATTATCTCGGTCAGGAGCGCGCTGTGTGGTACGGTTCACTGATCATCGCACTCGGACATTTATCCATTGCATTGGCAGCTTTATTTGGACATTTCTTTTTTTATTTTGGTTTAGTTTTGATTGTGATCGGTTCTGGTTTATTTAAAACCTGTATTTCCGTCATTGTTGGCACTTTATATCAGGCTCAAGATTCACGGCGTGATGCAGGATTTTCCATTTTTTATATGGGAATTAATCTAGGTTCGTTGATTGCCCCACTATTGACTGGTTTATTGGTTAATGAACATGGTTGGCACTGGGGATTCGGAATCGGTGGCGTTGGAATGTTAATCGCCTTACTGATTTTTAAGTTAATAACTGTGCCTCAATTAAAACAATTTAATCATGTGCAAGGCAATGAAAATAACTGGGCTCGTCCTGTACATTACAATCCTAAAGCACCCCAAATGATCATAGGTTTTATTGCAGTTGTTGGCTTGATTATCGGTCTAGTTTCTCTTGGCGTAATTAACATCAATCCAATTCAGATCGCCACATATTTCACAATCACAATCTGTATTTGTATTGCCTTATATTTCAGCTATCTATTGCTCTTTGCTGGTTTGAATAATACTGAGAAAAAACAAATCATCATCTGTTTTATTTTACTCATCACCGCTGCACTTTTCTGGTCAGCATTTGAACAAAAACCAACATCTTTCAATCTTTTCGCCCAAGACTTTACAGATCGCCAATTCTTTGGCTTTGAAATACCCGCAGTTTGGTTTCAATCGATTAACCCGCTTTTCATTATTATTTTCGCACCGATCATCGCATGGCTTTGGGTTAAATTAGGCAAACAAAATCGTGACCCTAGCTATATCACCAAATTCATTATTGCTTTACTTCTCGCTGCGGGTGGTTTCCTCGTGATGAGCATTGCCAGTTACTTGATCACCCAAAATGGTGGAACTGTTTCTGCATTGTGGATCGCATCAAGCCTCCTGCTTTTAACACTAGGTGAATTATGCTTAAGCCCTGTTGGTCTTTCAACTATGACTAAACTTGCTCCGACTATCATTCGTGGGCAAGTGATGGGGCTTTGGTTTACAGCATCTGCTTTAGGAAACTTGATGGCAGGTTTAATTGGTGGTCATGTTTCTATCCATGAAGTTGACCAATTACCCTTGCTATTTGTGCGATGTGTCATCGCTTTACTTCTTGGCGCAGCCGTTCTATGGTTAATGAGAAAACCGATTCGTAAATTACTCAATCAAACATCGACCCCCTCTCAAAAATCTATTGATATGCAATTGGAAAAAGTATGAACAGTTTGTCACCTGCCAACAAATTAGAAAACCTTCGTACAATTATGAAGAAATATCAGCAGGATGCTTTTATCGCCATGAGTGCAGATCCACATATGTCAGAGTATCTACCTGATTATTGGAAAATACGTCAATGGCTAACAGGCTTTACAGGTTCAGTCGGCACAATTGTAGTTACTCAAAACTTCGCAGGTTTATGGGTAGATGGTCGATATTGGGTACAAGCTGAACAGCAACTGGAAAATACAGGTTATATCTTACAAAAACAAACACCTGATGAATCATCAACACATTTGGCTTGGCTTTCACAACATTTAGCCAAAGATGCAAAAATTTCAGTCAATGGACACACCATTTCTGCCCTACAATTTGATGCGCTAAGTCTAGTTGCTCAATCCCAGCAATTTGAAATCCGAACAGATTTAGATTTGATTGGTGAAATTTGGACTGAACGGCCAGCACTGCCCCTACAACCCATTTGGCAAATGGCAGATGATTTAAATGCGCAAACACGCCTAGAAAAAATAACTGCGCTCCGTCACAAACTTATTCAGAAAAAAGCAACAGGGCATTTTATTTCTGCACTCGATGATATTGCTTGGATTTTGAATTGTAGGGGGCGTGATGTTGAATATAATCCCGTGTTCTTAGCACACTTATATATCGACCATTCTCGAACTGTGCTTTTTATTGATGTTGCAAAACTTTCAACTGAAATGCAGCAAAGATTTGCTTTGGATAACATTGAAATCTTAGCTTATAACGCAAGCATCGAGTTTTTGCTCGAACTTAAACAACAAAATATTTTAATTGATCCTGCTAAAGTCTCAATTTCATCTGCACAGGCCATTGAGCAGCAAAGTCATTTAGTCCAAGACATTAATCCAAGCAGTTTATTTAAATCACGTAAACATCCTTCAGAAATTGCACATGTGCGCAGTGCAATGACCAAAGATGGTGTTGCCCTATGTCATTTCTTTCATTGGCTAGATAACGCATTGGCTGATAAAGAATCGATCAATGAACTCACCATCGACGAAAAAATTTCAGGCTTTCGCGCACAACAAGCAGGTTTTATTGGATTAAGCTTCTCGACAATTGCAGGCTTTAATGCCAACGGCGCATTACCCCACTATCGTGCCACCGAAGAAAGCTTTAGCGAGATTAGTGGTGATGGTTTGCTGCTAATTGATTCAGGCGCACAATATGATGAAGGAACCACAGACATTACCCGCGTTGTTCCCATAGGCACAGCAAGCGCTGAACAAAAATGTGATTACACTTTGGTGTTAAAAAGCCATATTGCACTTGCACAAAGCGTTTTCCCTGAAGGCATTGCATCACCACTATTAGATGCAATTACCCGTCAAACGCTATGGAAATACGGATTAGATTATCGTCATGGTACAGGTCACGGTGTAGGCTATGCATTGAATGTTCATGAAGGCCCACAAGTGATTTCATATTATGCCCCAGTCACACCATCCACCAAGATGCGCGAAGGGATGATTACTTCCAATGAACCTGGTTTATATCATCAAGGCAAGTACGGCATTCGGATTGAGAATCTTGTCGTCAACAAAATTAAGCATTTTGAAGATACGACCTATGGTCAATTTTTGGAATTCGAAACACTAACACTGTGCCCGATTAACCTGACGTGTATCGTTTTAGACCTACTTAGTCATGATGAAAAAGCATGGTTGAATCAGTACCATCAAATTGTCAGAGAGCGATTAGCACCTCACTTAGAAGGTGATGTTTTAAACTGGCTAAATGAAAACACCCAAGCTATTTAACATTTTCCGTAAAATTTAAAAAGCTCAAAGTACCTGACTTTGAGCTTTTTAAAGCAAAAATAATGATATAAATCAAATTAAAATGCTTTTGCTTTAGCTATCATTTAAACCAGATATGATCAAAATATTGATCAACGACCCCATTCCATTTTCGCCATATACGGGCGAATTTTTTTAATACGCTGGATATTGGTCTTTTCAATCTGAGTTAATTGATTTTCAACATTGGTACTGCATGGCATATACCAATTATCGTTAGCAAATTGAGAGGCAATCTCTTTATTGGCAAATGAATAACCATGACGCGCATAAATTTCATTACGCATCCAGTCCAGTTCTTCAGGAGGAATTTGTAGATCCTCATCTTTTAATAAACGTTGTGATGCAACTGGATAATCACCGACATCTTTTTGATAGCGACACTGTTGCGGCTTTAAATCAAAATATTTTGGTTTAACCTTAGCCGTTGTAGATTCCCAACTAGATTCCAACACATTCGGCTGATTCTGTTTTACAGTAAACGTAAACACACCACTACTTGCTTTAGCACCGCTTTCTGTTGCGGTAATTTTATAGCCTTGTGAAGTTGTCTGTACTTTTCCTGAGAAATTTTGTTTATTTTTACCAAGAACACTATAGCCTTTGATCTGATTACGATCGATAGATTGGATGAAAACAGCAATTTTCTGATCATCATATTTTCCAGACCAAGATTTTTGCAACTGTTGAATATCCAGTGCATAGCTATTCTGGAAACCAATCATTCCTAATCCGACGAGTGCGATTAAACTTTTATTCATTGTTATACCTATTTGTTATGAAGATATTGGATGCATTTTCACATTGATTTTAGATTAAATTGTTTGCTTTGTGATCTACTTTAAGATAAATAAATCAGGATTCTCTGTGGTTTATTTTAAAATCTATGCCATACCCAAACATAAATATGCTGTTTCAACCTATGTTCCACTATAATTTCTCAATCACCATTCCATTATAAGCAGTGATGAACAAAACAAAAACTAACTTGGCCTATTCAAGCTTGAGTCTAATTTCACTCGTGATCTATGCTTATTTATGCTATCTCATGGTGGCAATATGTCTACAATATTTCCCATGGCAAACTGATCAGCATTTTCTATTGTTAAAGCAAGATGTAGTCAATACTCAACCTTGGCAGGCGGCTTTTAAAATCCATGTGATCAGTAGTAGTTTTGTACTCATCGCTGGATTTACACAGTTTTTCCGTGTCTTTCGCACGCGTTATCCCCGAATTCATCGCTGGAGTGGTTGGCTCTACATCATCACCATTTTGGGGCTGTCTTTACCCAGTGGCTTAATTTTAGCTTTTTCAGCGGCTGGAGGGTTATCCACACAAATCAGCTTTGTCTTATTAAGTTCACTCTGGGCGATCACCACCCTATCCGCTTTATACTTTTTATTGAAAAAGCGCTGGATTTTACATCGTGACTGGATGATCCGTAGTTTTGCACTAAGTCTTTCAGCGCTAAGCTTAAGGACATGGAAAATCGTGCTTTATGAGTTACAACCTTATTTTGATTGGTTAACCCCAATTCACATCTATCAGTTAGAATCTTGGTTAGGTTGGGTGGTCAATCTAATCCTAGCTGAAATCATTATTTTTGGATTACATCATCGCACAAGACAAAAAAATAAAAGCCCTAAATCAATTTAGGGCTCTCATAAAAAGTGTTCAGCAATTGAACACTAAACTTATTTTTTACTCACACTATAATGGTTTAAATCTAGTTGTTTTAATTGGTTACGTAATTGTTGCAATGACCATGGCCATGCTGCAAAGTTACGACCATTTTCATCCAGATAATAGGACTTACACCCACCCGCATTAAATACAGTGGTTTTTAAATGTTTCTGCAAACGTTTATTATGCTGGGCAAGCACATCCGCTTTGATTTCAAAGCGAGTGAATTTTTGCTCACGCATTTTTAACAAGCCATCAACAATATAACCGACTTGTGCTTCCGCGATACCAATAAATGAGTCATATACCAGAATGTTTGGACCAAGGACCAAGAACGCATTCGGTACATGTTCAATACTGGCACCCAAATATGCTTCAGGTGAACTATTTTTCCAACGCTCAGCAAGGACTTGACCATTGCTGTCATAAACTCGTTTACCAATTGGAGGATGTGAAACTTCAAAGCCTGTTCCCCAAATAATCACATCCACTTCATGACGTTCACCATTTGCTGCAACCACTGTATTTCCATCAATTTCAACCAAACCATGTGCAATCAGACTCACATTATCTTGTTGTAGAGCTGGATAATAATTGTTTGCAAACAATAAGCGCTTACATCCAATAGTAAAGTTCGGTGTTACTGCTTTACGCAAGGTCTCATCTTTAATTTGCAGTTTGAGTAATTGCTTACTCAGGAAATTAACGGGTTCCAATACTTTAGGATTACGCAATCCAAAGTTAATTCCATTTAAAATCTGTGCAATGCTATTACGCCAAGTTTGTTGAATGATTGGGAATCGAGAAATGATCCCTTTAGCCGTTTCGTTTAACTCCATATCCGCCTTGGGTAGTACCCACGGTGCTGTACGCTGGAATACGATTAGCTGTTTCGCTAAAGGTTGTACTTGCGGGATAAACTGAATTGCAGAAGCCCCTGTACCAATCACTGCAACACGCTTACCGGTTAAATCATAATCATGATTCCAACGTGCTGAATGGAACATTTCACCTTTAAAACTTTCAATTCTTTTTAATTTCGGCAAAGCAGGTTCAGTAATTGGTCCTGTCGTAAAGATCACTGTCTTTGCTTGATATTGACCTTTTGATGTTTCTAAGTGCCAAATATGTTGTGCTTCATCCCATTTGGCACTGATTAATTCATTATTAAATTCAATTTTCTCACCAAGATCATATTTTTCCACCACTTCTTCTAAATAGCTTAGAATTTCTGGCTGCTTGGCAAATAAATGACTCCATTTATGGCTTGGTGAGAAAGAAAATGAATAAAGTGCTGAGGGTACATCACAACCGCAGCCCGGATAATTATTGTCGCGCCATGTTCCCCCCACACGACTGGCTTTTTCAAGGACCACATAATCGTTATAGCCTGCTTGATTCATTTTATAAGCAGCAGCAATCCCTGAAATACCAGCACCAACCACAATGGTGTCATAGATGTGCAGAGCTTCTTTGTGCTGAATCGTCGGCGCTTTTTCCTCAGCCGATTGTCCAAGCTTTTCAGATTGAGCACTTATTTGTGTTTCAACTTTTACCTCAGGCTTATTTTTAGCTTTAGCCGGAGTTTGGACTTCAGCTTTAGCAGTATTTACTTTCGCTGGCTTTGTAACAGTCTTTACCCCAACTTGCTTCTCTACGAGCGCTTTTTCTTTAAGCTGTTTTGCTTCAAGCGATTTGTCTTGCACAGTATTCTGTTGAGTCACCTGTTTAATGTCTTCGACTGTAGTTTGTGTTGAGTTTTGCTCTACGCTTTTCTCTTTAGGCAGCGTAGCTAAAGTTGTTTCTGTTGTCATCTTGATTTACTCGCAGCTTATTTGATGTATTTGTTAAATAATGGATACCCGATACCTAGCGCTTTGGCATATAAGGTGGGTGATACACGTTTTAATATCCAAAACAGTTTTGCGTCTGGCTGAGGAATGGTGTACAGCTTGCCTGCATCCAAGTTATTTAAGGTTTTAATCACCACCTGATCACTGGTGGTAAATGCATGATTCATCAGTAAATCATCTGCTAAACCCGCATAATGACCAGGCAAACGACCATTTTTCATAATATTTGTAGGCACTAATGTTGGACACAGCACATTCACTCGAATGTTGTCACCGCGAAGCTCTGCTGAAAGGGTTTCTGACAATGCCAGCACACTGGATTTTGTTACGTTATAAGCAGTCATTTCGGGAGCTGCTGTATACCCCGCAGCTGAAGCAACATTGATAATTGCTCCATAACCTTGTTGCTTAAACTGAGGAACAAAATAATGGCAACCATGAATAACCCCCCAAAGGTTGACATGCATACACCATTGCCAATCTTCCAGTGACACTTCATCAAACTTACCGCCCAGTCCTACACCCGCATTATTAATGATCAGGCTTACAGGATGATTCATTAATTTTTCGGCTTGTTCTGAAAGTGCTTTTACTTGCTCTTTCACACCCACATCACATTGCACAGCAAATGCTTTAGCTGAAGTTTGTGATTCAATCAAACTGACAGTTTCTTTGGCTGCATCCAGATTTATGTCAGCACAAACAATTGTTCCTCCGCGTTTTGCAAGTTCCATTGCAAAACTACGTCCAATGCCACTGCCTGCGCCAGTCACGACCGCATAAGCATTTTGGCTCGGCTTAACTTTTTTAGAAAAAATACCCATAAACTTTAAATCCATCTCTTTTAGGTTTTTATGAACGCAATGCAGGATAAAATTCTTTCGTCAAATATGGCGTAAGAAGACCTGTCTTTGGATTCAGCAGTTTCTCTTTGTAATAGTCCAAAAATTCAGATGTATCATGATCATTTGGATGAAAATCGGGACGAAGATAATCAAAAATATGTTTAAAGCTACTGCCGTAAACACCATCTTTTAAGCCAAAGATCAGGCGAAAATTATATGGAATCTCTTTCCAATAACGTAAGCTAATCAGGTTCTTAGGATTGCGATAAAAAGGAACTAAAAATGATGCAGCTGAAATCAGCACCAAAATCGTGATCAATGCGGGAAAGAATCCAGCAATACGTAATAAATAGTTATTAGATAATTCTTGAAACACATCGAAAGCAATATCCTTATGCTCTGATTCTTCAAGCATATGCCACATCCAGATTGCCCGTTGTTTTTCATCTTGCGAACGGAAGAACACTTCTTCATGATTCATCATGTATTCTGCAAGTACCGCAGTAAAATGTTCGATACCAGCCATCAACGACAATTTCATCGGTTGTGGAAGACGCTCAAACCCATATTCAAAAGCCCAGCCAGCCCAAGTACGAAACAGCTTTACTGGCAAATCACGAATTAAATAAGCGTCATTTAACTCTTCATGCATTTTTGAATGAATCGCCTCTTGACCAATCAATGAAGTAACACGTTGCTTCAATAATGGATCAGTAATGAAATCACGATGATAACGAGCAGTATCAATCACAAGATCTTCACCACGAGTTAAGAAAATCGACAATGACGCAAAATATGCACTTGCCAATTCTGCATCCATATAAAATCGGTGATCTACTTGCGCTGGATCAAAATCAAACTTCATATGACGAATTGGAATAATCGACGTTTGATTTTCCAGACTGAATGGTGCCGCAGCAAAAACTTTAGCAACGGCTTTCTTAATTGGCTTAGCGAACATAGCTGGTACTCTTTATTCATTTAATATGGCAATCCATTTCATCGTCTTTACGCTGATGAGCTACAGATCGCCTTTTGAGTAAAAACTCTACTTTGATGGCTAAAAATTACGACATGCTTTGTCAATTACCATTGGCACATGCATTCATTCGGTTTGCAAATTATGACAACCTTAGATAATTGTCAGACAATCACTTTTAAGAGTTGCCTCCACTGATAAAGAATGTCCCTTAAAAACAATTTTTATAAAGTGCTTGGTTAAAATCACAGCTTTTAAAAAAAAGCTTTTCCTTCAAAAATTGATGGAAAAGCTCAGTATCGATCTACAACATCGTTTTTATATTGAATAGAAAATTTGAATGCTAAGATTGAATAAAATTACATCCGTAAAGCAGGGGTAAACTCTTTAATAAAATAAGGGGTGAGTGTGCCTGTTTCAGGATCAAGTAATTCTTTTTTGAAATATTCTAAAAGCTCAGTTGTATCATGATCATTAGGATGAAAGTCTGGACGCAAATAATCAAAAATATGGCCTAAACTGCTACCAAAAACACCATTGTCTCGACTAAATAATAAATCCCAACTGCCCTTTGCCTCTTTCCAAAAACTTAGACTAAAGCTATTCATTGGACGTCGTAAAAATGGCAACATCAATGCGCCAGCACCTACGCCTAGACCCAAAGTAATCAACGCAATAAAGAATCCTGAAATTCGTAATGGATAATTTGCAGAAAGCACTTGATAAGTATCATAAGCAATATCTTTATGCTCAGACTCTTCCAGCATATGCCATAACCATAAAGCACGTGTTTTTTCATCAAGAGAATGATTAAAGATGTCTTGATGAGTCATGGCATATTGAGCAAAGACAGCGGTGAAATGCTCAATCCCAGCCATCATTGAAAGCTTTAAAGGTTGTGGGAATTTTAAAAAAGTATGATTAAAAACCTGTTCTGCTAAAAACCGATATAACTGCACAGGCAAATTATTTGGAATCATGGTTTCATTGTATTCTTCATGGACTTTTGAGTGAATTGCCTCTTGCCCAATCAAACTGGTTAGACGCTGTTTTAAAACAGGGTCTTGTATTTGATCACGATGATGTCGTGCGGTTTCGATCACCAACTCTTCACCATAGGTCAAAAAAATTGACAGTGCGGCAAAATAAGCAGTCGCCCACTCTTTTTGCATAAAAAATTTAACATCCAACTCATCTGGGCTAAATTTAAAATTGAAGTGACGAATCGGGATATTCGCAATCTGATCTTTTAAATTAGGCAATCGACTTGGAAAAGCTTTTGCAAACACTTTTTTGACAGGCTTAGCAAGTAACATATGAAGCACCTATTGTTTATTTAGGGATCAAGGATTTGACTGAAAACCAGTTCAAATTCACATTTCAAGTAAAAAAATCCTATTTATGTTGGAAAAGTAAGTCATCTGGATTCAAATACCACTGACATTTCAGGTCAATCCATTGGCAATTTATGACTATTCAATAAAGTGTCTGACAAATAAGGCCTGAGCTTGCCTCTACTGATAAATAATGACCTTTGCGGACAAGTCATCAGCTTTGGCTTAAATCATGATTTAAATCTTAGGTATGCCAACCCTTAACCACGGATGCTCTACATTACTGAAATCAGGCAACAAGAAAAGGTTCATGTCAGCACATATATATAGGGTCTGTTGACATTTCATATTTCGTGCCTTGTATCATCTAAAAATCACTCATAGTCGCAAACGTAGACGAATTGTCAACAGACCCCAATAGAGAGCTTTTTTATCGTGGTGTATCTGGGCCACAGTTAATCTTTGGGTCACACTGAATCAGTGCTAAACTTCATGATGTACTTTTTACACAGCACAAAATAAAACAATGTTCAATTTCATTTGGCGCTTTGTACAGCTTCTTCAATTGGATCAATTCAAGTATCGAAAATTGACGGAGGGTGAAATTCGTATTAGCCAAAGTGTATTTGGAGATTTAATTGACTACAGCCAAGTCAAGGTGATGAATCATCCTTATTTACCGTGGCAGCCTGTTGGTATTTTGATGGCGCCCAATGGTTATATTCACTTAAAAGATGCAGACTATTGTGAAGACTTTTCCTGTATGAGCTTGGGTTATCAAGCTGTTTTTATTCATGAAATGGCCCATATTTATCAATATCAGCGTCATGAAAATGTATTACTGAAGGGGGCGATTTTACAGTCCGCACTTTACCTGAGTTTTGGTAAATATAACCCTTATCGCTACACCCTCATTCAAGGAAAAGCTTATTTCGATTACAATATTGAGCAACAAGGCGATATTGCCAAAGATATTTATTTAAATCGAATTGAAAATATTATTCTGGATAAAAATGCAGTCAATCATTCTATTTAAGTCCCTTGTTTTGATGCTAATTTAAACAATTTAAGTGATGTATTTCACAAAAATAAATTAAAGCTAATCCTTTCCAATATAAAATTCAAAAAATAATGAAAAATCACTAGTTTCTATAAAAAAAATACACTAAATTCATGAGGTCATTGATGGTGTATTGAATAAACTTGATGAATTACTAGCTTCTGACGTTTTTTTAGTTAAAATACTCAATGTCTGAAATTTTTGCCTTGCAAGAAAATAAAGATTTTGATGATTTTTTAATGATTTTATAGTTTCGCCCTTTGGCAATTTCTGTGATATCTATACACATATGTTGAATAACTACATTTTAAAAATCAACAACTTGTGTATAAATTACCCTATTGGAATAGGATTTGGTTTAAATGAAAAGTTTTAAAATTGCTCTCGCGCAATTCTCTCCATTCATTGGTGATATTGAGTCGAACGTTCAAAAAATGATTGAACAAGCCAATGATGCAAAAAAACAGAATGCTGAAATTGTTGTTTTCCCTGAACTTTCTATAATCGGTTACCCTGCCGAAGATTTGCTTTTACGCCCAAGCCTAGCAAAGCGTACTGCACAAGCTTTCGAGAAACTGTCTACTGTTAAAGACATCGTGATGGTATTTGGTTTTGCCAATCTTACAGACGATGGTCAACGCTACAATGCTGCTGCAGTGATGAAAGATGGACAAGTTTTAGGGGTCTACAACAAACAAAATCTTCCTAATTACAGCGTTTTTGATGAAAAGCGTTATTTTAATGAAGGACATCAACATCTTGTATTTGAGTACTTAGGTCATAAGTTCGGGGTCCTGATTTGCGAAGATGTATGGTCTTTAAATACAGTTCAACAGCTTGCTCAACTCAATGTGGAAAGTGTTTTGGTCTTGAATGCTTCACCTTATGAAGTCGGCAAACCGCAACATCGTATCGAAACATTAAAAGAGTTGGCAAAACAGCTCCATCTCAATGTGGTTTATATCAACCAAGTGGGTGGTCAAGATGATCTCATTTTTGATGGGACCAGTTTTGTTATTAACCATTCAGGTGAAGTTGCACTACAAGCACCAAGCTTTAAAGAAGATCTCTACTTTGCTGACTATCAAATAGAAAATAAAGCCTATCAAGTGGTTGAAGCTGCGCCAGCATTAAACACTATGGCTGAGATCTATCAAGCTTTGGTTTTAGCAACACGCGACTATGTACAACGCTCTGGTTTCCCTGGTGTGATTTTAGGACTATCGGGCGGTATCGACTCAGCTTTAACCTTGGCAATTGCAGTTGATGCGATTGGTGCAGATAAAGTTCAAGCCGTGATGATGCCTTATACCTACACATCACAAATTAGTGTGGAAGATGCAACTGAACAAGCAAAACGCATGGGCGTTACTTTTGGTATTGCCGAAATTCATCCTATCGTAAATAGCTTTATGCAGACCTTGTTCCCATTCTTTGGTAACTCACCTGCGGATACAACTGAAGAAAATCTTCAAGCACGTGCACGTGGTACATTGCTTATGGGCTTGTCCAATAAGTTTGGTAACCTTGTGCTTGCAACAGGCAATAAGTCTGAGCTTTCTGTAGGTTACTGCACACTGTATGGCGATATGGTAGGTGGTTTTGCTGTACTCAAAGATGTTTATAAAACTATTGTTTTTGAATTGGCTAAGTACCGTAACAGTATTTCTGAAACGCCGGTGATTCCTGAACGGGTTATTTCTCGTCCACCATCAGCAGAACTTCGTCCTGATCAAAAAGACCAAGACTCTTTACCTGCTTATGATGTACTTGATGCCATTCTATATGCATATATTGAGGAAGAACAAAGCCAAGAAGACATCATTGCCAAAGGTTTTGAACGTGCAATCGTGGAAAAAGTCATTCAGCTTGTCGACCGCAATGAATACAAACGTCGTCAAGGTTCAATTGGACCACGTATTAGCTCACGCGCATTTAGCCGTGAACGCCGTTATCCGATTGTAAATGGCTGGAAAGCAGGTGTATAAGCCTCGTGAATGTGAATAATTCACCTCCACCTTCGAGCTTTGCTCAGGAACTTGCTCAAGCATTATTGCTTGAGCAAGTTCGCTTTATTAAAAAACAACTCTTAGATCAAAAAAATCCGCAATTTATTCAAAATTTTATTTCCCAAACCTATCAAAATGCAGACAAAATCCTTTTAAAAAATGTGATTCAACTTAAGCAACTCCAGTCTGTAGTGCAAAAATATGCTTTTGAATTGAATTTAGGCGCAGATATTCTTGAATTTATCGGTGTCGTCGCTCAAAAAATTCATCAATATGCCATTCATAGTCAAACCATTTTCAATGATCTACTCTCAGATGAATCTTTTGAACTGTGGATGTTTAAAATCTTAGAATTAGAACAATTAAGAGGCTATATTCAAGAAAACTTACAGCACAACCCGCAGATTCAACAGGTTAGCCTACAGCTTGCCAATCAGATTTTAGAAAGCAACACCCCTTGGCTCAACCAGCTACGTCAATACACAGTGAAACATAACCGTATTGGCGCTAAAGTCATCAGCTTTATTCAAGATCAACAACACAATATTGAGCTTAAATTAGAACAACAACTCGCAACTGCTATCCGTAGCCAACTCAGCAATATCATTCTACTGCCTAATGAAGACCTGGCAGATATCGCTACACATGTTTGGAATGAAGTTAAGCAACGCTCATTAAAAGAGGCTTTCTCTCAAGTTCAATCCATTGATTTTGAGGAATTCTTTATTCTTGTTTATGAAACCTGGAAAGAATTACGTCAAACAGAATATATGCAACAGGTCATTTTAAATGTTGTCGAAGCATTTTATGAATACTTTGGCGAATATAGCTTACAAGAATTACTACACTCTGTTGGCTTAGATCAAAACGATTTATTTATCGAAGCAGATCGCTTTATTCCACATACACTAGGTGCTTTGGATCAACATGGCTTATTGGATGAGATCATTCAATCCTTGATTGCGCCATTCTACCTTGACACGCAAACACAAAGATTTATAGAAAATTATTTAGCAGAAAAAGCTTAATCAAATATTCAACTGGATTTTTTCAGTGTTCTAAATATTCATACGTGATGATAATTTTTATCTGTATCTACTGATCTTTTGATGATGCACAAAAAAAGAGACCATGCAGTGAGCATGGTCTATAAAAATGGTGGCTATGACGGGACTTGAACCTGTGACCCCCGCATTATGAGTGCGGTGCTCTAACCAACTGAGCTACATAGCCATAAACTGTGTGCGCATTATCTAAAGTTATCTACCCTACGTCAAGCATTGAAACACACCAATGATCATACTTTAAGCAATTGATATTTAGATGTTTAAAATTAATACATATTTATGTTTTTATCGAAAAAATCAGCTTAATAAGTATTGTAAATAAGTAAGGAATTAAGCTCTCTCCCCTATTTATCTCTAAAAATCGATAGCAAAAAAAGAGAGTGGCTTACCACTCTCTATTTGCAACAAGCTCTTCCATTTCAATATCAAGATACCCTTGGTCTTGTACCACCATCATCATTGCTTCAGCAATATAATCAGCTGCAGTACCATCCAAAGAAGAATCAAGATCCTCAAACTGTGGCTTCATTTCATTAATTTCAGTCACAGTCAGTTTTGCCATAGAATAAATTTCTGCATCACTGAAGCTGGTTTTTGCCACTTTTTTAGCAAAATTTTCAATAAGTTGCTTAACCTCAGCAACTAGAATATCTGGATAATATTCATCATCGAACATTGGGAGAAGTAGATCGTTAAACATTGCAACCTAAAATAAAACAGCAATTCACGCGCTTATATAACACAAACCATACAATTCACCAAATTGATCAGGCAATTTAACTGATTAATTTTTCAGATGTAGATGATCTAAATTAAAAAAAAAAGATCAAACAATATTAGAGGCTATTGATCATTCATCATTAAATTGCAGAGCGTATGGCTTGCCATACTTTAATTGCATCCGACATTGCTTTTACATCATGTGCACGCACCATACACGCGCCTTGTTGAATACTGAGCAAGTGTGCAGCAACACTACCTACAGCACGATGATTGGCATCTGCACCATCTAAAGCTTCACCAATGAAGCGCTTACGTGATAAGGCTGATAAAATTGGATAACCCATGTTGTTCAGTTGATAAAACTCATTGAGAAGCTTTAAATTTTGTTGCGCATTTTTAGCAAAACCAAAACCAGGATCTATCATAATATTTTTGGGGTGAATTCCTGCCTGTAGTGCATCATCTACGCGTTGCTGTAATTCAGCAATTACCTCTTGAGTAACATCTTCATACTGGTCAAGATGATTCATTGTGGTCGGCTCGCCTCGCATATGCATAATAATCACAGGGATATTGAGCTCTGCAGCAGTCTCTAAGGCATGTGGACGAGTTAAGGCACGGACATCATTCCAAATATGTGCACCAGCCTTAACTGCCTCACGAATGACTTCGGGCTGTGAGGTATCTATTGAAATAATGACATCCAATTTGGCTAATTCAGTAACCACAGGAACAACACGACGTATTTCTTCGGCAATCTCGACTACAGATGCACCCGGGCGTGTAGATTCACCGCCAACATCAATCACTGTCGCACCATCAGCAATCATTTGCTTGGCATAAGCAACAGCTTGATCTTTTTGATCATGCTTCCCACCATCGCTAAATGAATCAGGAGTGACATTCAAGATACCCATGACATGTGCTTGTGATAAATCCAGACTTAAACGCCCACATTGCAAAATTTGCTTGGTTAGTGGCATCAGTTGCATGTCAATTCTCCGTATTCAATTCAGGCTAGTTTAACAATTCAAATCAATAGCACAGTGATTTTTTTTCATCTGTGAATTTTTTCGTATAAAAAAAGAGCCTCGATTGAGGCTCTTGTTTATTCACTGACTGATCAGGTCGCTGGTAATGGTGGTGGTGTTGATGGACCATCTGTAGGTGTTACATCAAGCACTGGATTTTCAGCAACATAAACCTTAGGTGGCTGAGGATCACGACCTTCCATGATGTCACGGATTTGATCACGATCAATCGTTTCCCATTCCATCAAGGCTTTTACCATTGCATGTGCAATATCTTTGTTATTTTCAAGAATATCACGCGCAACACGATACTGTTCATCCAAGATACGACGTACTTCTTGGTCAACCTGTTGTTGTGTTGCTTCAGAAATCGTACGGCTACCGACATTTCCGAAGAAACCATTCTGGTTTTCATCTTCATAGACCATCACGCCCATTTTGTCTGACATACCATACTTGGTCACCATCGCACGTGCCATTTTGGTTGCACGTTCAAAGTCGTTAGACGCACCCGTTGACATTTGATCAATGAAAACTTCTTCAGCAATACGACCACCGAATAAGATTGAAAGTTCATTCAACATCTTAGACTTGTAATGGCTAGTTTGATCATGTTCTGGCAACTGCCAAGTTACACCCAAAGCCCAACCACGTGGCATAATTGTTACTTTATGCACAGGGTCAGTACCTGGAAGAATTTCTGCAACAATGGCATGACCTGCTTCATGATAAGCAGTCGCGCGACGTTCTTCTTCACGGATCACCATCGACTTACGTTCAGGGCCCATGTAGATCTTATCTTTTGCATCTTCAAAGTCATGCATATCGACGGTGTTCTTGTTACGACGAGCAGCAAACAATGCAGCTTCATTTACAAGATTCGCCAATTGCGCACCAGAGAAACCAGGTGTACCACGTGCCAATACTTTAAGATCAACACCTGTTACCGAAGGAAGTTTCTTCAAATGCACTGCCAAGATCTGTTCACGACCTTTAATATCTGGCAGACCCACCATCACTTGACGGTCGAAACGCCCCGGACGAAGTAATGCTTTATCCAGTACATCCGCACGGTTTGTTGCAGCAATGACGATAATCCCTTCATTACCTTCGAAACCATCCATTTCAACAAGCATTTGGTTTAGTGTTTGTTCACGTTCATCATGACCACCACCTGTACCTGAACCACGATGACGACCAACTGCATCAATCTCATCAATAAAGATGATACATGGTGCATGGCGTTTCGCCTGTTCGAACATGTCACGCACACGAGATGCACCAACACCAACGAACATTTCAACGAAGTCAGAACCTGAAATACTAAAGAATGGAACTTTGGCTTCACCAGCAATCGCTTTCGCAAGTAAAGTTTTACCTGTACCTGGAGGACCAACCATCAATACGCCTTTAGGAATTGTTGCCCCTAAGCGTTTGAATTTTGCAGGGTCTTTCAAGAAATCAACGATTTCCACAACTTCTTGTTTTGCTTCATCACAACCAGCTACATCGGTAAAGGTCACTTTGATTTGGTCTTCTGAAAGCATTTTTGCTTTAGATTTACCAAAACTCATTGGACCATTTTTCCCGCCTGCACCACCACCCATGTTACGCATAAAGAACATGAACAATAAAATAATTAAAAGCACAGGAAAGCTTGCGATGAGAAGTTGCATCAATAAACCTTGACGTTGAGGTGCAGTACCTTCAACAACAACGTTATTTTTGATGAGTGTAGGCATCAATTCAGGATCTTGAACTGCTGGGCGAATACTTTCAAAGTTCGAACCGTTCTTTTTTTCGCCGCTTATTCTTTCACCATCAATTGTGACTTTACTAATTTGACCAGCATTCACCGCTGTGACGAATTCTGAATAATTCATCGCAGAAGGCTTACTGCGGTCACTGAGATTGCTGAAGATTAAGATCAGCACACCCAGTATGACCAGCCACAATACGGCATTTTTGAAGTAATCGCTCAAAGCTTTATTCCCATATATAACTATTTTGATCAGGCTCAATCTTGCTTGATCGTAACAAAAAGCGAGTAATGAATTTCGCAATAAAGGTTAAAAAGGTACAAAATGCACAATTTTTAACAACTTGGCAAGCATTTGTTGGCAATTCATTACGAAGAATGAACATACCTCAAAAACACCATCTATTGCGAAACTTTTTTACGGCCCTGTCCAATTAAAAAAACTTCTTTTGAACGTGCACGTGAAGCAGCTGGTTTTGCTGTTTTTAACACATCAAAACTATCCACGACTTGCTTTCGGAACTCATCAAAACCAGTTCCTTGGAAAACTTTAACTAAAAACTGCCCTTTTGGTCCAAGAACCTTGTTGGCAAAATCTAACGCAAGTTCACACAAGTAAATCTGGCGAGGTTGATCTACAGCCCTATTACCTGATGTATTGGGGGCCATATCTGAAATTACAACGTCTACAGTGCGTCCATTTAAAATATTTAACAATTTTTCGAAAACTTCTTCTTCTCTAAAGTCACCTTGTAAGAAAGTAACATCAGGTAAAGCATCCATTTCTAAAATATCTGAAGCAATCACTAAACCTTTATCACCGACCAGTTTACCTGCGATTTGCGACCAACTTCCTGGCGCAGCACCCAAGTCAACCACGGTCATCCCTGGTTTAATCATTTTGTGTTTTTCTTGAATTTCAAGAAGTTTATATGCAGCACGAGCGCGGTAACCTTCTTTTTGTGCTTTTTTCACAAAAGGGTCATCTAAATGCTCTCTCATCCACGCACGACTACTTTTGGATAACTTCTGGTTGGTAATGCGTGTAGCCATAACTCTCTTGATCTAAACCGATAACTAACTTCTGATTGTACGTGAAAAAAATTCTCATTGCAGTATTCATATTGATTTAAATCGACAGATATTGATATGTTTTTTTGAATAAGCTTCATCGATTATTTCTACAGAATTTACAGCGTAGTGATATGGCTTTTGTTATACTAAGTCGTTTCTAAAATTAGGTTATCTTTTATGGCGGCTCTATCTATCCAAGAACGTAAACGTTTACGTCAAATCGGACATGCGTTAAACCCTGTTGTAATGCTTGGCGATAAAGGCTTGACTGAAAGTGTCGTTGAAGAATTAAACCGTGCTTTAAATGATCACGAGTTAATTAAAGTCAAGGTTACAGGTGAAGACCGCGAAGCACGTGCTGCAACGATTACTGAAATTGCCAATGTCACTTGTGCGGAAGTTGTTCAAACAATTGGTAAAATTGCATTGCTTTATAAAAAAGCTGCGAAACAAAATCCAAAATTGTCTAATTTAGTTCGCCACGCTCATCTTTCAAATTAAGATTTATTTTCATGGCAAGTTTCGAACTGAATGCATTTGATCGTCGTTTTCAAAGTATCTCCCTAGTTGGTGCGATTGAACAAATTAGCCCATATACACTCAATGTCGGTTATTGGTTAAGAGATCCCAATCAATTCATAATTTATCCTGAACTGGTTACAGCAAATCCACGTCAGGATTTCCTTTGGGAAAATACCTGTTTTGAGATTTTTATTGGTGTGCAAGGTGAAGATTATTATCGTGAAATTAATCTATCCCCTTCTCAAGCTTGGCAAGCTTACCAATTTGAAGAATATCGTTATCCTGAAAATATGCCGCCAGTCGCTGCTTATGACATTGAATTAAATCAGTTAAAGCGTACGCATTATGGATTAAATGTCAGCATAGATCTTAGCGAGTTCATGCTTGCCAATAAATTAAAATGGTCAGACTTATTTTTAGGTTTAAGCGCTGTTTTAAATACCACGCAAGGTCAACATTTCTTTGCCATGCAACACAGTGGCCAACAGGCCGACTTTCACAATAAACGTGATTGGTTACATACATTTTAAAATACGCTTATGTAAACTGTGATTGAAAATAAAAAAGTGAGGCAACTAGCCTCACTTTTTTATTGCCATTTTTCTTAAAAATGGCTTTCCTCAAAACATAAGCTTTACATATCTTATTGTTTTGTTGTTACTTTATTCCAAACTTCTAAAGTATGATCTTTTGAACGCTTTAAAGTTTCAGTTAACTGTACTTTATGTTTGCTCGAAATTTGTGAAACATCTTCACGAATTTCTTTACCAACTTCAGTTAACTCTTTCACTAAAATGCTTAATTCAGATTTTAAGAAATCAGCCAATTCAACCAAATCTTTTTGTGAAGTTGAAAATTGTGATTTGATCACATCAAGACGTTGCACCAAATCTTGTTTAAAGTTTTGTACTTGATCTTGAACTTGCTCAGTTAATTGCTCTGATTCTGCTTCAAGTTTAGTTTTAGTTTCGGTAACCGCTTCAGCAACCTTCTGCTGCGCTTCTTTACCTAACTTCTCTAAGTTTTCAGTAGTTTCAGTCACAACTTCTTTCAAAGCTGCAGTCTCTTTTGTTACTTTATTTGTAACAGTTTCTTTAGATATAGTCATATTGATTCCCCCTGGAATGTGAGTCAATAAGATACATTGAAAGGATAAATTTTAGATTTTGATTTGTCTGACAATATTTAAATACTTACAATTTCAAACAATTCACTTTAAAAGCAGAATTAATGCTAAATAGCAAGGTATTTATCTTAGATTATCCCTCGAAATAAAATAGACTTTCGAGAGGCTCATGCGTATAATGCGCTGTTAAGTTACAAGCGAGCAGACAAGAGGAGGGTAGGATTTAGTAAGCCTTCCTTTTTTTTCGTCTACTCGCTTTTTTACAGCCCTATTTTTGTGGTTTTAGTTCAGGAGCTATGGTTTGAGCACCCCCGCCATTTTAGCCCTTGCTGACGGTACTGTTTTTAAAGGTACATCGATCGGCGCTACGGGAAGTACGACTGGTGAAGTCGTTTTTAACACTGCCATGACTGGTTATCAAGAAATTTTGACCGACCCTAGTTATGCACAGCAACTTGTAACTTTAACTTATCCTCATATCGGTAATACTGGTTGTAATGAAGAAGACGCTGAATCAGGTCGAATTCATAAAGTTTGGGCGAATGGTTTAATCATTCGTGACCTACCGTTATTACACAGCAATTTCCGAGCTACTCAGTCTCTTGGCGAATATTTACAACAACATAATGTCGTTGCCATTGCAGATATCGATACTCGTAAATTGACACGTATTTTACGTGACAAAGGCGCACAAAACGGATGCATTCTTGCCGGCGATAATATTACTGAAGAAGAAGCTATTGCAAAAGCACGTGCCTTTGGTGGTCTAGATGGTTTAGACCTTGCGAAAGAATGTTGTGACCCAGAAGGTTTTGAATGGACCGAAGGCTCATGGACATTGGGCCAAGGCTTTTCTCAACCAGAAGCAAAATTTCATGTTGTTGCATACGATTACGGTGTCAAAACCAACATCTTACGTATGCTTGCAGACCGCGGATGTAAATTAACTGTTGTTCCTGCACAAACACCTGCTGAAAAAGTATTGGCGTTAAACCCAGATGGCGTATTTTTGTCAAATGGACCTGGCGATCCAGCAGCATGTGATTATGCAATTGCAGCAGTAAAAACCATTGTTGAAACTACAAACCTACCTGTTTTCGGTATTTGTTTGGGTCATCAAATTCTAGCTTTAGCTTCTGGCGCTAGAACTGTGAAAATGCCACATGGTCACCACGGTGCAAACCATCCTGTACAGAACCTTGAAAATGGTACAGTGATGATTACTTCTCAAAACCATGGCTTCGCAGTAGATGCAGAAACTTTACCTGCAAACCTCAAAGCTACGCATAAATCTTTGTTCGATCAAACCTTACAAGGTATTCATCGTACAGATAAACCTGCGTTTAGCTTCCAAGGTCACCCTGAAGCAAGCCCTGGTCCACATGACTGTGCCCCATTGTTCGATCATTTCATCGAACTTATTGAAGCATCTAAGAAGTAATTAAGGAAGCGATCATGGCTAAACGTACAGACATTAAAAGCATCTTAATTATTGGTGCGGGTCCGATTGTCATCGGGCAAGCATGTGAGTTCGATTACTCAGGTGCGCAAGCATGTAAAGCCCTTCGTGAAGAAGGCTACCGTGTTATTTTGGTGAACTCTAACCCAGCCACCATTATGACTGACCCGACTATGGCAGATGCAACGTATATCGAACCGATTACGTGGCAAACTGTTGCACAAATCATTGAGAAAGAACGCCCAGATGCGGTTCTTCCAACAATGGGTGGTCAAACGGCATTAAACTGTGCATTGGCACTAGATGCTAACGGTATTTTAGAAAAATACAATGTTGAATTGATTGGTGCGACCAAAGAAGCCATCGAAAAAGCGGAAGATCGCAAACTTTTCGATATCGCAATGCGCAAAATTGGTTTGGAATGCCCACGTGCTGATGTTGCAGAAAGCATGGAACATGCGCTTGAAATTCAAGCCCGTTTCGGCTTCCCTGTGATTATCCGCCCATCATTTACGATGGGTGGTTCAGGTGGTGGTATCGCCTATAACAAAGAAGAATTCATTGAAATCTGTGAACGCGGTTTTGATCTTTCTCCAACCAAACAATTATTGATTGATGAATCATTAATTGGCTGGAAAGAATATGAAATGGAAGTTGTTCGTGATAAAAACGACAACTGTATCATTGTATGTACCATTGAAAACTTCGATCCAATGGGTGTGCATACAGGTGACTCCATTACTGTTGCACCTGCACAAACTCTGACAGATAAAGAGTTCCAATTACTGCGTAATGCTTCTTTAGCAGTGCTACGTGAAATTGGTGTAGAGACAGGCGGATCAAACGTTCAGTTCGGTATCAACCCGAAAGATGGCCGTATGGTTGTGATCGAGATGAACCCTCGTGTATCTCGTTCTTCTGCGCTTGCGTCTAAAGCAACAGGTTTCCCTATTGCCAAAATTGCAGCAAAACTTGCAGTGGGTTATACCCTTGATGAATTGAAAAATGACATCACTGGCGGTACAACGCCTGCGTCATTTGAACCTGCAATCGACTATGTTGTAACCAAGATTCCTCGCTTTAACTTCGAGAAATTCCCACAAGCTGATGCAACACTCACTACACAGATGAAATCTGTGGGTGAAGTCATGGCAATTGGTCGTAACTTCCAAGAATCTGTACAAAAGGCACTTCGTGGTCTTGAAGTCGGTGCTTGTGGTTTCGATGAGAAAATTGCGGTGGGTACTGAAGGCGCGAAAGATAAAATCTTGGTAGAGCTTAAAGTGCCAGGTCCTGAGCGTATTTGGTATGTTGCTGACGCATTCCGTCATGGCTTCACATTAGATGAAGTATTTGCTGCAACCAATATCGATCGTTGGTTCTTGATTCAAATCCAAGACATCATTCAGTCTGAAGAGCAAATCAAAACTTTAGGTTTTGGTGATTTGAACGCTGACAATATCCGTGCATTTAAACGTAAAGGTTTATCTGATTTACGTATTGCAGACTTGATGGGCATTTCGCAAAAGCAATTCCGTAAGCACCGTTGGAACTTGGGTGTATACCCTGTTTACAAACGTGTAGATACCTGTGCAGCTGAGTTCGAGTCAGATACTGCTTACATGTACTCAACTTATGATGACGAATGTGAAGCAAATCCATCTAACCGTGACAAGATCATGGTGATCGGTGGTGGTCCTAACCGTATTGGTCAAGGGATCGAGTTCGACTATTGCTGTGTTCACGCTGCCCTTGCAATGCGTGAAGATGGTTATGAAACCATTATGGTTAACTGTAACCCTGAAACGGTTTCAACTGACTATGACACATCTGATCGTTTGTACTTCGAGCCGATCACTTTAGAAGACGTTTTAGAAATCGTACGTACAGAAAAACCAAAAGGTATTATCGTACAGTACGGCGGTCAAACACCTTTGAAATTGGCTCGTGCTTTAGAAGAAGCAGGTGCACCAATTATCGGTACGTCTCCAGATGCGATTGACCGTGCAGAAGATCGTGAACGTTTCCAACAGATGATTCAACGTTTAAATCTTCGTCAACCAAGCAACAGCATTGTTAAATCTGCTGAAGAAGGTATGGCTGAAGCATCTAAAGTGGGTTATCCGTTGGTTGTACGTCCATCTTATGTCCTTGGTGGTCGTGCGATGGAAATCGTATACAACGACGACGAACTTAAACGTTACTTGCGTGATGCTGTACAAGCGTCTAACGAAGCACCTGTACTGCTTGACCATTTCCTTGATGATGCAACTGAAGTCGATGTTGACTGTGTATCTGACGGCAAAGATGTGGTGATCGGCGGTATTATGCAGCATATCGAACAAGCAGGTATTCACTCTGGTGACTCAGCATGTTCAATTCCGCCTTACTCTCTTTCTGCAGAGATTCAGGATGAAATGCGTCGTCAAACCGTTGCTATGGCGAAAGAGCTTGGTGTGATTGGCTTGATGAACGTACAGTTTGCTGTTAAAGGCAATGACGTTTATATTCTTGAAGTGAACCCACGTGCGTCTCGTACAGTACCGTTCGTTTCTAAATGTATCGGCGAATCATTAGCAAAAGTTGCAGCACGTTGTATGGCGGGTCAATCTTTAGAATCTCAAGGATTCACAAAAGAAATTATCCCAACGCATTTTGCTGTGAAAGAAGCAGTATTCCCGTTCAACAAATTCCCAGGTGTAGACCCGATCCTTGGACCAGAAATGAAATCTACTGGTGAAGTGATGGGTGTTGGTACAACTTTTGGTGAAGCTTTCTATAAAGCTGTGTTAGGCTCTAATGATCGCTTACCGGGTAAACCAACTGAAGGTGAAGTGAAGCACGTATTTATTTCAGTACGTCATTCAGATAAACCTCGTGCCGCGGGTATTGCGAAACAATTGGTTGATTTAGGCTTCAAAATTATCGCAACTGGCGGTACTTATGATGTCATTAAAGAAGCTGGTATTGAATGTGAACGTGTGAATAAAGTAACAGAAGGTCGCCCAAATATTGTCGACCGCTTGAAAAATGGCGAGATTCACCTCATTATCAATACTACAGAAGGTAAACAAGCTCAGCAGGATTCATTCTCAATCCGTCGCTCTGCGCTTCAAGGTAAAGTGTATTACACAACAACCTTGAATGGTGCTGATGCTGTATGCCAAGCTTTAGCAATTAAATTGCCAATGGATGTATATCGCTTGCAAGATTTGCAAACACTAGGTTAATTCGTTTCCGATAAGTCCCGCCATCTTATCGGTGGCGGGCTTTTTTCATTTTATAAACCTGTATTTTTAAAATACTGAACTGAGGGACAACAATGCAACGTTATCCTATGACTCCTGAAGGCAAGGTCGCCTTAGAGAAAGAATTGCAACAGCTAAAATCTGTTGATCGTCCACGTATTATTGCTGCAATTGCAGAAGCACGTGAACATGGGGATTTAAAAGAAAACGCAGAATACCATGCAGCGCGCGAGCAACAAGGTTTTTGTGAAGGTCGTATTCAAGACATCGAAGGTAAACTTGGTGCTTGCCAAGTAATTGATGTTAAAGGGCTTGAACAAACTGGTCGTGTGGTTTTTGGTGTGACAGTAACCATTGAGAATTTGGATACTGAAGAAAAGAAAACCTATAAAATTGTAGGTGATGATGAAGCTGACTTTAAGATCAATAAGATCTCAGTGAACTCACCTATTGCGCGTGGTCTTCTTGGTAAGAATGAAGGCGACGAAGCCAAAATCACCACACCACAGGGTGAAGTGGAATATGAAGTGGTAAGTGTGGAATACATCTAATTCACCTGAGTGAATTGCCACGGAACTCTTCATAAATTGAAGAGTTCTTTTGTTTCAAGCATATGATTTATAAATAGAATAAAAATAAATTTAGTAATTAAAGCTCTCCCCCTCTTATTTAAAAACGTATTAAAAAACCATTGATCATAAAAACGAAATTTAAGTCAAGAATCATTTGATAATGCTATTGATTATAATTATCATTAACAAAAATAAACATTATGCATATTTAATAGGTATTCCCTTATGCAGCAAGTTGTACGATTCACAAAGCATCCACTCTCCCTTGCCTTACACTTGATGCTAAGAGGTACTAAAATTGCCTTACCCATATTATTACTCTCAGGGCAAGTTGCTCAGGTCATGGCTGAACCAATTGCATCAAGTCATAACGATGTCATAAATGAACAAGTAGAAAAAAGCACCTTACCTACCATTACCGTGATCGCCAATGACGATAAATCGACCTCCTATATAACGAAAAAAATAGCAATCGGAAAAACACCACAACCCCTAAAAGAAACACCGCAGTCAGTTTCAGTAGTTACTCATCAACGTCTAGATGACCAAAATATTTCCACCATTGATAATGCTATGAAATATGTCACTGGCATCACTGTTGCACGCTATGATGCAGCAGGAAATTACAATGATTTTTATGCCCGTGGTTATGGCAGTGATACCTACGAAATGGATGGCACAACCTTAAGAACTGATTCTAATGGGACTTATCTAGATCTGTCTGTATTTGACCGTATCGAAGTATTACGCGGCGCTTCTGGTATGTTCAGTGGCGCAGGTGAACCAGGGGTTTCTATTAACTTAGTGCGAAAACGGGCGCTGGCTGATTTTTCTTTAACAGGTAAAGTAAGTGCAGGTTCATGGGAAAATTATCGTGGTGAGGCTGATATTACAGGGAAGCTCACTCAAGACGGCGCATTACGTGGCAGATTGGTCACTGCAGTACAAGACTACGATACCTTTATGAATGGGATTGATGGTAATAAGAAACTCGTCTACAGCACATTGGAATATGACATTCAGGACAATACCACGCTTTCCCTAGGTGCAACATATCAAGATATTAATACCGTATTGTCACGTGGTTTACCGTATGGTCCTGATGGAAAGCTACTGAATATTTCACGCAAAACCAGCTTTGTACAGGACTGGAATAAGCAGGACTTGACCAATACAGAATTATTTGCAGAACTAGAACACCATCTCAACAATGATGGACTGATTAAAGCCACTGTTCGTCAAAGCATACGTGACAATCATGCTAAATATAGCGACCCATCTCAGCCAGATGCCAATGGAGACATGTCCAAATTTAGCGCACTGGCATTTAAGCGACAAGATAAAGACTTAAGTGCAGACATATTTTTCAATACCCCTTTCCTGTTTGCTGGACAGACCCATAATTTCCTGATCGGGGCAGATTACCTGAAAGGTCATTCCAAAACCAATTATTCATCTTGGGGAACACCTCTCACAGGTACCATCAATATTTATCATGACAACCAACATCAGTTCGCTGAACCTGATTTTGACTACGATACCAATGTGAGCAAAGATGAAATAGAAAACTATGGTATTTATAGTCAACTCAGAATCAAACCCTTTGAGCATTGGACACTGGTCGGAGGTGGTCGTGTCAGCTGGTGGAAATCGATATCAACCACCTTGCGTGATAATGGTGTAGATAGCACCAATCCTGCAGCTAAATATGATGCAAAAGCAGAGTTTACCCCTTATGCCGCAGTGCTTTTCGACCTAAATCCGAATCTATCTTTCTACACTAGCTATTCGGAAATCTTTAAACCGCAAAATAACTTTACTTATGATCCTGTGACAGGTGGTAAAGGTAAACAAATTGATCCACGTACAGGCACTCAAATTGAAGCTGGGATGAAAGCGGCTTTCTTCGATGAGCGTTTAAACCTTTCTTCGGCTATCTATCAAATCGAAGATAAAAACCGTGCAATAACAGATCTTTCCGCGCCTGAAGGATATTCCGTAGCATCAGGTAAAGCGCGTAGCCGTGGTTTTGAGATCGAAGCGAATGGGCAGATTACCGATAATTGGCAAATTACAACGGGCTATAGTTTTAATCAAAACAAATACTTAGAGGAACCGGATCTAGAAAATCAACCTGTTAGTACATTCACGCCGAAGCATACTTTTAATTTATGGACCACCTATAAGCTGCCTGCATCTTTAGTCGAGGGTGTAAATGTTGGGCTTGGGGTACGAGCAGTGAGTAGTTACTACGATGGCTCTGGTGCAGAACGTGTGCAACAAAATGGTTATACTTTGGCTTCTGCAAGTCTAGGCTATCAAATCAACCCACGTTATAAGTTTGCAATTAATGTGGATAACCTATTTGATAAAAAATATTATGAGAAGGTTAACTATTGGATTCGTCAGAATATGTATGGTTCACCACGTAGTGTGACTGCCAGTTTAAGCTTTAAATATTAATTGCTTTAGAAATAGACTCAACCAAGGTGAAGTGGAATACGACGTGGTCAATGTTGAATATATTTAACACATACTAGGGCTGATGATTCAGCCCTTTTTATTGGGCTAAAAATATAATATGAATAACAAAAAACTCGTAACTTTATATTCAATCATCAGTAATTAACTAAGAAAAACTGACTCAAATATTTTTTTCAAAAACTCAAGATATATAGTCAAACCACCTCATTATTAATACAAGTGAAGGGTGACTATAGATAAAAAAATTTAAAAACAGTCAGATCAGAATAACCCTGCATTCACCTAGAAAATAACACTGATCGCATATCCATTTAATCAACATCAAGCATCATCCATACATCGCTCAGATCTTGCGCCAAGCTAAATAAGATGCCTCAGCCATATAGATACCAAGAAAACTAGCAATTATCACCAACTGTTCAAAGTAAATTGCCATTGTTAAATATTTTCTATGCATTACATTGAGGAAAAATTAAAATTCATTGAGGACGAGGATGAAAGCAGGACGAGCAAGTAAAACTGCTGAAGCGGCAGCAGCAATTAGGGCCAATCACCATTTAAATGCCAACGATCCAGTATTCTCTGACCCTTATGCATTTGAAATGACCAATTCACAATGGCGCTTACTTTTAAATAACGCCCTTCTACGTAAAGCGTTAAATTCCAATTTGATGAATCAAACTTTTGGTAAATTAACTGGACAAGTGGTTGGACGTTCTCGCTATACAGAAGATCTTTTAAAGCAAGCGATTGAACATGATCATATTCAACAGTATGTATTGGTTGGCGCTGGTCTAGACTCTTTTGTATTACGCTTGGCCCAGCAATACCCTCAACTCAAAATATTTGAAATTGATCATCCTGATACACAAAAAACCAAATTAGAAAAATTAAAAAAGCTCAGTAATACAGGTGAGCTCCCAAGCAATGTGGAATTTGTAGGGATTGATTTTGAAAAAGAAAAACTGTCTGATGCTTTGGCGCGTAGTGGATTTCAAAATACCCAAGCTGCATTTTTTTCATGGCTGGGCACAACCCATTATTTAACCCCACAAGCAACCCTAGCAACCTTACACAACATTGCATCCTTTACTGGCAAAAATAGCCAAGTCGTGATGGATTATTCGATTGATTATAAAGCCTTACAAGGTATTGAGCGTTTGGGTAGCTTCGCAGTGTCACAGTTTACCCGTTTCTTAAAAGAGCCTTTGATTGGTGCGTTTGCTTCGCAAGCATTGCATCATGCAGTTGAAATGATGGGTTATCAGGTGGTTGAAGATTTATCAGGAAAAGACATTACCCATCGTTACTTTAACCATCGTGCTGATCATATTCGTCATACCCATGCCACGCATTTGATCCATTTAAAAATAGGTTAATACTTGAATACCAGCCAAGGAATAGCTGAAGAATTGATGTTTAAACCCAATACACTGAATATTTTTTAATTGCTGATCAAGATCTAAGTTCAATCTAAGGTTACAATGCGCGCTCTAGCCTTTGCACTTAAGCTTTTGTACTCCCATGACTGACGCTATTCACTCCCCCGTAAAACACTGGTGCGAATTTGAGTTTATTTCTAAGACTGTGAAAAATCCCAATATTCATATTAAAGGAAATTATTCTTATTATTCGGCATATTGGGATCAGGGGTTTGAACGTTGCGTGGTGCGTTATTTGCATGATAAGCCATCAACTGTAGAGAAACCAATTGACCAGTTATATATTGGTAACTTTGTTTGTTTTGGGGCGGAATGTGTGATCATGATGGGTGGAAATCAATTACATCGCCCTGACTGGATTTCTACATTTCCTTTTGATACCCGTAGCTTTTTACCCGCTGGGGATACGGTGATTGGCGATGGTTGTTGGATTGGCAGTCGTGCCATGATTATGCAAGGGGTAACGCTAGGTGAAGGTGCCATCATTGCTACAGGTGCAGTCGTCACTCAAGACGTGCCAGCGTATGCAATTGTCGGTGGTGTACCGGCAAAACTCATTAAATATCGGTTTTCTCAGGATCAGATTGAAAAATTACAGTCAGTTAAATTGTATGATTTAGATGAAAAGCAGATTTTAAAAATTCGTGAACAATTACAAGGCGATGATATCAATCAATTGATTGAGTTTTTAAAAGCAGCAGAATAATTCCGTCGGTATAGGTTAATAATCACACAGAAAGCAAAAGGGCTAAATATCAATTTAGCCCTTTTGCAAAGATTAAAATCTTTTGCTATACCTCAGAATTTAACACAACATTTTGCTGTGCATTTTTTAACTTTCGTTGTTTCAGATAATAAGCAAGCATCAAACAAAGAATCCATGCTGGAATCATCATTACCGCAATACGCATATTCTCGGTGAATGACATTACCACCAGAATACCCAACATAAAGATAATGCAAAGATAATTACTGAATGGATAAGCAATACTTGGAAACTTGGTGGTCTGCCCTTGTGTTTGCATGGCTTTACGGAACTTTAAATGCGTCCATGAAATGACCACCCAGTTAATCACAATTGCAGCAACCACCAACATCATCAATAAACCAAATGCTTTTTCTGGAAATGCATAATTGAGTAGTACACATAAAACTGTGACAAAAGCTGAAACATAGACTGCATTGGTTGGAATACCACGCTTATTAATATGCTTAAGGAACTTTGGTGCATTACCCTGTTGCGCCAAACCAAGTAACATGCGACTACTACAATAACTGGTCCCGTTATACACCGAAACAGCTGCAGTAAGGATGACAAAATTCAGTAAGGTCGCAACACCATGACTATCCAGTGAAGCAAATACCATTACAAATGGACTACCGCCTTCTGCCATTTGGTTCCATGGAAAAAGTGCAAATAAGATAAACAGTGTTGCAATATAGAAAATCAAAATACGGTAAATAATTTGATTGACTGCTTTAGGCAGAGTTTTATCAGGATCACGCGCTTCTGCTGCGGTAATACCAAATAGCTCAATCCCACCAAAGGCAAAAATAATCACAGCCATTGCCATGACTAAACCTTCCACACCAAATGGGAAAAACCCACCCAATGCCCAAAGGTTACTAATGCTTGCCTGTGGCCCTGCTGTACCTGTTGCAAGTAAGTAGGAACCAAAGCCGATCATGGCTAAGATTGCCAAAATTTTGACAATAGAGAACCAAAACTCCATTTCGCCAAAAAATTTAACATGCAATAAGTTGATACCGTTGATTAAAACAAAAAACACCAATGCTGAAATCCAAGTCGGAATTTCAGGCCACCAATATTGAACATAAAGACCAATTGCGCTCAGCTCTGCCATACATACCAAAACATTGAGTACCCAATAATTCCAGCCAGACATAAAACCTGCAAATGAGCCCCAGTATTTGTAGGCAAAGTGACTAAATGAACCACTGACGGGTTCTTGCACCACCATTTCACCTAACTGTCGCATCATTAAAAACGCAATAAATCCAGCAATCGCATAACCGAGTATGACTGAAGGACCTGCAAGCTTAATCGATTGCGAAATACCCAGAAACAATCCTGTACCAATAGCACCACCTAGCGCGATAAGCTGGATGTGCCGATTGCTTAAACCATGTTTCAGGTTTCCTTGCTCATGTTTTGACATATGATTATTCTCATCCTTGTCTCGTAATTTTTGTATTCAAAATTACGTATATCATAAGTTAATCAAAAATGCCTATATCTAATCGAAAAATAATTGATTTACTTTTCTCATAACCGCGCATATAAGCAGAAAATTCAACAAATAACAATTATTATGAATTATGTAATCAAATTATGTATTGCGTAATTAAATATTTTCAGTATGATAGAAATGATAAGACACTGACAACTTGCTTGAGTCATTTGAACAAGGCATCTAAATAGCTTTATATTTATTTGTTTTTCAAATACTTAAGAAAATACATTAAAGATTTTGATCACCCCTAACAAAATTAAAGACAAGGAAAGCAAATCATGAACTCACATTTAACTTGTTTTCTTGAAATTGACTCACAATCAGATTTCACAATACATAATTTGCCCTACGGTATTTTTAGTGAAACACCCCAAGGCACAAAACGAGTGGGTGTTGCCATTGGAGATTGGGTCATAGACCTTGCCCACTTAGAGGTACATGGACTATTAGTGATCAATGGACATCAAGATTGTTTTAATCAAGCGACACTGAATAAATTTATAGAAACGGGTAAACACAACTGGCAAAAGGTTCGTACTACATTACAAAGTCTACTCTCTGCTGAAAATCCAACACTTCGTGATGATGTGGTTTTACGCCAAAACGCATTGTTTAAGCAAAATACAGTCACTTTACACTTACCTATTCAAGTCTCTGGCTATACAGATTTCTACTCGTCCAAAGAACATGCTACCAATGTCGGAACCATGTTTAGAGATCCAAAGAATGCATTGCTTCCAAACTGGAGCGAACTTCCTGTGGGATATAATGGTCGTGCCAGCTCTGTGATTGTCAGTGGCAAAGATATTGTTCGCCCTTCTGGCCAAATCAAATTACCAGATCAAGAACGCCCTGTTTTCTCTGCAACACGTAAACTCGATTTTGAATTAGAAACCGCCTTTATCGTTGGTAAAGCGACTGAATTGGGTGAGCCTATCGCGATTGCAGATGCTTGGGAGCATATTTTTGGTATGGTTTTGCTCAATGACTGGTCGGCACGTGATATTCAACAATGGGAATACGTACCATTAGGCCCGTTTAACGCCAAGACTTTTGCAAGTGCAATTTCACCTTGGGTAGTAACCATGCAAGCACTGGAACCATTTAAAGTCAAAGGTCCAGAACAACAGCCTAAACCACTTTGCTATTTAGAAGAAAATATTGCCAACAGCTATGATATTCACCTCAGTATTGAAGTTCAAAGCCCTCAATCAGCACAAGCTGATGTGATTTGCCAGACCAACTTTAAATATATGTATTGGTCAATGGCACAGCAACTCACCCACCACACGATTGCCGGTTGCAATGTCCAAGTCGGTGACTTGATGGGTTCAGGCACAATTTCAGGTCCTACAGAAGATGCTTATGGTAGTTTGCTTGAACTGACATGGAATACCACCAAACCGCTCACCCTCTCGAATGGCGAAAAACGTGGTTTTTTACAAGATGGTGACCGTGTTGTGATGAAAGGCTATTGTGAAAAAGCAGGGATCCGAGTGGGCTTTGGTGAGGTTGCCAATAGCATTTTGCCAGCTCGCCAGTTTAACTTTCATCAAACAGAAGACTTGAGCTATGAAACTGTATAGTTATTTTCGTAGCTCTGCAGCTTATCGGGTTCGAATTGCACTGAACCTCAAACAACTGAGTTATGAAATACAGCCCGTGCATTTGGTCAAGAATGAGCAACTGCTAGAGCGTTACCAAGCACTTAATCCAAGTCAGTGTGTTCCAACTTTAGTGGATGAAGATCAAAGCTTTTTACAGTCACTCAGTATTTTGGAATATCTGGAAGAACGTTATCCAGCAATTTCATTGTTGCCTGACAATATCGTCACGCGCTGTAAAGTACGTGCTTTTGCACAAGCGATCGCCTGCGATATTCATCCGTTAAATAATTTAAGAGTCTTAAAGTATTTACAAAATGATCTCAGTCTCAGTGACGAGCAAAAAAAACACTGGTACCAACACTGGATCATAGCGGGCTTTAACAGCTTAGAAGCCCAACTACAAGATTCAAATGGGCAATTCTGTTTTGGTACACAACCGACATTTGCAGACTGTTGTTTGATTCCTCAAGTCTATAACGCCAAACGCTTTAAAATTGATTTAAGCGCTTTTGCAAAGATTGAGTCGATTAGTCAACACTGTTTAACCCTTCCTGCCTTCTTCAATGCAGCCCCAGAACAACAACCAGATTGGGAATAAAGATAAAGGAGTTTTATCATGAGCTTTGCGATTAAAAAAATTCACCATGTGGCTTATCGTTGTAAAGATGCCAAAGAAACCGTGGAATGGTATAAAAAAATGCTCAATATGGATTTTATTTTGGCCTTTGCTGAAGACCATGTGCCTTCGACTAAAGCCTTTGATCCGTATATGCATTTATTCTTAGATGCTGGACAAGGCAATGTATTGGCATTTTTTGAACTGCCTACTCAACCCGATATGGGGCGTGATGAAAATACCCCTCAATGGGTTCAACATATCGCATTTGAAGTCGAAGACCTCGATACGTTATTGATTGCAAAAGAACATCTTGAAACACATGGTGTTAAAGTTCTTGGTGTCACCAACCATGGCATTTTCCACTCGATTTATTTCTTTGACCCCAATGGTCATCGTTTAGAACTGACCTATAACGATGTGCATGCAGATGCAAAAATCGCACGAATTACCGAAGAAATGAAATTAGAAATGCTGGATGAGTGGAGCCGTACCAAACGTGCGCCTCAGCATACTCACTTTTTGCATGAAGACGAGTTGGGAGCATAACCATGCTCAGTTGAGTATGTCTGCGTGCCAAAGCCAACTTAGTACTTACTAAGTTTATTAATCGAATGATTCGTGATTTGGCATCCTAGATCTAGTTGAACACGATATTAAGCAGCTTTAATGGCACACAATGCTAGTTTTGCTGGAACTCATCGGTATTGAAGCCTTGTGACACCAATACCGATTTTTATCGGCTTAACTTTAATGGTCTAGATCTTTTAATGATGTACTGTTGTTTAATAAATCATATGCAGCACTTCAAAAACAATTGTATGCTGATAACATTCACTGAGGCTCTTTTGATATTTCATTTAAAAAGATAAGTTCTATTTTGTACAATGCTCAGGCACTATGTGTTAAATATGTAAATCAAATATCGACAGCACATCAACACTGCTAGATCGTATACAGATTAAGGGTTATTCAATGATTGAAGAAAAGTTGTCTGGTGGGGTTCAATCACTTGAGGTGGGCTTAGCCGTTCTCAATGCCCTTTTGGAACATAATAAGCCGATTATTTTAAAAGAGTTGTCGAGTAAACTTGATATGCATCCAGCCAAGGTACATCGTTATCTTGTCAGTTTGATTCGGATGAATTATGCAAAACAACTTGAGGGTGGTCAGTATGCGCTTGGTGATCAAGCTTGGCGTTTAGGTTTAAACTGTATCCAACACACCGATGTTTTACAGCTTGTTCAGCACCTTATTTATGAATTACAAAGTAAAATTGGTTGCGGGATTCAAATCAGCAAATGGTCACCTAAAGGCCCATTAGTTGTACAGTCGATTGAATCAAATCATCCGATTTCAATTGTGACCAAAGTCGGTTCGATCATGCCTTTAGTAAATTCAGCTGCTGGGCGGGTTTTTGCCTCCTATTTACCCGAAGCGCTAATCAAGCCATTGATGCACTCTGAATGGGAAAAAGCAACGCTGAACCATAGTCAAGTCAAACCCACCAATTGGGACGAATTTCTTGTTTTAAAAGAAAATACTTTACAACAAGGTATGGCAATTGCCCAAGGTGACTTACTTGTTGGTATCAATGCTGTGGGTTTACCTATTTTCAATGCGCATCTTGCAATGGAATTTTGTATTGTTGCATTAGACAGTGAAATGTTTTTACCAGTCAACGCGGGTAGTGAAAAACTTGAACTATTTAAACGTGAAGTTGCTGCGATGAATCAATATATACAAACACGTTAATTTTTTAGTGAAAGATTGCAAAAAAGCCAAGAATTAAATTCTTGGCTTTTTGTATTGAGTACGATTTTGTTATTTGGCTTCTAATACGCCACGGCGGATTTGGTCACGTTCAATTGATTCAAACAATGCCTTAAAGTTACCCTCACCAAAACCATCGTCGTCTTTACGTTGAATAAATTCAAAGAATACAGGTCCAAGCATATTTTCAGAGAAAATCTGTAATAACAGTTTCTTCTGACCGTCTTTGGTATTGCCATCTAACAGAATACCGCGCTTTTGCAGCTCTTCTGTCGGCTCACCATGATCAGGCAGACGATCTTTTAACATTTCATAATAAGTTTCAGGAGGTGCCGTCATAAACTTCAGCCCTAAACCTTTTAACTTATCCCATGTTGAAATTAAGTCATCGGTAATAAAAGCAATGTGTTGAATGCCTTCTCCGTTAAAGTCAGCCAAAAACTCAGCGATTTGTCCATTGCCTTTGTCTGAGTCTTCATTCAAAGGAATACGAATCATCCCATCAGGTGCAGTCAGCGCCTTAGAAGTTAAACCCGTATATTCACCTTTGATATCGAAATAGCGAATTTCTTGGAAGTTAAAGATTTTTTCATAGAAATTTGCCCAATAATCCATGCGTCCTTTATAGACATTATGGGTTAAATGATCAATTTCATTTAAACCAGCTCCACGTGGATTTCGATTTTCGTCATCAAAGAATACAAAATCATTTTCATAAATATCACGATCAACCAAGAAAATTGGCATACCGCCTATGCCTTTAATCGCTGGGATATTTAATTCCATTGGTCCTGCTTGCGAATACATTGGCTCTGCGCCAAGTTCAATTGCATTTTTAAAAGCTTTGGCTGCATCACGCGTTCTAAACCCCATTGCACATGCTGATGGGCCATGTTCTTTAAAGAAGAATGATGCATAAGATTCAGGTTGATAATTCAAGATAATATTAATATTACCCTGACGCCATAAATAAACTTTTTTTGATTTATGCTTTGCGACTTTAGCAAAACCAATTGCTTCAAAGATTTGATCTAATCCATTTTCCGTCGAAACAAACTCAATAAATGCAAAGCCACATAGTTCTAATGGGTTATCTAAAATATCCATCTAGTTTCCCTTATTTGAATAAATTCATCCGTTTTTTAATGCCGAGAAAAGATCACAGGTATTTAGGTCAATCAACAAAATATCCTGATTTGAACTCTTCCTTTCCATAATTTAGTCCATGTAAAGCGCTAACCTTGAGCTGCATTTACACTGACGTTTAACTCTAAATTTATCCTACAAGAAAGCTCCAATTTATGCAATACATAATCAAATTATGTTATGTGTAATTTTTTATTTCTTATTCTAATAACCTCGAGCATACTATTTTCGCGCAAATAGCATTACATTATTATGAGACTTTCCTACTAGCTTTGATGTTTCAGGTTAAAAAGCTTCCCAACTTAAATCGTTATTTATCGTCCTTTAAAATTTGGCTTATCTTTCATTAAAAAAGCGCGAACACCTTCTAAAAAATCTGCTGACTGCCCTGCCTGTCTTTGCAAATCCTGCTCAACTTTAACTTGGCTGGTAAAATCATTTTGCATGCTGACCCGCATCGCTTGCTTAATCAAAGCAAAACTCAGGCTGGCTTGGGTTGCCAAATGCTCAGCTAAAGCAACAACCTCTATCTGTAACTGATCATCTTCTACCACTTTATAAATCATTCCCAATCGTTCAGCTTCATCTGCACTGATTTTTTCGGCAGTCAGCATCAATGCTTTGGCCTTGGCAAAGCCGATCATACGCGGCAATAACCAAGTTGCACCACAGTCTGGAATTAAGCCAATTTTACTAAAAATTTGTGAAAAGCTTGCAGACCTTGCTGCAATCACGATATCACATAACAATACTAAGCTCGCTCCCGCACCAGCTGCAACGCCATTTACAGCACAGATAATCACTTTTGGTAGTGTATTGATGAGCGCTAATAAGGGATTAAAGTATTTTTCCAAGACCAAACCCAAGTCTATAGCATCGCCATCAAATAAATCTGGGTTTATCGCCTGACCTGCACAAAATGCTTTTCCAATCGCAGCAATCACAATAATGCGGATTTCGGTATTATCTTTCCATTGTGTTAAGACCTCTACAATTTCAAGGCACATTTGCGGTGTAAAGCTATTGAATTGTTCAGGCCGATTTAAGCTCAAATATCCAACTGCATTTTTTTCTTCGACTATAATTGTTTGATATTCCATTGTCTTTTCCTTTTAATCCATGGTTTAAATTGTAATGTCCTATTATTTTCAGTATTTATATTTAAAACATTTTAAAGGAAGAACTGGATTTACAATTTGCCAATTGTTTCATTCAGCCTCTATATTTTCTCAATTGTGTATGGCTTTTGTTTAAACAATTTAAAGCTTTATTTTGATCATGCTTGATTGCATCTCGATCTTTATTTTATTGATTGATTTATCTTTTTATTCAGCTGCATTTACAAGCAACAAAACGATGTAACTTGATGCCAATGCTTTTAATTAAATTTATGATATTTATATGAATTATCCCTACACATTTACTCGGTTTTATTCATCTCATATTCACGTTATGATGATTCTATAAACTTAGAATTGTAATAAATATTCAACTCAGCTTTTTGGTAAAATAAGGAAAATAGACATGGCTTATCAAAATATCCTCGTTCCTGTTGATGGTTCAGAAACCTCATTATCTGTTGTAAAACATGCGGTTGAATTTGCCAAAGCATTTAACAGTAAAATCACGGTTGTACAGGTGATGACTTTAGATCCTTATATTGCATCAGAATATTTGGCGCATGGTCAAAGCAATATGCTGATTGAGCGTGCTCGTGAATTTATTCAATCCAATATCAATGTGGCAAAAGATCAATTTGCCGCAGAAGGTGTGCAAGTTGAAACACGTTTACTTGAAGGTGAAAATATTGCACATACCTTAAATCAAGCTGTGCAGGATTTAAAAATTGATTTGGTCATCCTCAGTTCACATGGTCGTACCGGACTGAAAAAAATTATTATGGGCAGCGTAGCGCAAAGCTTATTAACTGAATTACAAATCCCAGTTTTAGTAATTAAATAATTTTCACTATTTGTTTTAAACATTCCTCACTATCTTTATAGTGAGGAACTAAGGTGCCCATTGATACTTTTTTAGATTTATTTTGCCATCAATAACCACAACATCCTCAGCCAATAACTTTGCAGTCTGAATACACATTCCCTTTTCATCCAGCTTTTTTAAGCTGATTCTCCCTTGTGAATTAACCACGCGATACCAAGGGATATCATGATCTTCAGGTAACTGTCCTAATACACGCCCAACCAACCGTGCATGTTTGGGTAAGCCTGCATATTTGGCAACTTGACCATAACTGGCAACTTTACCTTGGGGAATTTGTATGATGACATTTAAAATCATCTGAGCGAGTTCATGATTTGACATTTTTTAGATCAATCAAATAATAAAAAATAATATTCATAAACATCTTGGCAAACGGGGTTAAATTGACTTTGAAAATAGGCTTTAAACATTTTAGGCAAATGTAATTTGACTGTACATAATCTAATCTTAAATCGTACCTCAAATACAACAACAAGAGTATTCAAAGATGAAAGGAATCTTCAACAAACTGATTTTATCGACGGCATTGGCAATAGGTTCTGTGGTAACAGTAGGCTTATCGACCACAAGCTATGCTGCTCCAGCGATTGACATTCAAAGTGTGCTTCAACAAGAACGAGCATGGGCGGGCATGGAAACCAAACGTGTAAAAGTCGGTGATATTGATTGGGCTTATAGTGAAGGCGGACCTGCTGGCAAACCTACCATTATGCTCGTTCATGGCCTAGCTGGAAGTCGTGACAACTGGAATCGTGTGGCACGTTACTTAACGCCTTATTACCATGTGATTATTCCTGATCTTCCTGGTCAAGGTGACAGTAAAGTCCCTAACGATTTTGATTACTCATTGCCCAATCTCACTGAAAAATTACGTCGTTTTGCTGAAGCCATTAAAGTAGATAATGGCTTAAATGTCGCTGGTCACTCGATGGGTGGCTCGATTTCCTTACTTTACGCAGCACAATACCCTGTTGATACCAAATCTTTATTTTTAATTGATAGTGCAGGTGTATTTAAATCTGCCAATACTCCTTATTTAAAAGATCCAACAACTTTACGTAATATGATTGTCAGCAAACCTGGCGATTTTGATCGTTTAATGAAAATTGCAACCAGTCTACCGCCTTTTATTCCTAAAGAATTAAAAGATGCTCAAGAGAAATTGATGATTAGCCAATCGGCAAACACCACCAAATTGGTTGAGCAACTGATTGTCATGTCTAAATTATTTACTCCAGATTCTTTTGCCATTGCAGCACGTTCGATTGACCAGCCGGTATTGATTGCATGGGGAGATAAAGACCAAATTATCAATGTTGAAGCTGCGGCTGAACTCAAAGGCTTATTGAAAAATGCACAAGAGCCAATCATTCTAAAAGGAGTCGGGCATTTACCGATTTTAGAACAAGAGCAACTTTTGATTAAACCTTACCTCGATTTCTTAGGCAAAAACGCAAAATAACAGCTCCAATAAAAAAGCCAGTATTGTTACTGGCTTTTTTATTGCGATAGACGTCTAAGAATATTGAAGTTTTAGCCTCTCAATTTTACACCTTAACTATTCGTCTGACTTAATGCGCTGCATTTAGAAGTTACCAGGATTTTCCAATCGCTTCATTTCTTGCGCTTTTTCAGGATGATGTACGGAGGCCACACCATCTGCAGCTTTCTTGTCAACCAACGCTTCTGGGTTATAAATGGTGATGGTTTCATGCCCTTCGTTATCTTCACCCACAATATATTTGATGCCTTTACGGTTCATTTTATTGCACATGCGCTGATACCAACCTTTGAAACCTTGGGTTTCTTCATTTGGATTGTAATAAAAGGCATTCATGACTGCAGGTAAACCCAAACCACAGACGACACCTGAAAGTAATACGCTGATAAAGGTATAACCAATTAGAATACTACTGTAATCACGTAACTCAGGGACGTTTGCCACAGCAAGGATCAATGCAAGTGAAATTCCCCCACGAACCCCTCCCCAAGAAAGAATAGCCAGACTACCGTTATAGCTCTTTTTGCGGAACGATGGGAAAAATGCAAAAGCTAAGAAATTTGCGGCAAAACGAGAGAGATGCAAGGCAAAGAAAGCAAAAATACCACCAAGAATCAAACTTGTGCTTAAATCTAAAATAAAGATTTCTAGACCAATCAAGGTGAAGAGGAAAGAGTTAATAATCCCTTCTACCGTATGCCAAAAATGATTAACCTCACGAATTTCACGATCCTGTAAAATTTCTTTCCATTTATTACCGACAATTAAACCGCCAATCACACAGGCAATCGGAGCGGATGCATGGGCAAATAATGCAACCAGATAAGAGCCACATGCCAATAATGCAGTGGTAAGAATCAAAGACTCCATCTCGTGTTTACCACGTAATAAACGCAAGATTCCCAGACCAAAAGCCCAACCAATGATGACCGCAACCACAATCTCATATAAGAAAGTTTGTAGCGTTGCCACTAAACTAAAATGCTCTCCTTCGAGGACATTCAATAAAGTCATGAAGACTGCGATACACATTGCATCGTTAAATAAGGACTCGCCTTCCAACTTAACAATCAGATGATGGGGCGCACGTACTGAACTTAGGACACCTTTGATCCCAATCGGATCTGTCGCACCTAAGGCAGAACCCAATAACAATAAAACTAAAATTGGAACGGGATTGCCAATCAAGAATTGGAAACCAAACACCAATCCTGCAAAAAATACAGCACAGAGCAGTAAAGCAATCGTTGCCAAGATACTGATCGGCTTCCAATAAACTTTTAAATCTGAAACCTTAAATTTAAGTGCTGAAGAAGTCAGAATGAAGCAAATGACACCATTGACTAAAAAATCATAAAAATCGACATGCCGTACAGCTTCTTCAATGTTATGAATATTAATCGAGATAAATTGATTGCCATTGAGTAAGCTGGCACCCCATTGCAAAATAAAGACAAAAATTGCTGAAACAATGGGAACACCAATGGCTTGAGGGAAACCTAATATTCGCTTATTAAAAATTGTAGTCGCGATAGAAAGCGCAAAAATGACTGTAAAGACCTGAAGAAAGAAATAGTTACCCATCCGAAACCTGTTTTAGATTTTTAATTTAAATGCACATCAAACACTCAATCATTTTTTTATAAAATATAAAATAAGAGACCATTTAACAATCTAGATAATTGTACAAAAAAAACTGAAATATGATGATTACTGGTTATATTTTTTAACATAAAAAGCGCTTAAAAAAAATTGATTGAGAAAAAAAGAGAACATGATGTTCTCTTCTTTAACTCAACAATCTATAGCTGTCTATTTAAAGGTATCACACGCATTGATATCACCAGAGTTCATACCGATGTTAAACCATTGCATACGTTGCTGACTGGTGCCATGCGTAAAGCTGTCTGGTACCGCATAACCACGTGCTTTTTTCTGCAAGTAGTCATCACCAATTTTTTCAGCAGCATCCATCGCCTCTTCAATATCACCCTGTTCTAAAAACTGGGTGCGTTGTTGTGTACGATTGGCCCAAACCCCAGCTAAACAGTCCGCTTGTAATTCTAAACGTACTGAAAGTTGATTGCCCTGAGTTTCACTGGCACGCTGGCGTGCTTGTTGAACCTGAGACGATATTCCCAATAAATTCTGTACATGATGCCCAACTTCATGCGCAATCACATAAGCTTGTGCAAAATCACCCGCTTCATCTTTAGCTGAAAGCTCAGATTGATTTTTTTCCCCAGAGATGCCCATCTGTTGGCGCATATCTTTAAAGAATTGGGTATCTATATACACTTTTTGATCTGCTGGGCAATAAAATGGCCCCATTGCAGATTCAGCAGTACCACAGCCTGATCGTTCCACACCACTGAACATCACCAGCTTAGGTGAAACGTACTGTACCCCTTGTTGCTGGAAAATTGGCTTCCAAGTATCTTCGGTATCTGCCAAAACAGTTTTAACAAAAGATGCCGTTTCCTGCTGTTCAGGAGTTAAATTGGTGGGAGCAGAATTTTGGCTTGCCCCAGCCGAAGTCACCTGTTTGGTCGCCTGATAGGCTTGCTGTGGATCAACACCAAAAAATTTCCATGCAACAAAAGCGACGATTAAGCCCAGAATACTAATTCCACCCGCTTTTACGCCACCACCGCCACGGCGATCTTCGACATTATCACTTTCTCTACGTCCTTTCCAACGCATAGATCGGTCCTTTTTATTTTAAATTGGCTATCGTTTAGGATGTGCTTTGCATTTAGGTTGTTGTTGATTTACCACGAACTTTTTGAATAAGTCCAACAACCAATACCACGGCTAAGCCTGCGACGATACCAATCAGTAAATTGATTAACGTTGGTGTTAATGCACCAATAACACTACCAACGGTTGGAATATGTTGAATATGATCAACGGCTTCTTCTGACCAATGATGCAAAGTTGAAACAGCATGTGTGATGATCCCCCCACCGACAAGGAACATTGCGATGGTTCCGACAATCGTTAATGTTTTCATTAACTTTGGTGCAAATACCAGTAAACCACGGCCAATGCTTTGTTTAACATTTGATGTTTGTTGGGTTAAGTACAAACCTAAATCATCAATCTTTACAATCATGGCGACAAAGCCATAGACACCGACGGTCATTAAAATTGCGATGACAGATAGCACCATCACTTTGGTACCAAATGTTGCAGCCGCAACAGTCCCTAAAGAAATCACCACAATTTCAGCAGAGAGAATAAAGTCTGTGCGTATCGCGCCTTTAATTTTATCTTTTTCAAATGTGGCTAAATCAGTTTCGATTTGTTCAAGTTCCTCTTGCGCAGCTTCACCGGTTTTGGCTTTTTTATGCTGCAAACTATGTAGAACTTTTTCAACACCTTCATAGCAAAGAAACAAACCACCAATCATCAGCAATGGGTTAATCAACCATGGTGCAACCACACTGATCAGCAAAGCCAAAGGCACTAAAATTAATTTATTGATAAATGAGCCCTTCGCGACACCCCATACCACAGGAAGCTCACGCTCTGCTCTTACACCACTCACTTGTTGTGCGTTCAGTGCTAAATCATCACCTAAAACACCCGCAGTTTTTTTAGCCGCCATTTTACTCATGACTGCAACATCATCGAGCACTGCTGCGATATCATCTAATAATATTAATAGACTACTTGCCATTTTTTATCCAAAATTTTAGTTATCCTGTCATTTTAAAGTGAAAATTCATTTTTCTATATAAAATTTTGTAGATTTTCACATTTATTGATAAAAATTGGTTCTACACCATTTTTCGCTGACATTAAAATAAATTATCTCGTACAATAGTGCCCATTCATAAAACACGACTGTCTATACAAAGACTTTGGAAGCGATAATGACGAATCAAGATAATCGTCCTGTGATTTTGACAGGCGACCGTCCTACTGGACAACTACATTTGGGACATTTTGTAGGTTCTTTGCGCTCACGAGTAGGCTTACAAGATTCTCATCATCAACACCTCCTTCTCGCAGATGCTCAGGCTTTAACAGATAATGCGGATAACTTTGAAAAAGTTCGTCGTAATATTCTTGAAGTAGCAACAGACTATTTAGCAGTCGGCATTGACCCAACAAAAACTACAATCTGTGTTCAATCTTGCTTACCCGCGTTGAATGAACTCACCATGTTGTATTTAAACTTTGTGACGGTTTCTCGTTTAGAACGTAACCCAACCATCAAAGCTGAAATTCAATTACGTGGTTTTGAGCGTGATATTCCAGCAGGTTTTCTTTGCTACCCTGTTGCACAAGCTGCCGATATTACTGCATTTAAAGCCACAGTCGTGCCTGTTGGTGAAGACCAAATTCCAATGATCGAACAGACCAATGAAATTGTTCGTCGTTTAAACCGTCAAATTGGACAAGAGGTTTTACCTGAGTGTAAAGCGCTTTTATCCAATATGAGCCGTTTACCTGGCTTTGATGGTAAAGCCAAAATGTCGAAATCATTGGGCAATACCATCGTGTTAGATGCAACAGATAAAGACATCAAAAAAGCAGTCAATGCAATGTATACCGATCCAAACCACCTGCGTATTGAAGATCCAGGTCAGGTTGAAGGAAATATTGTCTTTACTTATTTAGATGCTTTTGATCCAAATAAAGAAGAAGTTGAAGAACTTAAAGCACATTATCGTCGTGGTGGTTTAGGCGATGGTACTGTGAAAAAACGTCTTGAAGGTGTGTTAAAAGAGTTGATTACACCAATCCGTGAACGTCGTATGGAACTAGCAAAAAATCCAGATTACATCATGGATATCTTAAAAACTGGTACGGAAAAATGCCGTATCATCACTCAAGATACTTTAGACGAAATCAAAAATGGTTTAGGCGTATTTCATTTCTAAAATGCGCTGATTGTCTAAGCAAAAAAAAGCCACTGAATTCAGTGGCTTTTTTTACAACATCTTTTATAACATCATAAATTAATTTTTATGACGCATATGTGGGAATAAGATCACATCGCGGATACTTGCTGCATTGGCAAATAACATCACCAAACGATCGATACCAATACCTTCACCTGCTGTAGGAGGTAAACCGTATTCTAATGCTTCAATAAAGTCAGCATCGAAATGCATTGCTTCATCATCGCCCGCATCTTTTTCAGCAACTTGCGCTTGGAAGCGTTCAGCTTGGTCAATTGGATCATTTAATTCCGAGAAACCATTTGCCAACTCACGACCACCGATAAAGAATTCGAAGCGGTCAGTGATATGTGGATTATCATCATTTCGGCGTGCTAACGGCGAAGTTTCCGCAGGATATTCAGTAATGAATGTCGGCTGACGTAATTGAGTTTCAACAGTTTCTTCAAATACGATGGTTTGTAGTCGACCTAAACCAAAACCTGGTTTAACTTGCTCTTTTAACTCTTCACGAATAAATGTTGCCAAGAATTCACGATCCGAAACATTTTCAGCAGTGAAATTTGGATTATGCTCAAGAATCGCATCAAACATCGAGATTTTCTTAAATGGACCTTTGAAGCTATACACTTCTTCACCATAAGGAACATCTGTTGAACCCAAGATGTCGATTGCTAATTTTTCAAGCATACCCTCTGTCAAAGCCATGAGATCTTTGTAATCAGCATAAGCTTGATAGAATTCAATCATGGTGAATTCTGGGTTATGACGCGTTGAAACACCTTCGTTACGGAAGTTACGGTTAATTTCAAATACACGCTCAAAACCACCAACAACCAAACGTTTTAAGTAAAGCTCAGGTGCAATACGCAAGAATAATGGCATATCTAATGCATTATGGTGTGTTTCAAATGGACGCGCTGACGCACCACCTGGAATCACATGCATCATCGGAGTTTCAACTTCCATAAAACGTTCATTGATGAGATAGTTGCGAATACCTGACACAACTTTTGCACGAATTTCAAAAGTTTTACGTGTTTCTTCATTCACAATTAAGTCTAAATAACGTTTACGGTATTTTACTTCTGTGTCATTCAAACCATGAAACTTGTCTGGAAGTGGACGAAGCGATTTCGTCAATAATTCAAAATGTTCAATATGAACATATAAATCACCTTTGCCAGAACGACCGATATAACCTTGAACAGCAATAATATCGCCAAGATCTAGACTTTTCACAGTTTCTAGAACTTCAGGTGCAAGCTCTTTACGTGGCACATACAATTGAATACGGCCCGTCATGTCTTGAATCACGATAAATGAACCACGGTTCAACATCACACGACCCGCTACAGATACGTGAACTTGCTCGCCTGCTTCAATTTGTTCTTTAGATTGATCTGCAAATTGTTCTTGTAGATCTTGCGCATAATGCTCACGCTTAAATGTGTTTGGCCATGGGCTAACACCGGTTTCCTTGGCGTGATCTTGAATTTGCTTTAACTTGGCATGACGCTGTGCAATTAAATCGTTTTCGGAAATGTGTTGTTCAGAAGTCGATTGAGCGTTATGTTGCGTCATCTCTGCCTCGATTATATTAAAAAACGGAAGTTGCATAGCATAGCAGATTTACAACATAATGCGTATGAATATAACTCTACGAACCATGTAAAAATTAAAAATCATGAATAAATACTGGCAAGGATTCGCCCAAAGTATCATTCTTTTCAATGTTTTGTGGTTTTCAACTGTGGTTGATGCCGAGCAAATCGTTGTTATGAGCAATACTCAAAAAGATCTTCCTATAAAAATTGAAAGCACCAATCTCAATAATCAAGATTATATTTGGCAATTAGAAATCGTTCCAAATCGAACTAGTTTACAAAGCCTAGTCAAATTAATGAATCCACACCCTACTCAAAAAGCACTCAATTTAAGGGCTTTAGAACTGGCAAAAAAACTTACTCTAGATCAATTACCGCAAGTCAGTAATGATTTTAAAAATAAAACCCTCAATTTTGATGAACAAAACATCGCAAAAATAAAATATTATTATGGGAAATACATTCTGTTTATTAAATTTCCAGCCCGCGTCCAATACGCCATAAAACCCAACTTTTCACAAGTACAAAGCGCTTTAGAACCCTTTTGTGACCAAAGTAAGACACCCTCTCAGAATAAAATTAAATTTGATCAACAAGGTAATATCTCGCTCTCAGCAAAATTTTTGGTAGATGCACAAGGGCAAATCCTAAATATCCGTTACACCCCTTTAATTCACGAACAAATGAAATCGATACTGCAACCTTTACTAGAAAAAATTCGCTTCCAACCGCGTAATGAAAATGGTGTGGCAAAATCATTTTCTATTGAACAACCACTGATTATTCAATGCCATTAAACAATAATGAAAGTGCTAAATTTCTCAATGGTCTTGTTCAGCCAATGATTTGACTATGGCAAACCCTTGCTGGAAAGCACGATCCATCATGTCCTTATATTCCTCAGAGGTTTCTATTTCAGCAGATAATGTGGTTGTTTCACCCTGTTCATTTAAGAAATATTTTTCTAAAGAGCCACTCCAACTTTGAACATCTTCACTTGTTGAATCTAAAACACCATTTTTCAAAACACCCAAATGTTTAAATACCACTTTTTTAAACTGCTCCAACTCTACAATGGTGGCGACCATACCATTGCCACTGGCATCCTGAAATAAGGTTTCCCCGCCAATTTTCCAGTCAGACTGCATCTGCGAAGTTTCCGAAAACGGTTGGGTCCATTTGGAATAAGTATGGGTATCCCACAGGATATTCCATACTGTTTGTGCATTCGCTTGAATGACAATGTCATAGCTTAAAGTCATCATTTCTTTCTCTTATTTTATTGATCCAATCTATAGCTTAGTACAATAAAAACCCAGAATGATTAATTTTTGTTAATAAAAATCCATCACCTAAAAAATTTAAACCTAAATATTCAATATGTTAAACAATAAATAACAAGCATATTGATCTGTTACACAACACTCTTAGACCAAAATCTAAGTTTTTAAAAAAGTGCAGCTAAGTAGAATATTTGAATATAAAAATAGTTAAATGGAAAATTTTAAATCCATTGATAACTTTTTCTAGCTTTGTTCAATTTCTACCTTTGCTCAATAAAGAAAGACCATATGAAAACGATAACAATGAAGAGTATTCATTCTAAAATTTTATTTTTACATGGATTAGATTCATCTAAAGAATCGACAAAATTCCATGCCATAAATGCTGAAAAAAAATATTGTATTAACGTGGATTATCGTAATCTTAACTACAAAACGGTTGAGTGTTTTTATCACGATATTATCGAAAAGATTAAACCTGATTTACTGGTAGGTCATAGTTTAGGTGGGTATTGGGCATTAAAAATGTCACAGCAACATCGAATTCCTGCAATCCTTGCCAATCCAAGCTTAAATCCAGATTTCCGTGAAGACTATGCAGCGATTGATGAACATGATTTAGACCATGACATTCCACAAATTGCTTATCTGGAACTGGGTGATGAGGTTTTAGATATGTATAAAGTGCTTGAACAACTAGAGTCATATATGCAGATTGAAGCTGTTGAAGGTGGACACCATCGTTTAGTCCAACCTGAAAACTTAAATCATTTAATTGAATATATGGAACAAACCTTTATTGCTTGAAATAAAATCATCAAAGTACAGTTCGTTGCTCTCCAACTAAAAAAGCCTTGTATTTACAAGGCTTTTTTCACGTCGAGACAGACAAACAAATGATTTAAGTATTCAATCACAAGAATGTAGCCCGAAAACTTAAATTGTTATTTTGTCTTTAAGCAACCGCTTTTTCAACTGGCTTGGAATGCTCATCGAGCACTGACCAAACCTTTAAATCAAGATCTTGATGTAAATCAGGTAGGTCAAGAAAAATACTTGCACCCAATACCGTATGTTGGCATTTATGCATCAATTGATGGACTGCTTTTAAAGTACCGCCTGTAGCCAAGACATCATCTACAATAATCACTTTTTGTGCTGCGATATCCGCTGACATTTCCAAGCGATCTAAACCATATTCTAAGCTATAGCCCACACCAACCACTGGAGGTGGCAACTTACCTGCTTTACGAACCAACAATAAGCCTTTGCCGGTACGTTGTGCCAATAAGCTGGCTAAAACAAAACCTCGTGCCTCAACTGCAACAAAACTATCTACTGCATCCAATTGCTCTACAGGAATACTCGCAATCAATGCATCGGTTAACTCCACAAGATTGTTCATAAACAATGGGGTTAAATCATAAAAACAAATACCTGGTTTTGGGAAGTTTTGGACAGTACGAATACTTGACCACAAAGCAGTAGACATGTTCATCATGGGGGAGATTTAAAAAAAGATAAATAATACGTGAATTTTAACGTTTATTAGCCAAAATTGACAGCAGCTCGCTACCTATTCAATATTATGGTCACGCTAAGCTGTTGAATTTATTAAGTCCATTTTCACACAAAATGATGGCTATAGAGTGAGCTAATTTTAGCTTAATATTTTTGGCTAAAATATTCATCTAGACCTTTGTCTAAATTCAAATATTTTTAAACTTTTATATCAGCGCTCAACCCTTGTTATGACAGGATTGTAATTAAAATTGTCTGACAAAGTTGGCATAATAAACATCGCTTTTGTCCTGAGCTGCCATTCAGCTTTGAGATTAGTTAGATAAACTCCGATATTTACTTTACTTTAGATACAGAACTGCGTAAGAATTTAGAGGAATATGTACACATTTTATTTGCATATTATTTGAGTCAAGCAGCAGAAGGAATTTTACTGACAGAAAAAACAATGCATCTGTCAGATATCGGAGAATCAGATGAAGAAATATCAATGCATCGTTTGTGGTTGGATTTATGACGAAGCAGAAGGTTGGCCACAAGATGGCATCGCAGCAGGTACCAAGTGGGAAGACATTCCTGATGACTGGACATGCCCAGACTGCGGTGTTTCTAAAGCAGACTTTGAAATGGTAGAAATCTAAGATATTGCGTAAAGACCATGTTTACATGGTCTTTTTTACATTTATTTTCAACAATACAAAATTATTCAATTCACCTCTAAATTTGAAACAGGTATGGAGAAAGATATGCAACCGATCATCATCATAGGTTCTGGCATGGCGGGTTATACCCTTGCAAGAGAATTTCGTAAGTTAAACACCGAACAGGAATTGGTGATGATTTGCGCAGATGATGCGGTGAATTATGCAAAACCTACCCTATCTAATGCATTGGTTGGGAAAAAAGCGCCTGAACAAATTGGTTTAGGTGATGCTGAAAAGATGAGTACCCAACTGAACATGCGGATTGAAAAAGAAACATGGGTTAAAAGTATTGATGCAGAGAAACATGAATTAACCCTTGAAAAAGATGGACAATCTTCAACTCAAGGCTACTCAAAACTTATTCTTGCCGTGGGCGCAAATCCGATTCGATTAGCGATTGCTGGTGATGGGAGTGATGATATTCATGTGGTTAACTCATTAATTGACTATCGTGCATTCCGTGAAACTTTAGACAATTGCAGCACGGGTGAATGTGGCAACAAACGTGTGGTGATTTTAGGCGCGGGCTTAATTGGTTGTGAATTTGCCAATGACTTACAAAATACTGGGCATCAGGTTACGGTGATCGACTTAGCACCACAACCTTTAGGGCGTTTATTGCCTAATCATGTTGCACAAGCATTTAAAGACAATCTTGAACAATCAGGAATTAAATTTGCCTTGGGTACCACTGTAGAAAAAGTTTCTAAATCTGAGCGTGGTTATATCGTTTCATTGGCCAGTGGTCAGTCCTTGCTCGCGGATGTTGTGCTTTCTGCAATTGGCTTACAACCTAATATTGCCTTGGCTAAAGCTACGGAAATCAACACCAGTCGTGGTGTCATTACCAATACCTTGCTCGAAACCAGTCAAGCAGATATTTTTGCCATCGGTGACTGTGCCGAAGTGAATGGAACACTCTTGCCATTTGTCATGCCAATCATGCAACAAGCGCGTGCATTAGCCAAAACCTTGAGTGGACAAACCACCACTGTACACTACCCTGCAATGCCAGTCGCGGTGAAAACCCCAGCTGCACCTTTGACTGTACTTCCTGCTCCAATTGATGTAGATGTTACATGGGAGAATGAAGAGTTTGAAGATGGGATGTTATCTAAAGCAACAGATGCTGAAGGTATCTTACGTGGTTTTGTATTGTTAGGTGCAACTGCTGGAAAACAGCGTTTAACATTAACAAAACTGGTTCCAGACTTGATTCCTGCATCCGTTTAAGGTTTTAATAGCAAGGATATTTTTTAATCAAAGAATATCCTTGCTTAGGAAAATAACAATGAATAGCGCACTTCAATTTCAAGTTTCACCTTATGCCTCGTTCATGAATGAAACCAAAGTCGATTTAGGTAATGGTATTCAACTTCATGTTGAAACTGGAGGGAATCCACAACACCCGACCATTCTGTTGATTATGGGTTTGGGTGCGCAAATGTTATTTTGGCCTGATTTTTTTTGTAAATCACTGATTGATCAAGGCTTTCATGTGATTCGCTTTGATAATCGTGATATTGGCTTATCTTCAAAAATTCGCCACCAAGGTCCACGTTTAAACTCTTATAAGCTGATGGGTCGCTTTGCTTTGGGCTTACCAAATGACGGCGCGCCTTATAACTTATTTGATATGGCGGATGATGTTGCATTATTGATTGATCGTTTAGGCATTGAAAAACCACATATTTTGGGTGCTTCAATGGGTGGTATGATTTCTCAAATTTTAGCTGCAAAATATCCTGAGAAAATTGATAAAGTCGGCTTACTCTTTACCAGTAATAATCAACCTTTGCTACCTCCACCATTTCCAAAACAACTCTTTAGTCTCATTGGTAAACCTGAATCACGTGATGAAGAAGGAATTGTGAATCATTCCTTGAAGGTTTTTCATATGATTGGTTCACCTGGTTATATCAACCAAGTTGAAGCAATTCAAACTGCACGTAAATTATATCGTCGTAGTTATCACCCAGCGGGTGTACTTCAACAGTTTTTAGCAATATTATGTACAGGTTCCTTACTTAAATTGGATAAGCAGATCAAAAAGCCAACTTTAGTGTTACATGGCTCTAAAGATCGGTTACTACCTCCAAGTCATGGTAAGGCAGTTGCTAAAGCAATTTCAGGCGCTAAATTTGAATTAATTGAGGGAATGGGGCATGATATCCCACCGCATTTTGTTCCTCAACTTAGCGGGTTATTTGCACATCATTTTAAATCATAAGCATTAGGACACTATGGCTGCATTACCATCCCTAAGACAGTTGTCATATTTAGTGACACTGTCTGAGACGCTGCACTTCACTGAAGCAGCGCGCCGTTCGTTTGTAACTCAATCTACTTTATCTGGTGGAATCATGGAGTTAGAACGTTTATTGGGTGGCGTACTCGTAGAACGTGATCGCCAAAACGTACGTTTAACTCCTCTAGGTGAGCAAGTTGTTGCCCGAGCCCGTGTTCTACTCGCCGATGCTCAGGACTTGATGCGGTTAAGTCGAGAAATGAGTGAACCGTTAACTGGTGATTTGCATTTAGGGATTATTCCAACCATCGCCCCTTTCATTTTGTCGCAGCTTTTGGAAGAAGTGCATAAACAACTTCCAAAAATTCAGTTGCATCTGCATGAAGCACAAAGTGAAAAAATTGTTGAAAAACTTGAGCATGGCAATCTAGATGTGATCATGCTGGCTTTACCATTCGACACACGTGGTTTGAAAGTTGCTGAAATTGCGAAAGAAGATTTATTCTTAGTCTGCAATAAAGCAGATCAAAATGCGATGAATGCAAGAAGCTTAGATGATTTAGATCTTTCTCATCTCATGCTCCTTGAAGAAGGTCATTGCTTACGTGATCATACCTTAAGTGTTTGCCCAATCGGTGAGCGTAAAAATGATCACCGTTTAAAAGCGAGCTCATTGCCAACTTTAGTGGAAATGGTCAGTTCAAACTTAGGCTATACACTGCTTCCTGAGATTGCAATTCATGCACATATGCTGAAAAACAATGATCAGATTGTGGTTAAACCTATTGAGAATGCACCATCACGCACTTTGGCTTTAGTTACACGTAAAAGTACACCACTACAAAGTGAATTTGATGTGTTGGTACAAATTCTTCAAAAAATCACGCCAAATTTACGTTAATTTTCCGATACTAAAAAGGAGTCATGATTGACTCCTTTTTTATTGAAATGTCTAAAAAGACTATAGATCACCTCAGCATAAGCAAAATTACAACGATCTTGTTTTTACTGGATCAAGAATGATAATATTTGAGCAGTACAAAATACTCGCTTATTTTTGTATGTATTGTTACGATAAAAATCGCGAAAAATCGACCTATCCTCAGCTTGTTTTAAAAGCATGCATCCATCTCGTCGACACATATCCAATTCTTCGCATTGGTCAGCGTTCCACAGGGCTTGAATCTTTCAAGCATCGTTAACAGGTTTCCACAGTTTTCTGTGCCTGAATTTTCGATAGGACGCGTATGAACCGACCTTTATATATTATTTTTTCAACGATTGTCTTAGATGCAATTGGCATTGGCATCGTATTCCCTCTGCTTCCCTCACTACTGAAAGACCTGAGCCATCAGCATAATGTTGCCTTGTTAATGGGGGTTTTCCTAAGCCTGTATGCGCTTATGCAATTTATTTTCTCCCCGATCTTAGGTGCTTTGAGTGACCGTATCGGTCGAAGACCTGTTCTGCTGATTTCACTTGCGGGTTCTGCAATCAACTATTTGTTTCTTGCTTGCTCACCCTCTCTTATCTTGCTGTTCATTGGACGGATCATTGCTGGAATAAGTAGTGCCAATATGCCCGTGGCTTCAGCCTATATCGTTGATACCACGTCAGAAGAAAATCGAGCAAAATACTTCGGTTTAATGAACGCCATGTTTGGTATTGGATTTATTCTCGGTCCTATACTCGGTGGATTATTGGGCGGATATTGGTTACGGCTACCTTTTTTCGTTGCGGCAATTTTAACAACCGTCAACTTGCTTATCGCATTCTGGCTACTCCCTGAATCCCGAAGCAACAATCCACTCCTAGCCCCCCCTCAAGCTTCTATTTCACAACGTTCGAGTTTAAAAATAAATCCCTTGAAAAGTTTTGGTTTTATCCTTGCTCAAAAAGGTATATTACCGATTTTGCTGATATTTTTTCTGTTTAGCGCCTGCGGTGAAGCTTATGGTGTCTGCTGGGCACTTTGGGGACACGATACCTTTAAATGGAATACATTTTGGGTTGGTCTTTCTTTAGGCACTTTTGGTTTATGCCAAGTACTGGTTCAGTCATTTATACCGCAACATGCCGTCCGATATTTTGGTGAAAGAAATACCGTGCTGATCGGTCTGGCATGTATATGTATGGCATTAATCATCATGGCTTTTACCCAACACGCTTGGATCATTTTTGCAATCATGCCGATCTTTGCCCTAGGAAGCATCGGCACTCCTGCACTACAAGCTGTTGTTTCACAAAAAATCCCAGCTGCGCAGCAAGGACAGTTTCAAGGTGTTATCGCATCAACCATCAGTCTGGCCTCGATTATTGCCCCATTGTTGTTTTCTACACTTTACTTTCATTTCCAAACACGATGGACTGGCGCTATATGGTTGGTTGTCGCGATGATTTATTTAATTGCATTACCTGCAATTTTATCGAGTTTAAAATCACAACAGCTTAAGTCATCCTAGTATTTAAGAACGTCAATGCTTTATTAAAAGCGTTGATTGCTGATTTAAAAAGCTTAAATTTAAAATAACCAAGTCATTCAATTTCATTAAAATCCGATTGATTGATACAAAAAAGCCCGATTAATTTTAATCGGGCTTAAGACAATCAAATTATCTTGGCTTAACCATTTACAAAGTGCTCAAGCAAATTTTGTTGAGCATTGTAAATTGCCTCGCCTTCTTTAGGTTTCACACGAGTCCAAGTCCCATCGCCTTGCAACAGCCAAGCGCGGATATTATCTTTTAAGTAATTGACTAAACCTTGCTGATAAATGCGTTTTTTTAATGCTGGATCTTCGATCGGGAAACACACTTCTACACGATTAAATAAATTACGATCCATCCAGTCTGCACTTGAACAGTAAATACGTGGATTGCCATTATTTCCGAAATAATAAACACGGGTATGTTCTAAGAAACGCCCGACAATTGAACGAACTCGAATATTTTCAGACAGATTTGGTAACCCAGGACGTAAACAGCAAATTGAGCGAATAATCAGATCAATTTGTACCCCTGCTTGCGAAGCTTCATATAATTTATTGATCAATTGAACTTCAGTTAACGCGTTAACTTTAACAATAATTTGTGCAGGCTTGCCCGCTTTGGCATTGGCAATTTCATCATCAATAAAAGCAATTAACTGAGCATGTAGAGTAAACGGCGCATGTAACAGTTTTTTCAACTTTGCCATTTTCCCCATACCAGTCAATTCTTGGAAAATACGATGTACATCTTCGCAGAGCTCTTTATCTGTAGTGAGCAAACCATAATCAGTATAGATACGAGCATTTGTTGCATGGTAGTTACCCGTACCCAAATGCACATAACGTACTAGCTTATTATTTTCACGGCGTACCACCAAGATCATTTTGGCATGCGTTTTATAGCCCACGATGCCATAAACTACAACAGCACCCGCCTCTTGTAATACATTGGCAACGGCGATATTCGATTCTTCATCAAAACGCGCCCTTAACTCAATCACAGCAGTGACTTCTTTACCATTACGTGCCGCTTCTGCAAGTACCTGAACAATTTCAGAGTCAGCACCACTACGATATAAGGTTTGTTTGATCGCTAGCACTTGGGGATCACGTGCAGCTTCACGCAACAAGTTAATAACTGGTGCAAATGATTCAAATGGATGGTGTAAAAGAATGTCTTGTTTTTGCATTGCTGAAAAAATATTTTCAGACTTTTTCAATACTTTTGGAATCGCCGGCACATGCGAGTCATAACGCATATGTGGACGTTTAAAATTTGACACAAGACGTGCCAGATTTACCGGCCCATCCACTTTATAAAGTTGTTCTTGTTCTAGATCAAATTCTTCAAGCAAATATTCATAAATATGTTTTGGACAGTTTTCTGTCACTTCTAAACGTACTGCACGACCAAAACGACGTGAACTCAATTCACCTTTCAATGCTTTGGCTAAGTCTTCTACATCTTCATTCAGTGCCAAATCTGCATTACGTGTAACACGGAACTGATAACAACCTGTAGCTGTCATCCCTGGGAACAAATCCGATACATGCTCATGAATAATCGCAGACAACATCACAAAATGTTCTTTGCCGCCTGTAAGCTCATCAGGTAAACGCACTACACGCGGAAGCGAACGTGGCGCTGGTACAACTGCTAAATCAATTTGTCGACCAAATGCGTCTTTCCCTTCTAGAGTCACAATAAAGTTTAAGCTTTTATTGACCAATCGTGGGAATGGATGTGCAGGATCAAGGCTAATGGGAGTAAGCACTGGTGCAACTTGTTCTTGGAAATATTTTTTAATCCACACAGATTGTGCAGGCGTTAACTCGCCACGACGTAAAAAGCAAATGTCTTCTTCACGTAACTTAGGAAAAATTTCCTCATTGAGGATACGGTACTGACGCTCAATCGCTTCATGTGCAGTTTTAGAGATTTGGTCTAAAACTTGTTTTGGCGTCAAACCATCTGGTGAACGACTTTCATTCCCTAAAGTTAATTGTTCCATCATTCCTGCAACACGGATTTCAAAAAATTCATCCATATTACGAGAAAAGATCAATAAGAAATTCATACGTTCAAGCAAGGGATGTAAAGGATCAACGGCTTGCTCTAAAACACGTAAATGGAAATCTAAAATTGAAAGCTCACGATTTATATATCGTTCATTATAAGAATATTCTGTAGGCGTTGTTGTCGTCACTGCGGTATTCATGCAATAAACCTGCATCAAAAAAAATGTCTTAATTCTAGTATGCTTCAAATTTGTGACAATTTCATAAAAAAAGCATCGCTTCATAAAAAAAGCACATCAATTTGTGCTTTTTTAAATTCATTTATTTAGCGTCAATCTGGAATACGGGTATAACGCATATACTTCAAAACCAAACGCTTACGGTATTGAAGCTTAGAATCATCACGATTTTTTTGATAATACTTCGGATTGGTTAAAATCACTGCTAAAAATGCGGCCTGTTCACGACTTAAACTTGCCGCGCTCTTAGAAAAGTAATGTTGTGATGCAGCTTCAACACCATAGATATGATCACCAAATTCAACAGAGTTCATATAGACTTCTAAAATGCGCTGTTTAGTCCACATCCGCTCCATCATGGTGGTGGCAATCGCTTCCTGACCTTTGCGAATAAATGAGCGACGATTATAGAAGAATAAATTTTTAGCCAATTGTTGAGAGATCGTTGAACCACCGGCGACTACTTTGTCTTTTTTAAGATTACGTTGTAGTGCATTTTCAATACCATCCCAGTCGAAACCATGATGATCGAGAAATTTGGCATCTTCAGCTGCGACAATTGCATGTTTAAAGTTATCACTGATCTTGTCATAGTCGCGCCATTGATGTTGAATCGGCTCAAAATCAGACAGATATGTCCAACGCATAAACATGGTGGTTTCTACATCATGAGTACGCCAATAAATTAAACTTGAGAAAATCCATAGCTGAATCATGATCAAAATACTGACCACAATTAACAAAGCACGAACAATAAAAGCTTTCATGTCAGCTGCTTACTCCGAAAATTCTGACGTTTCATGTTAAGCTGAATCTATCTATAAAAAGCTAAGCAATAGCATGTCTAAATATCAAGATCTTTCAACTTATAGCCAACCCAATTCTATTGGTAAAATAACCTTATTGCTGATTGTCATCAATGTCGGTTTATTTGCCATCCAAGTCTTATCAGGTGTCAATATTACTGACCCGACAACATTGGACGCGTTGCGTTGGGGTGCTGATTATGCACCTTTAACCTTCTTAGAGGAACCATATCGCTTATTCAGCAGTATGTTTTTTCACTTCGGTATCCTGCATCTAATGATGAATATGTGGGCACTGTATATTTTTGGTGATGTTGCTGAAAAAACTTTAGGAAAGTTTTATTTCCTTGGACTTTATATCCTTGCTGGACTCATGGGAAGTTTATTAAGTGGTTATTTGGATATTCGAAATAGCTACGAACTGCTGCAAAATTTTGATCAAAAACTCTTTCCTCATGTATCTGCAGGTGCATCGGGTGCTGTGATGGGACTTGGTGGTGCACTGACACTACTATCGTTGTTCCCACCTACCCCGAATCAAAGATTCATTTTAGATAAAAGATCACTTTTAACCGTACTTGCGATCAACTTAGCTTTTGGCTTTTTAGCCTCTGGAATTAATAATGCTGCCCATATCGGTGGGATGTTAATGGGTGCGGTCATGGCTTTGGCTTGGTATGCAACACAACGTGCCAAAATGGGTAAAGCTGCCAATATTATCATTGTGATTTTAGGGATTGCAGCAACCTATGCGGTTTATCTCTATTGCCAGCATCTCGTTGGACCACTTAGCCCACTTTGGCAACAAGCCATTGCACAAATGCGTGAGCAATTAAACTTTTAATCTCTAAAATAGCTTGTCTATGCCGCAATAAAACATTGCAGAGTACACTCAATTCAAGAAGCATAAAAAATGGCGGCCTATAGGTCACCATTTTTTAATTTACTGTCTTCACTGGGCAGTCTTTTAAGGGCTCAACTGAGATTAAACAGCCAGATAAAACCACTTAAACAAAGCGGTTTAATTCAACTCTCTTAGACTTTGCAATGGTGGGATTTCGGATAAATAGCTCAATCGGTAACGCCCAATCAATGCGCACAACACTGCCATCGAAATTGGTAAAATCAGCCAAATTTCCCAATGTAATTGCATCACCATTTCCATACGATAACTGGCAACGGCACTAATCACCTCTGCAAAGAAACATGAAACGATTCCCGCCAATAATCCAATAAAGCCGATTTCAAAACTCATCATATTTTTTAACTGGCGCTTTGAACTACCAAAAGAGCGTAGCAATGCCACTTCTTTTTTACGTTCATCCATCAGCAAATTGATACAGGCAATCAGTACCAAAAAGCCAGATAAACTCACCAATACTGCCAAAACCGTAATGATTTTAACCAACACAGAAACCAAGTTTTTAATTTCATCAAAAATTAAAGAGACGTCAATAAAGACCGTATTGGAAAATTGTTGAATCAGATTAACCATCTTGATTTTTTCACTCGGCGGCACATAAAAACTCCCTAAGTAGCTGCCTGCGTTTTCATCCAACGTCTTTGGAGTAAAAATAAAGAAAAAGTTTGGACTAAAGCTTTGCCATTCCACGGTACGCAAATTCACAACTTGCGCGTCCAAATTTCCCTCAGGCAAACTAAAGGTTAAACGATCGCCAATTTTGATGCCCAATTCTTCAGCCAGTTTAGCCTCTACAGACACCTGCCCAACTTGAGTCAATTGAGCATTTCCAGCAACAATGATATTGTCTTGTGGATAATGATCTGCTTGGGTGAGATTTAACTCACGACGTAAAGAATTATTGGTTTTTACCAATTGGGCAGGAAAAGCTTGACCATTTTTTGCCAATAAGCGCCCTTTTACATTGGGATATAACGGTGTGCTTTTCCAGTGTTGCTGTGCCAATTGTTGTTTAAAAGCATCCAGTTCAAATGGTGGTAGACCATAAATAAACTGGTTAGGCGTTCCTTCAGGCAATTGTTGCTGCCAACGCTCTAATAAATCAGTTCTCAATACAGCAAGTACCGTGATCAGACTTAAACCTAATGCCAAAGCGGTAATTTGCAATGCGGTTTGCGAAGGGGTTCGGATATAGGCTGAGAGCCTATTTTTCATTGATTTTAAAGTCTTTAAAATCATCCAAACCACTGCATATAACAAAGCTGTTAACACAATGACTGCACCCATTACCAATGCAGTAAGTATCAGATTTTCGGTCAAGACCAAACTAAAAATAATCAAGCTCACTAAACCTGTAGCCATCATCCACAACATTGAACGTGCCGACTTTTCTTGTTGGCGTATCACCCGAATAGGCGGTGTATTTAACAGTTGCCACAAGCTCGGTAAAATAAATCCAATCAATACAATTGCACTGGTAAAAATTGCAATAGGCAAAGGACCAACCAGCATCTGCAACATTGAAAATTGCAACTCTAGGTTCGGAATCATCTGCAACATCAATTGCAACAACGAATAACCTAAAATCAGTCCTAAAATACTGCCAATGACAATGGCGATTAAAATAACAACACTCAGCAACCCGAGATAGGTTTGAAAAATCTGCCGTTTCGTTGCCCCCATACAACGCATCAGTGCAATATGATCTTGGTTCTGCTGTACGTAACGCTGACTGGTTAAAGCGATGGCTAAACCACATAAAAGAATCGTCAGAATATTGGCCAATTGTAAGAAAGTATCGAGGTTTTCAATCGGTTTAAGTAAGCGTGAATTGCCCTCATCTGCATTACGTAGTCTTAAATTACTTTGTGCATCTAATTCATTATCCGCATTTTGTTGATCTTGTATGGATTGATCTGTTTGTGAGTGTGTTGCTGGCTGCTTTTCAGTCAATGTGTTTTCAGTCAATGTAGTGGCACTTGATGCACTTAAAGCTGAATCTGCGTCCGAATTTTGTGCAATCTTTGAATTCACATTTTGCTTTTCTTGTGCTTTAAATGTCTTAAAAAATTGCTGATATGTTGCAATCGACTCCGCATCCCCTGCCATCAACAAACGATATTCAATCCGACTTCCAACTTGAATTGCACCCGTTTTTGCAACATCTGCTTGAGAGATAATCACGGTTGGCGAAAAGGCAGAAAAGCCTAATTCTTGATTTGAATCATGTTCAATGATGCCAGTAACTTTAAACTGACCATTGGCAATTTGAACGCTATCGCCTAGGTTTAATTTTAATAATTCTTGTGCGCGTTTGCTTAGCCAAACCCCGCCACTTTGTAAGGCTTGTTTTGGCGCAATTCTTAATTCACCACGTAAGGGAAATGCTGTGTCAATGGCTTTCACATTGACCATAACAAACTGATCCTGTGTAGAGGCCATTGAACCAAAAATGGTGACATGGGACTGTTTTAATTTTAAATCATCAGCCTGTTTGATCCATTGTTGGTCAATTGGATCTGTATCACTAAGTTGTAAATCTGCAGCTTGCATTTTGGCAGCTTGTAAGGTCACTGCTTGTTTGACTTGATCATTGCTAAACTTGAATGCAGTAGTCGCACTAATGGCTAAACTCAATGCAATAATCAGCAAATATATGCCTGAACTGGCAAAACTTTGCCTAAATAAGGGTTTAAACAAGGTCAACATTACACCACCTCATTCGATTGAGGCGTTTGAGCATGTTCAATCAATTGACCATCTTTTAATTCATAATGACGTTGGCACTGTGCTGCCAATTGCGAATCGTGAGTGACAAGCACTAAAGTTGTACCGAGTTCTTTATTTAAATCAAATAAGAGTTGTTCAATTTCAAATGCAGTATGTTCATCTAAATTGCCTGTAGGTTCGTCAGCAAAAATAATTTTGGGGTCAGAAATTAAAGCTCGTGCAATGGCAACCCGTTGTTGCTCCCCACCAGACAATACTTTCGGTGTTTGTTGGCTTTGTCGTTCTAAACCAACTTTGGCCAATAAACTTAAAGATTTTTGTTCTGCGTGTGCATAATTAAAATTCTTCTGTAAACGTAATGGTAACATCACATTTTCTAAGGCAGAAAGATGTGGGAGCAACTGGAAAGATTGAAATACAAAACCAATATATTGAAGTCGAATCAACGCACGTTGTTCTTCATTTAAATGCTCAATTGATTCACCACAAACACTGAGTTGACCTGCACTGGCTTGATCGAGAGTAGCAAGGATGCCCAATAAAGTTGATTTTCCGGAACCAGAACGTCCAGTAATCGCAACCTGTTCACCTGTATAAATATTAAGATTTAGATTTTCAAAAATTGTAAGCGTTTGATGAGGTAATTCTATCTTTTGTGTAAGTTGCTGTGCAGAAATTATCACTTGTGGCATGATGGGAGAAGTTGAATCATCCTGAACCTTAGACATCATAAAGTACCTTATATGCAAATCAAAAAATTGTTAAATTTGAAAATGATGAAAAACCTAATTCATTGTTTATTTTTTAGCATAATCTGTCTGTTGCCCGTTAGTAGTTTTGCAAAAACGATCATGATTTTAGGTGATAGCTTAAGTGCGGGTTATGGTATCAACCCACAACAAGGCTGGGTTTTCTTGCTACAGCAACGCTTAAACCAACAATTTCCCAAACAACATAATGTGGTGAATGCCAGTGTAAGTGGTGAAACCACCAGTGGTGCGTTGGCGCGTTTTCCAAAACTTTTACAAAGCCATAAACCTGATATCGTGGTGATTGAGTTGGGTGGCAATGATGGTTTACGTGGTCAACCGCCACAAATGATTCAGAAAAATCTTGCGCAATTAATTCAACAAAGCCAGAAAAGCCAAGCCACGGTCATTTTATTGGGAATGAAAATTCCACCGAATTATGGTGCAGCTTATAGCCAAGCTTTTGAGAAAAACTACCAAACCCTAAGCCAACAATACAAAGTTAAAATGCATCCGTTTTTTATGAATGGAATTGCAGGCAATAAAAGTTTGATGCAAAAAGACTTGATCCATCCCAATGCAACGGCACAAAAAATTCTACTCGATAATGTCTATCCATTGATTCGAGGCGCGCTTTAAGTTTTTCTCAAAGCCGAAATGATTGCACCTGTTTACTACCCAAAATCGGATGTTGTGTTTTTAAAGACATCCGCAAAATTAAATAAACGTGCCAATAAGTGGTGAATATAGTCCAAACTCGATTCTTGTTCGGTAAATAGAATCCGATGCAACATGGGTGCAATCACAATTTCAATAATCAGTTGATTGTCGATGCTTGTTTCATTCCTTTGCTGGGCACGTTGCTGAATAATGTCTAACTGTTGAATCAAAAAGTCATAACACTTACCAGAGGTTGGCGAATCATTTTCCGCCACAATATCGCTTAAGATTGTACGCCCAACGGGTGAGGCATATTCCTCAAAATATTGCTCCATCCATGCATATAAGTCTTGCTTAAAACTCCCAAGATCCGCAGGTACACTGTCTGGATGTAAAATATTAAAGGCAACATCTGCAAGCAGTTGAGATAAATCTCCCCACCGTCGATAGATCGTAGAGGGGGTGACCCCTGCATATTCAGCAATCATCGGAATCGTCAAATCTGCCACAGCTACATTCTGCTGTAATGTTTGCACCGCATTATGAACTGCAGCTTGTATTCGTGCACTGCGCCCACCGGGACGCAAACCTGTAATCACTTTCGTCATCAGCAAATCACTACAAATCTATAAATGAAAATCTATCAATGGGTTAATGATTGAAGAACAGCTTTAATCAAAAATCATCTTAGCTAAACCTTTGTGTTTAATCCAAAATACGGTATAAAAGCTAATTAATAGCTTTTATGTACATGTTGATTATGCGCAACTCTAATTTTAATCGTCAAGTGACTTCCTATAAATTAAGCCATAATGCTGCACTGTACACACATACTTTTACCCTAATGGCCTTTTTGGCAGCCTCAAGCGCACCAACACCGTTATATCGCTTGTATCAACAACAGTTCCATTTTTCTCCTGTTTTATTAACGCTTATCTTTGCCACCTATGCGTTTGCATTGCTATTAACCTTATTGGTGGCAGGATCATTGTCTGATTATATTGGACGTAAGCCGGTTATTTTTGCGGCATTGATTTTAGAAATTATGTCCATGGGCTTTTTCTTGTTTGCATCCAACATCGAAATGCTGTTTATCGCACGTGGTTTGCAAGGTATTGCCACAGCTTTAGCCGCATCTACGTTTGGAGCCGCTTTACTTGATCTGAGTAAAACACAGGGTTCTTTAATAAATAGTATTTCTCCAATGCTTGGTATGGCTGCGGGTATGCTGATGACCTGCATTGTTTTAGAGTTTTCGAGTGTTCCATTGACACTGATTTTTGAAATACTCATCTTTCTGTTTCTGTGTACCACCTTTATCGCAATTTTTAGCCCTGAAACCGCAGCTAAACGTATGGGTGCTTTGGCATCATTAAAACCACAACTGACTGTTCCAGTACAAACCCGAAAAGCACTCTTGATCGTAAGTCCAATTAATATCTCGTTATGGATGGTCAGTGGGTTCTTCCTCTCGTTAATGCCTTCATTGCTGGCTCAAGCTTTCCATGTGCAATCGGCATGGCTGAATGGCATGATGTTTATTACCCTATCAGTTTCAGGGGCTGTTGGGATTTTAACCCTGCGCAATGCGCCAACATTTAAAATTTTAGTCACTGCTGCAATTACGATTGTCTCGGGCTCAAGTGTTATTTTGCTTGGCATTCATCTGGTACAACCCATCTTATTGTTTATTGGTGCTGTGGTGACAGGGGTCGGCTTTGGTACAGGTTTTATGGGTGCAATTCGTGCTGTTATGCCCTTAGCTTTGCCTGAACAACGTGCAGGTTTAATGGCCGCATTTTTTGTTGAAAGTTATTTAGCCTTTAGTATACCTGCGATTATTGCTGGATACTTTGTCAATAAAGTGGGCTTAATTTTTACTGCAGATGTCTATATTTGTATGATTATTTTGTTAGCTAGCTTGGCGTTTGTTTTTGCGTTTAAAAACAAACAGAACATCCACTAAAGCGTGTTAAAAAGTAAAACCAAAGGCGCATTGAGCGCCTTTTTATTTAAATCGTAGATTAAGCAGGAATATCACGAATAGATGCTTTACGAATTGCTTCTTTCAGTGCGTCATAACCATGAATTGGCGGGAACTGTGGAAATTCACGAATCACATTTTCAGGCGCGTCAAATAAGAAACCATGATCAGCTTCACCCAACATGGTTGTATCGTTATACGAATCGCCTGCTGCGATTACACGGTAATTTAAACCATGTAAAGCTTTTACAGCTTCACGTTTTTGATCAGGTTGGCGCAATTTATACGCAGTGATTATACCATTTTCATCAGTTTCTAATTTATGACAGAAAATTGTTGGCCAACCTAACTGTTGCATCAACGGATGTGCAAACTCATAAAATGTATCTGAAAGAATAATCAACTGAAAATGGGTACGTAGCCATTCTACAAACTCTTTTGCACCCGGAAATGGCCCCATGTCTGCAATCACAGCTTGAATGTCATTTAAACCTAAACCATGCTGTTTAAGAATATTTAAGCGTTGAGTCATCAACACATCGTAGTCAGGAATATCACGAGTTGTTGCTTCTAATTCTTTGATTCCTGTTTTTTTAGCAAAATTGATCCAGATTTCTGGTACCAATACACCCTCAAGATCAAGACATACGATTTCCATGGGTTCTCCCAAATGTCAGTTAAAAATTTTGGGCTTATCATAGCACTAAAGTTTAAAAAGAATGCTGAAAGTTTTTACAGCAAACCCATTTCATTTGGTTATGCATAAGACTTGTGAATATTTACAAATCTGTTTTATTCATAAGCATTTTAATTAATCTGCTAAGTAGCATATTTCATTTACTTTAAAATATCTGGATCGTCAAAAGCAGCAATTCACATAAGTTGAATTGAGCTAATTTTTGCCAAAATGCTTAAATTCAAATATCTTTTGAACATGTTTACGAAAATTGTAGCTTCAAGCTAACTGCCAGGAGCAGATATGACCGCCATTCCAATCATAGATCTTGTGGACGCACTTGCGACTGAGTATGCCGACAAATCACCTTCTGAAATTTTAGAACTTGCGCTTTCTCAGCAAGGTGAAATTGCAATTTCATTTTCTGGCGCAGAAGATGTTGTTCTTATCGATATGGCACACAATTTAGGTAAACCATTTCGTGTTTTTAGTTTAGATACAGGTCGTTTACACCCTGAAACCTACCAATTTCTTGAAACCGTACGTAAGCACTATGGGATTAAAATTGAGATTTGCTTTCCAGAAGCCGATACCGTTCAACAGTTGGTCAATGAAAAAGGTTTATTTAGCTTCTATCAAGATGATCATAAAGAATGCTGTGGTATCCGAAAAGTTCAGCCACTACGTAAAAAATTAGCCACTTTAGATGGTTGGATTACTGGGCAACGCAAAGATCAAAGTCCAGGTACACGTACGGAAATTCCAGTCATTCAAGCGGATAGCGGTTTTTCTGGTGAAGGCAAACAACTGATTAAATATAACCCATTGGCCAATTGGTCAAGTGCGGATGTATGGAACTATATTCGTATGATGGAGATTCCTTATAATCCATTACATGAAAAAGGCTTTATCTCAATTGGCTGCGAACCATGTACCCGTCCAGTATTGCCAAATCAACATGAACGCGAAGGTCGCTGGTGGTGGGAAGAAGCAACACATAAAGAATGTGGCTTACACGCAGGCAATTTAAAAAAGTAATATCAGGAAAACTCATTAAAACTCATGAATTTTTATTAACTTAACGTTCATCGAAATGCTTGGATTTTACGCTTAGAAAAGTTTTATACTAAGGTTTGTTGATATTTCATCTATAGCTTGTGTTATAGGCTAAAGTTGAGTAGGCAAAGGCATGAAAAAATAGTGAGACTATTTTCAGGTTTCATCACTCAAACTGAGAAATTTTAGCTATACCCAGAATGCCAACAAAGCGCTGCATTGTTGGCAACACAAAATGTAACGATGTACCTGATGTTTTCTAACATCACATCGTTGTAAACATGGACGAATGATCAACAGACCCAAGTTACACGGTTCTATAATTCTAACAATTCACCAGCTCATAAATGAGTTGTTGTAGAAATTGCAGTGAGGCAATCCAAGACTATGCGCCCATTACACCCTATTGATTTTATTTTTTTAAATTTAGAAAAACGTCAACAACCCATGCATGTTGGTGGGTTATTCTTATTTGAAATACCAGAACATGCGCCTTCTACCTTCATTCAAGATCTTGTTGCAGATATTCGTAATTCAAAATCTATTCCTGTCCCCCCCTTTAACAATCGCTTAAGTGGCATGTTTTGGGATGAAGACGAAGAGTTTGATATCGATCATCATTTCCGTCATATCGCACTACCTCATCCGGGACGTATCCGTGAATTATTGGTTTATATTTCACAGGAACACAGTTCGTTGATTGACCGAGCAAAGCCACTTTGGACCTGTCATATTATTGAAGGGATTGAAGGCAATCGCTTTGCCATGTATTTTAAAATCCACCATGCCATGATTGATGGTGTGGCTGGTATGCGTCTGGTGGAAAAATCATTTTCAAAAGATGCTGACTCCAAAACCATTATTCCGCCTTGGTGTGTCGAAGGTAAACGGGCAAAACGTTTAAAAGAAACCAAACTGGATAAAGCTAAAAAAATATTCTCTGCCTTAAAAGGGCAAGTTGAAGCAGCACCTAAGGTCACTCAAGAGCTGTTCCAAACTGTATTTAAAGAAATGGGGAAAAACCCCGATTATGTTTCAAGCTTTCAAGCGCCGAGTAGTTTATTTAATCAACGGGTAAGTTCATCACGTCGTTTCGCTGCTCAGTCTTTTGAACTTGATCGTTTTAGAGATATTTCCAAAGCTCTTGGTGTAACGATTAATGATGTGGTGCTTGCTGTTTGTGCAGGCGCGTTACGTGATTATTTAATCACACAAGAAGCTTTACCGAAAAAACCTCTGATTGCGATGGTTCCAGCCTCATTACGTGATGATGACTCAGATATGAGTAACCGTATCACCATGATTTTGGCAAATTTAGGTACACATAAAGAAAGTCCTTTAGAGCGTTTAGACATTATTAAACGCAGTGTACAAAATGCAAAAAATCGTTTTAAACGTATGAGCTCTGATCAAATCTTAAATTATAGTGCTTTCGTTTTTGGTGCAGCAGGCGTGAATATTGCATCAGGACTTATGCCAAAACGTCAGGCGTTTAACGTAATCATTTCCAATGTACCTGGACCACGTGAACCTTTGTATTGGAATGGCGCTAAATTAGATGCCCTCTACCCTGTTTCTATTGTTTTGGATGGTCAGGCACTAAATATCACCATGACCAGTTATTTAGATAAATTAGAAGTCGGTTTAACGGGTTGCCGTAAATCTCTGCCTAAATTGCAGAATCTTCTCACGCATTTGGAAAATGAAATCCAAAAGTTTGAGCAAATTATTGCAGAGAAAAATGCAGTAGAACTTGCCGACAAAAAGCCAAACGCTCAAGCCAAGGCAAAAACGGATACTCAAGATGTAGCGAAGGAATCTGTTGCAGCACGAAAGTCAGTATAGGATTTTATAATTGATTTTAATGTTGATTTAGAGATAAAAACTTAAATTGATTCAAAAATTAAGGGGCTAATATATGCCCCTTAATCTTTAACATTACGACACTTATTTAACAGTTGATGACAGACATTAACCACCATGTCTTTAGTGATTTTCACTTCTTGACCATTGTCATCTAACATAACACATGTATTTTTAGGCTGGCTTTCCAACACATGCTTGATACTACGACTGATTAATTGTTCACTTACACTCATTTTATGACCTCACTTGCTAAGACTGTGAAAGGGAGAAAGTCTTTGGCTACCTTTGTAATCTAGTATTGTGAAATCAGTTCAAAAAGTAAAATTTCAGATGTAACAACTGTTTAACGACATCCTGTTACAATTTCAACTCAAAATGATATCGTATTGCTCTTGCGTGTATAAATTTTCGACTTGGAATTTAATCACGCGATTAATAAAATGCTCTAAATCCGCGACAGCTGGGGCTTCCGCAGTTAATAGGCGATCAATCACCGATGGATGACCGATAACAGTAAAGCCACTCTTAGACTCATAAGCACGGGTATATCTTAAGATTTCTCGAAAAATTTCGTAACATACTGTCTCTGCTGTTTTCACAAATCCGCGCCCTTGACAGGTCGGACATGATTCACACAACAAATGCTCTAATGATTCACGCGTACGTTTACGTGTCATTTCAACTAAGCCAAGTTCAGAGACTTGGGTAATCTTGGTTTTTGCATGGTCACGTTCCAGCATTTTATCAAACTGATTCATGACCTCTTCACGATGTACAGCTTCCTGCATATCAATGAAGTCAATAATGATAATGCCACCTAAATTACGTAAGCGTAATTGGCGCGCAATCACCTGTGTCGCTTCCATATTGGTTTTAAACACAGTGTCTTCTAGCGTACGGCCACCGACATACGAACCTGTATTGACATCAATTGTGGTCATCGCTTCAGTCTGATCTATCATCAGATAACCACCTGACTTCAAAGCTACACGGGTTTGTAATGCTTTTTGGATATCTTCTTCAACATTGTACAAATCAAAAAGTGGACGCTCACCAGGATAGTGCTGCAAGCGGCTTTCCATACTCGGTACAAATTCACAAACGAACTCTTGCAACTTGGCATGTATTTCCCGTGAATCGACATAAATTGTTGCCGTATCATCATTGGCTAAATCGCGAATAACACGTTGTGGTAAAGGAAGTTCTTCAAAAATCAGCGAAGGTACTGCAATAATTTTTTGTTTTTTCTGAATAAATTCCCAAAGCTTGGCTAAATATGCCATATCTTGAGCAATTGAAGCCTCTTCAATTCCTTCAGCGGCTGTACGTACAATCACTGAACCCGGCAACTTATGCTCGCTTTGAATTCTTTCAATCATCGAGCGTAAACGGTCACGTTCTTCTTCAGACTCAATCCGTTGCGATACACCAATATGACTGCCATATGGCATCAAGACAAGATAACGAGATGGGATAGAAAGATCGGTACTCAGCCGCGCACCTTTAGTGCCCAACATGTCTTTCATCACTTGAACCGTCAGAATTTGACCGGGTTGTAATAACTCAAAGACATTTGGCGTAGGTTGATTACGCGGCCAAATCATATCATTGATGTGTAAGAATGCAGTACGAGATAACCCGATATCGACAAAGGCTGCTTGCATCCCTGGAAGTACACGGACAACTTTTCCTTTATAAATATTCCCGACTAACCCGCGTTTAACAGTTCGTTCAACAAACAGTTCGTTGACCGTACCATTTTGAATTAGCGCCACACGACATTCCATAGGTGTGACGTTAATCAATAACTCGTCAGACATAACTAAACTCAAAACATTATAAAAATTCTTTTCAGCAGTTAATTTAGTGCCTCAACTGCGCTGATCTATACGATCAAGTAACTGTATCGTTTCATGCAACGGTAGCCCAACCACATTGCTATAACTACCATTTATACCTGTCACATACTTTGCCGCAATACCTTGAATTGCATATGCGCCAGCTTTCCCCAAAGGTTCGCCTGTAGCCCAATATTCTTCCATATCATTCAGACTGAATTGTTGGAACTCAACTTCCGTACGAACCACGACACTCAATAATTGATGTGCATTTGCAACGCAAACACCTGTCAACACTTCATGTTTTTGACCTGACAATAATGTCCATATTTCAAAAGCATGCTGCTTAGATGTTGGTTTCCCAATAATTTGATTGGCAAAAACCAAGCTTGTATCTGCTGCAATAACAGTGCTTTGCGGATGCAACGCCAATACCACTTTGGCTTTGCTTTCAGCCAAACGTTGGACATACTGCTCAATCTGTTCGTGTTCCAAGACAGATTCATCAATATCTGGGCTGTGGATGCTAAAATCCAAGCCCACTTGTAAAAGCAGCTCTTTACGCCTTGGCGAGCCTGAGGCCAGAATTAAATGCGCCATCTTCTTAATAAATAATAAAGAACTGGCCAGCAAAAAATACTCGAAACCAATGTTTGCCAATGACGGGTAATCGAAAAATGCGTACCTGCCATCACTTGCGCCATAAAGGTAAAGACCAAATGCGCGAGAATTGCAAACATACTAATAATCCAAAGATTACTAAATGTCAGTACACGTCTTTCTCGAATAAAATAGCGAGTTAAAAATGCAATCAGCACATAGCTCAATGCATTCATCCCCAAAGGTGCATCTAACAATAAGTCAGTAAATAGCCCCATGGTAAATGCAAACCAAATTCCACACCATGTAGGCTGACACAGCACCCAAAATAGCATGATTAAAAACATATACAGTGGCCGCCATCCTGCTAATGCATAGGACATCGGATAAACCACTAAAATTGAACCAATAATAATTGAGACAACAATAATCCATAATGGATCTTTACGTTGCTTTTCAGAAGGTAATTTCTTAGCGATCAACATTTGGCTGCTCCATCGCTAAAGAATCAGAGAAAAGTACCACAACATGATGACCACCTGCTAATTGTGCAGCTGGAACCACATCAATTTGCGCAAACTCACCCGTGTTATGACGCATGACTTTAGATACAGAACCGACCAAATAGCCTGCTGGGAAATGTTGCCCCAAACCTGAACTATAAACTTTATCACCCACTTTGATATTGGCACTTGTTGGAACATATTCCATTTTCAAATGTCCTAAATCACCAGTACCCGTCACGATGGCGCGCATACCTGAGCTTTCTAAACGTACAGATAAAGAATGTTCTTTATCGGAAAGCAACATGACACGGCTACTATGTGGATAGACGTTGATGATTTGCCCCATGATTCCTTTATCATCTAAAACGGTTTGCCCAACTTTTAAATGATTGGCTTCACCACGGTTAATGATAATGATATGACGCAATGGGTCAGCATCGGTTCCAATCACTTCTGCAATTTCCATACGTCCATCGATAATCAATGGCGTATCGAGCAAACCACGTAAACGGGTATTTTCAGCAGAAAGTTCAGAGAGTTTTTGCAGACGTACTTGAGCCTGAAGCAATTCAGCTTGCATCGCGGTATTTTCACGACGTAACTGAGCCTCAGATTTAGTTTGTTGATTTAGCCATTCTTTCGACAATACAGGATAGCTTGCTAAGGCATAAATTGGATTATATGCCGCATACAAGACATCTCTTGCAGGTTGAATCACTTGGGGCATGCGCCAGTTAAAAAACAGCACTACCAAACAAGTGATGACCGCAATGATGAACGAGCGAAAAGATGGCGGTTGTCTTGAAAAGAGATTCGGTTGCACCGCCTCATCCTTAAACTTAATCGAGTATAGTTTAGCCTACAAAAAGCATATCATGGTTTGGATTGTCAAAGAATTCTAAGACTTTACCGCCACCACGCGTTACACAAGTTAAAGGATCTTCTGCTACAACAACAGGTAAACCTGTTTCTTGAGCAAGCAACTTATCTAGGTTACGCAGTAATGCACCACCACCTGTCAACACAATACCACGCTCTGCGATATCAGAAGATAACTCAGGTGGAGTTTGCTCAAGTGCCGATTTCACAGCAGAAACAATACTTTGTAATGGATCAGAAATCGCTTGGGTAATTTCATCTGAAGTTACCGTAATAGCACGCGGTACACCTTCAGCAAGGTTACGACCACGAACTTCAATTTCTAAAGTTGTGCCATCAGCAACAGCCATGCCCACTTCTTTTTTGATAGTTTCAGCCGTTGTTTCACCAATTACACAACCATGTGCTTTACGTACATAGTTAATAATTTGTTCATCAAAAACATCACCGCCAATACGTAAAGAATCTGCGTACACACAACCTTGTAAAGAAATGATGGCAATTTCAGTTGTACCACCACCCACATCTACGACCATAGAACCACACGCTTGCTCAACAGGCATACCCGCCCCAATCGCAGCAGCCATAGGCTCTTCAATCAAACGTACATCACGTGCACCTGCGTTAAACACAGCTTCACGAATCGCACGGCGTTCTACCAATGTTGATTTACATGGTACACATACCACTACACGAGGTGCAGGTGGAAATAAACGTTTTTCATGCACTTTACCAATAAATTGATTTAACATGGTTTCAGTAACTTCGAAATCTGCAATAACACCATCTTTCATCGGACGGATTGCAGAAATATTGGCTGGGGTACGACCAAGCATTTGCTTAGCATCTAAACCCACAGCTGCAACAATTTTCTGCGAACCACTGTGACGAATCGCCACAACTGTCGGTTCGTTTAATATAATGCCCCTTCCTGGTGCATAAATAAGTGTATTTGCAGTACCTAAATCAATGGCTAGATCTGGCGAAAACAAGCCAATTAGTCGTTTTAGAATCACGGGTCGTTCTCAGTTTAAACTTTATATGGACGCAAGATGGCAACTTTAACTAAATGTGATGATTTGAACAAGTCAATCGCTTATTATAACGCACGATATTTTGAATTTTTTTAAAACTGATTAGGTGAGACATCATGTCAAGTTCAGATGTTCAGCATTCTGCAGAATTAAATGCACAAACTGTATCGCAAATCGCCAATCTTGCTCGATTGTCGCTGAATGATACGCAATCTGCTGAATATGCTCAAAGTTTAAATAAAATCTTAGGGATGATGGAGACCTTAAAAGCGATCAATACCGATGGTGTTGAGCCACTTAAGAGCCCATTTGATAATCCGCAACCACTTCGTCCAGATGTCGTGACTGAAGCGAACCATCGTGAAGAATATCAAGCCATTGCTCCTGCAACTCAGGATGGTTTGTACCTCGTTCCGAGAGTGATTGAATAATATTTGATCAAATGAACTTATTTTAAAAAATTAATCGTAAAGAATTGTACTCATGACTGATTTACACCGTTTATCGATTCGTGAAATGACAGAAGGCTTAAAATCTGCCCAATTTTCATCTCGTGAATTGACTCAGCATTATTTGGACCGTATTGCGAAAATTGATGATCGTGTCAAATCGTATGTAACGGTCACTCCCGAACAAGCATTGGCTCAAGCTGATGCTGCTGACAACTTACTAAAATCTGGAACTGCTGGCGTATTGACTGGTGTTCCACTGGCGCATAAAGATATTTTCTGTACCCAAGGGATTAAAACCACTGCGGGTTCAAAAATGCTGGACAACTTCATTTCACCTTATGATGCAACTGTGGTGGCGAAAGCCAAAGCAGCTGGCCTAGTGACTTTAGGTAAAGTGAACATGGATGAATTCGCAATGGGTTCAACCTCTGAAAGTTCATTCTACGGCGCGACTAAAAACCCATGGAACTTAGAACATGTTCCAGGTGGCTCTTCTGGTGGTTCTGCGGCTGTTGTTGCGGCTGATCTTGCACCGCTTGCAACAGGTACCGACACAGGTGGTTCAATTCGCCAGCCTGCTTCTTTCTGTGGCTTAACCGGTCTTAAACCGACCTATGGCCGTGTCTCTCGTTTCGGGATGATTGCATTTGCGTCATCACTGGATCAAGGTGGCCCGATGGCACGTTCTGCTGAAGACTGTGCTTTTTTGATGAACACCATTGCTGGACATGATCTCAAAGATTCAACCTCAATCAACAAAGAAGTGGATGACTATGTTGCAAACTTAAATGCAACAGCAGTGAAATGTTTACGTATTGGTATTCCAAAACAATACTTCAATGTTCAAGGTCTCGATGCGGAAGTTAAAGCACGTGTTGAAGAATCTTTGAAAAAATTGCAAGACATGGGCGCGACATTGGTTGAGATTGACCTCAACATGACTGAAGCCTATGTACCAACTTATTATTTGATCGCGCCTGCGGAAGCGTCTTCTAACTTGTCACGTTATGACGGTGTTCGCTATGGCTACCGTTGTGAAAACCCGACTGATATTTTAGATCTCTATAAACGCTCTCGCTCAGAAGCGTTTGGTGCAGAAGTACAACGTCGTATCTTGATTGGTACTTATGCACTTTCTGCTGGTTATTACGATGCTTACTACGTGAAAGCACAAAAAGTTCGTCGTTTAATCCAACAGGATTTCTTAAAAGCTTTTGAAAATGTCGATGTGATTGCAGCACCATCTGCACCAACAACAGCATACAAAATCGGTGCGAACTTGAGTCCAACCGAAATGTATTTAGGCGATATCTATACACTTGCGGTGAACTTGGCCGGCTTACCAGCCATTAACGCACCTGTTGGTTTTGATACGAATAATCTCCCAGTAGGTTTACAGTTAATTGGTAACTATTGGTCAGAATCACAATTACTTTCAATTGTGCATCAATATCAACAAAATACAGATTGGCATACTAAACGTGCGGCTATTGCTGAGGAGAATGCATAATGACTGAAGCTCAAAAGTTAGCACCATCCGTGTCAAAGCTGATTGACGGTTGGGAAGTCGTTATTGGTATTGAGATTCACACACAGCTTGCAACTCAGTCTAAAATCTTTTCAGGTTCATCAACTGAATTTGGTCAAGACCCGAATACTCAAGCCAGCCTTGTTGATTTGGCAATGCCGGGTGTACTTCCTGTGCTAAACCAAGAAGTGGTTGATCTTGCAATTCGTTTTGGTTTGGGGATTGATGCCTATATCGACCAAGCCTCTGTATTTGCGCGTAAGAACTACTTTTACCCAGACTCGCCAAAAGGCTACCAGATCAGCCAGATGGACAATCCTATCGTTGGGCTAGGTCATATCGATATCCAGCTTGAAGATGGCACAGTGAAGCGTATAGGCGTAACTCGTGCGCATTTGGAAGAAGATGCAGGTAAATCGATTCACGATCAATTCGAAGGCATGTCTGGCATCGACTTAAACCGTGCTGGCACACCTTTACTTGAAATCGTGTCTGAACCTGATATGCGTTCAGTTGAAGAAGCTGTTGCTTATATCAAATCGATTCACACTTTGGTGCGTTGGTTAGGGATTTCTGACGGTAACATGGCTGAAGGTTCATTCCGTGCTGACTGTAACGTATCGTTACGTCGTCCGGGGCAACCATTTGGTACCCGTTGTGAGTTAAAAAACCTCAACTCATTCCGTTTTATCGAACAAGCCATCAATGTTGAAATTCAACGTCAAATGGACATCTTGGAAGATGGCGGTCGTATTGATCAAGAAACACGTTTGTTCGATCCGAACAAAATGGAAACACGTTCAATGCGTTCTAAGGAAGAAGCCAACGATTACCGTTACTTCCCTGACCCTGACTTGCTTCCAGTGATCATTGCAAATGAGCAAATCGAAGCTGCTCGTGCTGCACTTCCAGAGTTACCTAAAGCGCGTCGTGCGCGTTTTATCGCAGACTTTGCTGTGACTGAATATGATGCACATGTACTGACTCTATCTCGTGAATTGGCTGACTTCTATGAAGCGGTTGTTACGGCTTCTGGTGGTGCGGCTCAAGGTAAAGTTGCTGCAAACTGGGTGATGGGTGAATTCTCTGGTGCTTTAAATAAAGCCAGCCTTGAACTTCAAGATTCTCCTGTTTCAGCAGAACAACTTGGCGGGATGATCGCACGTATTGTTGACAATACCATTAGCGGTAAGATTGCTAAGCAAGTGTTTGGCTTTATGTGGGAAGAAGGCAAAACTGCAGATGACATCATTGCTGAAAAAGGTTTGAAACAGGAAACTGATACAGATGCCATTGAAGCCATTATCAAAGAAGTACTTGCTGCCAATGAGAAGATGGTTGAAGAGTATAAATCTGGTAAAGAGAAAGCATTCAACGGTCTAGTCGGTCAAGTAATGAAGGCCTCTCGTGGTAAAGCCAACCCTGCTCAAGTCAATGAATTGATGAAGAAATTGATTGGTTAAGCTGATTTAATTTTAAAAGAAAACCCGCTTTAGAGCGGGTTTTCTTTGTTTAAAGCGTTGGTATGTTTAGCTTTTTAAAAATTTGGTTATATTCAAATCTATTATTTTCTTTCAAAATTTTTTATCTGGGAAAGCACCCTCACCCCAGCCCTCTCCCATAGGGAGAGGGAGCGTCATCTGATTTTAGTCATGTTATTAATCTTATACATTTTACGAGTTAATAAGCATAACGAGGCAAAGAGTCATTTTATCTTCACTATTACTTTTTTATTTTCCAGAAACAGTTACACTTTCAAAAGAAATCTTTGCTGTTATTACTTTAAAAACATTAATCTACTGCTCAAAATTCAAGGTCAAAATGAAAATATCTATCCTAACTCTCTCAACACTTGTCCTTTTCACAACTACAACTTTCGCAGAAACGAAAGTTAATGTTCCTTCAAAAGAAGCCAGCTTGATTTTTAAAGCAGCAGGTTTTGCAAAAACAAAGCATGGTTGGGAAGGAAAATGCGAAACGGGTGAAATTACTGTATATCGGGATTTAAATAAAGATGGGCTAAATGATGCTGTTATTTCAGACTACAGCAGTATGTGTTATGGCAATACAGGCGTGGGATACTACCTTGTTTCACAACAGAAAAATGGGAAATGGAAAACTTTTTTTGAAAACGCGGGTATACCGACTTTTCTAAAAAGCACAGGCAAAGACGGCTGGCCTGATATTGAAAATGGAGGTCCAGATTTATGTTTTGCGGTATATCGTTGGGATGGTAAAAGTTATGAGGTAAATCGCTATGAGTATCAGGGTAAAGCCTGCTCATTAAACTAAGCCAACCTTACTTTAAGCCAAAGCATTAAAAAAATATTGATTGGTTAAGCTGATTTTATTTTAAAAGAAAATCCGTTTTAGGGCGGGTTTTCTTTGTTTAAAGGATTTATATGTTGAGTTTTTAAAATTTGGCATACATTTAAATCTATTATTTTTCTCAAAATTTTTTATCTGGCAAACTACCCTCAGCCGATAAAAGTACTCGGTAAAACAACACTTATTTCAGCAAACTTATAATCCTGAATATTTCTCGTCACGATTTTGCTACAACCAAAACTCAACGCAGAAAAATATTGAATTGCATCTTCAAAATCAGAAAACTTAGACACCAACGCTTGAGAAATCCCAACATGATCAACAGGGATAATCATCAAGAATTTTAAAAGTTGTTGAATAAAAAGACGCGCTTTCTCATCACCGCCCAACTTACGCAAAATATAATAAATATTGGCAACACTGTTCGAAGAAATACACCCTGTAAAATGCCCTTTCTCACACAACGCTACAACAGTTTGACTTGCCTCAACAAAAGGCTGACGCGCTAAAGCCACATCCAAAATTACATCAGAATCAATAAATATCCGCTCGCTCATTTATGTTTTTCCATACGAGCCTCAGAAAGCAATGCTTTATAATCTTGCCCTTGGTCTTGAATGGCAAACATCCCAGTCAAACTTCCAGTAATAGGCGCTTGAACATCACTCGAAATTTCAGTGTGTGTTGAAATACGATCTAAATAAGCTTCAACCAAACTCGAAACACTCTGCTCATGTTCCTGAGCATAAAGTTTCGCCCGTTCAATCACTTTTTTATCTATAGATAAAGTCAATTTCGCTTGCATAAGATTTCACCTCATACGTATCATTCAATTAATTATACGTATTGGTTAATTTTTAACAATTAAATTTTAAACAAATGAGACAAGGATTGATTTCGCATACCTAACTTATTTCTAATATCAGAAAGCAAAAATCACCTGTCATTTATAAATTATCAAACCACTCTACGCTCAGGTTCATACTGATGAATAAAGACTGTATATGTATCGGCAGGATGAACCATCTCAGCATGATGTAAAGCATGCGCGATATTACCTCTATGGTATGTCCCATGATTGATGATATGAAAGAGGATCTCTTCTATTGAAAGACTGCCTGTTTTTTTATCTATAAATTGAAAATGAATAATTTCTACAAGTTGATCCGATTGAATATTTTGTACAAATTCAATAAACCATAAATGTGATTCAGCAATTCGTTGTTTAATTTCATCTAAGGCGGGTAAAAATTCAGTATTGGTTTGGCTGTGCAACGCTTTTTTGTTTTCTAGCCGAGATCTAAATAACTCTTCGACAATGATCATATGATTGAATTGTTGCTTGGCAAAATTATAATCTTCTAAATATTGCACTTGATCAATTTGATCTATGGCTTTAAATAAACGCTGATCTGACCATTGTTTATATAAAAAGAGTTTTTCAAAATTCATTAAATTGACCTAAGCTTTCTTTGAATCAAATCATCAAGATAACATGCAATCACTGAAAAAACTCAATCTTTTAAATACCCTCAATCACCAATTTTTACAGACCAAAACTCAATCTAATTTTAACAATGTCACTTTAAACAAGCTTTCTTGATGCATTCATTCCACTCCCCAAAGCCTTTCAATAGTAAGAGGAGCTTCGTTGAAATTTCTATAATGCCTTCTATTGAGTCATGAAGATTCCCACTCCTTTAAACTGATAAGAAGTCTTGCTCCGTAAAGATAAAGTGATTTAAGGACGAATCACACCCAACTTATTCCAAATATCAGGGGTTAAAAAAGTCATCACCAATTTATTTAAGTCGACATAACGCAATACACCCTGTAACTGTTTTTTCACTTCAGGGTTTTTAATAATATCTTCACCTGTCGTACGACCTAGCTCTTGGAAACTGTCACCTACTGCTTGCACACCTTCAGCTGCAATCACTGCTTTGGTCTGTGCGGCACACTGCTCTACAATCACCCGTTGTAAAACCTGAGCAAACTTTTGATCGAGTTGCGTTCTTTGCGCATCACTAACATTACTCAATGCTTTTAGATCAGGGTGTGTAGATAGTGCAGCAAACGTCCACTGTAATACTGTAGTTTTATCTGTTGCTGTGGTTGCTTTTACCAAACAATCACTGAGTTGATCGACGGTTGGCCCTGCGACAGCAAATTGTGCTGTTCCCATTAATGCCGTCGCCATTAACACAGAACGACCCATATGGGAAAATTTAGAATGCATTGAGGAGAAAATTTGGCGTGACATAAACAAAGTCCAATTCGAAATTAAATCCTTTGTATCACAAGCGCTACCTGTTCGCCTGTTATGACTCTGTAAACAACATCTACTGAAAATAATCTCATTTGCTGTGCTAAACTGGATTCAATATTTAGGTTGTATTAAAAATAGAAAGCATCTCAAGTTTCAAAAATAAAATACTTTCTTAATCCATCATCTAGCTCAAACTGATTAAAGATCTAGAAGACCAATATCTCAGATCTCAATCGATAATTCATATCCAAAAACCTACATTTGTTGGATTTTATGACATAAAAAACAATCCTGTTGGTCATTAGTTCATCAATAGCACATACGTTTTAATAAGATATGCCATAACTGTTTATAGGGAAATATATATGAAAATGGTTCAAACTCTCACAATAACTACTTTATTCGTACTTTCAATGCCTGCTTTTGCAAAGCAAGTTGTATGTGTTTTTGATCCGGTTGGTAAAGCAGGTGATGCATATGCCCTAGCTAAAGATTATGCACTTGAAGCAAAAAATTGGGGCGCTGATATAGATTTAAGAGCCGTTACTGACGAAAGGCTCGCCGCAGAAGACTTAAAAGTGGGTAAATGTGATGGTGCAATTATCAGTGGTTTACGTGGTCGCCAATTTAATAAATATATTGGCTCCTTAGACGCGATCGGCGCATTAACGGATATGAAAACAGCCATTTCAGCCTATAAATTATTGTCTTTACCTCGAGCAGCGGAAAAGATGATCAATGGCCCTTATGAAATTGCAGGATTAGGTACAATTGGCCCAGCATATCTTTTTGTAAATGACAAAAATATCAATACATTAGCAAAAGCTGCTGGTAAAAAAATTGGGGTGTTCCGTTATGACGAAGCGCAACCAAAATTGGTTCAACAAGTGGGCGCACAAGCTGTTTCTGTTGATGTCACCAGTGCAGGCGCTAAATTTAACAATCATGAAATTGATATCCTTCCTGCACCTGTTGTTGCATTTAAACCTTTTGAGCTCTATAAGGGCCTAGGAGAAAAAGGCGGCATCGTAAAATTCCCACTGACTCAAATTTCGGCCAATTTTATTATTCGCAAAGACAAATTCCCTCAAGGCTTTGGACAAAAATCTCGAACTTGGGTCGCGAGTCAATTGGGCAGAACATTTAACATCGTAGCAAAATATGAAAAAGAAATTCCCGCAAAATATTGGATGAATATCCCAGCCAATGAACAACTGAACTATATCAAAATGATGCGTGAATCTCGTATTGCACTGACTAAATCAGGTATTTATGATCCACAAATGATGAATTTCCTCAAAAAAGTTCGCTGTAAAGAGAATCCGAGTAGTTTTGAATGTTCATTGAATGATGAATAACGCTTTTAATTTATTTGGGTGTTTCACTTCGTTGAGGTAAAACACCCTATTCCCTCACTTAATCTGTTTTAACATATGTTTGGCAACTGCATGATTTTGATTACCCGCCAAATTCTGCAAAATTCGTTTGGCTCGATCTTGCGGATTAGAAAAACGCTGACTGTAACTTGGCACATTGGTCAAACATCTTGCCACCAATACACCTGATTCAGCATAGACATTAATTCCACTTGTTCCATGCAAGCGCCCATAATTATAAGCACGTTCAGCATTGTTACAGGCATTGATCTGATTTTGCCCACGCCCTAACTCTTTGCGCGCAGAAATATATAATTGCATCTGTTGTGACTGCGGTGTCGTTATTGTTTTTTCAGGCTGAGGCTTTTCTTTCACTTCCTCTGTAACTGCGGCGACTGGCTTTTTTTCTTCCACAACTTTAACAGGGGCAGTTTTTGCCACGCTGTTAACAGTAGCATTTTTTGAATTGTTCGTTTTTATATCAGTGCTTTTTGCATCACTGCTTTTTGAATGACTATTTTTAGATTTCTTTTCTTGGACAACTACCGCCATATTGCTTGTGTTGTTATAGAATTTATTAAGCTCATCCAAAGATAAAACCTTGGTTTGTAAATTTACAACTCTGGTTCCTGTTTGATCGAGTTTATGTTCAGATAAAGGTTCGATGGATACATACCATTGCTGACCATTACTTTCAGTACATTGGTATGCACCGATCCCCTGTTTAACACTGCTATAAGTATTTAATAATTTTTTTGCCCAAATATCCTTAACAGAACTCATTGTGCTTTTTTGCACTTGAGAAAAATGACCACCTTTGGCACTACAATAACGGCTTAAGTAACTTTTCGGTGTTAAAGACTGCACCTGCTGATCGCTTTGTTTTGATCCCCAATCATAAACATATTCTTTAGATGCACTATTGTTTTCATTAATATTGTGCTTATCAATGAGTTCTTGAGCAGAAGCATATTGTTTAAAAGCGTCTGATGTTGATGTATTCATGGTTGTACAACCCTGCAATACAAAACCTACCCCACCCAACAATAAGAATGTTTTTAAATTCACCTGACATTTCTCAATTATATTTATGCATAAAAATATCTTAAAATGTTCAAAACAACAAACTTATTACATTGAATTTATTGACTATTTATCGAAATAAAGTGATAAGAAAATCACAAAAAAAATGATTAGAGATAATCAATTAAGTTAAAACTTAAAAAGCTCTATCTAGACATCTATTCCACTACCATTTATTTATACAACATGTGAAAAAAATATAAAAAAACCTGCCAAGTCTTGATATAGCTTGGCAGGCTTTTAGGTCAGATAATTACCAAATGGTCACGCGTTTATTGGCAGGTAAATACATTTTATCGCCCTGCTGGATATGAAAAGCATCATAAAATGGCGCTTGATTTAGCAAGGTGGCATTGCCACGAACTTTATCAGGTGAATGCGGATCTCTTTTTAAGAATTCAACTTGCATTGCATCAGTAATTTTAGAACGCCATGCTTGTGCCCAACCAATATAAAAGCGTTGTTCACCTGTTAAATTATCCAACACTGGTGCAGCCTTGCCATTTAAAGACAGTTGATAAGCTTTATAAGCAATTGCCAATCCAGAATTATCAGCAATATTTTCACCTAAAGTTAACTCACCATTGACATGATAACCTTTGATTGGCTCATAAGCGTTATATTGAGCAACCAATGTATTGGTTTTTTCTTTAAATTTTCGATGGTCTTCTGCCGTCCACCAATTTTTCATATTGCCCAATTCATCAAACTGACTGCCTTGGTCATCAAAGCCATGACTGATCTCATGTCCGATAATTGCACCAATCGCACCATAGTTCACCGCATCATCGGCATCCATATCAAAGAATGGAGGTTGTAAAATTGCTGCTGGAAAGACAATTTCATTTAATGAAGCATTGTAATACGCATTGATGGTTTGCGGTGTCATGCCCCATTCATCACGATCAACAGGCTTGCCCAATTTATTCAAGGCATATTGATGTTCAAATTCACGTGAACGGATCACATTACCAATCAAGTCATTATTTTTGATTTCTAAAGCTGAATAATCACGCCATTTGTTTGGATAGCCAATTTTCACCGCAAAACTTGCTAACTTTTTCTGCGCCTGAACTTTCGTGGTTGGGCTCATCCAATCCAGTTTGTCTATGCTTTGAGAATAAGCTTTCATTAAGTTTTGCACCAAGACTTCCATGCGTTGTTTTTTCTCAGCAGAAAAATACTTTTTCACATAAATCTGGCCCAAACTTTCACCTAAAGTTCCCTCAACCAATTGCACACCACGCTTCCAACGTGGTTTCTGCTCCTTAATTTCTCTGAGCTGTTTGCTATAAAAATCAAAGCTATTGTCTACGAAAGCTTGACTAAGCAATGATGAAAAATCACTAACTAAATGAAATTTAAAATAAGCTTTCCAAACCTCTAGTGAGGTATTGTCAACAATTGGGCTTAACCCTTTGAAGTAACTTGGTTGAATGACTTGTATGGTTTTAATCTTATCGGACAACTCTTGTTTTTCTAGATAAGTTTGCCAATCAATTTTTGGACTAAGTTTGGCTAAGTCTTGCGTTTTATAAATATTATAGAGTTTTGTTACATCACGGTTTTGAACATTACTCCATTGTATCTTGGCGATTTGCGTTTCTAATTTTAAAATCCCTTGCGCATGCTGTGCTGCTTGCTTGTCTCCAGCTAGGGTTAAAGTTTTTTCAATATACTTTAGATATTGCGAACGGATTTTCTTAAATTTGGCATCATTTTTTAAATAATAATCACGATCAGGTAACCCTAAACCACTTTGCCCAAGCATTGCCACCATTTCAGTTGAGTTTTTCATGTCTTGGTCAATACCCACATCAAAAGGGCTGGTTACACCAATACGTGAAAAATGTGCGGCCAATTGCGCAATATCTTTTTTACTTTTCAATGCATCAACATTGTTAATTTCCGCTTGAATCGGCTGAATACCCAATGCTTCAATACTTTTTTCATCCATAAAATTGGCATATAGACTTGCCACTTTTTGCTCAGAACTTCCTTCCACCAATTGCTGTTTTGAAAGCTCATCGACAATATCATGCAATTGTTTTAAGGATTCTTCATGCAAAATATCAAAAGTTCCCCAACGTGATTTATCTGCAGGAATTTCGGTATTTTTCAACCATCCTCCATTTACATGTTGATAAAAATCATCATTTCCTTTTACATTTTGATCAAAATATTGATGATCAATCCCCGATTTTTTTTGATCTTTCACAATAGCTGAAGTGGTTTGAGTGATTTGCCCTGTTGTTTCAGCCCATAGTGGTGCAGATGACAACATGATTGCAGATGCTAAAACACTTTTTACAAATCCAAGTTTCAAAGCGATATCCTCAATTCTATTTCTAAGGTTTGAATTTAAAACAATAATAGTAATCTTGAGCTCAGACTTTATGTGTAGCAAAAATGCAATGATTCACTGATTTTGTTTTTAAGATAGAATTTCAAAGCATAAAGTATTCCGAAACAGCTTAACCTAGATCTTTAATCACAGTGAACAGCTCAAATATTCAAAATATATAAATCCACTAATTTAGCTTAAGCTTTAGCAAGTCAACCTATAAATTAAGCGAGCAAATTTAAAATATGTTTTAAACGGATATTTTCAGCATCCTGCTTATAGACTGCATAAATTGGTGCAATACACGGCGTATCCGCTTTAAGCGCTTTGTAAATAATTTGCTTGTTCCAAAAATCTCGAATGGCCTCTGGAACAATCGACAAACCAATCCCTGCTGCAATCAAATTTAAACTCGACGTTAAACGTGGAGCTTCTTGAACGATCTTTGGACTAAACCCAGCCTGATAACAGCTGGCCAAAATATTATCAAACAAGTCTTGTCCTGCTAAACGGCGATACAGTACAAAATCATAAGGCTCTAAATCAAGTAATTGGATGGCATCAGGATGTTCGGTTAAAGGATGATTATTGGGCAATGCCACAATTAAAGGCTCATCAAGTACGTGCAAACTGGTGAGCCCCAAACCAATCGGCGCAGGCTTACGCAAAAAAACGATGTCATTCTTTTCATTGATAATCGAATCAATCAATGAGCTACTACCATCTTCTTCCAAATGAATAGACACCGCTGAAAATACTTCACGAAAATTACGCAGTAAAGCAGGCAAAAAGGAATGTAAACCGACTGAGTTGGTAAAACCAATATTGATTTGCCCTTCCAAACCTTTAGAAATATTTTGCACGCGTTTGGGAATAGCCTGTGCATGCGCAAGTATGGTAAGTGCCTCTTGGTATAAGGCCTTACCCGCTTCAGTTGCTTCTACGCCACGCGGTAAACGCTTCAATAAATCTGTGTCTAATTCATCTTCTAAGTTTTTGATAATCCGTGTTAAAGGCGGTTGCTGCATATTCAGACGTACCGCTGCCCGAGAAATATTACTTTCCTCAACCACAGCCACAAACGCATTAAGCTTATGAATATCAATCATCTTTTCGCCTCAATATCGATCTTTTCATTTTTATCGTGCTAATTCACGTTTAAAGCATACTTTTTAGGTATGAATAACAGCAAAAATAGCATTTTTCTTTATAACTCAACAAGCAGATAATCATATTCAAGCCAAGTACATCACAGCAAATTGAAGAGGTCTAAATGAATACTGAAGCAATCCCAATGGAACAATCCATGACCACACCCAATTGCAAAGCATTATTTTTAGGCTTTATGAAACTTGGCCTCATGGGATTTGGTGGGGTACTCCCTCTCGCACATCGTTTAATTGTAGAAGATCAGAAATGGTTAACATCTGAAAAATTTACCGACTTGTTGGGTGTCTGCCAAATCTTACCCGGTGGAAATATTGTAAATATGGCAGTGGCAATTGGTTATGATTTTGCTGGTGTAAAAGGTGCGATTAGTGCGGTATTTGGTCTTATGCTGGCCCCGACCATTATTGTTATCTCGTTGTACCAGTTATACAGCAGTTTTCAAGATATCCCAATGGTGCAGCACATGATTCAAGGTTTAGCCGCTGCTGCTGCGGGTCTACTGTTTGCTACAGGTTTTAAGATGTTAAAACCAATTATGAAAAGTAAGCTGACCTATTTCACCATTATCTTGACCATTATTTTTATGCTGTTGATTAAATTACCCTTGGCACTGACGCTGTTGATTTTAATCACCGTGAATATGGCAGTTTTAGCATTTAATCAAACTAAAGTGACTCAGGAGTAAAATAAGATGTATGTTCTCATCGCACTGACTTTAGTGTTTACTCAACTGTCTTTATTGGCCTTTGGTGGCGGGAATGCCATCTTACCTGAAATGCAACATCAGGTGGTTGTGATTCACCAATGGATGACTGCTGAGCAATTCAGCTCTATGTTTGCAATGGCGCAAGCTGCACCAGGTCCAAACATGATGATTGTTCCCTTGGTGGGATGGCATGTCGCAGGGCCTATGGGACTGATCGTGACGTCTTTTGCAAAGTTTGGTCCGTCTTCAATCATCACCATTTATGCACTTAAATTTTGGAATAATTTTAAAAGTCATCCACTTCGGGCGAAATTTGAAAAGGCGTTAAAACCTATTACAGTCGGTTTGGTTTTAGTCAGTGCTTGGATTATTGCCCAAGCCTCTGCTCAAAATATTTTACTGATCGCAATCGTCGCCATCACCATTTGTCTAAGTCTGTTTAAGAATGTTCACCCAGTTTGGTTAATGGTGATTGGTGCTGGTACAGGCGCTTTAATTCTATAGATATTGATTAAGACCACCTACACAGGTTCATTCATAAAAATTCAGTCAAGACATCTCTCTCCCTCTAAGCCGTGTATCACACAAAGCAAAGAGGGAGAAAATTTAGAATGCAATAGAGATTTAAATCGCGACTGCTCTATATAGCTTAATTTATCTATTTTACTGCTGGTTTTCTAAATCACGTTCACGACAAGAAAGCTCATAATATTCTGCTGTTGGTAATGCTTTCAGTTTAAAACCATAATAATTACTGGTATCTGATTCTACTTTGCTTAATGAACACTGGTTGGTTTTGGCAAATTGAGTCAAGAGTTTCATATCACTCTTTTTAGCTAAAACAGCTCCCCAACCCTCACTGACACAACATCCAGCATACTGTGTCATATATTCGTCTGATAGCAGTGCAACCGTTTGCCCCATAAATTGAAGCGGTTTTTTTAATTTATATACATCATTATAGTCATTTCTTGAAATATCCGGTTTTTTATTGATTAGCCCCTGCTTCTGCATCTTTTTAAAGCTTGGAAACTGTGCAGATGCCTCGCCCATTCCTCTATACACTGTTTCTTCTACCGCAGCATGGCTGCTCATAGCAGCAGTCACGATCACTAAACCCAATAGATACTTTTTCATATTTTTCTCATTCATCACTGAATACAATTTTTATTACAGTTAAGTCTGTTAAATTAAGACTAAAGCCGTATAAATTCAACTTAAAACTGCAACTAGAGCATGCTATTTTACATGAAATAAATCATAAAATTTTAACAAAAGGTGTAAAAATGTCTAAACAAATTCTAATGTTAGTGGGTGATTATGTTGAAGATTATGAAACCATGGTTCCTTTTCAGTTCCTTACTGGATTGGGCTATAGTGTTCATGCAGTCTGCCCTGATAAAAAAGCTGGCGATACAATTACAACAGCGATTCATGATTTTGAAGGTGAGCAAACCTATAGCGAAAAACGTGGTCACAACTTTGCAATTAACTATGACTTTAACCAAGTCAACAGCGACAACTACGTTGGATTAGTGATTCCGGGTGGTCGTGCACCTGAATATTTACGTATGAATGATCGAGTGATCGAAATTGTTCGCGAGTTTGATGCGATTAAAAAACCAATTGCCGCTGTTTGCCATGGTGCGCAACTGCTTGCCGCAGCCGATGTATTAAAAGGACGTTTATGTTCAGCTTACCCTGCATGTGCCGCAGAAGTTAAACTCGCAGGCGGACAATATGCAGATATTGCGGTCACTGAAGCAGTCACAGATGGACACCTGGTAACAGCGCCAGCATGGCCAGCACATCCTGCTTGGTTAGCCCAATTTGTTAAAGCGCTTGGTGCAACGATTACTTTATAAAATTTAAAACTGTCTAAGCTAACGTTTTCCGCTGAGAGAAAACTTAGCCTTATACAATAGTGAAACTTTAAAAATGTTTAGGCTACATAAAGACCTATCAATGTTGCGTTTTTTAACGCTGTATCTCAGCAAAGCGCTTTGCGCTGTGCAATAATTATTTATAGAATTTTATTTTCAAACAATAGGTTAGTATAAAAGTGGAAATCATTGAATTACTCCAACCCGTTACCTTAAATAAAGATAATTTAGAACCAATTACTATTGAAACAGGGACTTTATTAAAGGTACTGATGGTGAATCCATCCTCATATCTTGTTGGTGATGAATCAGGTGTTTCGTTTCTGATTAATTTCTCAGAAGAAAACCAACAATGGAAAAAGATATAAGCTTTCAATTCGAGATCTGGATAAGGCTCAGTCAATAATTAATCATCGTGATAAATAAAATACAAGACTACCCTTGTAGTACTTATCCTGCAAAATCATAATCTTAAGTTCACTATACCAGCTAAATTCTGTATTTAAACTATTCATAAAAAAGTTTAAAAATTATGTTTTATTTGTATCTTTTTGTATGATAATTGATAATAATAATGATTCTTATTTACTATTTTCTATTCTTATGGACAATCTACGTAAACAAACGGCATTAAATATTGCAATAAAATCAATTCTTATTTGCAGTGCTATTTCCCATAGTGCCTTTGCACAAGAGCAAAAAAGTAATGAAGCGAATGCTTCGGTACTTCCCACCATTACAGTTAAAGCAGATGCTCAGGATGAAAAAACTGAGGGAAGCGGAAGTTTTAAAGCAAAATCCTCAAGAAGCTCATCAAAATTAAAATTATCTTTAAAAGAAACACCACAATCTGTAAGCGTCGTCACCCGTGAACAAATTGAACAACGCGGACTGACCATTCTGGATGATGTTCTTGCCGCAACACCAGGCGTTACTGCCACTAAAAATGACAGTGAACGTTCTAACTACTATTCCCGTGGTTTTCAAATTACCAATAGGCAAATTGATGGTATGCCTGTAGGAGACAACGCTCCCCGCTTTGATAGTTTTTTCTTTGACCGAGTTGAAGTGATCAAAGGTGCTTCTGGCTTAACTGGTTCAACAGGCAGCCCTTCTGCAACCATCAATATGGTACGTAAGCGTCCTGAAAAAGAGTTTAAGGGCAATGTCAGCTCAACTTATGGCTCATGGGACAATACCCGTGTTGAAGCAGATGTATCCATTCCACTGACTCAAGATGGCAGTGTTCGAAGTCGATTCATGGCAGCGTATACTGATAAAGAATCCTATATGGATCGTTATAAGCTCAAGTCAACAGCCGCAATGGGGATCATCAGTGCAGATTTAACCCCAAACACAACAGCCTCAGTAGGGTTTCAATATCAAGACAACGACCCTAAAGGCTCAACGTGGGGAACAGTACCATATTTCAATGCTGATGGAAGCAAAGCAAATTTTCCGCGAAACTTTAGTTTATCTGCGGACTGGAGTTCAATTGCCAATACCGATAAAACCGTTTTTGCTGATATTGAACATACTTTTGCCAATGACTGGCTGGTTAAAGCAGCGATTGCCCACAGTACCTCGGATAATAGTTGGATGGTGGCTTATGGTGGTAGTGGCTTTCCAGACCCAAACACAGGAAAAGGGCTGAGTCTATGGACCAGTGTTAGCCCTTATGCTGAAAGTAAAAAGCTCAATATTGATTTGTATGCCACAGGACCATTTCAATTGTTAAATCGCCAACATGATTTAATTATTGGCTATAGTGGTTTTAAAAGTGAAAGTACCTCATTGAGTGTAAAAAGCAATGTCGAGTATCCAGCAGCTATACCTGATTATCGTAATTGGACTGGTAATATTCCAAAACCAACCTATGAGAAAACCGGAGCTGGAAGTACCAATACCACAGAGCTTTACGGGGTATATTCAACTTTACGTTTAAATCTAGCTGACCCGCTTAAGTTAATTTTGGGCGCACGTTATAGCTCGTATGATTACAAAGTCGATAAATGGAATCCTAATGCCCCGGTTTCTCCTACAAAGCCACGTAACTTTGATCAATTGGTGCCTTATGCAGGGATTTTGTACGACATTAATGATACTTATACAGCCTACACCAGCTACACCAATGTATTTAATCCATCCACTAGACGAGATCGTTTCGGCGATTATCTAGATCCTGAAATGGGAAGCACTACAGAATTAGGGATTAAAGCAGATCTATTGGATGGTAAGTTATTGACCAGTGCTGCTTTATTTTGGTCAAGTGTCAAAGACCTTGCGGTAGAAGATGTTGAATATCGTGAAGGTGTAAAAAATGGCACTATTCCAAAAGTAGATGAGATGGATACTGCATATATGTCATCGGGCAAAGGACTGAAAGTCAATGGCTTTGAGTTAGAAGCCATTGGAAAGTTACAGGAAAATTGGAATCTTAGCTTCGGCTATACCTATGTAAATAGCGTAAGTTCTGCAAACGCCAATGCTTTAAGCAATATTCCTCAAAACCAAGTAAAGTTATTTAGTAGTATTACTCTTCCAGAAAATCTTTGGACAGGTTCAGAAAAGCTAACATTAGGTGGTGGATTGAATTGGCAAAGTGAAATTTCACAAAAATGGGGGGGAGCTCCTGCAAATGCCTATAACGATGGTGTAGTCACACAAAAGGCCTATGTATTGGCCAATGCTTTTGCCAGTTATAAGTTCAGTGATGAACTGACTGCAAGTGTGAATATCAATAACTTATTTGATGAAAAATACTATTTAAATGTAGGTTTCTATAATGGTGTTTATTGGGGGGAACCACGTAATGTGACTTTCACCTTAAGAGCGAAATTTTAATAAAATATAAAGCCAAGCATGAGCGTATAATTAAAAACGCTCATGCTTGCAAGTATTCTCAGCAATGCTTTGGCTGAATTGAATGGATCATAATGAATTAATGGCTAATGATAGAATCAGTCCACCCACTAAAAGGATTTTCAAACTCTTGCCATTTTTCTGCCCCTAACGCCATTTCATCATCGTTTAATAAACAATCATCAAATTGACGAATAAGTTCAGATTGATCCATCTGCATCCCAATCAACACGATTTCTTGTCGTGCATCACCTGTTTGAGCATCCCAGCTTTGTTGAATTACATCTCGACTTTGTTGATCCGTAGGCCAATGTTCGTCTGGCACTGCTGCCCACCAATATCCAGCAACACCATGGCGTGCCATCGCCCCTGCTTGAGACCAAGATCCAGCAAACTCGGGATTTGAGGCTAACCAAAAAAAGCCTTTGGAACGGATTACGCCTTTCCATTCGGAGTTGATAAAATCAAAAAACCGTTGTGGGTGAAAAGGTCTGCGCGCTCGATAAACAAAATTATTGATTCCATATTGCTCTGTTTCAGGCGTATGCTCACCTCTTAATTCCTTTAACCAACCCGGAGCTTGTGCCGCTTCGTTAAAATCAAATAGCTGGGTATTTAACACCCGATCAAGATTCACCTTGCCAAACGCAGAAACTTCAATTTTTGCTCTTGGGTTTAAAGACTGCAAAATTCCAAATAATTTTTCCTGCTCGTCTTGATCAATCAAATCTGTTTTATTCAATACAATCACATCACAAAACTCAATTTGATCAATCAGTAGATCAACAACATTTCGCTCATCTTGTTCACCTAATGATTCACCGCGCGCTTGTAAGCTATCCAGCGAACTATAATCTTTTAAAAAGTTATAAGCATCGACCACAGTCACCATTGTATCTAAGCGGGCAAACTCATTGAGAGAAATCCCATTTTCATCTTCAAAGGTAAACGTTTCTGCAACAGGGAGTGGTTCAGAGATCCCTGTAGATTCAATCACCAATTGATCAAAGCGCTGATCCTGTGCTAAACGACGCACTTCAACCAGTAGGTCTTCTCTTAAAGTACAACAGATACAGCCATTACTCATTTCAACTAGCTTTTCATCCGTTCTTGAAAGTTCAGCACCACCCTCTCGAACTAAAGCGGCATCAATATTGACCTCCGACATATCATTCACAATCACTGCAATTTTTCGGCCTTCGCGATTGTTTAAGATATGATTGAGTAAGGTGGTTTTTCCAGCCCCCAAGAATCCAGAAAGCACGGTGACGGGAAGTTTTTGCGGAGTGGCTAAAAGAGTATTCATTGGCATTCTCACTTTATATTTTTGTGTTTTCATATCTAGATCGACATGAAAATACTGACTGAATAACTCCAAACAGATCGCTTTAGAGTTAAATTTTAGCTGTGCTTGCACATACATTTTCAACACTGCAATTTGATGATTCGGTTTTAATCATTCGGTGATGATTACAGCGTTTTTCCAGATCCTATAAATCTAAGCTGAGGATTAAAAAACATCAGGATTTAGATTGTTTAGTGGCAGATAAACATGTGTCGCTTGAATTTCTCGTATTAAAAGTTGTCTGATGTCACGGATGAAATTTGACTTCATGGCGATTCACTCACTTTTTTATTGTTGCCAATTAAAGCGTTATTGATACATGGTGATGAGCTATAGCGATGGTCTGCACCCCAAGTACGAAAACCTGCACTATCAATATGAATCTGTCCTGATGCATAGACGCCTAAGCCCATGTGAAGTTCCTCACCAGAATCCAGCCAAAATTGACATAATTTTGCTTTGCGCTCTTGAATCATCAGCTGTTGGTTTAAGTCCGGATTTTCATCACCAATACGAAAATCTAATGCGGCATTAAAAATATGTTTGGAAGAAGCAGCGCCTTTTGCACACTGATTAAGCTTGAAATTTCGATAGACAGAAGTCACGCTAAACTGGGTTAAAATTTTTTCATCCACAAGACGATTTAAAATTTTTAATGTTGGCACAATATTGCCCCACAGCTCTTGTGGCGGAACTTCAAATTCAGATGCATCACATTGTTGCCAATCTCTGGCTGTTTGTAAAAATTCAAAAGTAGGAATATAAGCAGAAATACCTTGTTGCTTTAAAAAGCGCTGATAGGCCTGAACGCTTTCAGCATTTTTCGGTTCACTAAGCCATTTTAAATAAGCAGGCGGCAGATTTTTTTCTTGTTTTAAAATACCTTGCTGCTGAGGAAAGCCTGCCTTTAATGGCACTTGTGGTGATGTTTGCTGAACTGTACGCATAGCATGAATTGTATTTGAGTTGTTATGACTACATGCAGAAAGGCAGAGTATGAATCCGATCAAATATTTTTTGTTCATCTCAATTTGCAATGATCTCATAGCGTAAATTTAACTCAGATGAGTAGTGTTGATTAATATTGTTATGTTATAACATAACAATATGTATTTCAACTTAAGCTATTCCCCCTATGAATCTTGTTCTTCCAGATGTTTCTGCTGAATCCTCACTCACAAGAAGCTATCACTACCCGCTCGATTGGGTCGGTATGGAAAAAATCGCGCTTCCGCTTTATCTCGAAAATAGTCTTTGTCAAAGCCAAGTGAATGCTTATGTCAGTTTGGATGATGTGTTTGCCAAAGGTATTCATATGTCGCGCTTGTATACCCGACTTTTGAAATTGAGCACGATCAAAAATTTAGCGCTACTTGATATTAAAGACGCTTTATTGGATTTCTTAGCCAGCCATAAAGATTTATCAGCGCATGCCAAAATCGAAATTCATAGTGAGCTTTATATCGAGCGCCCAACCTTAGTCAGCCAATTGTCTGGCTGGAAAAGCTATCCTTTTGTGTTGTCCTGTCAGCTTTTAAAAGATGATTTTTATGCTGAATTAAAAATCGAAATTCCCTATTCATCTACTTGTCCTTGTTCCGCAGCACTTGCCAGAAACATCATCCAACAAAGATTTGCAACCGCATTGGAAAATCATGAGATTCATTTAGACCCACAAGAAATCCTCAGTTGGCTAAATAGCACAGATGCAATTGCAGCAACGCCTCATAGTCAAAGAAGTTTTGCTCAGTTAAATTTCAAATTAGATCAAAACATTCAATATATTCCACTGATTTTATTTATTAATCAGGCTGAACAAGCCTTGATGACACCCGTACAAACGGCGGTAAAACGTATTGATGAACAAGCCTTTGCTATTGCGAATGGTCAGAACCTGATGTTTTGTGAAGATGCATTAAGACGCTTGTATGCCACATTTATCCATCATCCCAGCATTCTAGGCTTTAACTTTAAAGTGATTCATGCAGAAAGTTTACATGCTCATGACGCAGTTGCTCAGGGCGCTTGGCAATGGTAATGCCTTATCTTAACCACCTTCATTGTTTAACTTATTTAAAATGGTCTAGTCATGCTTAGAAAAAACCCATCTGGTGATCTCCCTGTTATAGATCAATCAGCCTATGTTGACCAAACAGCGATTATTTGCGGAAAAGTCATTATCCATGCCAATGTATTTATTGGGCCTTATGCAGTGATCAGAGCAGATGAAACCAATGACGCGGGTGATATGGAACCCATCATCATTGGTGCAAATTCCAATATTCAAGATGGAGTGGTGATTCATTCCAAAGCGGGGGCAGCAGTGATCATTGGAGAAAATTCTTCAATCGCGCATCGCTCTATTATTCATGGTCCCTGTGAAATTGGACATCATGTTTTTGTTGGCTTTAACAGTGTGTTATTTAATTGCACAGTGGGTCATCACAGCGCGATTCGTCACAATGCAGTGGTTGATGGTCGTGATTTACCCGATCATTTTTATGTACCTGCAATGAGTTATATCAATCCCAAAACCGATTTAAAGCAATTTCCACCCATTGATATTTCAATCAGTGAGTTTTCAGAAAGCGTTGTCAGCACCAATATTAAACTGGTTCAAGGCTATAAGGCATTGCACAATGAGTTTTAAAAATTCGCCCAATCTTATTATTCGTAATGCCAATATTGTCAATGAAGGCAAGCAGTATTATTCCGATGTACTGATTCGACATGGTCGGATTGAAAAGATTCATCCCAATATTACAGGGGCTTATCATGCGAAAAATATAGATGCTGAAGGTTCGTGGTTAATTCCTGGCATGATTGACGACCAAGTTCATTTTCGAGATCCCGGCGCAGCGCATAAAGGCAATATTGCTTCGGAATCAATGGCAGCAACGATTGGTGGAATCACCAGCTATATGGATATGCCAAACACCAATCCAGCCACCTTAACTCTAGACGCTTTGACCCAGAAAAAGCAGATTGCAAAACAACATAGTCGGGCCAATTATGCTTTCCATTTTGGAGTCAGTGCGCATAATTTAGATATTATTGAACAGCTTGATCCCAAATCAATCAGCGGTGTTAAAGTTTTTATGGGCGCTTCTACGGGTGATATGCTCGTCGATGATCCTAAAGTTTTGGAACGCTTATTTGCAAATGTTCCAACGGTTTTATTGACTCATTGCGAGTTTACCCCTGCCATTAAAGCCGAAGAAAATTTCTATTTTCAAAAATATGGGGAAAATATTCCAGCAGAAATTCATGCGCAGATTAGAAATAAACATGTCTGCTTTGATAGCTCAAAATTAGCTGTATCTTTGGCCGAGAAATATGCCACACAGTTGCATGTTTTACATATCACCACCGCGAAAGAACTGTGTTTGTTTAAAAATCTGCCTTTAAATCGAAAACATATCACAGCAGAAGTGTGTATCCATCATCTCAGTTTTGATGATGCTGATTATGCTACTTTGGGCCACTTAATTAAATGTAATCCCGCCATTAAAACCCAGCAAGATAAAGATGCTTTGATAAATGCCCTTGCGAATAGTAATCGCTTGGATATTATTGGTACTGACCACGCCCCACATACTTGGGATGAAAAACACCAGTCATATTTTTATGCCCCTTCTGGCCTGCCTTTAGTACAACATGCGTTACCTGCACTGATGGAGCTGGTTGCAGCAGGTAAACTGAGTATTGAAACACTGGTTCAAAAAACTGCACATCAAGTGGCAGACTTATTTAGGATCAAAGACCGTGGTTATATTCGAGAAGGTTACTGGGCTGATTTAGTGATCCTTCGAGAAAATCAACAGCACATTGCAGTGAAAGATCAAAAAAACTATATGAAATGCAATTGGACACCATTTATGCATAAAACATTTGCTTATGAGGTCAGCACCACAATTGTTTCGGGGCAACTTGCTTGGCATCAACAACAGCTGTTTTTGAATTGTCAGGGACAACAACTTGAAATTAATCGTTAAAATAGCAAGTAACAAATAAATGGCATGAATTTATTCCAAACCTTTGATATTTAAATGGATCATTTTTTAAGTTTAAATATCATTTATCGTGAAATGTTCTCATGATTTTAATTCAATGAGAGAATTTACATCGAAAGGACTCCCAATATTCGTTTAAACCTGATTAACCTCAGCTTTAACGTTATTTTTCATCTTGCTTTTGCTTGAGTATAAGTCTAAAGTTAACTTTAATGTCAAGCGGAAGTCAGTAAAATGAACATTAGCGAGTTATCCAAACAAAGTGGTTTAAGTACCCCAACGATTCGTTATTATGAACAAATTAAACTGCTTCCTAAGGCAAAACGTAAATCTAATGGTTATCGTGAATATAGTGACAATGACCTCAAACAATTATTTCTAATTCAGCAAGCGCAACAAGTTGGATTTTCATTGGCTGAAATCAAAGCCTTTCTACCGTCAAATGTAGGCAAGTGGGATCATGATATTCTGATTGGACTACTCGAAAGTAAAATCAAAGACATTGAAGATCTAGAACAAAAGTTGTTGATCAGTAAGCAAAACCTACGCAGCATGATCACTGCAATCAATAGTAAGCCTGACGAAATCACCTGTGAAGAAAATGCCAACCGTTTACTGAATCTTTATTATGCCAATGATAAATGTTAAAAACTCCCATGTTATCGGAAAATCATAAAAGCGATTGAGCTTAAATCTTACTTTAAGCTCAGAATTGTGCATAGGTCATTGATAAGTGATCTATGATGTTCAAACCTTGGAGTCTGCAAAAAGATTGATCAGTATTCTCATCATTACTTTAATGGGTGATCATACCTAAGCATCAAGTAAAGCGTCTTCGAGCCGCAGTACAGTCTGTCAGATCTAATCCAACATCTTGTACTTAAGCTGAATGTGAATACTGACGCATACGTTTTTTATACTGACGTGTGCGGCATGTCGTTTCTGTCTGCTGTAATATCAAGGCCCATAAAGGTGAAACCTTAGGATTCGATTTTTTCCCATGACTAAGTTTCTGTAACTGGAATTTGACTGTTGCCATATTGGCAAGTGAAGCTAAGGTTTTATTTTCCCAGTGAATTGGTTTCAATTCAGGTGCGATATTCTGACCTTGTTTCCATTCGTTGGGTAAGTTAGGGTCGATTGCTAAGGCTGTTGCAATTCCGACCATATCGATCCCACTGTCAATGACTTGTTCTGCAACGGGTTTACGGCGAATACCACCGGTTACCATAATCGGCATATGGGCAACCTTGCCAATCTCTTGAGCAAACTCTAAGAAATAAGCTTCACGCGCCAAAGTCCGACCATCTCTAGCTTGGCCTTGCATAGCAGGTGCTTCATAACTCCCCCCTGACAACTCAACCAAATCAACTGACAGATCATTTAACATTTTAACCACTTGCTGCGCATCCTCAGCACTAAAACCACCACGTTGGAAATCGGCAGAATTCAGTTTAACAGCAACTGTAAATGTTGATGACACCACTGCACGTACTGCTTTGACAATCTCAATCAAAATACGCGCACGGTTTTCCAATGAGCCGCCCCATTGATCTTGACGTTGATTGCTTAAAGGCGAAAGGAACTGACTGAGTAGATAGCCATGAGCTGCATGAATTTCTACACCAGTAAATCCCGCCTTTTCACCTAAACGTGCGGTATTGGCAAAACGTTGAATCACTTCGTCAATCATGGCTTGAGTCATTTCAATTGGAGTATTAAAACGATCTGACATTTTACCTAAATCTAAAGCCACAGCAGAAGGTGCCCACGTTGGCTGACCTAAATTTGACTGCATTTGGCGACCTGGATGGTTGATCTGCAACCATGCTTGCGCGCCTTGAGAACGTGCAATTTTCGCCCAACGTTTGAAGTGCGCTAAATGCTGTTCATCTTCCAAGACCACACCACCCGGTCCTGTCATCGCACGACGATCCACCATCACATTACCTGTAATGATTAAACCGACACCACCATCTGCCCATGCCTGATACAAACGCATGAGCTCTTCTGATGGTGCATGATTGAGATCTGCCATATTCTCTTCCATCGCAGCTTTTGCAATACGATTTGGAATCTGAGTACCATTGGGTAAAACTAATTTTTCAAAGACGTTCATTTTTATAGCCTCATAGAGTATGGACTTACTTTAAGATTAAAGTTCACTTTAATGTCAATCCTTTTTTCGCATTTAATTTTTATTATTTTAAGAACTAATTTTATTCAAAGACTTACATCATAATAAGATAATAACGATCTGATACTTTAATAAAAAAAGAGGCCGCAAGGCCTCTATTGATATTCTGTTTTTAAATCAAACGACAACTATTCACTCGCGAATAAACGCCAATAAATCTGGATTAATCACATCGGCATTGACGGTTAACATACCGTGTGAATAACCTTTATAGGTTTTTAATCGGCCATTTTGAACCAGTTTGGCAGAAAGTACCCCTGAGTTTTCATAAGGTACAATTTGATCATCATCCCCATGCATGACTAAAACAGGCACTGAGATTTTTTTTCAAATCTTCGGTAAAGTCAGTCTGTGAAAATGCAACAATTCCATCATAATGCGCTTTTGCTCCACCCATCATGCCCTGTCGCCACCAATTCAATACGACGGGTTCTGAAGGTTGAGCATCTGGTCGGTTAAAGCCATAGAATGGCCCCGCTGGTAGATCATGATAAAACTGAGCACGATTTTTAAAAAGCTGATTCTGTAAGTCATCAAAGACTTCTTTGGCTAAACCTTGCGGATTTTTTTCCGTTTTCAGCATAATTGGAGGTACAGCACTGACCAATACGGCCTTGGATACATTTTCCTCGCCATGACGTGCAATGTAGTGAACAACCTCACCACCACCAGTGGAGTGACCAATATGTACTGCGTTTTTAATGCCCAAGTGTTTGACCACTTCTGCAACATCATCGGCATAGTGGTCCATATCATGACCATCCCAGACCTGACTTGAACGTCCATGTCCGCGACGATCATGTGCAACCACACGAAAACCTTCATTTAAAAAGAACAATAACTGAGAATCCCAGTCATCCGAGCTTAATGGCCATCCATGATGAAAAAATAATACTGGGGCATCTTTCGTTCCCCAATCTTTATAAAAAATATCAACACCATCTTTTGTCGTAACATATGCCATGTTAATTTCTCCTGTGTATGATTTACACTTTGAATAACTTATTGCTGTTCTCATTCATGTCAGTAAATTACAATGTTTGATACGATTCGTATGGACCGTCATTCTATACTAAGGTTAAAGTTAACTTTAAGGTCAATGCTTTTGGTGATTTTCTGATAGCAGAAATGTAAATCTATAAAAAATAAAAATACACAAATATCAGGATTTATTATTGAAAGAAAACAGCTTTATTTTTTTATATAGGATTGTTGAGGCTTTATGTCGTTACATGATTTAAACCATTACAGGTTTTCTGTTCAAAGCTTCAACGACAACCCACAGTATTTTTTATCGGTATAAAAATGAATATAAAAAAGCCAAGACTGGTTTAAAAATCTTGGCTTTAACCTGTTGCAATGGAAGTTAGGCGATACGATATTTTGCCTCTTCAGAAATACGCTGTAATGCCTGACGCTGTTTTTTGAAATAAGGTAAAACATGTTCGCCAAGGCGATAAGCTTCTTCTAAATGTGGATAGCCCGCCAAGAAAAACAGATCAACCCCAATACTGTTATATTCTTGAATCCGCTCGATAATCTGCGAATAACTTCCCACTAAAGCAACACCTGGTGGAATACCAATATAGCCAAAGCCTGACCAAACATTGGGATGAATAAAGAAATCATCGACGTTTTTACTGCCTGCTTTTTCACTATATTCTTTTTCAAAACTCAATACACGTGCCGATCTCAAACCTGCATGTGCAGCAGACGCATGTAAGCGTTGTTTTTCAGCAGCTTCATCCAAATAACGTTGTGCCTCTGCCAACGCTTCTTGTTCACTACGGCGTGCAATCGTATCAATGGATAAGCCGAATTTAATATTATCCCGCCCATATCTCGCAGCACGTTTGCGCACATCAGCAATCAATTCAGCAATTTCACTGGGTTTTTCAGCACGCATTAAATAATAATCAGCATGCTTCGCACCAAACTCACGGGCAGCTTCAGACGATCCTGCCGTACAAATGATCGGTAGTTCAGCTTTATTGAGGGGATATTTTAAACCGCCACCTTCAGCAGAATAATATTTGCCCTGGTAATGGAATGATTCATTATACCAATACCCTTTCACCACATCTAAAAATTCAGTCGCACGGATATAACGGTCATCGTGCGGAGTAACATCCCCAACTTGGCGCTGAATAACCTCAGAGCCGCCGTTGATAATATTCCAAACCAACCGATTCCCTGTGGCACGCTGATACGTTGCTGCACTTTGTACTGCATTATAAGGACTAAAATGATAAGGCTGGAATGCAGTCACAAAGTTTAAACGCTTGGTTTCTCTTGCCAATAAGGAACACACTGTCCACGGTTCTTCACCTGTAGGTGCATTCACCATCAGCGCACCTGCAAAACCATTGATTTCAGCCGCGCGAGCCACTTGGCTAAGATAGTCGATATAGGTAAAGTCATCACCAACTTGGTAATTCGATGTTGCACCAGTATTGTCTACACCTGCGACACGTGACCAATCACCACGATTGCGTGGATCACCTGCTAAGTACTCTGCTTCACCATGTAGTGGTAGACGGGTAAAAAATTCAATTCCCATGATGTTCTCCGTATAACTTAGAATTTAGCAGTCAGAGAAACACCAACTTGACGTGGGTTTCCATAAGTTAAAACATATTGTCCAGCGGGACCATTTGGACGGCCATGTACTTGATATTCTTCATTCAATAGGTTTTTAACGTAAGCATTGACTTGGTATTTGTTATTTGCACTATGGTAGCCAACATTGGCATTCCATAAGGTATATGCTTTTTGGCTTAAGATTGGATCTACCGAATAATCTTGACGGTTTACGAGGAAAAACTCACGGTCACGGTAGCTGGCATCTGTACCTACAACAACACGAGCACCATCATTGAGATTAAAGGTATATTCTCCACCCAGACCGACGGTGTATTTTGGCGAACGGACTAGACTGTTGCCTGTATTATCTGCATTAACCACATTGGTTACCGGGTTTTTATCGACGAAATCGGTATATTCGCTGTCAAGATAAGCACCAGCAAAACGTAAACGTAGATTTTCAGTCACTGAATAATCTAATTCTAATTCAGCACCTTTAACTTCAGCTTTTGGTCCATTGGCGAGAACAGAGGTCACACCGCCACCTTGTCCCTCTGTTGCAACCAGTAAATTGGTTTGAATATCTTTATAGTCATAATAAAAAATATTGGCATTTGCGATTAAATCTCCGTCCAATAACGTAGACTTTAAACCAAGTTCATAACTATTTAAGTATTCAGGATTCACGTCGGCAAGTTGGGTTAAACTGCTGGATAAACCAGTGTTAAATCCACCTGAGCGGAAACCGCGTGCGAATCTAAAATAAGTATTTAAATTAGGATTAATTTCATATTCTGGGGTGATGTCATAGGTCAACTCATTCCAAGTTTTATTGCGACTTGTTGACCCATTTGCATTTGGAGTTGGGTTATAAACTGCATTGCTATAGCCATCTTTTTTCCACCAACTGCCTTTTGTATAGTCTCCCGTTGTGATCTGAGTCAGATTGAGATCAATATCTTTTTCTTCACTGGTCCAACGTAAACCACCTGTCACTTTAAATTTATCTGTAAATTTATAAGTACTGTTACCAAAAAGTGCAAAGCTTTGAGTGGCTTGGTTATAGGTTATATCTCTAAATGCTGGCGTAGACGCAGTTTGAGAAGCAGCGCCATTTGGCAATGTTTTATTGACACGTGCACTGACTCCAGTGGAATCTAAATCCTCATTGAAATAATGAAATCCTGCAATCCAACTTAAGCGTTTTTCAGCATCAGAAGCGATACGGAACTCTTGGCTATATTGACGCCATTCATTATCACTATAGCTTCGTGCGACATCATAAGGGGTGTAATCACCATCTGAAATCGACTTTTGTGTGGTCTTATCAAAAGCAGTAATCGAAGTAAAGCTATATCCGCCCCCCAAATCTCCAGTTAAGGTTAATGACGCGCCATCATGCTGAATCTTATTGTTTTCATCTAAATCTAAATTGGTGTCTCGTCCTTTAGGTCTTTCATAAATACCCCAGTATTTACCCACGCTTAAGGAACCATTACTGCCTAAACCATTATAAGTTTGGCTGTGTAGATTGACCAAAGCATCCCATTCATCATTGATTTTGCCTAGCACTTGGAAGCGAAAAGATTTTTTATCCACGTTGCCATAATCTTCACCATTGGCAATATTCTTTGCATATCCGTCACGGTCTTCAGAGTAAAAAGCCCCGCGCACCGCAACATTTTCTGAAATTTTGCCGTTGGCAGCACCTTCAAATGTTCTTAGGTTATGATCCCCTAAACCAATGGTTGCATATCCATTGGGTTTATCTGAAAAATTAGGCTTTTTAGAAATATAATTGACTGCACCCGCGGTGGTGTTTTTCCCATAGAGCGTACCTTGTGGACCACGTAAAACTTCTATACGCTCTAAATCAAACAAGTCACCTGCACCTGCAACTGGCGCATTTAAGTAAACCCCATCTGCATACACGCCAACAGGAAATACTGTCGATGCAGCCACATCTCCCGTACCTAGACCACGAATATACCAACGTGGACGACTATCCCCATCTGGGTTTTCAGCTGCAGCATTTGGTGTATAGGTTAAAACATCCCCAATAAAAGTAGAACCTTTCGCAGCCAAGTCCTTACCCGAAACAGCAGTAATTGCAGTTGGAACTTTCTGAATATTTTGCGCCCGATATTGTGCAGTGACGATCACATCACTTAATTTTTTGACATCTTTGGCTTTTTCAACCAGTGCTTGTTGTACTGGTGTAGTCTCGATCTCTTCATTTGCAATAGCCAGTGTTGAAACACTCGCCGTTACGCCCCACATAGCAGTTAAAATACTCTGCCTAATTTTTGTAACCTTAAACATGGTGACTCCATTTAAATAAATCTATTCTTGTTATTCGCAACTTTTGTGCCATTCTATTTATTTAAATATTTTCAAAGTGTTATATAAAAAATCATAAAAAAAATATTTATTTTTGCTGATAGATAGACATTTTTAATTGTCGTATTGTTGTTATTTCAACATTTTGCTGCTTTTTATTTTTAATGATATCTACTAAGAGTAAATTTATAAAAAAGCCATACAAAAGTATGGCTAATGCAATCAAAAATAAAAATCTGTTTAATTTAGAATTTATAGCTAAATTGTCCTTGTACCGTCAATGGACGCATTGGCTGTAAAAACTCGCTATTTGCACCAGCTAAACCATTTACGAAATTACGCTCATTGGTCAAATTAAGAATATTTAAGCCTACTGTCCACTGCGGTTGACGATAATAAAGTCCCAAATCTAAATTATAATTATTGGGTACCTTTACGGTCTGACTTAGATTGGTATACCAGTTACTTGTCCACCAGCCCGATAAGTTTAGTCCAAAACCTGACTGGTGCTGATAATCCACATAAGCACTTGCAGAATATTTAGGAATGCCTGCTGCATCATAACGTCCTGCTTTGCGTTGGTTTAAAGCATTGCTATCGCCCCATACCGTCGCATTGTCTGCATGGAAACCAAAAGGTGAAAAACCAGCCGGAATAATGGAAGAATATTCAGCATTGAGATAGGTTAAGTTTGCCCCAATCGCGATATTTTTTTGTAGCTGCCAACGTAATGATGATTCAAGGCCTTTGATTTCAAAACGCGCCATATTGCCATTGGTATCAGGTGATAAATCGCGCTTCTGTTCAAAACCACTGAGCGTTAACAGAAGTTGATCAGTGATCGGCTCGTATTTCACTCCCACTTCTTTTAATTCACTTTGGCTGTCAAAAGCCAAAGGATTTAGCTGATTTCCAGCGCCCCAAATTAAAAATGGACCAAATACACCCGTATTCAATGCTGTACTTTTATCATAAGTAAAATATAGGGTACTTTTTTCAGTAGGTTTAATAAAGGTACTGGCTTGATAGCTGAGTAAACTATATTTATTGGAATCTGAGCGGACATCTGTAGGGACTAAAACCAGTGGATTCTCTAATTTTGCTTTTATAGAACTGTGGTTAATTCCCAGATTAATCCCAAAAACATCATTAAAGGTAAAATTTTGCTGTGTAAATACGCTGTAAGTGTCCCAAAAGCCTGTTCCTGTATAAACTGCTCCACCTCCATTGGGAGGAAAACCGCCTTTTTCAGCATATAAGCCATGACCCACAGGGTACATTCGAGGTAGATTTAAATAGCCAAAATACTGCGAATACTGTGGAACACCAGCCTGCCCAATCCAGCTTCCAGTCGAACCACCATGATTGACCAACCCCAATAAATCTCCAGAGTTTTTCTGTGATGGATCATTGGTTAAATCATAAGGATTGATATTAAAACTATTGTTTGCTGCGAGAGAGGTAAATTTCTCATGCCGATAAGCGCCACCTGTACTGCTTTTATTGTTGATTTTGACACCCAATAGCTCAAAGTCATGATCGCCTAAAAACTCTAAGCGGTTATCCAATAATTCATGGTCCAAATCGGTAAAGAAACTCCCAACAGAATCACCCAAATCACGACTCTTTTGATATAGCGTACTATTGGCCACAGACCAATTTTCATTGATATCTTTGACCAGTTTAAATTGTGTGCTAAAGCGCTTTGCACTGTTTTTATCTTCACCCCGCCCAGAAACATCATCATCTAATTTGACTAAGCCATTGCCTGCGATTGATGGATCATAGACCCAGCCTCGAATTGTACCCGCTTGATCAGCAGTAGAACTTGGCAAAGGAGAAGTCTGTACTGGACCTACAGCAATATATTGATTTTTGTCATTCTTCTGCCGAGTTTGCCAACCAATCACTTTAGAGTGAGCTGCACCAGACTCAAAGACTGGAGACCAAAAGTTTGAACCGTTTTGAATAATCGGGGTCGCTCTGCCTTTATAGTAAAGCCCTTGATCAACGGATTGTTGTGTCGCTCTGTTCCAACCATGCGTCACATTAAAATCTGAATAATCGTCATAACTGATATTCCAGTCAACCCGTAGACTGTCATCTGGACGCCAAGCCAAAGCACCATAAAATGCATTAAAATTATTTTTTACATTGTCATAATAGTCATCTGTTCGTTGTGCTGTTGCACTGACACGAAATGCCAATTCTTTAGAAATAGGTGCAGTATGATCAATACTGACTGAGAAATTAGGCTCAGCACCTTGCCCTGCATAAATTGAACCCACTGATCCCGAAATCGTAGTTTCTGCTTTATTAAAATTCGGTTTTTTGGTGAGATAATTAATATATCCGCCTGAACCTGACGTCGGTGCAAAAATTATCCCCGTTGGTCCTGCAACAATATCAGCAGCTTCATAAGCATTTAAATTGGTCGGATGTCGGGTACTGTATATTCGTTGGCTATCTTGAAAAACTTCGGAGTTTTGCCCTCGTATCTGTGGCGCGAAATTGGCATTTTGCCCACCTCCTCTGGTGATACTTGGAGCATACTTAACCAAATCATCTGCACTACGAATAACATCTTCACGAAACTGTTGTTCTGATACTTGTGAAACGACACGTGGGGTATCTAATACAGAACTATCCGTCCCATAAATCGAAGTGACTTTGCGCTTGGGGAGAATGGTGGCTTTTTTATTTGCTCCTGTCACCACAACATCGGCTAAGGTAATTACATCACCATTAGAATCCTTGGCTTGCTCTGAGGTTTCTTCAGCAAAAATAGCGCATGGAAAGATTGCCCCAAATAGCCCTAGCGCAATCACCAGTGGCTTTAATTGAAAGTTCTGTTTCATATCACACTCAGTAAAATAAATTTACACTGCGTTACGCAAAGCCTATGCCAATCTTTAAATAGGCAAAACTCAAATATAAAACATTGATTTTTATTACTTTTAAATAATTTTCATTGATATACAACTTTTATTCATGTTTATTTTTTCAACAGAAATGCTGAAAAAGCAACAGTGACAAAAAACACAACGCTTATAATTAATTGATAAATATTAGAAAAATATAAAAAAGAATTGGCATTCATTGTGCAATCTCCTCTGGATACGTTCTAACTGAGTATTTTTAATGACACATGAAACCTTGTTACTCTCACGTCGAAAATTTTTAACCCAAAGTCTAACTGCACTAGGTGGCGTTTCTTTAATCAGTGGTTTATCTGCTTGTGGACAATCTCCACAACCTAGCGCTGAATCCCAAAGTTCACTTTCCAGTACCCCTAAGCATGGTGGAACAATTCGATTAGGGCTGATTGGTGGACAACAATCAGGTAGCCTTGACCCTCACCTTTCAGCTTCAGGAAGTGGGATTACCCGTGGATTTGCGATTTATAATAAGCTCTGGGAATGGGACGAAAACATGCTTCCTCGTCTTGCTTTGGCTGAATTTGCAGAACCTAATCATAATGCCAGCGAATGGACCATACGACTGCGTAAAGGTTTAGAGTTTCATCATGGTAAAACCGTCAGCGCAGATGATGTCATTTTTTCATTGCAACGTTTAACAGATCCAAAGCTTGCCTCACCTTTTCGGAATCTTGTGCAATGGATTGATCGTGATCGTATCCAAAAATTAGATCAATATACAGTACGCATTCCTTTTATTAGTTCAATTGCTGGCTTTGTAGCCCTGCCTGAAACTTGGGTCAATTTTGGCGGTATTGTCCCCACTGATTTTGATCCCATTCATAACCCTGTGGGCGCAGGTCCTTATAAAGTCAAAGAATTTATCCCCGGTCAACGTTCTGTCTTTACTCGGTTTGAAAACTATTTTAAAGCAGATCGGCCTTATGCAGATCGTTTTGAAGTCATTGACTTTAAAGATCAAGTTTCTCGACTAAATGCATTATTGGCAGGACAAATTGATCTTGCAAATGCGATTTCACCTGAATACATTAAAATTTTAGAGCAAGCAAAACATATTCAAACGGTTCGTTCTCAAACCAATACCCACAATAGTTTTGACTTTAATACTCAACAGGCACCATTTAATGATCCCAAAGTCCGCCAAGCATTTCGTTTAATCGCCGATCGTCAAGAGCTGATACAACGGGGTTTAAACGGTCAGGGACGCATCGCCAATGATCTATATTCTCCACAGGATCCAGCATTTCTAAATTTGCCACAACGTCAACAAGACATTACCGAAGCCAAGAATTTATTGGCTCAAGCGGGCTTTAAAGATGGCTTAAGCGTTGAACTGATTACCCCCGTTGGCAACGCCCAACCTGCCCTGATATTTGCAGAACAAGCAAAGAAAGCCAATGTCAGTATTCGGGTCAAACAAGTTGATTTAGCCACATTTAATGGACCTGATCGGAGTAAATGGCAATTCTCCAGTAATGCAACCAACGTGGGTACACCGTATTTATCCACTGCTGTAGTGAATGATGCGCCAATTTCAACAACCAATCGTGTCAACTTTAAAGACCCAGAATATAGTGAGCTGTTTTATAAAGCACTGGCTGAACCCGATTTAGCCAAACGTAAAGTGTATTTGGCTCAAGCACAAAAAATTCAACATGAACGCGGTGGAATGCTGATTTGGGGTTTTAGCCATAGCATAGATGCTGCATCGAAACAGATTGGAGGATTAGCGGCAGAACACACTATTTTCCCAACGTGGCGTTTTGAGAAATTATGGAACAATCAAGCCTAAAATAAAATTTACAGAGCCTTAACACCATCAAGCGGCTACTGTAGTCAGCGATCTTCTGACTTTTCAAGGACGAAAAGTCAATCCAGTATGGGGCTCTAATGATGCATCCCGACTATTGCTGCCCAACACAACGACCTTAATGTTGCTGATCAAAATTGTGAATAACACATTCATTTTGTACACATTCAGTTTATAAAAATCAGGCTTATATAAATCATGCTTATACAAAGTAATAAAATTTGAACGCTGTTTTAATTTTAACTACTCATATTTTTAGGCACTAAAAAAGCTGCCGTAGCAGCTATTTCATTCAGCATCCAAAGACTACTTGGGTACGGTAATCACAGATAATTTTTCTACCCCTACTCGCTCAATACTGGCAAGTAATTTTGCAACTGTTCCATAAGGAATGGTCTCATCGGCATTTAAATTCAAAGCCAATTTAGGGTTACTGTTTTTACGTGACTGGATCTCTTTTTCAAAACTTGCCAAAGTTACTTTATCCTTGTCAAGGAAGATTTCTCCTTGCGGATTAACACTAATGACAACCGCTTTATTCTGATCCGTTGACTGCGTTGGTGCAGCCTTGGGTAAATTTACTTTCACGGTATTGGTTAACAGAGGCGCTGTAACGATAAACACGATGAGTAAAACCAGCATCACATCAACCAATGGCGTAATGTTAATTTCACTCACCACATCATCTTCTTGGGAGGTTGAAACGGCCATTATGCAAACACTCCTTTTTCTTTGACTTCTTTACTAGATGCATCATGATTGACTACAGTATTTCCAGTGGTATTTTTTGGCTTAGCGACAGGTAACTGAAAGCCCGCTTTTTGATTTAAACTGACAAAATCAGTGGCAAAATCATCGAGGTCTGCACCGATGGTTTTAACTTTACGTATGAAATAGTTATAAGCCAACACAGCGGGTACCGCCACAGCAATACCAATACCTGTAGCAATCAAGGCCTCACCAATTGGCCCTGCAACCACATCCATACTTGCATTACCTGAATGTGCAATGGCCTGTAAAGCATGAATAATCCCAAACACTGTTCCAAATAGTCCAATGAACGGTGCGTTATTGCCAATCGAAGCCAATAATGCAGAACCTTTTTCCAATTGACGACGTTCAGTTAAAATTTGCTTGCGTAAATGACGCTCTAATAAATCCTGACGACTCCAACTGTTTTGCAAATCTTGATGAGTCTTTTCATCTGCCTCAATCAAGGTTTGAAAACCGGCATTTGCAACACGAGCTGTAGGGCCTTCACCTTGTTGTGATTGAGTCACTGCCTCAGGCAAATTTTTGGCTTTCCAAAAGGCTTCGACAAAGACCTTACTTTGCTTGCTGGCTTTCTGTGTCTGTACCACTTTAACCACGATCAACACCCATGTGACGATGGAGAAAGCAACCAATAACCAGATTGTGCCGTCATGGATCAATGAATTTATGTCTGTCATGTAGATATCCTCTTAATTTAAAATAAGTTATTTCGGTAATTGATAATGAATTGGAACATCAACCCAACCTTCGACAGGTGTTTTACCTTTTAAGGCCGGTGAAAATTTCCATTGCTTTACTGTTCTTACAGCCGCGCTGTCTAAAAGTTTTTTGCCACTACTTTGTTTGACAGTTACGCTATCTGGGCTACCGTTTGGCAATACTTTGACCCTTAAAATCACCGAGCCTTCCCAACCACGTTCTAAGGCCTGTTCTGGGTACTCTGCTGCGGGGTTGCTTAGATAACCTGCATAACCCTTGGCTTCTGTCACAGGTAAATTGTCATCAGCAGGCTTCACTGGTTCTGCTGTTTTTGGAGCAGGTTCCGCGCTCAGTTTTTTGCTTACAACAGGTTCCTCAGTTTTTTGAACTGTGTCTTTCGCAATGGGTTTGACAATCGGTTTGGCTTGCTCCACAGTTTTTTGAACAGGTTTCGGCTGTTCGATAGGTTTCGCAATCGGTTTTGGTTTTTCGACCACAGGCGGAATTTTGGGTTTTTGCGTCACTGGTGGAATTTTAGGTTCAATGACTTTAGGTGGTTCCACTGGTTTGACAATTTCAATCACCACGGGTTCTGGCTTTGCAATGTCCAAAGCTGGTGTCGGTAATTGTTTTGCGATATACCAAATACCCAAATGTGCTGCAGCAACCGCAATGATCGCGATCCACAATTTATTCAATTTTGCTGGAGGTGATTGACTCACATCCAAATGATGTCGTGTAAATGGGTCTGATATGCCAGTTGCAGTTGAAGCAGATGCATATTGCCCAAATAGCAACGCCCGCTGATGGGGATTAAATATTCGTTCACTCATGGCAATTTAAACTAAAAAATAAAATACTGTATTGAAAATTGCACAAGTCATGCCAACAATATAAGCCACTAATTTTTATAAATTTAATTAAAAACACTCTTCGATTTGTCAGTAAAGCTGTTGGTTTTAAGACAGTTCTATGCTGTTGAAACAACAAGATCCCTCTGATATCTCAAAGGGATCTAAACTTATTATTTTAATTTATATCCAACCAAGGGTAAGACTTCTTCAGCAACCCGATATGCTTCTTCCAAATGTGGGTTACTGGCGAGAATAAAATGCCCAACGCCAATGTCGATATATTCTTGTAAGCGCTGTGCCACTTGTTCATAACTCCCCACTAAAATACAGTTTGGCCCACCCCTTACATTTGACATACCAGCCCAAACATTTGGACTGACAAATAAGTCTTCAAAACGATTGCCTTGTGCTAAGGCCTGCTGACGTTTTGCACCAACCGACTCAGTATCTTTACGTTCAAATGCATTGCCATCAACAGCGATGGTTTCATACATCTGTTTAAGCTCTTGAAACGCTTGTTCCTGTGTGGGGCGTGCCAAAATATCAATACGCATACCAAACTTTACCTTATGGTCTGGGGTATTTTGTGCAAGGAAGGATCGCGCCTGTTCAATCACTTTTTTCTGCTGTTCAACAGGTTCCCCCCAGGTTAAGTGGATATCGGCATGCCGACCTGCAACTTGCAGTGCCGCTGGACTAGCTCCCGCTAACCACAAACGAGGAACGTCATATTGATTCATTGGATATTTCAAACCACCTTGTTCAACATGGAAAAACTTTCCATCATAGTCAAAAGGTGCCTGATGCGAATACCCTTTTACAAACTCTAAAAATTCATTGGTTCGCGCATAGCGCTGATCATGTTCAATAAAATCACCATAGGCTCGTTGCTGTGCCCCTCCGCCACCTGAGATCACGTTCCATTCAACCCGTCCCTGACTGAGACGCTGCAAACTTGCTGCCATTTGGCTTGCGTATGCAGGATGGATAAACCAAGGTTGAATCGCAATCAATAATCGGAGTCTTTTGGTTTCTCTTGCCAATGCCGATGCCAGCACCCACGGTTCTTCAGTATGTGGAAAAGCAGGAATCAATGCGCCGTGAAAACCTACGATATCTGCGGCTTTTGCTACCTGTTGTACATAATCATAGTAGGCAAACAATTCATCTTGATGTTGAGGTGCCACACGTTGAGGGGATTGTACTGCTGGGCCCAACTGGTTCCATTCACCTCGTGTATGTAACTGATGTGCTCGACGACCATCCCCATGCACAGGGATTCTCCATAAAAATTCAACAGACATAATACTTCTCAATAATTTAAAGGTTTTACACGCTATCGTGAGTGATACAACTCATGAGCAGAAACCATGCCGTTTTTTATTCAATATTGAATTCATCTATATTGTTGTTTTATCTAAATATTATAAAAACCTAGCTAAACATGGTGTTGAAATTTCAACACTTATCCATCTAATACTGTCGGTTTCACAACATAACCTGTTTGATCCATTCAAATAACACCAATCATGAAAACATAACAAACTGATTTATATAAAATAATTATTTTGGCTTGGTTCTTGCTCTATCCCCTTATATTTCTAGATTTTTATGATGATATGCGTATTTTTTCTGGTCTTTTTTTAAGTTTTAGTCTTTTAGGATTGGTTGCTTGTGGCGTACACAAAACCGAAGATCCAAACCAAAGTAAAACCAGTCAACAACAGCTTCGTATTGCAGTTGTGGCCAATGGAACTTCTGGCGGTCTGGACTTTATTGGTGTACCACAACTTATTGCACAGGACCCCATTTTTCTAAAAGCATTAAAGCAGAAAAATATTGAATTAAAGTGGGAACCTGTAACCACTGCGGCTGTGGCCACCTTAGTCAATGAAAGCTTTATCAACAATAAAATTGATTTTGCTTTTTATGGCAATCTTCCTGCGGTAGTACTCAATGCCACTGGTGTTAGAACACAAATTGTCGTCCCTGGCGGAGTCGGTAATAATGTTTATTTGGTGGTTCCAGCTGATTCACCCATCAAAACCATTGAGGACCTCAAAGGTAAAAAGATTGCCTTACATCGTGGTCGTCCTTGGGAAATTAATTTTGCTCAATTGATACAGAGCAAAGGTTTAAAGCTTAAAGATTTTCAAATCATCAATCTCAATCCACAGGCGGGAGCTGCTGCTTTATCCGCTAAAAGCGTCGATGCATTTTTTACCTTAAGTGATGCGCTCACTTTACAAGATCGCCATCTTGGCAAAATTATTTGGTCATCGCAAAGTCTACCCGCTGACTGGAAAATGCGTGCTGAACTATGGGGACGCAAGACTTATCTGGATCAACATCCAGACACAACCCAACTACTTGCTGATGCGACAGTACGGGCAATGCAGTGGATTTCACAGCATCAAGATGAATTCCAACAAAGCCAAACCAAATTTGGTCAGCCTCTAAGTGTGATTCAACGCGAAAGTCAAAATACCAGCAGTAACTGGCAACAAGATTGGTCACCTGAGTACCAAGTGGATTTTCTTAAACAGCATTATGCAAAAGTCATCGACCATGCTGTAAAAAACCAATTGATTCAAACGCCAATCAAAGCTGAAGAGTTGCTCAATGCTCAGTTTACCAGTCAAGCCATTCAAAATTTACAAACACTTGATATTCGACATAAGCAAGGAAACTAGGTCATGAAAATCCTCGTAAATCCGCTTATCGAAAAAAAAATCGTGGCGATCAAAGCACCATTATGGAGGCGATTGTCTTCTGAGCAGGTCTATCGCTTGCTCTCATTCCTTTCACCCATCTTGGCGTTACTGGTTTGGCAATTGATTAGCTATTTACAGATTTTTCCAACCCAAATTTTAGTGCCACCTATAACGGTATGGCAGACATTTCTTGCCTTGTTGCAAAGTGGTGAACTACAACTGCATTTAAAAGATAGCCTTTCTCGACTGCTGATGGGTTTTTCAATTGCGGCCACCTGTGCGATTTTGTTTGGCATTGCCTATGCATCTCTCACCTCTTTCCGAAATTACACTTATATTTTGTTCAATATCCTTTATCAAATTCCAATCTTTGTGCTTATTCCTATTTTTATTTTGGTTTTTGGAATTGGTGAACTATTTAAAATTTTACTGATTATTAAAGCCTGTTTTTTTCCAATCGCACTCACAACAGCTGATGCTGTTAGAAATATTCCTAAAAAATATATTGAATTGGGCCAGATCTACAAATTAAAAACTCCAGCATGGTTGAGATACATCATCATCCCTTGCATCCTCCCACCATTAATCGGTGGACTGCGGATTGCTCTAGGTCGTGCTTGGTTGATTTTGGTGGCCGTTGAATTACTTGCTGCAGGCACTGGCATTGGTCAAATGATGGAGCTCGGACGACAAATGTTACGTTTAGACGTTGTCATGGTCGGAGTTTTTATTACAGGAATCATTGGTTTTGCTTTAGATAAAACTTTACGTCAGCTCGAACAATATCTTGTATCACCTGCATTGAGTTCAAGGGGGAAATAATGTCACAGCATCCACTGAACTTAAAAAGTGCTTTTGCGCAACCACTGATCTTGATCAAAGGTCTGCTGCTACCGCTCCTTTTACTGGCTTTATGGCAATACAATTCAAGTTTAGGCGCCAGTCATGCCTATGCATTTTTGCCTTTACAGAAGGTGTATTTTGCTTTTATTCAGCTGCTTGAAACAGGTGAATTATGGTTAAACACATGGGGAAGTCTTAAAAAAGCTGGACTGGGGTTTTTACTTGGCTCGACAACAGGGCTACTACTCGGTGCCTTACTTGCCTATTCAAAAATTTTAAATGCCTTGGTTTCACCATTATTTAATAGCATTCGCCAAGTACCCTTACTTGGTTTAACCCCATTGATTGCACTGTGGTTTGGCAATGGTGAGCAGGCAAAAATCTTTATTATTGCGCTTGCTTCTTTTTTCCCGATGGTGATTAACAGCTTTCAAGGGCTAAGTCATTATGACCAGAAATACAGTGAAGTCGCTCGTATTTACAAATTATCTTTTTGGCAGGAATTTAAAAAAATCCGTTTCCCTCAAGCTCTCCCATATATTTTAACGGGGTTGAATTTAGCGGTGCCTTTTACATGGATTACCACAACTGCCAGTGAGCTGTTATTCAATGCTGGTGCAGGCTTAGGCAATTTAATGATGAAAGCTGAAATCAATGCCGAAATGGATATTTTGTTGGTGTGTGCAATCACGGTCACCCTCAGCGGTATTGGCATGACGCTTTGTATTCACTTGATTTCTAAACGACTACTGCAATGGCGTGTTTAACTGAATCACCCATCTCATCAGGATATTGATATGAGCTTTTCCTTACTCTCGATTAAAAAACTCAATAAATCATTTTATCGAGATCAACAAACTTTCACCGTATTAGATGGTATTCATCTCGATATTCAACAAGGAGAATTTATTTCTATTGTCGGAAGCAGTGGCTGTGGTAAATCGACCTTGTTGCGCTTAATTGCAGGATTAGATAAAGACTATCAAGGTGAGATTTTACTGAATCAAACACCAATACAAGGGACAGATTTAAAACGAGGTTTAATTTTTCAGGAGCACCGTCTATTGCCTTGGCTCAGTGTTTCCGAAAATATTCATTTAGCGCTCGAAGAAACCGACTTAAGCCGTGCCGAAAAAAATGCCCGTGTGGCAGAACATCTTACAATGGTGGGTTTAAAAGGTTTTGAAAATGCTTATCCACATGAGCTATCGGGTGGTATGGCGCAGCGGGTAGCGATTGCACGAGGCTTGGTTAATCAGCCTGATATTTTACTTTTAGATGAACCCTTTGGTGCTTTAGATGCAATTACACGTAGCCATCTGCAAACTGAATTACAACGTATTTGGCAAGATCAAAAGATCACCATGATTCTAGTTACACATGATATAGAAGAAGCGGTTTATCTGGGTGATCGCGTGATCGTAATGTCTGCTCGACCAGGAAAAATTAAAGAAATCATTCAAGTTCCTTTGACCCATCCAAGACATAAAGACAGCGAATTATTATTTAACTATCGTAATCAAGCACTCAATATGCTGGACCATAGCGCATAATGAAATCGAATATTCATCGATATAAATATTATTTAGAAAATATATTCAAGCATGATATTTATACCAACTAGTTTTAAATTATTAAGGAAATATGAAATGGGTTTATCAATTTGGCATATATTATTATTTGCCGTGATCGTTATTTTATTATTTGGTACATCAAAACTTAAAAACTTAGGTAAGGATTTAGGTGGTGCAATTAAAGATTTTAAAGACTCGGTTCATTCTGATGATCAAAAACTGTCTGAAACAAATCAGCCTAAAGAAATTCATCATCTCGATTTAAATAAAGAAAAAAACACTAACCGGTGAGTACTAAATCATTATGTTCAATATCAGTTTTGGTGAACTCTTGGCTTTTGCTGTTATTGCACTGATTATATTGGGACCTGAAAAGCTCCCTCAAACATTAAGGGTGGGATTACTTAAATATAGAGCCCTTAAAAATAATCTTAACAAAATCCAGCTAGAGTTAGAAAATGAACTGGAATTGCTTGAACTAAAAAGGATCATGCAAGAAGAGCTGCTCAAAATAAAACAAAATGAAGAGCTACTCAAACAGCAGCTTGCACAAATGCAACACGAAATCCAAAGTGTACATAGCGCTGTTGCTATAGCACATCAAGCGCCTCCTTATCCCACACATGATTATGTTTATCAAATCTCTGCGCGTGAATTAAAAGTACCCTTTTTAATTTACACAACATCATCCAATATCTTGCGTGAGGATCAAGCTGCATGACCGAACAAATACTCAGTGAAACACTCACTGAAATGAAATATAGCGAACATTTAAAAGAGCTTAGAAAGCGTTTGATCTATAGCATTGCTACAGTCTTAACTATTTTTTTACTATTATTGCCCCTTGCACAACACAATTATCATTTTTTGGCTCAACCCTTAATATCCCGATTGCCTAAAAATTCAACCATGATAGCTACAGATGTGATGAGTACATTTTTAGCGCCCTTTAAACTCAATATTTATTTTGCAATTTTATTGGCGATTCCCTTTATTCTTTATCAATTCTGGCGCTTTATTGCACCTGCTCTATATCAAAGTGAAAGAAAATTTGGCGTGGCGCTTGTACTCTCCAGCATCGGTTTATTTTATCTTGGCATCTTATTTGCCTATTATTTGATTCTGCCTTTGGCGTTAAACTTCTTTGTCTTAGCTTCACCAGATAATGTTTTACCGATGACTGATATCAACAGCTATCTTGATTTCTGTCTCAAGCTTTTTCTGGCTTTTGGTATCGCCTTTCAAATCCCTGTACTCACCTATATTCTTATTTTTATTGGTATTCTTTCTATTCAACAATTGGAACATTACCGTAAACACATCATTGTTTTATTTTTCTTTATCGCAATGTTTATTACACCCCCTGATATTTTTAGCATGCTTGCACTGGCAGTACCAATGTGGCTTTTGTTTGAACTGGGTTTATGGATCACAAAAATGACCAGCCCAAAATAAAACATCCATGGGTAAAATGGGTGTTTCTATTGCACAGCCCAATTAAACAATTTCATTTTTATTTGGTAATAAATTATATCTTGATAACAAATTACGTAAAACATTGCGCGACAGTCCTAACATTTTTGCAGTCTTAACCTGATTATTCCAGCAACTTGAAAAAGCAGTATTGACGATTTTATCTTCAATGATGTGCCATGCTTCACCATCATATTCTTGAAATAAACGCTTGAGTACATCCTCAAACTCTTGAATCAAATCATTATCTGGTAAAACGCTTGAGCCACCCTCCTCTGAAAACCTTAAATGTTCAATATCAATGGTTTTGCCACCACTGATGAGCAGTGCATAATGGATATTATTTTCAAGCTCACGGATATTTCCCGGCCAACTATAGTTGAGCAGCGCATTTCTGGCGCGATCACTGATGTTGGGTTTCGGCGTAATCATCTTTTGCGAATAGGAGTTTAAGAAAAAATCCACCAAAGGCAAAATGTCACCCTTACGCTCTCGCAATGGTAAAATATTTAGCACAACCACATTTAGGCGATAGTATAAATCTAAACGGAATTTATTTTCCGCGACAGCTTTACGCAAATCAACATGTGTACCAGACAAGATGCGTACATTAATCGGGATCGGTTTACGTCCACCGACCCGAACAACTTCCTTTTCTTGCAATACACGTAACAGTTTTACTTGCAAAGACAACGGCAACTCACCCACTTCATCCAAGAACAAAGTTCCGCCGTCGGCTGTTTCAAAAATACCAGGGCGTGTCTTATGCGCACCCGTAAATGCGCCTGCTTCATAACCAAACAATTCAGATTCTGCAAGTGTTTCAACTAAAGCACCACAATTGACAGCAAGAAATGGCTTATTTTGGCGATCACTTTTCAAATGAATTTCACGTGCGATTAATTCTTTACCTGTACCTGATTCACCTTGGATGATCACACTGGCAGAACTTGGTGCAATGGTTTCAACTTGGCTTAATAGCTTACGAGAGTTTTGATCAGAAAATATAATCGCTTTTGCTCTTATTGGCTTAATTGGCACACCATTATCAGGCAAGGTAATTACTTTATAATCATTATCCAAATAGGATTTCATAATTAACCCTTTAAATAGCTGAGGAGGATATTAAAATAGAATAGTACAATTCTATTACAAAGCTGATAAATAATAATTACAGATATTTAATCCTAAATTTATATATTGAATGATTTAATAGGCGTTTTTGCTTATGCATTTATAATCAATGTATTTCTATTTTTATGCAATGTTGCTTTTTAAACAATATGTCTGTCAATTGATCATATATAAACAGATTACAATAATATTTTTGAAAAAATTATATATTTTATCTCCCCTCACTATTTGGCACCTATTTTGCTCTTTTATTTAAAATTTACAGCATAGGTTAAATGATGAGCATAGAGTTTGTGGGTATGGTTTTTCCAAATCAATGGTCTGAAACCAAAGGAACCCGAATTGGTCATAAAATTGATCTCGAATATTTACGTTATCATGCTCGTGCACATGAATATGCAGGTTTTGATAAAGTTTTAATCGCCAATGGACCAAGTAGCCCTGATAGTACCCAAATCGCAGCTTATCTGGCACAACAGACTGAACGACTTGGATTTATGATTGCACATCGCCCTGCGCTGATGACGCCTAATCTGGCTGCACGTTCCTTTGCCACACTGGACCATACCACTGGCGGAGGACGCATTCGTTTACATGCCATTACGGGAATTACCGCTGAACCGCAAGAAGGTGATTATATTGTTGATAAAATTCAACGTTATGAACGCACGGGTGAATATCTAGATATCATCCAAAAGCTTTGGAAAAGTGAGCAACCGATTCACTATGAAGGCAAATACTTTAAACTGGAAAATGCTTTCTGCCCTTTAAAACCGGTCAATGGAACTTCTATTCCGATTTCATTCGGTGGTTCTTCGGATATTGCCTACGATATCGCAGTGCGTCATGCAGATCTTTATTCGCTTTGGGGTGAGCCTTTAGCGGGCGTGAAAGAGCAGATAAATAAACTTAAAAAGGCAGCAGAAGCAGCCAATAAACCCCAGCCGCAGGTCAGTTTATCAGTACGTCTTATTATTGGGCCAACAGAACAACTTGCATGGCAACGAGCACAACAAATTTTAGCTGATATTCAGCAAAATCCAACCTTCCAAAATAATGGCTCACTTTCGGGACATAAAATTAAAGGCGTAGGTTCACAACGGTTACTGGCAGCAGCACAACAAGGTGATCGCCATGACCGAGCCTTATGGATGCCAACTGCAAGCGCAGTTGGGGCCTATGGTGATACCACCGCCCTTGTCGGAACGCCTGATACGATTATTGCCGCATTACTTGATTATGTAGATCTGGGCGTCACCACCTTTTTAAATCGTGGTTATGATCCAATTTACGATACTGTGGACTATGGTCGTTATATTATTCCTGCGGTACGAGCTGAGGCGGCCAAGCGAAACAAACAGATTGCCTAAGTCCTCAAGCTAAATAAAAACCGCTCATTTAATCGGATTGAATGAGCGGTTTTTATTGCTTGCTAATTTAAGGTCTTGTCATAACCATGAGCATCATTATGAGGGATGGTTATTTTCTTCTGATTTTCTATTGTAAATCTGGTTTGCAAATGGACTGAATCTTCTCCCCTGCAATCACCTTTTTGGCAAATGGAACAGAATCTTGTAGGGAAGCATTCACTGTCTCACTATGTCCCAATCCATGATACAAATGCCCTTCAACGACTGTACCTGCCTTACATGCATCCGCCACCAACTTCATTTGATTACGTGCATCTGGTGTACGATCATTTGCCCCAGTGCCAATAAATAATGGATGATTGATTTTTAAGGTCGGGTAATAGCCATAATCATTGGATTGTTTTTCCTGTAATTTTTTATAGATCGATGGTGGATTCACCTTATAGGCTTGCGCAGGTGAAAGTCCTGCTGTTTGAATATCTCCCATAAAACTGGTCAAACAGGCATTTCTTGCTTGTTCCACCAAAGGCACTGCTTCAGCGGTAAAAATATCTTCAGTTTTGATTTCAGGAAATAAGCTTTGCGTCACTAGAAAACTATAAATACCATATGCTAAGGATGGACTGACTTCATAAGGATTTAACTTTAACTGATTCTTTTCAGCTGTTGCCTCGGGGTCCTGATAAATCACCCCTGTGCCAATAGATCCTTTAATATTTAACTCTGGTGCATAGGTTGCTGAATAAGCTGAAGCTGAAACAGCCCCTGCCCCACCTTGAGATTGCCCTACAATAACAAAACGATTTGCTAGAGGTAATTTCGTTTTAAGCGCAGCTCGACCGCTGTCTAAAATACTATAAGCAAGCATTGGATTATTGATCAGCAAGTGCGGGCCAGCCACACCAAGTCCTTCATAGTCAGTTGCTACTACAGCGAATCCTTCTTTTAACCATCGGTTTAAATATTGTACATCTCGATAAGATCGTCCATTCCAAGAAGGTGCGCAGGCATCTGCTAGACCAACCGTACCATGTGCCCATAACACAACAGGCCAACCTTCTTTCGGTGGCGTACCTTTAGGAAGATGTACTGTCCCAGAAACCACAATGGGGGTCTTACTATCCCTTCCACTTGTTGAACTATATAAAATACGAATGGCCGTACTATCATTGTCCAAACGGATATAAGGGTTGCTGATGTCCTCTGTCTTTAAGAGTTTTCCAGCTTGTTCTGGAATCGCAGCTTTCCATGTATAAAATGCTGAAACACGTCCATCCCCATAACGATCTTCAGGCTGTGGGGCTTGCTGGGCATTTGCCATTCCAGCAGACGTTAGTATGCTTGCGACAAAAACGGATTTAACCACATTAGATATAAAAGTATTTTGCATTTTCATGTCCTTGAAACCTATTTAAAAACTGTTTTAAAAATTTATTTTTTAATTTAAAAGTCGTAACTTACACGGCCATATAAATACGTTCCAAAGGCACCTTCTGGCGCATTAAAACTGTATTTGACGATGTTCCCTACAGATGAGTCTTTGGCTTTGTCTGGGTAACTGTTAAATAAATTATTTGCGCCCAGATTGAATTTTAGCCCCTTTACCCACGCATCTGCTTTGTAGCCAAAGTCCAAATCAGCAATCCATTGCGGATCAAAGGTCTGATCCAATGAAGTATTGGTATTATTTAAGGTGGTCCATTTATCATAACGACGGACTGCGGCATTGATACTCCACACTTGATTTGACCAAAGTGCACCCAATGCTAATTTGGTTTTTGGCGCTGTAGATTCAATTAGGCTTTGGGTATTTCGACCAGCAATACTAGAGACTGGAATTCGCTCACCTTTTGCAGTGATTGAGTCTCGGCTGTCAGTGATTTTATTTTTATGATAAGCCAAGCCTAAATTCAGCCTTAACTTGCCATATTGTTCAAGATCAAGATCATGTTTTAACGCGAACTCCAAACCACGCGTTTGCGTATCTAATAAATTATTAAAAAACGCCACATTGGCAATATTTGCATACGGCGTATTTGCAAAAGCATTATTGATCACGCTGCCAGTAATATTGTCTGAAAGTAAAATACGATTTCGAATATCGATTTGATAAAGGTCTAAAGTTGCAGAGGTATTGATAAATGGTTTGAGTACCAAACCTAAAGAATAATTGGTGGATTTCTCAGGCTTAAGTGAAGTTCCACCAATCAGTAAAGCCGCTTCACTTCCCGCAACTAAAGTCCTTTGCTGTACATCTTGCCAACCTGTCGGAGTTTGCACCGTTTGTACACTATAAGCGGAGTATCCTTGCTGGGCTAATGACGGTGCGCGATAACCTGTATTGACAGATCCACGAAGGGTCAACTGCGGAGAGATATCATATTTAGCAAAGAGTTTGCCGTTGGTTGTCGAGCCAAAGTCTGAATATTTTTCTGTTCGAATGGCAGCACCAACATTTAAATCTTTTACAATATCGGCTTCGAGATCCAAATAAATGCCGTACACATCTCGACTAATTTTGCGTTGGTCTTGATCTGTAATACCCGTGTATATACCTGGGATACCCGTACCTAAAGCCGTACTTGGATTAAAATACGGTCCACGGGTATAGGCAATGGGGTCGCCTGCATTTTGTTTATATTGTTCCCAACGGTATAGCGCTCCCGTCGAAACAGTCAATGGACTGGCTAAACCATCAATTGCAAAATCACGACTATAGTCCAGTCCTGTATTGAGTTGGGCAAAAATGTTTTCCCCTAAATCATAATGAGAGGGTGAATCTGCACCATAACTTGGGTTAATGCCATTGCCTTGTTCAGTGCTGACTTTGTTTTGTCCATAAGTGGCATACAGGTCATATTTTCCTGAAGTCTGGTTGCCTTGTTTAACCCCAAACGTGGTCGCAAAATCATCCACACTGACTAAACTCAAAGGTGAACGTCCATCAGGATAACGTTGCTTAAAATAACTGGATTGATTCAGTACTGTTTTGGTGGTTGGAGGTTCATAAAAATTTTCCCCGATGGTCTTACGATGCCCATAACTACTAAAACCATACAAGGCAATTTCATCAGTTAAAGGTAAATCTAAATTCGCAGTGATATTGATTTGGTCTTTTTGTTCAGGAGAACCAAATTTCCAAGTTCTAAATGGTGTGTTCTGCTCGGTATATTGGGCTTGGGTTGAACCATCATAAAATGTTCGCGTATCTGGTGCAGTATTACTTGCAGCTTCACGCTTTCCTAAATCTACAGCAACAGTTAAAGCACCATCATTGGGTAATTCAAAGCCTTTCCAAAGATTGATTTTATGCTGTTCACCATCCCCTTGTGTATAGCCTCCAGTTTGATAACTCACGCCACCACCATGATCACGTGATTTCAATATAATGTTAACCACGCCCGCGATCGCGTCAGAACCATATTGAGCTGCGGCACCATCTCGTAAAATCTCAATACGTTCAATGGCACTAATCGGGATTAGGCTTAAATCTGTTACCGCAGCACCTCTCCCCCCAGCATACGCTTGTCGAGTGAAGTAAGCCGCTGTATGGCGACGTTTACCATTGATCAAAATTAAGGTTTGATCTGCAGATAAACCTCGCAATGCAATACTCGGCGGCACCGATGCACCGAAACCACCCGCAGGTGATGTTGGTAAACTCACTGACGGCGATAAGCGTGTTAATGCAGCTGCAAGATCACCTGCCCCTGTTTCTTGTAGTTCTTTGGCTGTCACAATGTCTACTGGAGCAGGAGCCTCTAAAGCACTATTGATAGCTCGCCGAGAACCCGTTACAACAACTGATTGCAATGTCACGACATCCTCTTTTTCTGATACAGGCCTTTGTTCATTTGCCAAAGTGATTGAGGCGGTAAGTGTACTGAACGCAAAAATAGAAGAATGAAAAATGAATTGAGAAAAATATGTACGCATATAAGCTTCCTTAACGATCTGCACCGATATAGCAAAGCCAATGCCAAAATTTTTATTATTGAATATCAAAAACTTGTCATTAAAAATAAAAAAATCATTGTTTATATTTAAACAATGATTCGAAAAAATGTTTATAAAACCACAGATTTGCTAGTGGCGCATAAGCTTATACAAGTTGATTGTGTAAATAAGATTGATACAACTGATAGTAAGATTGTTGCTGTTGAATCAGTTGTTCATGAGCACCTTGTTCCACTACAGCCCCATTCTCAATCACCACAATTTTGTCTGCTTCTTGAATGGTACTTAAGCGATGTGCGATCACAATACAGGTTCTATTTTTACATAAGCGTCGAAGGGCATATTGGATTTTCTGTTCCGTATAAATATCAATCGCAGAGGTCGCTTCATCTAAAATTAAAATTTTAGGATCAGCCAAATATGCACGTGCGAGACAAACAAGTTGGCGTTGCCCATGACTTAAATTTTTTCCGAGTGTTCCAACTTCAGTAAAATAACCATGAGGAAGCTGTCCTAGAATATCATCTGCACCAAGTTCTTCAATCGCCTGAATCAGTTGTTGATCTGTAGCTTCGGGTTGAATTAAACGTAAATTGTCTAAAATTGTGCCGCTAAACAAGACATTGTCCTGTAAAACAATACTGACATTTTGTCTTAAACTGTCCAGATGAATATCCTGTATCGGATAACGGTCTAAGAAAATCCCACCCTGCTGAGGCTCATAAAACCGTGTCAGTAACTGAACGATCGTGCTTTTACCATGACCTGTAGGCCCCACGATCGCAACCACCGTTCCAGCGTCGATCTCTAAATCAAAATTTTGTAAAACAGCTTTGGTGGTATAAGCAAAATGTACAGACTGAAAACGAATATGCCCGTTAAGTTGCCCTAATTTCAACGCATGTGGTGCATCTTGAATGCTAGATTGGGTATCTAAAAGTAGAAATATCCGTTGTGCACACGCTGCACCATTGGCATAACGCTCAAATAAATCGGTCAATTCCTGTAAAGGTGCCAAGAATAAAAACACATAAAAAATACTTTCGGCAAACTGTCCAATACTGATGACACCTTCACTATAAGCATAACTTCCAATCACAATAAAAACTGCGGTTGCCACTGTCGAAAGCAATCCAGTAAATGGGGCAAACCAGCTGGTCCGCTTACTTCCATAAATAATAGAATCATTAAAATCTTTTAAGAGCTGCTGATAGCGCTGTTGATTGGTTTCACTATAATTCAATTGCTGAATAATTTTGGCGCCATTTACCGTTTCAACCAAATGTGCAGTAAATCGACTGCGTTCTTCGGCAACCCGTCCCCAATGCCGTTGTGATGACTTTTTAAATATTGCAGTCATTGTCAATAAAATCGGCAAAGTTGCAAATAAACACCAGAAAAATGGGGGATAAATATGCCACAAAAGCACAGATGCTAATCCACAACGTAAAATCGCAGAAAGTAGTTCAGGTGGTCCTTGTATCAATACTGGTTCTAAAGTATCGACATCACGATCCGCTCGTGAAATAATTCGGCCCGCTTTAGTTCGATCAAAATAACCAATATTTAAAGCTTGAATATGTTGAAATAATGAACGTCTTAGATCATTAATGACACTTAAAGCCGCTTTTCCAGACAAGTATTTTGATATACCCGCTAATCCAAAACGACACACCCAGCTGAATGCCAGAATAGCAATTGCTATAAAAAGTACTGGCTGATACAACACCAGTTTCCCACCCACTTGCTGAAATCCAGAATCTAAAATGTACTTGACTGCCCATGGACGTACAAAGATGCTCAGCACTTGTAAGATCTCTACTGAGATCATGGCTAGAATTAAATAACGAATCGGATAAAGCAAAGGAATGAGTTTTTTTAACATTCCGCGATGTAGCGCGGTTTTTGCTAAGTTTTCTTCGATCTGCAGATCAGAGATTTTCGTCAGCGGTTGGAAATTTTTAACCGTGGTATTCATGCTTGAATCTCCTGTTGCGCTTTCTGAAATCCCATCAACTCCCGATAAAATTCGCAATGCTGGAGCAATTCTGTGTGGCTCCCTTGAGCAAGAATTTGTCCCTGATCTAATACGATAATGCGATCTGATAAAGAAATCGTGGTCTGTTTATTTGAATTGATCAGGATGGTTCTTTTGAGCTGATTTTTATTGTCAGCCAAGCCTGATAAACGCTGTAACACCTGTTTTTCTGTAGTGGAATCTAAAGCACTGGTTGAATCATCAAGCGCCAAGATTGGCGAGTTTTTTAAAATTGACCGTGCCAGTGCAATCCGTTGTTTTTGCCCTCCAGATAAGGTGACTCCCTTGTCCCCTATTCGTGTCTCCAGACCAGCATCGAGTCGCTGTAACAGTTCAGATGCTGAAGCCAAATGCAACGCGTCTCGCATCTCCTGTTCAGTCGCATCCTGTTTGGCTATTTTTAAGTTATCCGCCAAGGTTCCTGAGAAAAAGAAATTATCTTGCGGAATAATCTGAACCATATGACGTAAGTTAACCAAACTAAGATCTTTAAGATTGAGCCAACCGCGTTGATCTGAACCAATCCAGACCTGCCCTGCGGTTGGATCGATAAAACGATTGAGCAAGTTCATCAGTGTGGTTTTACCCGCTCCAGTTTTCCCCACAATGGTGACGATTTCACCTGCTCGGAATTCAACATTACACTGTTTTAAAATATACTTTTCTGTGTTTCGATCCTGAAAACTGACATTTTCCAGTCGAATATTTAAACCTTCATCCCCATCAGCATCCCCTTGTAGTGGCAAAGCATGTGCAGCATCTACAATTGCCGATTTCTCATCTAGCATTTGCCATATTCGAGTTGCCGATGAACGTGCATCTGCAAAAATATGTAAGACCTGTCCAATACTTTCAATACGAAACACCAATAAATTTGCCATAAGTACAGCAGCCACAAATTGCCCAATCTGTAATTGATTTTGTCCAATTAAGTAGCCACCAAACCCAATCACCCATAAGTAGGAACAGGCAATAATCATTTGAGGAATCGGTAAGCGTTGTGCACTGGTGCGAATGGTTTGAATGGAATGACGAATAAAGCTATCAACCGCAGCATCAAAACGTTGTAAGAGCTTTTCCTCAAGTTGAAAGGCTTTGACCACTCGAATGCCATTGACGCTTTCAGCCAAAGTATCACTGACTTTTTCATAGGCATAGGCAACTTGATGATCCAGCACCACCAACTGATTGGTCAGTTTAAACAGCACTGCTAGGCCTAGAAAAATAAAAATAAGCGGGACGATCCCCAACCAAGGATGATACCAACACAACAATCCGACTGTTGCGGCGACCACTAGACTGGATTCAAACACTTGTCGCCAAAAATTAATCAAAGCTTCTTTTAATTTATCTGAATCTCGGGTGGTTCTTGATAAAACTTCACCTAATCCGTGTTTCCAGTGCCATGAAACATCTAAATGCTGGACCTGGCTAAAGATTCTTTCTCTTAAAATACTTAACAATTGCTGTCCAATCGTCAAGGCACTTAAACCCGCTAAATATTGAATAATGGCACGAAGTAAAGCGATACTCGTCAGTAGAATAAACCAAAACCACGGATTTAACGGATCTGTAAAAGCATGCTGAAATAAACTTTCAGGTTGGCTGTGTTTTAGCGTATCAATCGCATGTCCGATTGAATATTGCTGTAGTGCTAAGCCAAAATTGGCAAGGACAAATAATGTTGCCGTCAATACAAAGCGAAATGGCATAAAACGATATAAGGCCAAACTTCGCAGCAGTGGATAATTTTTAAACATAAAAATAAAACAACAACTAAAGATCTATAGCTCACTGCGAGATCTATGCCAAATTTTTCAAAGGCATAAATATTTTAATCTACTGTTTTATATTATTTTTTTAAAAAACATGTTTGATGAGATGTTTGATTTAAAACATCCGCACTTGTTATCTGTTGTTATTGCAACAATATTTGATATATCAACATCACAAAAATAGATATTAAAAATATATTTTAAATATCAACAAGTTAAACAATGGCATCAATATTGCTTTAAAGCATTCAAATCACAACAGGATGTCACAATGACAACACTTCAAACGCAACCATTGAATACACTTTGGTATACACGCTGTCCAGTTCCTACAGGGCTCGGAATCTCGATTCAAAAAGGTTGGCTAAAAGAAAAATTTATTGAGCAACAAATTGAAATTAAATCAATTCGTGAATCGAACTCAAAAGAGGTTCGTAACTCACATTTTAACCATACCCTTGCCAATTCAGTTCGGCATGGTGGCAGTATTCCTGCAATTTGGGCATATGCTTCTGGACAAAAAACCAAAGTCATCGGTTTATCTTGGGCAGATGAAGTCCAATTACTGCTGACTCGATATGATTCCCAAATTAAGACGGTTGAGGATCTAAAAGGTAAACGCTTTGGGCTCCCACTGAATCAAGATGCCATCATCGATTTCTCTCGTGCTCAAGCCATTCGCGGTTTAGAAAATGCATTAAAAACAGTAAATCTTAAGGTCAGTGATCTGGAACTGGTGGATTGTCTGCGTGCTGATATATTAGTGGCGCAACAGCAAAATCATACCGAAGAAAATGATGCGAGTTTCTTTAGCAATCGTAATAAACTGAGCGCAAGTGCAGAGATTGTGGCTTTAATCAAAGGGGATGTCGATGCCATCTTTTTAAAAGGCGCACATGCAGCACAAATTGCCCATGATTTTGCCCTGCATACCATTATTGATATTGGTTCACATCCCGACCCTATCCTACGTTCAAATAATGGTACCCCTCGAACACTAACTGTGGATGAAGATTTTCTATCGCAATATCCACAACAAGCTCAATCCATCGTCGATGCGGTTTTACAAGCTGAACAATGGGCGCATGTGCATGCAGATGAAACTCACCGCTATCTGGCTAAAGAATGTAATAGCAGTGAACAATGGGTCCATGCAGCTTATGGCGCAGATGCACATCTCAAGCTGAATACCAATTTTGATGAAACATCGATTATTGCCTTACAAGACCTTAGTGACTTTCTCTATCGCTGGAAGTTTATTCCAGCTCAAATCAATGTTCGTGAATGGCTAGCACAAGATATTGCTATTCATGCACAAGTGGCTTAACAATACGAAAAAATAAAAGGTTGTCGTGATGACAACCTTTTATTTTTCAGCTTCCAAATTTAAGGCATCGCCTATACAAAAGCTTCTGACTATTCTCAACGCACAAAACGCTGCTTCTCACCGAAAAAAATATGCGATTAAGTACTGCCTCAAACAGTTGTGGATGAGGTTTCCGAATAGCATATTTTTGTCGAACTCAAATTATGACTTAAATTTGGTCACATTTTCAGCCTGTTTCTTTAAAAGCACAGAGTTATATTCACCAGGTGGAATATTATTTAAATAATAATTTCCAACATGATATAAACGCCAACGAATCGGATCATGTGTGGTATGTGTACGAGCATTACGCCAGAAACGATCTAAATTCCATTTTGACAAAGTAGAGCTTGCTCCAAGTAAGCCAAAAATTTCACTGGAAATTTTCAAAGATGCATGGTCTGACTGACTCCGTGTGGCAGCCACAGATAAAATCAATTCAGTTTGTAAGGCTTCATCTTCCAGATTGGTTAAATGCTGCTCAAAAATCGCTGCTGAGCGATCTAAAAGTGCTTCTGCTGAACGGACCAAAACTGCAAACTCACCAATTTGCTTAATGATATGCGGTTCCTGTGTCGGGGAGTCGACACCACTTTCCACCCAAGGACGAGCATTCTGTTGCAAATAATCAATCCCCCCTTCAAGTGCACCTTTGGCAATACCTGTATCCATAGCTGCATGCAAAATCTGAGGCCAAGTTAAACCTGTGCGTAGCACTGTCCCTAAACCACCAGTATTGCGCTTGGCAACATAGCGTTCATCGACAACAACATCTTTAAAATTGACTGTGCCACTGACACTATTGTTTTGCCCCATTGCATCCCAATCATCGAGCAGTTCTACCCCATGCGTATCACGATGAATCAAGATCGAAACAGGTCCATCATCACTGCCTGCAAATAAAGAGATCCACTCGGCCAATAAAGAGCCTGTGGAATAAAATTTACTGCCATTTAAGATTAACTGCCCTTGTGAATTTCTTTCTACACGAGTCTTATGCTGAAATTTATCTTTTCCGCCCACTTCTGCGAGTGCATTGCCTAAACGTTTACCACTCAATACATCACGCAATAATTGATCGCGAATATCATCCTCATAACCCGTTAAAATTCCTCGAAACATGGTGAAATGAATTTGTAGAAGTTGCCCCACACCACCATCTGCAGATGAAATAATCTTTACCACATTGACCAATGTGGTAATACTCGCACCTAAACCACCAAATTGTTGAGGAACAATAATCGCTGTCAGACCTGCTTCTGAAATTAAGCGGGCCTGTTCATAAGGAACACTTTTGTTATATTGAGGATCTTGAGCAAATTCAGTCAGTTGTTTTGCTACTGCCTTGGCAATATCCAATGCTTCTTGTTCACTTTGAATATGTCTTATACTGCCCAATTCTAAAAAATTGTGTTGCTGAATATCGTTCATTTTAACTCCGGAAAATCTCTTGTTTTTTATGCACAGATACACTGTGCTGTAGTCTTAAATAAGCTGGGTGCATGTGTGAGCAAAGTTTTGGTATACGCATGTTGCGGATGACTCAGTACTTGATCGGTTTCACCGTATTCCACCAGATGGCCATTTTTTAAAACGGCAACTCGATCAGCAATTGCTCTAACTACCCCAAGGTTATGGGTCACAAAAAGTAAAGTTACGCCTTGCTTTTGCAGTTGTTGCAACAGTTTTAAAATAGATGCTTGTACTGACACATCTAAAGCAGAAGTAATTTCGTCGCAAATCAAAACATCAGGCTGACATAACAGCGCTCGTGCAATCGCTACACGTTGCCGTTCTCCGCCAGATAAATCTCTTGGGTAGAGTTCTTGAACCTGTGGAGGAAGCGATACTTGTTGAAGTACCTGAACGACCTTTTGTTGAGTTTCTTGCTGAGATGTAGCAAAAAAGTGCTGAACCACTTTAGTGAGTGTCTGTCCTATGGTATGTGCTGGATTCAAGGCTTTATATGGATTTTGAAAGATATATTGCAGTTTATGTCGTTGTGTTAACTGACGTTTTTGTCCCTGCAAGGACAATACTTCATCTGCTAAAATTACCTGACCTTCTGCATTTTCATTCAGTCCTGCAATCACTCTAGACAGTGTGGTTTTACCTGAACCAGACTCCCCGACTAAGGCCAAACATTCTCCACGCTGTATTTGAAAAGAAACATCGAAAAGTGCTTGTTGCTGGCCATACCAAGCATTGATATGTTCTACTTTAAGCAGTGCCTGTTGATCTGTTTTTAATTCAATCAGATGCGGATCAAGCTCTTGAAAATTGATCACACCCACTTCATCCCAATGATGACAAGCAACAAAATGTGGATCAAATGCTTGAGATAACAGGGTTAATTTCGGTTGCTGTTGATGACATAATTCGCTAGCGAAAGTACATCTTGCGGCAAAGGCACATCCTGTTGGACGGTCATTCGGTGAGGGTGCATGTCCTTCGATGGGGGATAAATATTTACGAATCGACACATCGGGAATGGCATTGAGTAAACCTTGAGTATAAGGATGTTTTGGCGTTTCAAATAACTGGCTTAATGCAGCATCTTCTGCAATCTGGCCTGAATACAGGACGATTACGCGATCTGCAATATCTTTCACCACAGTCAAATCATGTGATACATAAATTGCTGCAACATTATATTCGCGACATAATTTACGAATAATATTTAGCACTAAAGTTTGGGTTGTAACATCCAATGCTGTTGTCGGTTCATCCAAGACAATTAAGCGAGGCTGTAACAAAAATGCCAATGCTAATAAAATCCGTTGTTGTTGCCCGCCGGAAAGCTGATGAGGATAGCGTTTTAAAAACACATCATCCTGAGGCAATCCCACTTCATCTAAAATTTTAGCAACTTTATGATTTCTTTCACTACTGGATAAGCGTGATTGATGGACTTCTAATAACTCAAGTAGATGCTGTCCAATTGTTAATGCTGGATTTAGTGCCGTTCCTGGATCTTGGGCAACGTGACTGATTTTATAACCTCGAATTTTACGCAAGGCGTGATCGTCAAGACTGAGGATATCTTGTCCATCCAGCGCAATTGTGCCTTGAATAATTTTGGCACCATGTCGTGCATAGCCCAATAACGCACTCGACAATGTGGTTTTACCTGAACCACTTTCTCCCACCAACCCAAGGACTTCGCCCTCGTTTAAATGAAAAGAAATATTCGAAACTACATGATTGCCTGTGTTGACCAATGCCACCGTTAAGTCTTTTACCTGTAGTACCGTATTCTTTAAAATCTCTGTCATGGTTACTTTTCCTCAATCCGCGCTGCGGCACGCCCTACACCTTCAGCCAACACATTGGTTCCCAGCGCAAACAAAGCAATTAAAATCACCGGTGCAAATACTGCCCACGGTTGAACCAATAACCCAGCACGATTTTCATTAATCATCAGGCCCCAATCGGCTGCAGGAGGTGCGATACCATAACCAAGAAAAGCCAGACCAGATAACATGCCAACAGCCCACGTCAACATCACCCCAAGATGAATTAATAAGGGTGTCAGCATATTGGGTAGGATTTCACGGAATAAAATATAGCTTTTCGAATAACCTAAAATTTTGGCGGCCTCTACATACTCTTGCTCAACCAAATTTAGCGCAACACTTCGTGCCAGACGTACTACCCCAGGAATAAAAGCAATCGAAACAGTGAGCACAATCAGCCATGGCTCACGCCCTAGCATCGAAACGATTAATAACACTAAAATCAGATCAGGAAATGCCATAAAAACATCGGTAAGCCAAGTCACAAACTGGTCAACTTTATCTCGTGCAAAAGCAGCCAATATGCCTAAACTGGAACCAATAATTAAAGCCACCAGACTGGCAGCGAGGGTCATCCAAATAATTGAAGCACCACCCGCTAATACACGAGACCAAACATCATGCCCAATATAGTCATAGCCAAGAAAAGCCTGTGCTTCAGGCGCACCATAGGTCATGCCCACTAATGCAGTTGGTTCAAAAGGAACCAGCACTGGGCCAATAAGCGCAAATATCAAAACTAAGCTTGTCACCACAAAACCAAAACGGACTTGTCGCTCAGAAATCAAGGCTTTGAAAAACTTACGTTGATACCAATGAAGTGTACTCATTTCCCCTCTCCTGAATTGATACTCTTCAAGGCATTACGGCGATCGACAGGCTTTACCGTAATCGGTCGGCCAGATTTCCATAAACGTAATGCCTGACGTAAACCAGGTGAGCGGGCTTTATGTTTTTTTGCAGTGCGTATTTTCGGTGTGAGTAAAGTGGTAATTAAGTCTGCAATTAAATTGACCACCACCACACAGATGGTCAGCAATAGCACAATCGCTTGAATGGTAGGAATATCCCGCATTTCAATTGCTGCATTCAATGCATTGCCAATTCCGGGATAACTAAATACAACCTCGATAATTAAAGCCCCACTGAGTAAAACCCGTATAGTCAATGCCGTGCCTTGTACCACAGGCACTAAAGCATTAGGTAAAACATGCTTCCAGATAATGCGACGCTCTGGAATACCGCGTAATCGTGCTGAAGTGACATAATCGGACTCTAAGGCATCGATCATTGAGCCTCGCACAAGACGCATGAGATAAGGAATAAGCGATAAAGCTAACGTTAAAATGGGTAAAATTAAAAACTCTAGCTGGCTAAACGGAGACTGCCCAGGAATCAACAATGATGCAGCAGGTAATACATGCATGATCGAAGTTGAAAACAACATCATCAGCCAAATGGCAATGACAAATCCGGGCACTGCTTTAAAAATAATCGAGCTAGATACAATGATTCGGTCTAGTTTGCTATCACGACGTAGCGATAACCAAACCCCAAGTAAAACTGAAATCGGTACAGTGATTGCCACCACCAAGCTACTCAAAGCAAGCGTATTACCAAAATAGTTTTGAATAATCTGTAACACAGGTACATTGGAATCAATTGAGCGTCCAAAATTACCTTGTAATAATTGAGTCAGCCAATTCCAGTATTGCACCAATATCGGTTGAGTCAGCCCCAATTGTTCACGCAGTATTTGAACCGTAGCTTCTGGTGCTTCTGGCCCTAAAATGACCCGCGCAGGGTCAGATGGAAGCGCTTGAGTCGCGATAAATACAATTAAACTGATCACAAAAATCACCAAAATTCCTGACACGATACGGGTCAAAAACCAAGGTAACCATGCAGGAAATTCAAACGACTTGGCGATAGCTGGATGTTGAATCGAGCTTTCAATTTTGCTGGCTTGAGTCGTCATCATCACTCCCCTTTACGCCAAAACTCATCAGTTCGCCATGCTGCAAAACCGGTTCGATCAGGTGTTACACCACCAATCTGATGAGAATGTGCATCTAAAACATTGTTAAAACCCCAAATCAGTAAGCCACCTTGTTCATGCTGAATTTGCTGTGCCTCATGTACCAGAACTTTGCGTTTTTCCAGATCAGGCTGTTGCAATGCGTGATGCACCAGCTCAGTAAAACGGGCTTGATTAAAACGGGTTTTGTTATTGGCTGCACCGGGTCCATCAATCTGCAATACCGTCAATAAAAATGGACGAGAAACATTTGAACCTGTACTCAATGCCCAATCTTGTTTGACTGCATCTGCAAATGTTGCAGCTTCAACTTGTTTAACGTTTACAATCACGCCAGCTTGCGCTGCATGTTGCGCAAACACCAAGGCTGCATTGCTATCTGGTCCTGTATATAAATCAACTTTTAAGTTTTGATCAAAACCAGCGGCTTTTAATAGTGTTTTAGCTTTGGCTAAATCTTGCTTACGCTGTGGAATTTCATGGTTATAAACAGGATCACTAAATGAATACAGATCGTTGGCAATTCGCCCTTGTCCCGCCAATGCCCGTTTCACTAAATCATCCCGATTGGCAATCAAACGAAATGCTTGTCTGACACGAGGATCATTAAACGGTGCTTTAGTGGTATTCATGTCAAAGGATTGCCAAGCATCTGTTTCAGATGAAACAACATTCAGTCGTTTATTGGCTTGAATCAAAGATAAATGCTCGGCACTAATACCCGATGCAATATCAATTTGCCCTGATTGCAAAGCAGCAAGACGCCCGGTTTGGTCTTTAAAATCTATAATTTCAATGGCATCTGCATAAGGCTGATTGTCTTTCCAATAATTTTCAAAACGTACGAAACGGGAACGTTGACCTGGGGTAAAACTTTCCAGCTTAAACGGGCCTGCTCCGACGACATTCTTGATTGGGTCATAATCTGTTGGAACAATACCACCCCAACTCATCCATGCTTCAGGTAGGGCTACTAAGCCTTTGCCTTGAGCAAATGGAATTTCAACGGTGTAATCATCACGCTTTTTAATCGCATCGCGCTGTAGTGAATACAAATAAGCCGCAAAGGGAGACGCCAGTTTAGGATCGGTCAAACGACGTAAAGAGAAAATGACATCATCGGCTGTAATGGTTTTACCATGATGAAATTCAAGCCCTTTCTTTAACCGAATCGTCCATTTAGTCCCATCCTCATTGGGTTCTGAAAATTCAGCAAGCGCCAATTTAGGTTGAATATCTCGCCCCCACTCCCATAATTTGGCATATAACGGCCAACCTCTAAAGGCACTCGACATTCCAATCGGCTTATGGGCATCTAAATTTCCAGCTTGATTACCATTAATCACCCCAATTTTGATCACTCCACCTTTTTGCGGTGTGGCATGCTGGCTTATATGTGCAGCAGCTTCATTTGCTGCTGAGGAATCGGAACGAGAACACCCGATCAGGCTTGCTGCTGCAATCGTACCTAGACCTAAACCAGTATTTTTAATTAATGCTCTACGCGTAATTTTACTCATAGGATTCTCCTTTTAAACCACAGTTTCTTGATTCAACAGAGAATCTACAGAGGAGCGATTTTTTAACTTCGGTAACTCAAAGCCATGATCGAGCTCAAGTAAAGGAAACAACAAGTCTGCAACACGGTAAACTTCAGTAATTAAAGGAAAACCCGACAAAATAAATGCAGATGTACCGTAGCTTTCATATTCTTGGATACGTTGAGCAATATTTTCAGCACTCCCGACCAATGCGGTCCCTGCAGCGGGATTTAAGATATCAAAACCAAACAGTGATGGCCCTGTCCAAATATTTGGATAAATTTCAAAATCTTTAGCTTGAGGTAATATCCCCTGACGTAAGCGTTCTAAATTTTTTTGAACAATCGGGTTATTACTTTGATAGCTTTCAAAAGTTTCATTGGGTGGAAGCTGACGTTTTACTGCTTCAATCGCATAATTCACATCAATTTTATCGAGTAGAGACTGCGCGTATTGCCACGCTTCTTCTTCGGTTTCACGAACAATAATTTGTAAGCGAGTTCCATACTGCAAAGTTCGCCCAACTTTAGCGGCTTCTTTTGCAACCTTACTGAATTTTTCTCCCAGCAGCGGCGGTGTGTTGGCAAAACTTAAATACACATCCAGCAATTCCACTGAATGTTGTACCCCTTTCGCTGATGTGCCAGCTCCCCACAGCGGTACGCCTTGTTTTTGGGTTGCCCCATGCCATTTTGACATCGGTGAAGCACCCTCTTGACGTGGAGCCACTTGAATAAACTCACCCTGAAAACCAGATTTATCGCCTAAATAATTTTGTTGAAATGTGCTCCAGTATTCTTTACTAAAGTCATAGCGTTCATCATGTGAATAATGAATACCCAAAGCGGCAAGTCCCTGATCATTGCCATTGACCACATTAAACAACAAACGTCCTTGAGAGAATGCGTCAAAAGTTTGTGCATATTTGGCTAAAACTGCGGGTTGAACTTCACCTGGATGCTGCGCAACCAAAAACTTCAGGCGTTCAGTAAAAGGAATTAAACTTGCAGCAACCGCCAGTGTTTCATACTCACTTGTACCCATGAGCGAACCGTAAAACCCCAGACGATCTGCGGTAATTGCAATTTGTTGTAAATGTTCATAATTGGTATCCCAGCGTCCCGACTCCAACCAAGGATAGGGACCATCAGGAGAGGTGAGATACCATAAAAGTTTTACAGCCATAATATTCTCTATATTTGTTTTAAATCATGTTTCTAATGGAGTGGAAGTAATCCCAGTGATTTTGCTTTTTCAGTCAATCCGCTCATTTTCCACTGTTGCTGTAACACCCCTTGCCCATATTCACGACTTCCTCCAACCAGTTCTGCTAACAGTTGAATTTGAGCACCTTCTTCAAGCAATAAAATAAATTCAGCAGTTTCCTGTAGACCTTGACGCCCCCAAACTGTGGCACCGCCATTGGCTTCCAAAATAGCCCGATGCTCAATATCAATCTTGAGTTGATCTAAAATGAAATCGACTTCTGCCTGACGGCGATCGATATAAATCGATAATTCATTAAATAAATGAAAACGCTGAACAGGCACATATCGAATCGGTAGGGTTCGGTGTGTTTGGGCCCAAGCACCTAAATTCGGTGCATGTACATGAGAGATTGTGGTGACATCTGCATGTTCACGAAACAGTTTGTTATAACGGCCACCAGCACCTTTTCGTCCCAATAAAACTTCACCATCAAGCTTCTCTACCAGTACTTTGCTTTTTTTATCTCGTGACCAAGGCCCTGCATAGTTAAAGGTCACCAAGGTATTCTCAGGGGCGCGTTCAACAAAGTTGACCGTGCCATTGGCAGTGATTGTGCCCGTCTCACGGAACACCTCAAATGCAAATTCAGCTTTTTCACGGTTGCGTTCAATAAAATCATTGAGTTCAGGGGAAAGTGGCGATTGAATCAGTGTAGTCATGATAAATATCCTGTTTTAACGTTGTTTATTTTGGCGACGCTTTAAAACTTCGAGTAATGGGCGATGATCGACCCATGTATCAAGATCTACGTCTTTTTCAAGGAAGCCATGTAACCAAAGAAAATCTTTTTGTTGTTTTAAAAGCTCAAGGCGCTCTTCACTTAATGAAGGATGTAAAGATTTATGGAAATTATTACGATACGCTGTAGCCACACTTTCAGCACCCGCAATGGTTTCATCTTGTAGAATAACCAGCACTTCATCTAAATGATCTTCTGCCCAGTCTGCGGTATCAAAAAGCTCTTCCAGAAAATCCACGACGACATCAAAGTGATGTTCCAATAAATCTTCATGTACCGTGATAGGGCGAGGTGTCCCGTTGTTCACACGTGAAGTCACATCTGCAAATTGATCTAAATCGATACCGACTTTTAAACCACGTTTGGTGGCAGCCTCAACAGCCGATGCCCCTTTGACATACACGGCATCCACCTCACCTGTAATCAAGGCATCAAGGCCTGACCAATAGGCACTGGCATCGCGATCTTGTTTCGATTCAGCTCGCTCAGGAACTTCAATAAAATCAACATCACGAAAACTTAAATTTGCAAGTTGTAAAGCCCCTCGAATACCTTGCAATGACATGGCTCTAAAAATACTGCCTGCACGTTTATCGGCATATTCAGGTAAAGCCACTTTGGCATTTTTTAAGTCTTCAGGTTGACGAATTGCTGAATCAGGTCGAACAATAATCACTTGCCATTCATCAATCCAAGTTAATCCAATCAGACGACTTGGGGCACCTTCTGAACGTGCAGCCAAAGCAGGTACATTGCCACCCTCACGGAATAAAGCCGGAAGCTGATGATCAAAATGATGCACAGACAAGCCTTTACGCGCATCTTGCAATACCGCAACATCAATACCATGTCGCTCAAATTTTTCGACTAAGGTGCCGCGCTTTAATGAGATTCCTGTTGCAGTGGGTACTGGACATCGTGTGACCCAAATTTCAGATAAAGTACTTTTTACAAATTCTTTAGAATTTTCTTTTTTATCGACGACAAGTGACATAGGTATTCCTTAAGATACTTCCAATTTCATATCACTTGTATTGAGCAGCTTTTATGCCAATATTTATTTTTATAATTTTCAATAGCTTATTCAAAATTCAATTTTAATAAATGTTTAGATTTCATCACTTGTTTTAGATTTAGTGTTGTTTTATCAACAGCACTTTAAGCAAGCCTGCCCTGAGACAAAAACCCCATCCGCTTTATTTTTGATTAAACAGATTTATATGATTTAAAGCGCCTCATTGAATCAACATACAGCACCATATAAAAATATAGTGCTGTATCGCTTAAATTAAAAATCGATAGAAGCCGACAGCATATAAGTTCGAGGTGCGCCCAAGGCTAAACTGGACAATTGTGGCATGCCCCAATAGGCCTTATTGGTCACGTTATTGATACTCGCAGCTAAGCTCAGTGGAAAACTTGAAACATTGGTCTTATATCTCGCCCCAACATCAAACAGTGTTCGTCCAGAAGCATGTAGTGTATTTTCCTGATTGATATATTGCTTTGAAACTGCTGTGGCATTTCCAGTCAAGGTTAAACCCTGCAACATCGAAATATCCCACTCCATGCCTAATTTCGCCTGTTGCTTGGCAACCCCAGTCGCAGTATTGCCTTGATTTTTACCACCTGCAGTTTTGGTTAATTCAGGATCAATATAGGCAACACCACCGATTACACGAAGATTCGCAATAGGTGCTCCAAAGAAGCTCCATTCAACTCATCTATTGCGCTGCTCGCCATCAGCAGTAAAAATATTGCTGACGGGATCGGTATAGCTACTTGGTTTTTCAATTTCAAACAGACTCAAAGTGTTTGAGAATTTCCCTAAATCCATTTTAACCCCAAGCTCTTTTTGTTTTGTTTTAAAAGGCGCAAAAACTTCGCCCGCATTTGCTGCAGTATACGGTGCAGTTGAGCCTTGGCTTAAGCCTTCAATATAGTTTGCATATAAGGAAATATGCGCTGTGGCTTTAAACAATATCGCAGCCCCAGGTGTGGTGGCACTTTCATCATAACGTGATGTCCGACTGCCTGTAACAATATTAAAAGCTTCACTCAGCACATTCTGTTGTCGTACACCCAAGGTCAATTGGACTTGATCTTGAGCAAAAGATAAGGTGTCCGCAATCCCATAACTGTTTAAACGAGATGCTGTTTTAGAAATATGTGGCGCATTAAAGCGAACTGGATTTCCCCAAACTGGATGATAAAGATTGGTGATCCATTCAGCCCCAGCCACATTTCTTACCCCATAGTCATTTTGATCATGTTGGTAATACGTTGCATTGACAACCCATTGGTGACCAATAGATCCTGTATCAAATTTTCCTTTTATGCCCAGATCAGCTGATTTCTTTTCAAGGTCAAAAGCCAACTGACCAATCTTGGTTTCAAGCCTGCCTTGACTGTCGAGCACGGTCGCTGACATGGCACCATTATATTTATAATCGGTTTTACTTTGTCCATAAGTGGCATATGCCATAACTCGATCACTCAAGTCATATTCGCCACGAAGCATAGTGCCCTTATCTTTGGTTTCAACAAAAGACCAGTCTGGATTTAATAGTGTGTCTGGTTTTGGTGGTTTAGGAATCGCAACCCCTGAGAGTAAATTAATCCCACGGTTGACACCATCTACTCGATCCTCAGCTGTATAGAGGTCTGCTGAAATACGTGCACGTTCGCCACGCCAATCCAGACCTAAAGAAACTAAGGCTGTTTTTTTATCTTGGTCCTTAATTGCCCCTGTTCCATCACGATATACTGTATTTAAACGTACACCAAAATCTTTATTTTGACCGAAACGTCTGCCGATATCGAGATGACCACCAAACTGTGAATCAGACATATAGGTCGCGCTAAAACGCTGCAGTGGATCATCGCCTGCACGCTTGCTGACTAAATTGACCATGCCCCCACCGATCCTGCTGGCGGCATACCATTGAGTAATGCTGTAGGTCCTTTGAGTACCTCAATTCGTTCAAACATTTCAGGAGAGGTTCGATAAAAAGGTGTGATGCCAAACATGCCGTTCATTGACATATCACTTGTACTCGAAGCAAAGCCACGAATATAGTAGTTTTCACTCCATCCGCCACTGGCACCATTGGTAAATACAGATGGGTCGGTTTTAGCAATGACATCGGTAATATCTTTTGCCTGTTGATTTTCAATATATTGGTCTGTATAGCCAATGCTATTAAATGGCGTTTCTAAAAAGCCTTTTTCACCTAAAAAACCTAACTTATTCTGCGAAGAAATCTGCCCCGCTAAAACACTGTTTTTTTCATTCACAGCTTGTACATGAATGGTGGGTAAATTTTGCAATGCCTCGCGATCTGATGGTGGCAGGTCAGGTGTTTGCGCATGAATTGTTGAGATCGGAATCACCAAAGTTAATCCGAAACCCAACAACATTTGAGCAGAAATCAAGTTTTTCAGTTTAAATTGCGGGCTTAAATCTCGGCACTGTGGTTTCAAAGCGTGCTGAAAAAGTGGATGACCATATTTCATATACAAATTTCCTTTCATTTTTTAAGCACAAGTTTCCCTATCACACTTTTTTTATTGAAAAGTATGCTGTAGTCACTTGTTCACGGTATGGGTGTTTTGGCTAGAGCTTATCTGGCTATAAATTTATCGTGTAAAGACCTAATTCATAGCTGATACCCCTTGATGACATCATCAATTAAAATATGCATGGAGGTTGGGCTTGCCGCAGTGATGTACCAAGCATCTGCATCAACAAAAACCACTTTGCCATTTTTCCATGCTTTGGTTTGGCGTAATAAAGGATTACTCATCCGCTCAGCATCAATCGTCGGACGATGTTCCATGACGGCTGTACGATCGACGATATACAAAATATCGGGATCAGCTTGTTTGATAAATTCACTAGAAATCGGTTGACCATGCAAACTTGTATCTACCACTGTACTGGCTGGTTTTACCCCGAATGCATTAAATACAAAGCCATAACGTGACTGAACCCCAAAGTTGCTAAAGGCACCATTGTTATGTAAGACCACCAAAGCTTTTTCAGGACGATTTGCAGTTGTTTTTCGTACTTCTGCTACTTTGGCATCCAATGCATCTACTTTTTGCGTCGCCAATTGCTGTTGATTAAAGATCTGGCCTAAAGTGATCAAATGCGCTTTAATCGCCTCAATATGATGCTGCTGACTGTTATTGAAATTGATGTCATAGTGCACAGTCGGTGCAATTTTACTCAACGCTTGATACTGATTTGCTTGCAGTGGCGTCATTAAGATGATGTCTGGTTTGAGTGTGTAAATCCGTTCCATATTGGGCTGAACAATCGCACCTAGATCTTGAACCTTTTGATCATCTTTATACTTTTGCAAAAAATGTGGTACATAATCTTTGGGCATACCCGCAATAGGAATACTCAGTTGATCAAGAAAATCAGCTTCATTCATATCCAATACCGCAGCACGTTGTGGATGATAGGCAATGCTGGTGGTTCCTAGTTCATGTTTAACCACGATCGGGGTTGCTAACTTTTGAGCCCCTTGGTTCGCATCAGCAGCAGGTTTTTTGTCACATCCCGATAAGCTGATTGCGGCTATCATACTCAGTGCCAGATTCCAGCTGTTATTTTTCCATTTCATGTGTATTCAAGCTCCTGTTGAGTTGAAGTAGTTGCACATACAGCCTTGTTCACTGTAGGTAATTTCAAAATCAAGTTCATACAAATCATCTAATTGTTGCGCAGTAATCACCTGTTTGACTGGACCACTAAAATGCAGTTTGCCGTTCTTCAAGGCAACAATATGGTCAGAATAATTCGCTGCAAAATTGATGTCATGAATCACCAGAATCACGGTACGCCCCTGTTCATCACATAAACGACGTAATGCATGCATGATCTGAACAGCATGTTTCATATCAAGGTTATTTAAAGGCTCGTCCAATAAAAGTACCTCAGTCTGCTGAGCAATGGTCATCGCCAGAAAAGCCATCTGCCGTTGGCCTCCACTCAATTCATCGATATAGGCTTTACGTAATGCTTCTAAATTTAGAAATTGAATTGCCTCATCAATCACCTGATGATCGTTTGCGGTCAAAGCACCACCGCTATAAGGGAACCGCCCAAAAGACACCAGTTCTTCTACGCTCATGCGTAAGTTAAAGCTTGGAGACTGTCGTAAGGTTGCAACATATTTGGCATATTCAGCTGTTCGGATCTGGGTAATATCTTTCTGCTGAAATAAAATTTGACCTTGATCAGGGCTCGATAAATTTGCCAGCATCATCAATAAAGTCGATTTACCCGCTCCATTTGGACCAATGAGTGAAGTCACCTGCTTTTCAGGAAATTCAATATTGACATCTGAAAGCACACTTTTTCCCCCATAGGATTTATGGATATTACGCACCCTAATCATGAAACACCTCTGGCACGAACTGTCAGTACAAGAAAGTACACACCACATACCAAATTGACTAAAATACTGACTGTCGTTTTATAATTAAAAACATGCTCAACTAAAATCTGAGCGATAATAAATATGGCAATCGCTACAACACAGCCGATGGCTAAGGTAAATTTATGTTGATGTGTTCCGGCAAGTGCATAAGCAATATTGGCAATAAACACCCCCATAAATGCGGTGGGGCCAATCAAGCTGGTTGAAATTGCAACCAAGACGGCAATCAAGGCAAGATAAAATTTGACGTATTGATGATGATCAATCCCCAATGAAATTGCCTGTTCACGACCGAGCACCATCACATCCAAAACAGCATATTTTTTTCTCAGTAACCCAAGAACCATAACAACCGTCACCACTGCATAAATTAATGTTTCAGGTTGAGAACGATTAAATGAGGCATAGCTGAGTCCTTGAAATACTGAAAACTCACCGGGGCTTATTTTGAGCTGGATAAACTGAGTGACGGTACTAATCACCATAGTGAGTACTAAGCCAAATAACAGCAGTTGAAAGACATCATTGCGCACTCGGGTCAGCAACCAACGGTGCATTGCCCACGAATAAAACAGCATCAGCAAGATTGAAACAAAGAAATTTCCATTTAAACCCAGCCATGACAATCCAGAAGTGCCAAGAAAAAACAGCAACATGACCTGCCATAACAAATAGACGGCTTCATAGCCCATGATGGATGGGGTTAAAATACGATTGCCGACGATGGTCTGAAAGATAATCGAAGAAAATGCAACACATATTCCGCCAAGCACGATGCTGGCGAGCCGAACCAGCCGTTGCGGAATGACATAAGCAAAATCAAATCCTGCATTTAGAAAGACAAACAATACCGCCAGCACCATTACGCCGAATACCAGCATCGATAGCTTCAACTTTGTCACGATCGAAGCCCCCTCAGAATCAACATCAGGAATAAAACCCCACCGACACCACCTGCAGTTAAACCAATCGGCACTTCAAAGGGATAAAGTACAGAACGTCCGATAAGGTCACAGACCAGCAGTAAAGAAGCACCTGCCAAAGCCACAATAGGTAAGGTTTTTGCTAAGTTTTCGCCATACATCAAGGCAACCAGATTGGGAACCACCAATCCTACAAAAGGAATAGCGCCAACGGTAATCACCGTTGCTGCAACAGTGATTGCAACCAGCAACAAGCCAATTGCAGCCATCCTTGCATAGCCTAGCCCCAGACTTGAGGCCATTTCCTCGCCCATCCCCAGTACCGTAAAGCGATGAGCAAAAATATAGCTCAGTACCACGATGGGCAAAATGATATAAATCATTTCATAGTGGCCTTGAATGACTCTTGAAAAGTCCCCCATCAGCCAGCCTTGCATGCTCTGCAAAATATTATTGCGATAAGCATAGAACTCTGCCAATGCACTCAATATGCCGCCATACATCAAACCAATCACGGGCACTAAAACGGTATTCCTAAATTGGATACGGCGAATGATGGCGATATAAATCAGACTGGCAAGAAAACAAAAAAGCATCGCAAACAGCATTTTACTGAGTACACTTGCGGCTGGAATAAGCGTTAATGACACTAAAATTCCAAGCTTGGCGGCATCCAAACTCCCAGTTGTACCCGGTTCAACAAAACGATTTCGGACAATATGCTGTAAGATCACACCACACACTGACAAGCCCACACCCGTTAACACAATCGTGATCAAACGTGGAATCCGACTTGCACTAAGGGTGAGCCATGCATCACTGGATGCAGAAAATAAGTCTAACCATGCGATTTGCTGAGCACCGAGTAGTAAGGATGCGATGCACAACATACCAAACAGTAACAATAAAACGACAGGCATTAGGCATGCTCTCCGACCTTTACATTTTTGCCTAGTCGCCATCCTTTAACCGCCTGCCCCTGCGCTAAATAACGGGCATAATGTCCATGCAACAAGCGTAATTGTGCGGGTGTTCCCTGCTCAATCACTCGGCCTTTTTCTAATACCGCAATGTGATCTGCAGCGGCAATTGTCGAGAGTTGATGTGCGATCACCAATATTGTTTTTTGACCCCGTAAGCGATTCAGCAATTCACAAATAATCGCCTGATTTTCTGCATCTAAAGCAGCAGTTGCTTCATCTACCAAAAGAATAGGTGCGTCTTTAATCAACGCGCGTGCAATGGTAATCCGTTGTCGTTCACCGCCTGATAGTCGTACACCACCCTCTCCCACCATGCTTTCAAGACCATCAGGAAGGCGCGCTAGCATTTCTGTGATGCCCGCTTGCTGGACTGCCTGCATCACCTGATCATCGGTTGCATTGGCTTTACCCATACGAATATTCTGAGCAATGGAGCCCGAAAACAAATAGCTGTCTTGGAAGATTTGACTGATCTGTGTAGTCAGTTGTTCATAGCGTAATTGCTTGACATCCACCCCACCTAACAACACTTGCCCTTGATTGACATCAAAAAAACGCGCCACGAGCTTGGCTAAAGTGGTTTTTCCAGAACCAGAAGCACCAATCAGCGCCATCATACTGCCTGAAGGGATATATAAATCCACACCCTTTAAGACATCAGGCTCATCCTCTGCATAACGGAATTGAACATTTTTAAATTCAATCGATGCATCATTGAGACTTGTAGAAATCTCAACTTGTGCTAATGCTTTGGCGTTAAAAATCTGTTGTATGGCTTCAAGTTGACTGCCTGCACTACGCAATACTTCGCTATAGCTTGCAACCTCAAGCAAGGTGTCAATAAATCGACAAACTAAGAGCAGTGAAACGGTAATGTTGACAATGTCTGCCAATAAGAGCTGATTTGCGCTGTGGATGTTCAGCCAAAACACCGTAACAATCAAAAATATCGCAAACACAATTTGAATGGCCCAGCTATTCAATACCGCTGATAAGGACGACATTAATATAAGCTTTAAACCGAAATGTCGTTGCTGGTCTACGGCTTGATGAATAAATCGGGTGCTACGACCTTCACCATTAAAAGCACGTAAAACGGATTGAGCTTGCGCGAACTCCACCATACGTTGGCTTGTTTCAGCAAAACTCTGTTGGTATCGCTCATCTGTAAAACGGGCAATTTGGCTAGTCAATCTAAAGACCAGCACAATCAACGGAAGCGCAACCAATGCAATCAAGCCGAACACACCATGTATACATAACAATGCGATGACAATGACCAAAGGCGTGATCACACTGCTAATCACAGGGGTAAAAACGTGCGCTGGTAATTGCGCAACCGACATCATGCCTTGAGTGACAAGATGATTGAATTGAGTGGTATTTTGTTGGGTAAACCAACCGACTGGTAGACTTGCGGCATGATGCCCCAAACGCAAACGGGCATTTTCTAAAACAGCAATACCAACAGCAATTCCCATTTGCTCCACTACACGGCGAAGACACCAACACAGGATGATTGCAAAAAATAATAAGATCAGCCAAAGCGCCATTTGATCAAGATTAACAAGCATCAATTGAGACAAAATCAACGCCAACATGATCAGGCTCAGGCCACAAAACACAGCATATACAACTGCCATCGCCAGATAACGGTGAAGAATAGTGACATCATCACCCAGCAATTGAGAAAAGGTTTTTAGCATGATGCTTCTCCCATTTGCGTATGAACATGCTTTTCGGTATAGGACCATAATTGGTGATATAAACCTTGCTGAGCGAACAACACTTCATGGGTACCCTGTTCAACAATTTTTCCTTGATCAAGGACAAGAATTTGGTCAGCATTCATAATGGTATCTAAACGATGTGCAATAACTAAAAGGGTTCGACCTTGGGCAAATTTTGAAAGTGCATCCTGAATTGCAATTTCATTTTCAATATCAGCAGCAGCTGTGGCCTCGTCCAGCACCAATATCGGTGGGTCCAGTAAAATTGCTCTGGCAATACTAATCCTTTGACGTTCACCCCCTGACAACTGGGCATCTTTCCCCACAATAGATTGATAGCCTTGTGGCAACGCCATAATTCGATCATGAATATTTGCAGCCTTTGCTGCATTTTCTATTTCTTGTTGGTTGGCGTTTGGACGTCCGAGAGCAATATTGTCACGTACACTGGCATGAATGAGACGGGTATCCTGCAAAACAAATCCGATCTGTTGATAAAGTGTGGTGGTTTGAATATCGCGTAGATCTACGCCACCAAGCATGATCTTTCCTGCAACAGGATCAAAAAAGCGTAGCAACAGCTGAGCAATGGTTGACTTCCCTGCACCCGATGGACCGACAATTGCAGTGATGGTTCCAGACTTAAGTGAAAAATTAAGATCAGATAGCACTTGATGTTGCGCTGCATAGCCATAGCTGACTTGATGAAAATCAATACTGCTGTCTTTAATCTGTAATTGTGGATTCCCTTTGGCCATCGGCAATACAGGTGTATCCAATAATGCCAAAATTCGCTGTGCGGCAGCCTGACTGGCTTGTAGATCATGTAATAAGGTATGCAACAATAAAACAGGGGCGCAGATGGTTGGTGTAACCAACATAAAAGGCAGTAAATTTATGGGTTTAAGCCAACCCAAAGAAATCAATAGTGTTCCACTCAGCAGTACAACACCTAATATGGTGATCGGTGAAATCATCGCATGGGCATGTGCCATAGATTTGACTAAGGGACGAGTAAATATTCGAAAAGCATCTGCAAATGAATGAACGGCTTGCTGATAGCCCTGTGAAGCCTGACCACTTTTGCCAAAGGTTTTGACGACGGGTATCGCATGGATAAATTCAACAGCGGCACTATTGATCTGATCCAGCTGATTGGCAAATTGCTGAATATTATTTCCACTAGCACGCATGGCTTTGCGTAAAAATATGACAAAGCCTAAAAATGGCAGTAATGCTAAAATTGCCATGCGCCAGTCCATCATCAATAGAAAAATTAAAGCAACACTAATTGTGCCGAATGCACGTCCAACAGCGGGATAAAAATGTGCAGTTAAACTATGCAACAGACCAATGTCATCCTGCATGATTTGTTTAACTTCCCCGGAACTTCTGCCTGTAAACCAGCCCAAAGGGACTTGGGTCAGATGCTGGGTTATATTGCTTTGCAATTGCCCAGTAATTTCATGATCCGCCAAATGCGCGATTAACTCACTGACGGCCAACAAAAGCATACCGAGCAGCAAGCATCCTATACTGAGTAACATCATCCATAGGATTTTATCGTCACCCTGTTGTGATCCACCGAGTGTAGTTACTTCGGTAAATATAGTACTGATCACCCATGTAATCGCGATCAAAGGCACCAAGGTGAGCATTGAACCAACCGCTGCTGTGACCGAAGCCAGAATTAACTTGAGGCGAATTGGGTGCAATATAAAATTCAATGGATTTGAATACTGAGCCTGAACTTCTTTTACATGACTTGCACACATAACAGTAAAAATCCTGTGTCTGATCGTTCACATCCATCCGCTTTTGGTCAGTTGATTCTGACTAAAACTCCGCTAGACATGCCATCAAACAATAATGAGAATTAATATCAATAGATTTAGTTGCATTGTAGTAAACTAATTAAGCAAAGTAAACGATTTGACCCTCATCCATTCACATGGCAACATTAAAAAATTAATTTTTACGGAATAAATATGTCTTCTCTGAGCAAACCGTCTTCTCGCGGTCGCCCACGTACCATCACCCATGAACGCATCATGAATGCTGGGATTGAGATCGGTTTATTGAACCTTACATTTGTTGGCGTTGCAGCTGCACTTGGGGTCAGTCATATGGCGTTATACAAACATATTGCCAGTTTAGAAGATCTCAAATATTTGATTGCAGAAGAAATTTTTATTCGTTGGGAAATACCGCAGCCTTTAGAAAAAAATCCGATTCCATTAAAACAATATCTGTTTGAATTTATGCATTCAATTCGAGAACTGGTGAAGTCCAACCCCGGCTTTACCCCCTATTTAATTCGTCGCATGGCATCTACACCTTCGATGATTACCAAAATTGAAAAACATCATCATCAAGTTGCTGCGGCTTATTCTCTTTCTGAAAAGCAGGCGGGTTGGTTAAATGCAACCATTGCATTTCACTGTATCGCGGTTGCAGATACGATTTATTCTGTGGCGGGTAAAGAACCGATTAAAGACACCCAACGTGCCACTGAAGAAGCAGAAATGGAGGCGGAATTTATCCAGAGTATGGAGGCATTAATCATTGGGGCATTAACCATGATCAATGAAAGAAATGATTTAAAATAACCCAATAAAGGCTTTATAGATTCAGGCTGTCTTTAACAGCTGATTCGCTAAGATCATTGTGCAATGGCTAAGCTACAAATTAAATTTTCCCTAAATTAAAAAATCAGTCTTGAATGGGCAAGACTGATTTTTAAAAAAGCATGATGAAAAGAACGTATTTATGCAGATAAATCCACACATAGATATTTCATTTCGAGATATTCATCAATACCAAATTTAGAACCTTCACGTCCTAGACCTGATTGTTTAATTCCACCAAATGGCGCAACTTCATTTGAAATAGCACCAGTATTAATACCAACCATGCCATATTCTAAGGCTTCACCTACACGCCATTGACGTGCTGAACTCTGTGTAAACACATAAGTCGCCAGTCCAAACTCAGTATCGTTTGCCATTGCCACGGCTTGTTCTTCATTGCTGAAACGGAATAATGCTGCCAAAGGACCAAAGGTTTCTTGTTTTGCAATGTGCATGTCTTGAGTCACCTCAGTTAACACCGTCGGCTCAAAGAAAGTTCCCCCTAAACTTGAACGTTTTCCGCCAATTTTAATCTGTGCCCCTTTGCTGATTGCATCTGCAATATGTGATTGCACTTTAGCAACAGCATCTTCATCAATTAAAGGGCCTTGAGTAGAGCCTTCTTGACGACCATCGCCAACTTTTAAGTTCGCCACTGCAGCCGTCAATTTTTCAGCCAATGCATCGTAAATACCATCTTGTACATAAATACGATTCGCGCAAACACAGGTCTGACCACTATTACGGAATTTGCTCAGCATAATGCCTTGTACGGCTTGTTCCAGATTGGCATCATCAAAAACCAATACTGGCGCATTGCCACCAAGCTCCAATGATAATTTTTTGATTGTTGGCGCACACTGTTGCATTAAAATACGGCCCACTTGAGTTGAACCAGTAAAACTCAGCTTTTTAACAGTATCACTTTCACACAGTGTTTTACCGACTTCAATTGCATCACCACTGATATGAAGCAATACATCTTGTGGCAAACCCGCTTGTACTGCCAAGACTTCTAAGGCATATGCCGTTAATGGCGTTTGCTCCGCAGGCTTAACCAGCATCGAACAACCCGCAGCAATGGCAGGCGCAGCTTTACGGGTAATCATCGCCGCTGGGAAATTCCATGGCGTAATCGCAGCTGTTACCCCAATCGCTTGTTTAATAACCAGCAAACGCTGATTTGGCTGTGTTGGGGTCAGTACCTCACCATCAATACGACGCGCCTGTTCGGCAAACCAGCGAATAAATGATGCCGCATAAGTAATTTCACCACGTGCTTCCAACAAAGGCTTACCTTGCTCTGCGGTCAAGATTTGTGCGAGTTGCTCCTGATTTTGCAAAATCAAGTTGTACCATGCCCACAAAACATCCGCACGCTGCAAGGCTGTTTTTGCTTTCCACATCCTTTGTGCAGCTTGTGAACGGCTAATTGCTTGTTCGACCGCCTGACGATCAGATACTTTCACCCATGCTAATGGCGCATGAGTTGCAGCATCACTCACTTCGATGTAGCCACCATTTAACGGTTGTTCAAAGTGAATATCTGCATGCTGTAATAAATATTTCAAATGATCTTGAAGCATTTCAATCCCCCATTTCTTATGCTGCAACCAGCGTTGCAAACCCTTGTTTTAAAATAGCGAGACCATCTTTAAATTGCGCTGTTGGAATTGTTAATGGGTATAAGAAACGAATGACATTACCATTGCGGCCACAGGTTAAAATCAGTAAGCCATTTTCCATTGCATGCGTCTGTATTGCTTTTGCTTGTTCAGCTGTTTCTAGTTCAATTGCAACCATTGAACCCAAAGCGCGAATATCGGTAACAATGCTGGTGGTGGACTTAATTGTATTTAATACTGAAACCAACTCAGCACCCAATACATTGGCGCGATCACATAGACCTTCACTTTCAATAACATCAATAACTGCATGTGCTGCAGCAACCGCGATTGGACTGCCCGCATAAGTACCACCTAACCCGCCAGGATTCGGTGCATCCATCACATCAGCACGGCCAACTACACCTGAGATAGGGAAACCACCACCTAAGCTTTTTGCCATAGTGATGAGGTCAGCTTTAGTTTCATAGTGATTCATAGCAAATAATTTGCCTGTCCGCGCAAAGCCAGACTGAACCTCATCTGCGATCAGCAAAATACCATGCAAGTCACATAGTGCACGTAAACGCATTAAGAATTCCGCTGGGGCTACATTGAAACCACCTTCTCCTTGCACAGGTTCAAGTACAATTGCAGCCACATCATGCGCAGCAATATCTTCAGCAAAAATATCTTCGATGCTTTGAATTGCGTCATCTATCGTAATGCCTTTCGACGCCACTGGATAACGCGCATGAAAAACGCCTCCAGGCATCACACCGAAATCACGTTTATAAGGTGCTGTTTTACCTGTCATTGCCATGGTCATAAATGAGCGACCATGGAATCCATTTCCAAAAGTTACAATACCGTGGCGACGTGTATATGAACGGGCAATTTTTACTGCATTTTCTACAGCTTCTGCGCCCGTAGAAAAGAATGAAGTTTTTGCAGGACCATCTATCGGGGCGCGTTGATTAATACGCTCGGCAAGCGATACATAACTTTCATAAGGTACAACTTGATATGCTGTATGGGTAAATTTTGTTAATTGTTCAGTAACAGCAGCAATAATTTTAGGATGACGATGACCTGTGTTGAGTACCGCAATTCCACCAGCAAAATCGATAAATTGATTGCCTTCAAGATCCCAAATTGTCGCATTTTCTGCTTTCTCCGCATACCATTGACACATAACACCAACTCCTCGAGGTGTTGCCTGCTGTTTACGCGTATTCAAAGCAGAGTGTTTACTGTCCATTTTATATCCTCAATCTTGATTCATAAATGATAAAATTTCAGCATCCATATCACCCAATTGATGATATGCAAATGACATATTGATTTGTCTTATTGTGCGCTTTTATGGGTATGAAACGAGAGCCACTTTAATTAAGTGCGAGAGAGCCAATGTATACACTTGCTCTATTTTTAAAAAAATTAAAATTCAATAAATACGGATAAATCTTAGTTTTAAAATTAGCTGATAAAAAAATGGCACCTTTTAAAAGGGTGCCATTGTTTAAGTTATGCGAAAAAACTAAAAATTATAAATAAACAGTAAATTAAGGAGTTTACTCTGCCCTGATGCATCGCCTTTTGCTAGAGAATTGGCATCACCACCAATAAATACATCATTTTTCCCCACGATATATTCTGCTGCTAACGAAAATTGCTTTATGTCCATATGTGCACCAAGGATTTGTCGGGTTGATGTGGCAAAACCTGACTTATTTTTATCAAACACGGTATAGCTATAATAAGGGGTAATATCATAATCTCTATAAAAATCATTGATGTGATAATCAATATTCGCTACATAGTAGTTGCTTTTGTTCGCAACAAAATATTTAGATTCAAATGAACCAACCGTTGTATAGTCTGTAGCGTTTAATGACTTGGTATCACTACGATTCTGCCCAGCGGTCAAGGTTAAATTCGCCTTTTGGTAATTTAAGCGACCAAAAACATTCCATGCATGACGATGACCCGTTTGCCCATTACTATTATTTTCCAAATCCGAATACCAATACGATCCCCCTACATTGAATTGAACAGGATAATCATCGAACTGAATTTTCTGATTAATCCGTGCAACCCACATATTTTTTTCTTCGATATTTTCTGTCGTTGTATCTTCAGGCTCAACATAATTGGCTGCATAACGCGCTGAATCTCCACCACCCCCTGCAAAACTTCCACCATCACGAGCAAAATAAGCCAAGTCCAAAACAGTATTGGTGCTGAGTTGCTGCTGCCAATTGATTCCTAAATTATGCACATCTTCTAAACCGGCATTGTCCAATAAACTCCCATACCAACTACTGGTCCAGAAACGACCTATACCAAAGGGCATATCCTGCAGTCCAAGCCTAATCCTGCTCGTATCACTTAACTTATAACCAAGATTGGCATTGACCAAAGTTGAAAAATCACACAAGGTATCATTTTGATAGCAGCGATATTCCACGCCACCAAACAAGGTCTTGGCATCATATTTTAAGTCGAGTTTCGCAGCATTAAACTTTAATTTATGGTCACTGTCCGAATAATCTTTATCTTGGTAATTCGCACGTACCCACCCTGACACCGTCAGTTTCCCCAATGCCGTATCAGCATTTCCCCAAGAAAGATCCTCAGCATAAATAGCCGTAGATACTGTCATTACGCTGAGCAGCGTAACCAACAAAATCAATTTTACTGGAATATCAGGCCTTAGACTCCACTTCTGGCAGTTCAGCATGCCTCTCTTTTTGCTAAATTGATCTTCGCTAAGTGCATCAAAATATGCAGATGGCTGAAGATCATTATTCCAAGTAATTGCCCCTTGTTGCTTATGTGTAAGATCGCTCACTATCCTGTTCATTATATGATCCTATTTTTGTATGTAGACGCATTTCCTCGCGACTGCAAAAAACTAAAACTGATGTAGCCTTGTTGATATTTACGATTCCCTAAGTTTTAGCAGCACAATCTGATCTAAAAAATAAGCTTGATTTTTTTGCTTGGGCTTTTAGTCAGATCTGTGTATATTTTTTTCTGCCATTTACGGGTTGCTATTTTTCAGCCAGAGATGAAGCAATTTTTTTTAACAATCATGGTCTGACTAGATCATTTTGCACGTGTTGACATTGTGCCCACGAGAGCCATTTTCAATTTGTAGGAGAGAGCCAATTGCGTAGCTTGCTTGGAGATTATTTACTACAACGATTGCAGCAAGATATCGATGGAACCTTGCAGTTACGGCTATTTCGCTGCTTACGCAATGCCATAATTGATGGTGTATTGGCACCTAAAACTCGTTTACCAGCATCGCGTGACTTGGCAAAAGAAATTAAAGTTTCTCGCAATACCGTGTTAAGCGCGTATGAACAATTACAAGCACAAGGTTATGTAAATGCCCGTACTGGGCAAGGGACTTGGGTCGCAGACGAATTACCTGAATCTTTTTTAGTCAAAGCAGAAAATCCCCATCAGCCCATTCAAGAAAAAAAATCTCAGCAAAGTTACAGCTTATCTCAACGTGGTTCTTACTTAATCGGTTATTCTGCTGCATCACCCTACCAATGGGGGGCATTTGTACCAGGCGAACCTGATGTAACTGAATTTCCGCATCATATTTTTAGCCGAATTCAGACCCGTTTAAGCCGTGAACCAGAAATTAATCAATTAATTTATAGCAATGCTGGTGGCAGTTTGGAGCTACGTCAGGAACTCGCGGAATACCTCAAAATTGCGCGTTCAGTTCAATGCGATGCAGACCAAATCATCATTACTGAAGGTACCCACCAAGCTATTGATTTAGTTTCGCGAACCTTGACTGATATCGGTGATGAAGTTTGGATCGAAGACCCGGCTTATTGGGGAGCCCGCAATATTCTACGCATTAATGGGGTTAATTTACGTTCATTGCCAGTTGACCAAGATGGGATTATTCCAGACCTTAATCCTCAATGCCCACCTAAGCTGATCTTCGTTACGCCTTCTCACCAGTATCCATTGGGTTCACATCTAAGTCTTGAACGTAGAAAACAGCTGATCGCGTTTGCACGTCAACACCAAAGCTGGATTGTCGAAGATGATTATGACAGTGAGTTCAGATTTTCAGGACAACCCTATCCCTCTTTACAAGGCTTAGAACCAGATTCACCCGTCATCTACATGGGAACATTCAGTAAAACCATTTATCCAGCGCTACGTATTGGTTATTTGGTCGTACCCAAAAAACTGTTTTCACCATTACGCATTGTCTCAGCAGAACTCTATCGAGGAGGACATTTAATCGATCAAAAAGTATTGGCTGAGTTTATTCGTGAGGGGCATTATGGCGCACATATTCGACGTATGCGTTTACTTTATAGCAAACGCCATGCATTTTTAATTGATTTAATTTACCGCCATTTAGGGCAAGATTTCCTACACGAATACAATACAGCAGCAGGTTTACACCTAATTTTAAAATTACCAAGTCACAGTGATGATGTTTTGATTGCCTCGAACGCGCTTGATCAAGGGGTAAAAGTCAGAGCACTGTCACAATACTATACAAAACAATATTCTACTCAACAGAAAGGTCTATTACTCGGTTTCGCCTGTGTTAATGAACAAGCTATTTTTGTCGCTTTCGGTATTTTGCTGAAATGCTTACGTGATGCTGGTATTCCGACACTCAATTATTAAAAAATCAGAGATCCATTAAAATTCCATTTTGAAGTTTAACTTCATTTTTACCCGCGTTAAAACATCAACAAAACCATAGAATATTGTTCATTTTATTGAACAACTTGATTTTTCTGTACATATTTTTTCCTCGCCTTTTTCACATTTTTAAAATAATTGGCTCCTTTGAATAGATAAAAAGTGGCTCTCGTCACCTGATAACAAAAAAGCCAAATTAATCGAATACATAAAAAGTATGTAAACAGTTTAGTCGCCAAAGGGTAATCCTTCCCCTGTTTACAAAACATGCGATTGAGCAAAGTTAACCTCATCTTCATTCAGTGCTTAATCACTTAGCTACATTTCAAAGGATAGATCATTAAAAAATAGCATAGCGCTCAATTGTAATTATATGCTTGATATTAAGGGAAATAATATGACTGGAAATCAATCTACTTCCAAGCTAGATTCGTCACAAGGCTTAAAAAATGGACTTAAATCTCGCCACCTCACCATGATTTCGATTGCCGGTGTAATTGGCGGTGCATTATTTGTTGGTTCGGGAAATGTGATCTACGATGCAGGACCAGCTGCAATCCTTGCCTACACTTTCGGCGGATTATTGGTTCTACTGATCATGCGTATGCTGGGTGAAATGGCAGTACTGAATCCTGACAGTGGCTCATTTTCAACTTATGCAGACCGTGCCATTGGTCGTTGGGCCGGATTTTCGATTGGCTGGCTGTATTGGTCCTTTTGGACTTTACTAATGGGATGGGAAGCCTTTGTTGCAGGCAAAATTCTCAATAACTGGTTTCCATTTATTCCCATTTGGGGCTATATGCTCCTTGTTATTGTAAGTTTAGTTTGGATTAATTTACGTGATGTTAAAAACTATGGCGAATTTGAGTTTTGGTTTGCCTTAATCAAAGTCATTGCCATTATTCTATTCTTGGTGATCGGAAGTTTAGCCATCTTACATATATGGCCTTGGGGTGATGCCACTATGGTCGGTGGTGTTACATATTTAACAGCTGAAGGGTTTATGCCGAATGGCTTTTCTTCAGTCATTACTGCCTTGCTCGGTGTAATGTTTGCCTATATGGGCGCAGAAATTGTGACTGTTGCAGCCGCTGAAACCAAAAATCCAGCCAAAGAAATCCGCAAAGCATCCAACTCAATCGTATGGCGGATCATTTTATTTTATGTCGGCTCAATGTTGATTACTGTTTGCTTAATTCCACATAACAACCCTTTATTAAAAGATCCAACTTGGGGGACATACAGTGTAACCCTAACAGCACTGGGTATTCCTGAAGCACGTCATATTGTCAATTTTGTGGTCTTGACCTCAGTATGTAGTTGCTTTAACTCGGCGCTTTACACCTGCTCTCGCATGGTATATTCGCTTTCTAAACGAGGAGATGCACCGAAGAGCTTTGCATTGACCAATCGTAATAACAGCCCATGGATTGGCGTCATTTTTTCGAGTCTGTTTTCATTCGTTGCCGTTTATTTTACCGCGACTGAAAGTATGAATATTTATGATGTACTCATGCTGACAACAGGTACAGTATCTCTCTATGTATATCTTGCAATTGCTTTTTCACAATTAAAGTTGCGTAAAAAACTCGAAGTCGAAGGTGAAAATATTCCATTTAAAATGTGGTTATTCCCTTGGCTGACCTATCTGGTGATTGTCTTTATTATTGGTGCATTAATTACAATGGTTATTGAAGGAACTTATTTTAAAGAAGTTGCATACACCAGTGTACTGGCCTTACTTATCGTAGGCCTTGGGATTTGCGCACAAAAGTTTAATTGGGGCGCTCATCAATCCTTAAATAATAAGGCTTCACAAAACAACGTTAAGCTCAGTGACAATAACTCTTAATACAACAGCAGAGATCAGCTTAAATCGATCTGTGAACAACACTCATATTTGTTCACAGATCATTTTCATTATTTGCCAATATTTGCATTGAATAAAGGCGCATTCGATCTACTAAGGATGCACAATGATCTTGACCGCAGATTCGTTGTTATGAATCAAGGTTTCAAAGCCTTGCGAAACCAAATCATCTAAAGCAATTCTTTGGGTAATAAAAGGTTCTAAATTAATTTTACCTTGCTCAACCAAGCGAATGGTTTCTTGATGATCATTGACATAGGCAATCGTGCCGCGAATATCCAGCTCTTTCATCACCACACTATGTACATTAATCGTTGCAGGATGACTCCAGATCGAAACTATCACTACCACACCCGTCGGTTTCATGGCTGCCACCAGTGTATCCATGACCTTATTGACACTACTGCATTCAAAAGCCACATCCACCCCACGGTCTTGGGTGATTTTCATTACTTCAGCCACAACATCCACTTGAGATGGATCTAGCACATAGTCGGCAACACCCGCTTCTAAGGCTTTTTCTTTACGTTTTGCACTGAGCTCGGTAATGATGACAGTTAAGCCTTTAGCCTTTAAAATTGCAGACAATAACAATCCAATCGGGCCCGCTCCACCAACCAAGGCAATATCACCTGACTGTGCTCCACTTCTTACAAAAGCATGATGTCCGACAGATAAAGGTTCAATCAATGCGGCTTGATCCAAGGGGATTTGGTCAGAAATGGGATGTACCCAACGGCGTTGTACCGCAATTTTTTCAGATAGCCCACCACCGCGACCACCTAGACCAATAAAATTCATATTTTTTGACAAGTGATAATTATCATGTGGTCCAGTCGGAACATCATCTGCAATGATATAAGGCTCAACCACAACATGTTGCCCCACCTGAATATCATCCACGCCATCCCCTACAGCGTACACCACACCTGAAAACTCATGACCCATAGTCACGGGTGCAGCTTCACCCGAAATCGGGTGCGGATGACCACACGGAGGAATAAAAATTGGACCATCGATAAATTCATGTAAATCTGTGCCACAAATACCACACCATGCGACTTGGATTCCAACAGTTCCTGGTTGTACCTGTGGTTCTGGAACATCCTCAATACGGATATCCCCTTTATCATAAAAACGAGCTGCTTTCATTGATGCATTCCTCATTCCAGTATTAACGATAAACCATTCCGCCATCGGTCAAAATTGACTGTCCAGTAATATAGTCAGCATCCTCACTGGCTAGAAAAGCAACCAATGCGGCAACATCATTTGGGGTTTCGGCACGTCCTAAAGCAATTCCATCCACATATTTCTGATAAGTTTCACCAACGGGTGTACCAGTGATATCAGCAAAACGTTGATCTATCTCCACCCACATATCTGTACCGACTACACCGGGACAGTAACTATTTACCGTGATACCAGCACTGGCATATTCTTTTGCTGCAGTTTGAGTTAAGGCACGAACGGCAAATTTAGTGGCTGAATAGACACCAAGCAAGGCAAAACCTTCATGCCCAGCAATCGAACATGCATTGATGATTTTGCCAGAATGCTGGCGCTGTTTAAATTTATCGGCAGCGGCCTGAATTCCCCACAGCACACCACCTACATTGATATTCATAATCCGATTAAATTCATCTGGACTCACTTCCGCCAAGGCTTGGACTTGGGCAATCCCTGCATTATTAATAATGATATCAAAGCCATTTAATGTCGATTCTGCATGATCAATCGCACTGCTGATTTGTACAGGATCAGCAACATCTGCAATAAATGTGGTGGCTTTTACCCCTAATACTTGAATCTCTTGCTGAACAGCAGTTAACTTTTCTTGGTGAAGATCAACCAAGGCAATATGTACGCCCTCTTGTGCCAAGCGTAAAGCAATACCGCGTCCTATGCCCTGTGCGGCACCAGTAATTAATGCGACTTTATTGTTTAGACCTCTAGGCATGTTGCGACTCCTTAAATATGGATTGCACGTTGCATTGCCGATAAAACCGACTCATGCATCGCCTCAGATAACGTAGGATGTGGGAAAATAACCTGTGCTAGGCTTTCATCAGTGGCTTCTAAATATTTAGCGATGGCAAAGCCCTGAATATGTTCAGTGACCTCATGACCCACCATGTGTGCCCCCAACAATTCCCCTGTTTCTTGATTAAAAATAGTTTTTACAAATCCTGTGGTCTCGCCTAAAGCCAAAGCTTTACCATTGGCTTGTAAAGGGAATTTACCTACATTGATTGTAAAACCTGCTGCTTTGGCTTTTTGCTCGCTTAGCCCAATACTTGCCACCTGCGGATGGGTAAAAATACACCCTGGAATTTGGCTACGATCTAAAGCATGTACATGCGTCAGTCCAGCAATTTTCTCCACACATAAAATTGCTTCATGACTGGCTTTATGTGCCAAGCATGGCGCACCTGCGACATCACCAATGGCATAAACTCCAACCACATTGGTCTTACACCACGGATCAACTTTGATAAAACCATGCTCAAACTCAATACCCAATCTTTCTAAACCCAGATTTTGAGTATTGGGTTGCACACCGATTGCGGAAAGGACTTTTTCAACAGTTATGGTTTGTACACCTGTTGCAGTTTCAACATGACAATGTACTTGGCCCTTGTCGATTTCGATGTTTTGTACAGCGGCTTCAGTCAAAACCGTCATGCCATGCTGTTCAAATTGCTTTTGCACATATTTGGCAACTTCAATGTCTTCACTGGGTAGGATCTGTTTGGCAATATCAACCAAGGTGACTTGGCAACCTAAGTCCTGATATAAACTGGCAAACTCACTGCCAATGGCCCCTGAACCAATCACCAGAAGTGATTTCGGTAATTGTTCTGGGGCTAAAGCCTCTTTATAACTCCAGACATGCTGTCCATCGACAGGAACATGCGCTAAATTGGCGGCTCTAGCACCCGTGGCCACAATAATATGCGGTGCAGAAATCTGTTGTTTTTGCCCCTTTGCATCAGTCAGTTCTAAGCGTTCTTTCACGATAAATTGAGCGCTTGCATTAAAAACAGTAACTTGATTCTTTTTCAGTAATTGCCCAATCCCTTGTACCAACTGTTCAGACACCTGACGGCTATGACGTACCAGTTGTTGGATATCAAAATCAATCGCACCCAAAGAAAAACCAAACTGTTGTGAATGTTTAAATTGCTGTGCAAGCGCCGCGCCACTCAATAAAGCTTTGGTTGGAATACAGCCCCAATTCAGGCAAATGCCACCCAAATGCTGTTCTTCAACAATCGCTGTTTTTAAGCCCAGTTGGGCTGCACGAATCGCAGCCACATAGCCACCTGGACCAGCGCCTATCACAATGAGATCAAATTGTGTGTCTGACATGCTCATGCTCCTACACCAAAATCAATGCAGGATTTTCAACAAACTGCTTAAATGCTGCCAAGAACTGTGCGCCTAACGCACCATCAATCACCCGATGATCACAAGACAAGGTCGCGGTCACCATCTGTCGAATCACGATGCTCTCATTTTCAACAATTGCCCGTTTTTCTGCTGCACCTAAAGCTAAAATCGCACCTTGGGGTGGATTAATAATCGCGTCAAACTGTTGAACGCCGAGCATACCTAAATTCGAAATACTGAAACTGCCACCCTGAAATTCATCAGGCGCCAATTTTCCGGTTTTGGCACGTGTTGCAAGATCACGCATATCATTGGAAATTTGTGCCAAAGACTTGGTATTGGCAGCTTTAATGATTGGAGTGATAAGGCCATTCTCAATCGCTACAGCAACAGAGATATCCGCCTGATCAAACTGCAAAATCTGCTGATTCTCTTCATCAAACTGAACATTGACCTGCGGCACTTTGATCAATGCAGCTGCTGCCGCTTTAATCAGCATGTCATTGATTGACAATTTCACTTGCGGCACAGTGGCATTAATTTGCTGACGTAATCCCTGAATGGCATCTACATTTAAATTTACGGTTAAACGGAAGTGTGGTGCATTGCGTTTTGCTGTCTGTAAGCGTGAAGCAATGGCTTTACGCATACCATTCATCGCAACGGTGGTCACCTTGGCAGTTTCAGTCAACGTTACATCAGCGCTATTTTGGGCAGGTGCAGGGTTTTCACGCTGATAAACTGCTTCCACATCTTCCTTACAAATACGCCCTCTGGAGCCTGAGGCACGGCAGTCATGTAAATTAATGCCCCATTGTTTGGCTAAACGACGTGCAACTGGTGTTGCCAACACTTGGCTATCATCTGCTTTAGATTTCGCCACCTTACCACTCGGTTGCTGTCGAATATCGGGCCATGATCCACCCGCAGCTTGAACTGCGGTTTGAATGTCTTGCACACTGATACGACCTTCACGCCCTGAGCCTGAAACCAGCGCCAAATTCACTTGATGCTTTTCAGCCAATTTCAAGGCATGTGGTGTTGCAAAAACATCCTCAACATGTTGGTAACCTTGTAATACCGCAGGAATTAAATAGCCATTTTGGGCAATAGCTTTTGATACCTGCTCAGTATGATTCTGTTTAGGCACAGCTTGTGTCTTGGTTTCAGGCTGAGTTGCCGTCTGCTTTTCAGTAACCACTTCAACAGTTTTGCTTTCATTGACAATAGATGCACCAGCCAAAGATTGAGCAAAGGCATCAATTTCAGCATCAGAAACTTGCGCATCTGCACAAATTGCAATGATCCCGCCAACCACTAAAGTATCGCCATTATTGGCAATGATTTTACGCAAGGTACCATCAAACGGTGCTTCAAGGACATTGACGATTTTTGTGGTTTCAATTTCACAAATTTCTTGTCCTTTACTAAACTGCTCACCTTCTTGAATCAACCATTGGGCAATGGTGCCCTCTTCCATCGATAAACCCCATTTTGGGATTTCTAAAGTTTTAATTTCGCTCATCCTAAGCCTCCAACGTTTTACGTACAGCCTGTTCGATACGTTCTACACTTGGTAGCCATTGTTTTTCTAATACTGGTGAAAATGGCACAGGTGAATGCGGTGGTGTCACCAGTTCAATGGGTGCTTTGAGATAATGAAAGCCTTTTTGTGCAATCAATGCAGCCACATCATGCCCAAAACCACAACGGGCAGCAGACTCATCAACAATCACTACACGCCCTGTTGACGCGACAGATTCTAAAATGCCTTCTTCATCCAGTGGAGAAATCGTTCTTGGATCGACAACTTCTACAGAAATCCCCTCCTTGGCAAGCTTATCCGCGACTTCATTGGCACGATGCACCATTAAACTTAGGGCAATAATCATGACATCGGTTCCTTCACGGGTGTAATTTGCCACACCAAAAGGGATGGTATATGGTTCATCTGGAACTTCACCTTTGATGTCATAAAGCAATTTATGTTCACAAAAAACCACGGGATCATCATCACGGATGGCTTGGATCAATAAGCCTTTTACATCATACGCACTAGATGGCACCACGACTTTTAAACCGGGTACAGCAGCAAAAACGTTATACGGGGATTGTGAATGTTGTGCGGCAGCAGAAAAGCCTGCGCCGATCATGCCTCGAACCACCAAAGGCGCTTTGGCTTTTCCACCAAACATATAACGAAATTTGGCCGCTTGGTTATACAACATGTCATGACATACGCCATAGAAGTCCATAAACATTAGGTCAGCCACAGGTCGTAAACCTGTTGCAGCAGCCCCTGCTGCCATTCCAATAATTGCAGATTCAGTAATCGGGGTATCGATCACACGCTCTGAACCAAACTCTGTCCATAGCCCTTTGGTGACACCAAGTACACCGCCAAAGCCTTCGAGTTTATTGTCATCCGTATTTTTACCGCCATGCCCGCCACGGACATCTTCACCGACAACAATCACGCTTGGGTCACGGCGCATTTCTGATTCAATCGCTTCTTTAATCGCGTTTCGATAACTTTTATTTGGCATTGCTTTACTATTCCTTTAGTAAGAGACATAAACGTCGGTAAGAAGTTGAGAAAGTTCTGGATAATTGGCAGCACGTGCTTTTGCGACAGCAGCATCGACATTGGCTTTTGATTCAACATCAATTGCATCCAGTGTGGCTTCAGCAATCTTGCCTTTGACTTTTTCACGGAAAATTTTCAACGGATCTTTATGCTCTTTGACATAATCGAGCTCTTCTTTTGAACGAATCAGTCCTGGGTCACCTTCAAAGTGTCCATAAAAACGATTGGTAATGGTTTCAATCACACTTGGGCCTTCGCCACGACGTGCACGTTCAATAGCTTTTTGGGCGACCTCATACACAGCAAAGAAATCTGTCCCATCTACTTTTTCAGCAGGCATACCAAAAGCCGCAGCACGACCTGCAATGTCTTTGCTTCCGACTGCATAATCATGCGCAGTACCTTCACCAAAACCATTATTTTCAAAAACAAAAATCACTGGGAGTTTTAAAACCACAGCCATATTCATCGCTTCAAAGGTCAAACCTTGGTTAGAACCACCATCCCCAGTAAATGACAGACCAATTCCACCCGTCTTTAAGGTTTTTGCGGTTAACGCAGCTCCAATTGCCAAAGGCGGCCCGCCACCGACAATACCGTTGGCTCCCAACATACCTTTGTCTAGATCAGCAATGTGCATTGAACCGCCTTTGCCACGGCACAAACCATCGTCTTTACCAAAAATTTCCAACATCATGCCGTGAATATCACATCCTTTGGCAATGCAGTGACCGTGACCACGATGGGTTGAGGTAATAAAATCTTTGTCGGTCAAATTTTCACAAATTCCAACGGCTACCGCTTCTTCACCACTGTAAAGATGGATAAATCCGGGAATATCACCTGTATTATTTTCATCGTGAAGTCGATCCTCAAACTCACGAATATCTCGCATCCGTCTGTATGCTGCTAGCAATTGCTCTTCCGTTAATTGCATATACTTATTCCTTCATGCTCACAGTTAAAAGTAAAAACCATATATTTAAAAATAAACACTGGTATTTAAAATCCGTATATTTATATAAAATTATTTCATTCAAAATTAATATTAGACTAAAAAAATATTTCTTTATAAAACACAATAAAAATATTAAAAACAGTACTTTATAAAGCAAAAAATATTTGTAAATTTTTATAATTTTCAAAAACTTAAAAAATCAAACCTTTAACCAACCTTTATTTTATAATATTAATATTTTGCACTCTTTTATTATATTGATAAATATTTTAAATATATTTGACATCATAGATAAAAATGTCATTTTATATTAAATTATTTTATTTAATGGACTATTTAAAATGGATTTAAAAGTTTCAGTCACCACGGGACAAAAACTACGTGGTGCAGATAAATTGGCACGTATTCCAGTAAAAATTATCAGTACAGAACAGATCCCACAAAAGCCTGAATGGATTCGCGCCAAGATCAGCCAGCCTGAAGAAGTGCAACGTATTAAAAATTTATTACGTCAACAAAAACTACATACCGTATGTGAAGAAGCCGCGTGCCCCAATTTGCCACAATGCTTTGGTGGAGGAACAGCGACCTTTATGATTATGGGAGATATTTGTACCCGTCGATGCCCATTTTGTGATGTGGCCCATGGACGTCCCAATATTTTGGATGCTGATGAACCGAAACATTTAGCAGAAACCGTTAAAAATCTAAATTTAAACTATGTGGTGATTACCTCAGTAGACCGTGATGATCTTATTGACGGTGGAGCACAACACTTTGCTGCATGTATTCGAGAAATCCGTAAAAGTAGCCCAGATACGCTAATTGAGATTTTAGTCCCTGATTTTCGGGGCAGATTAGAAGTTGCCGTCAACATTCTGAGCGAAACCCCGCCAGATGTATTTAATCATAATATTGAAACGGTCCCTCGTTTGTACCGTGCAATGCGTCCAGGTTCAGATTATCAACATTCCTTGGAACTGTTAAAACGGTTTAAGCATTTACGTCCAGACATCGCAACGAAATGTGGCTTGATGGTGGGATTGGGTGAAGTCGAAGCAGAAGTTATTGTGTTGCTGAATGACCTCAGTGACTATCAGGTGGACTATGTCACCATTGGTCAATACTTACAGCCGTCTAAATCTCATGCCCCAATACATCGTTTTGTTTCATTGAAAGAGTTTGAACATTATCAAGCACATGGTGAGTTATTAGGGTTTAAAAATATATGGAGTGCGCCAATGGTTCGTTCCAGCTATTTTGCTGATCGTCAATACAAGGGCGAGCCTGTACCCAAGCCGTTTACACGTGAAAGCATTGCCACAGAAATTTAGGATGATTCAGTGTTAAAGTGAATATGGACGCCTAAACATTAAACAATGAGTACTAAAAAGAATACGCTGTCTTTTTATTGGTAACTTTATTTAACATTTGTGAGCAGAAAACTCATTTCAAAGCGAAACATTAGCTTCTAAAGTGAGACAAATGAGGGTCTGTTAACAATTCGTCTATGTTTGCGACTAGGTGTGTTTTTTAGGCGATACTAGGCGAGAAATACGAAATTTAGTCATTCTAAATGAGTAGTTCGTAACGACGTAGCGGCAAAAAACACGCTAGTCCCGAAGGGTTGTGGCTAAAATTATCTCAGCCTTCGTTATGAAACTTGAAAATAGTCTCGCTATTCTCTTCGTTTCCTGCCTTGCCTGCTCAATTTTAACCTACAACGCAAGCCATTTATGAAATGTCAACAGACCCTAATAAAGATGATTATTTTCGGAACACTATTTGTTTGAATATAGCTTAAAATCTGGTGTGATCATCAACTAAAATCACCAGACACAACGACAAAGAATACAAGGTATTAATGGCATAACCATTCATCATAAAGGAATATGATATGAAGCTATTGAATCAATTACAGCCACAAGCGCTTCGTTTACAGACCACACATTTTGTCAATATCGAATCCGTCACTGCTGCGCCACTTCTCGCTTTACCTACCGAACTAGAACCGTCACTGTTTCGTCGTTCTCTTCAACATAATTATGCGGATTTACTAAAAATTGCAGATGATTCTGAAATGGCAATTGGAATCACAGATCATCATGGCACATTACTTTGGACATGGAGCAGCCGTGCTATGCTCTCCTCTGCTGAGCAAGTGCATTTTGTCGAAGGTGGACATTGGTCAACACAGGCTGTCGGTACAAATGCGATTGGTTTGGCTTTAAATAATCATCTCTCTAGCTGTGTTTATTCACATGAAAATCAGATGAACAGTGTACAGGATTGGGTTTGTTATGCCGCGCCGATTGTTGACCCTGTATCTGGACAATTTCATGGTGTGATTAATTTATCGACCAAGTACAAGAAGCATACTTCACTGGGTATATTGGCTGTAGAGCGCTGCGCAGAGTTGGTTCAACGTGCGATTCAATTTGAACAAAAAAACATGCTTTACCTCAAAGTTTTTGGTACACCTAAAGTTCAATTTAACCAACAGCTTTTAACTTTGACCCATCGACAAATTGAAATTCTATGCATTCTTGTGTTACACCCAGAGGGTATTAACCTAGATGAACTGCACTATGCGTTATACGGCGATCGGGACATTAGTGAAAAAACCTTAAAAGCAGAAATGTCACAATTACGCACCTTGCTCCCTAACTGTATTTTATCGCGCCCTTATAAGTTAGTTTGTGAGATTCAAACCGACTTTACCAGAGCTGAACAATCCCTCAATGCAGGTTTTCTCGCCAGTACATTTTCACTCTACAAAGGAAGTTTTTTGGCCAAATCAGAAAGCCCTTTCTTGACCACATGGCGTGATTGTTTCGATGCGCGTTTAAGTCATCTGATTTATCAAATTCAGGATATTGACCCACTTTTAAAAATTATTAGTCGTCTTCCTGAACGTAATGATGCAATACAACGGGTACTGGAGTTATTGCCTGAACAAAGTCAGCATCGCGCGTATTTTTTAAAATTACTTTAGGCTCAATGAACTTAGATATTTTATTGCACAACTTGTAGTACAGTGCCGTTTTGCTCCAATGTTTAAGGCTATAAAGTTGAGTAAAGTAGAATACATCTCATCAAGCGAGCTATGTTTTTGCTTGAAGTTGTTTTGCTTAAAATTGCTTTGTATAAAAAATGATAAATGAATCGATCTAAGGTTAATTTTTAAGGCCAACGACAGAAAATGCACGGCAAATATAGTCAACCTGTCAAAAAAAATCAGACACAATAATATAATTTCTCTTAATTAATATTTTTAATTAAATCAAACATATGATGAAATGATATTGTTTAATTATATAAAAGCTTACACTGCCACATCTTACATTCAAAGTTTAAATCCCTTTGCGTAGGCGATGCCTCACTTTTCAGAGATGAAAAGTGACAAAAATCTTCTATTGGGCGAGGGGTACGTCCTGTACCCCCGCCCAACGGCGACATCCATGTCGCCTCACGGTAGGATCACCAGCTATGATTCAAAAGTATAAAAATGAATTGATAACCAACAATTTTTAAAAGTTCATACAAAAACATAAGCTTCATTTATGCTCAATGACTTGATGCAAATCACTTGTATGAAATAATTAGGTGATTTGACTATATAGAAAATTACAAGATTAAAATTAATATATTTTTCACGCAATTAAAATAAACCATTAGCCTGATCAATACTACAACGCCTCACAATCTTACCTCTCTCCGCAATAAATCAATTGCTAAAATTAAAATACAAGTAATTTAAACATAAATGCCCTTTAAATGATAATGATTATATTTTACATTTAACACCATGCAGATCTTCTCGATCCGCTCAGCACTGAAAGAAAGGCAATTGTGGTTTATTGCTTAATAAATATAGGTAGACTTAATAATGAATAGCCAACAACAAACGACATCAGATCAAAAAACAACTTTAGATCAAAAAATAGTACCAGACAAAAAAACAGTATCAGACCCAAAAGCGATACTGAAACAAGATGATCATATGCGGAATCTGGAAGTCATTGAGATGACGATAACGGCGATTTCTCATCCTTTTCCGTCAATTGTACGTATTCGGGGGGAAATCAATACAACACAGCCAGACTTATGGACAACACCCAACCTTGCCATTCGTTTAGAAGTGCATCAACAAGCAGACAGCTTACCTATATCACGTGTATATACCGTGCGTTGCTTTGATCCAAGTACCCGTCAAATTGAAATTGACTTTGTTCTACATGCTGACCCAAGTCCAGCAATGCTTTGGCTAGATTCAGCAAAAATTGGCACTAAAATTAAACTTACGGGTCCAAGACCACACTTTCTCCCCAATTTTACCCCAGCCAAACGCATGGTGATGTTTGCTGACGAAACCGCCATTCCTGCCGTTTATTCAATTTTACAGCATTGGCAAACGGGGATTCAGGGAGAGATTTATATTGAAAGTTGTGAAGCCAATATTATTGATGATTTGCCAAAACATCATGGAGTAAATATGCATTTACTCCATCGGGAAAAACCACAGCAAGCGGGTAAATTGGGCATGCTACTTAAAGTTGCCGAGCAGTTTAAAGATCGTGAAGATATAAGCGTTTGGGCAGCCTGTGAACGTAATGAAGCAAGAGCGATACGTAAGCTGTTTACCCAACACAGTCATTTGAGTAAAGATGATATTCGTGTGGCGGGCTATTGGAATGTCGGCATGTCCAGCTCAACATTAGATTTGAGCCGAGTCGCATATTATCAAAAACATCTAGAACAAAGTAAAACGCTAGAAACATTTGATGATCTAGATATGCCTGTTTAAATCAAGCCATTACCCGATTTAAATAACCCCATCTCACTGTTCTTAAGACGGTTATTTCGGGGAAGTATTTGGAATGGAAATCAATCCTTGAGGTTGATGCTCTGGCTTTATTATGGCCTAACTCAATGATGATTGAACACAATTGACAGCAGCCGACTCGGATCTCGCGATCCGAGTCTTTTTTATTATTCATTGCTCAGGCTGTGTTGCATAGCTATACATCATGGTCTGCTTAAAGATCCAAAGCGAATCCACTACAACATTTTTTCATGATGACTAATTATAACTACCGCGAAAACATGGTGATATAATTGCTGAAAATAAGATTACCAAGGTTGTTTTTCTCTAGCCAAGTGCAAAACTTAAAACCAATCTACCCGCCTTAACAGATGAGCCAATGTTATCTCAAAATGACAGGGATAAATTTGTTTGATCCTTTTTTAAATCTCAAACGACATTATAAGCGTACTCCTCACATCTTATAAGGCCGCTTTCGATGTCATCAACAAGAATGCAAATGACAGACAAAAAATACCTGTCAAAAATGATTCAAATGATCATGTTAGGTCTCACTTCTGTAGCTGCTACTACCCTTTTGCATGCTGCTGAAGAGACGACTCAAAATAATGCAGAACCTCTCGCATTGCCAACACTCAAGTTTACAGCAAACCAATTGGGTGAAATTACAGAAAATAGTGGTGTCTATACTCCGGGTTCAATTGCCACAGCAACGCGTTTGGTTTTAAAACCCAAAGAAACCCCACAAACGATTAGTGTGATTACTCGCCAAGAAATGGATGATTTTAATCTCAACTCTATCGATGATGTTATGCGGCATACCCCGGGTGTTAGTGTGGTGACCTATGACAGTGAACGGACAGAATATTACTCCCGTGGTTTTGCAATACAAAACTTCCAGTACGATGGGATCCCGATGAATCGTGATTCGGCCTACTCAGCAGGAAATACCCTGAGTGATATGGCGATTTATGATCGTATCGAAGTTTTAAAAGGAGCAACGGGGCTTTTAACTGGGGTGGGTGATCCTGGTGCAACCATTAATCTCATTCGTAAAAAACCAACCAAAGATTTCCAAGGAAATGTTTCTCTTGGTCTAGGCACATGGAATAACTACCGCGGCCAAATTGATTTAAGTGGTCCACTTAACGAAACGGGCAGTATTCGTGCGCGTGGAGTTGCTGCATATCAAGACAAAGAATCTCAATTAGATCGCTATGAACGCAAAACCCCTGTGTTCTACGGCATATTAGAAGCAGATTTAACTGACAATACCCTACTGACTGTAGGCGCAGATTATCAAGACAATAAACCTAAGGGATCAACGTGGGGCGGTATCCCGATTTATAATTCGGCGGGCCAATTCAATAAAATGCCGCGTGGCTTTAACAATGGTGCAAATTGGAGTAATTGGGAGCAATATACCCGAACCATTTTCTCAACTTTAGAGCATAAGTTTGATAATGATTGGGTCGCAAAAATCCAGTTAAATCATCAAATCAATGGCTATGATGCACAATTAGGCGCAGCGGCTGGTGGTCATCCAAATCCATCGACTGGCACTGGTGTTTCAATGTGGGCTGGAAACTATAAAGGCGAAACCAAAAGTGATGCTGCAGACATCTATGCAACAGGTCCATTTCAACTTTTTGGCCGTGAACACGAGCTGGTTGTCGGTGCAAGCATTTCTGAAAGCACTTGGAAAAATAATGGTTATGGTACACCAACTGATTATAAAACCAGTGTAGATCAATATTATCAATGGAACGGGAATGTTGCAGAGCCTGATTGGCAAAGAGGTAATCATTGGTCAAACAATGAAACCACCAAGCAGAATGGATTTTATCTCACTTCCCGTTTGAATTTACATGATGATTTAAAAGTCATTTTGGGTGGACGTATTGCAAACTATAAGTCAGAAGAGACGAAAGAGTCAGGTATCTTTATACCTTATGTCGGTGCGGTTTATGATTTAAATGACCAATACTCAGTTTATGCAAGCTACAGCACCATATTTAAACCTCAATCTGCACAAAATCCAAACGGTAAAACACTTGATCCGCTTGAGGGAGAAAACTACGAAGCTGGAATCAAAGGTGAATTTTTTGATGGTCGCTTAAATGCTAGCTTGGCATATTATCAACTCAAACAAGACAATTTTGCGAAAGAGATTCCAAACGTCCTTACACCATCTGGTGGTGTCGCATCTGAAGCGCTACAAGGTGTCAAAACCAAAGGGGCTGAACTCGAAGTTACTGGTGAAATTCGCCCGGGTTGGAATTTACATGCTGGCTTTAATCATAAAATATCTAAACAAGATGGGATAAAGCAGAGCACTTTGACCCCTGAAAATGAATTTAGCCTTTATACCAGTTATAAGCTCAATCAATGGGTGGATGGTTTAACTATTGGTGGTGGTGCACGTTGGCAAGATAAGACTTGGGGCGATGTCACCAATCCACTGTATAAAGATCCTGTTAAACATGTGGTGTCTGATTATTGGCTATTTGATGCAATGGCAAACTATGAAGTCAATGATCAACTATCTGTTTCTTTTAATGTAAACAATCTTTTAGATGAAAAATATTATACGATTTTTAGCTGGTATAGCACGTATACATGGGGCGAAGGCCGTAACTATAATTTAGGACTTAAATATAAGTTTTAATCCGGTTTAACTGACTTCCTCTAGGCAATAAGCAAACTCCATACTGCCTAGAGGAATTTCTTCTATTTAACATGCGCAATCAACTTTTGCTATTGCGCCAAAATCACTGATCTCATTTCATCCTGCGCTAGCATCAACCTAATTGCGTATTAAATCCTCATGTTGATCTGTGGATCTTATTATTTGACGGGTTCAGAAGAATCAGTCGTTTTGTTGATGGCTTGTGGTGGTTGCGGGCTGGCTAAGTCCTGATTAATTGCTTTGGTTAAACCAAACATATACAGCAAAATAATCACCGAGAATGGTAAACCACATAGCACCACGGCACTTTGCATCGAATGAAAACTACCTGCTAACAGTAAACCAATACTGACAATCGTAATCACCACAGACCAGAAAATTCGCAACCAAATCGGTGAATCACTTTCATTGCTTCCGCCTTTTGTAGACAGATTTGCAATCATCAGCGTACCAGAACCCACTGGGGTCAAGAACAGTACAAAACAAATCACCACAACAATCCCAGCCACATAAGGATTAAAAGGTAAATATTCGAGCAACTTAAACAAAGACAAAGCTGGATCGGTAAGAACCATATCGCCCAAAACTTTTTGTTTTTGAGTCAAAATTAAATCAATTGCAGTATTTCCGAAAATGGAAATCCAAGCCAAAGTAAAGCCTAAAGGGATCAGACACACACCCAAGACCACTTCACGAATGGTGCGCCCTTTTGAAATACGTGCAATAAACATCCCAACGAAAGGTGCCCAAGCAATCCACCAAGCCCAATAAAACACCGTCCAAGAACCAAGCCAGCCTTTTGCTTGTGGATTGTATAAATACACATCAAAGCTTTTTGCAACAAAATGGTTGAGATAGTCACCCACATTCTGTACCAAACCATTCAGTAAATGATTGGTTGGCCCTGTTAAGAACACAAATAACAATAACGCATAGAGTAAACGTAAGTTAATCCGTGAAAGCCAAGCCAGTCCTTTTTCAATCCCCACCACCGTGGTGATTGTCGCAACAGACATCATCACCAATACCACTGCAATCAGGGTAACATTGTTGTCGGGAATGGCTGGGACTAAATAACTAATGCCCGAAACCAACACCAGTGCACCAATGCCTAGATTGGTGACCAAAGAAATCACCGTGGCTAAAATCCCAAAGCCATCCACAAAGTCGCCGATCAAACCATAGATCCGATCGCCAAAAATTGGATAAAGCGCAGAACGTAAAGCCAGAGGTAAATCTAAGCGAAAGGCAAAATAGCCCAAGGTGACACCCAATAAGGCATAGAGCACCCAGCCATGTATACCCCAATGTAAAAAGCTATACATCATGGCATCTCTGGCAGCTTGGATTGTGCCGCCCTCGCCTTCAGGTGGTCTTAAGAAATGATCGACAGGTTCAGCAACACCATAATACAGTAAGGCAATACCGATACCTGCTGAAAACAGCATAGACACCCAAGCCAAGTAACCAAACTCAGGTTTATCACCATCTTTTCCAAGTGGAAGTTGTCCAGCACGTGAAAAAGCCAACCATCCGACAAAACCCAGACATGCCACAATCACCAGCATGTAATACCAACCAAAGAGTTGATTGGCCTGCTCTTGCACATAGGTTAGCCAAAACTGACTTCTTTCTGGAAATAAAACAAACAATAGGCCAAGAATACCGATACTGATTGCAGAACTTCCAAACACAAATAAATTTAATCGAATCCGTTCGGATGAATATCCATTATGACTTTTTGACACCATGCTATTGCTCCTTGCAATCGGTGTATTTTCTTAAAAAATAATAGGATATGTACTATTTTTACTGAACATCCTGATGGATCAGAATGTTGATGTATACACTGACATTTCTTATTACTCATCAAAAAATTATTGATTTTTTTATAATACTTTTTATTGATTGAACGTTCAATCAATAAAAAGTATTATAAAAAAATGCTAAGATGTTCTACATTGAGTAATGTTAAATAAAAAGTGCCTTTTCAGCACTTTAAGTGGATATACATGACAAAACGTAGAGTCAAACCAGAGCATGTGCGACGTGAAGAAATTATTAACGCCGCATTTGATGTGATTTATGAAGTGGGCTTATCCAATATGACCATTGCACAAATCGCAAAGAAAGCCGAGCTATCCACAGGTATTGTGAGTCACTATTTTGGTGATAAACAGGGATTAATAAATACCTGCATGCAAGAAATGCTAAATGTTTTACGTCGCAAAACCGACCAAAATAAAACTGAAGCAGACGAGCACCCAGAAAGCCAACTTAAAGCGATTATTGACTCTAACTTTGATATTAGTCAGGTCAATAAACAAGCCATGCGCATCTGGTTAGACTTTTGGTCTGCAAGCATGCACCTACCCGAACTTGGGCGCTTGCAACAAATTAATGATCAACGCCTGTATTCAAACTTGAAGTTTCACTTTCTCAAGTTATTGGATAAAGAACAGGCAAGCATTGCCGCTCGTGGTTTAGCGGCATTGATTGACGGATTATGGTTACGTGGCAGTTTAAGCAGTCATGATGAATTTGACAGCCAGCTGGCACGTTCCATTGCTTACGATTATGTAAAAACGCAATTGCAATTTGCGAAAAAACCTTTGCAGGAGAGACAGAATGAGTGATTCACAAGTTCATCAATTGTACATCCATGGTCGCTATGTAGCAGCGACCAGTGGTAAGACCTTTACCAGTATTAACCCTGCCAACGGTGAAGTGATCGCAACCCTTCAACAAGCATCACAACAAGACATTGAAACGGCTGTTCAAAGCGCACAACAAGGTCAAAAAATTTGGGCCGCAATGACAGCGATGGAGCGTTCTCGTATTTTACGTCGCGCTGTCGACATCTTACGTGAGCGTAATGATGAACTCGCTCGCTTAGAAACCCTCGATACAGGTAAAGCCTATAGCGAAACATCGACCGTTGATATTGTCACCGGTGCTGATGTACTCGAATATTATGCAGGTCTCGCGACTGCAATTCAGGGAGAGCAAGTTCCGCTTCGTGAATCAAGCTTTTTCTATACCCGTCGTGAACCGCTTGGTGTTGTCGCGGGAATCGGTGCTTGGAACTATCCAATTCAAATCGCATTATGGAAATCTGCCCCTGCGCTAGCTGCTGGGAATGCCATGATCTTTAAACCAAGTGAAACCACACCGCTGAGCGTATTCAAACTTGCTGAAATCTATACTGAAGCTGGACTACCAGATGGCGTATTTAACGTGGTACAAGGTGCAGGCCGTGAGATTGGACAATGGTTAACTGAACATCCAATTATTGAAAAAATTTCTTTCACTGGTGGTGTTGAAACAGGCAAGAAAGTTATGGCAAGTGCCGCAGGTTCTACACTCAAAGAAGTGACCATGGAACTCGGCGGTAAATCCCCTTTAATTATTTGTGATGATGCTGACCTCAATCGTGCAGCAGACATTGCGGTGATGGCAAACTTCTTTAGTTCAGGTCAAGTATGTACCAATGGTACACGTGTCTTTGTTCCCAAAGCACTGTTAGCAGATTTTGAAGCCGCTATTGTAGAACGGGTAAAACGGATCCGTATCGGCGATCCAATGGCTGAGCAAACCAACTTTGGTCCACTCACCAGCTTCCCGCATATGGAAAAAGTCTTGTCTTTCATTGAGTCAGGCAAACAACAAGGTGCCAAACTGCTCATTGGCGGTGGCCGTGCGACAGAAGCTGAATTGGCGCAAGGTGCTTATGTGTTACCGACAGTTTTCAGTGACTGCCAAGATGATATGCGCATTGTAGAAGAAGAAATCTTTGGCCCTGTCATGAGCATTCTCAGTTATGAAACTGAAGAAGAAGTCATTCGTCGTGCCAATGACACCACTTTTGGTTTAGCAGCGGGTGTTGTGACACAAGACATCACCAAAGCACATCGTATTATTCATCAAATCGAAGCAGGTATTTGCTGGATCAACACATGGGGCGAATCCCCTGCTGAAATGCCAGTGGGTGGCTATAAGCAATCAGGCGTCGGTCGTGAAAATGGTTTAACCACACTTGGGCATTACACCCGTATCAAATCAGTTCAAGTTGAGTTAGGTGAGTATCAAAGCATTTTTTAATGCACTCACACTTTCTCCGTATATCAATCCTATGTGCCATGTCATCACCTGATTGCATTGGCACTTTTAAAAAATACAAAAAGGATAATTATGACTACTCAAGCATATGACTACATTATCATCGGCGCAGGATCTGCCGGAAATGTGCTCGCAACACGTTTAACTGAAGACAAAGACGTTACTGTTTTACTCTTGGAAGCAGGTGGCCCAGACTACCGTTTAGATTTCCGTACTCAAATGCCAGCAGCGTTGGCCTACCCACTACAAGGACGCCGTTACAACTGGGCATATCTCACTGATCCTGAACCACATATGAATAATCGCCGTATGGAATGCGGCCGTGGTAAAGGTTTAGGTGGTTCCTCATTGATTAACGGGATGTGTTATATCCGTGGTAATGCAATGGACTTAGATAACTGGTCGACGCTCAAAGGGCTAGAAGACTGGAGCTATGCAGACTGCTTACCATATTATAAAAAAGCTGAAACCCGTGATATTGGTGGCAATGACTACCACGGCGCCAATGGCCCTGTATCTGTGGCAACCCCTAAAAATGGCAATAATGTCTTGTTCCATGCCATGGTTGAAGCAGGTGTACAAGCAGGCTATCCACGTACAGATGACTTAAATGGTTATCAACAAGAAGGTTTCGGTCCAATGGATCGTACCGTGACACCAAAAGGCCGTCGCTCTAGTACCGCACGTGGTTATTTAGACATGGCAAAAGGTCGCCCTAATTTAACGATCGTGACCCATGCCACCACCAATAAAATTTTATTTAATCAAAAGCAAGCGATTGGTGTGGAATATATCATCGGTGCGGATAAAACCAATCTCACACAAGCACGTGCAAACCGTGAGGTCTTGCTTTGTGCGGGTGCTATCGCATCACCACAAATTTTGCAACGTTCGGGTGTTGGTGAAAGTAGCTTCCTTAAATCAATGGACATCGATGTTGTACATGATTTACCGGGTGTCGGTGAAAACTTACAAGACCATTTGGAAATGTACTTACAATACAAATGTAAGCAACCTGTTTCACTCTACCCCGCTTTAAAATGGTTTAACCAGCCTGCAATTGGTGCTGAATGGTTATTTAATGGGACTGGTATTGGCGCAAGCAACCAGTTTGAAGCAGGTGGTTTTATCCGCAGCTCAGATGAATTTGACTGGCCAAATATTCAATATCACTTCTTACCCGTTGCGATTAACTATAACGGCAGTAATGCAGTGAAAGAACACGGCTTCCAAGCGCATGTTGGTTCTATGCGCTCACCAGCACGTGGTCGAATTAAGCTGAAATCTAAAGATCCATTTGAACATCCAAGTATTCTGTTCAACTATATGTCGACTGAGCAAGACTGGCGTGAATTCCGTGATGCCATTCGTATCACCCGTGAAATCATGCAACAGCCTGCATTAGATGCATATCGTGGCGATGAAATCAGTCCTGGAAAACAGGTGCAAACTGATGCTGAACTGGATGATTTCGTGCGCAACCATGCTGAAACTGCTTACCATCCTTCATGTAGTTGTAAGATGGGTGAAGATGAAATGGCAGTGGTTGACGGTCAAGGTCGTGTACACGGTCTACAAGGCTTGCGCGTTGTTGATGCTTCGATTATGCCGCTGATCATTACTGGAAATTTAAATGCCACAACGATTATGATCGCTGAAAAAATCGCAGATCAAATTCGTGGCAAAAAATTGCCACGTTCTGAAGCGGGTTATTACAAAGCTGGCACAGCACCTGTGCGCAAAGCGCCTTTACGTCCGATCGTGTAAAAGTATTCATATTTTAGCGACACCTCAGTTTTGACTGAGTGTGTCGCATCTTTCAAGGACGAATAAAATGAGAAAAAAATTATTATTGACCATCCCTTTGAGTTTATTTTTTCAAACCCTACATGCCAATGAATCTGGTGTAGAAACGCCGTCTCCGTATAGTGCAAATTTGACAGTAGCCAGCCAATATATCTCACGTGGTTTTCAACAGACCTGGGGCAACCCTGCTGTACAAGGCGGATTTGATTATGCTCATCCCAATGGTTTTTATGTAGGAACTTGGGCTTCTACTGTGAGTGATGACTTCATCCGTGATGCCAATGTTGAATGGGATGTCTATACTGGTTATAGCCGTAGTTTCGGTCAGTTAAATCTGGGTACTAAAGTCGCTTATTACTACTATCCTGGGGCAAAAACCACTGCTGAAACAGGTCATACCCGTTTTGATTATGGTGAAATTATTCCAGAAATCAGCTATGGTCCGCTGAGTGTTAAATATGCAATTACCTATACTCAAGATTATTTTGGCAATAATTCTGACACTTTAGCAATTGGTTCCAATAAGCACTCTCGTGGTTCAGGCTATTTAGATGTGAATTGGTTACAACCCATCGCTCAAGGTTGGTCGCTGAATATGCATTATGGCAATCAACGTATAAAAAACTTTTCTGCCGCAAGCTTTCAAGATGCCAGTGTTGCCATTAACAAAGCGCTGCCTTATGGCTTATCTTCCAGTTTAAGTTATAGCAAAGCATGGGACAAAGACGGATATTATCAAAAATACAGCAATGGCAATCCCAATGCCAAAGTTTCAAATCCAATTGATTCCACCCTCACTTTGTCACTCACTAAAAAGTTTTAAGCTAAAGTTTAGATATTTAGTAACCTGTTATAGATCAACCAAAAACCATGCCCTCCAAGAGCGTGGTTTTTTAATGTCTATAGTCACCCCCCTAATTATTCATACAAGTGATTTCTATCAAGTCATTGATCAGAAATGAACTTATGTTTTTGTATGTGCTTTTAGAAACTGTTGGTTATCAATTCATTTTTTTTACTTTTGAATTATAGATGGTGATTCTACCGTGAGGCGACATGGATGTCGCCGTTGGGCGGGGGTACAGGACGTACCCCTCGCCGAATAGAAGATTTTTGTCACTTTTCATCTCTGAAAAGTGAGGCATCGCCTACGCAAAGCTATTTAAACTTTGAAGGTAAGGTGTGGCATTGCAAGCTTTTTATAATTAAATAATTTATTTTCTCATGCAATTGATTTAATTAAAAATATTCATTAAAAGAAATTATATTCTTGTGTCTGAGCTTTTTTGACAGGTTGACTTATATCTTGGCTTAATTCAATAAAGCAAACTCAAATCTCCCCATACTGTTGAATTATCATTAGACAGCCATTGATTGTTTGTATAAAGTATTAGGAACGATTGTTCCAATATAAATTAATATTATGCGTACTAAAGAGTTTGATCCTGAAGAAGTTGAAAATGCGGTTATGCAAGTTTTCTGGCGTAAAGGATTTGCAGCGACATCAATTCAAGATTTGGTTGAGGAAACTGGACTCTCACGCAGCAGTTTATATAGTTCCTTTAAAAATAAAGAGCAGCTATACCAACAAGCCTTATCTCGCTATCAACGCCTGATCAGTAAATCAAATATTGATTTGTTATCCAGTGATGGATCAGTCAAAAGTATCATCCAACAATTATTATCTCGTATCATTGAAGATGAATTAAATGATCCGCAACATCGGGGTTGCCTGATGGCCAATGCCTGTTTGGAGTTAGCAGGACACGATCAAAAGACTGCAGAATCTGTCACGTACAACTTTGAACGATTGCAGCACGCACTGGAACAGCTCATGATCAGAGGAAAGCAATCTGGTGAAATCACCCTACATAGTTCTCCGCAAGCCTTAGCACTTTTTTTCGTGAATACCATTCAAGGCATTCGCGTTTTAAGCAAAGGCTGTAGCGCAGAAAATCGTCAGCAATATCTAGAGAATGTTGCTGAAATCGCACTGAATACCTTGTATTAATTTTTAGTTTCCCCCCTTAGCAGACTGGCTAATTTGCAATGCTGAGGGTTTTATTTACCTCAAAATGGAACGATCATTCCAATATAAATAACAACATGGAGTCTACAATGAATATTGATGTTCAAAATTTTGTGATGCCTATATTCCTTAAACGAGATGAACTTTCTGTCAATCATACACAGAGGTATAGCGCATGAATCAGTTCAACAACAGATCAGAGCAGAACCGATCTGCGCCCAGCTTACCGATATGGAAATTATTGGCATTTACGGTTGCAGGTTTTATTACCATTATGACGGAAATCATACCTGCGGGCTTATTGGCATTGATCAGTCATGACTTAGAGGTGTCTGAAGCTTTAGCAGGGCAAATGATTTCAGTTTATGCCCTAGGATCGGTCATTGCGGCGATCCCTGTGGTTGCTGCAACACGGAGTTGGTCAAGAAAACCTTTATTGTTATTGGCAATCACAGGCTTGTTTGTCTTCAATAGTCTAACAGCGCTATCTTCCAGCTATATTGTCATCCTGATTTCACGATTTATTGCGGGAATGTCAGCTGGAATTATCTGGGGTATCTTGGCGGGTTATGCTCGAAGTCTAGTTCCTGCCCATCTACAAGGCAGAGCGATGGCAATCGTTGGGGTTGGCCAACCCATCGCATTATGTATGGGTGTGCCTTTAGCTATTGGATTGGGCAATCTGTTTGGCTGGCGTGGGGTTTTCTGGGTGATTTCAGGACTTGCTTTAATCCTGATCATCTGGATAAAAATAAGCCTCCCTCATTTGGCAGGACAACCCGCGAGCAAACAACAATCTATTCTCAAGGTCTTGATACACCCCGGTATAGGCGCAATTTTGGCGGTTATTTTTGTTTGGATTTTGGCACATAACATACTTTATACCTTTATTTCGCCTTATTTGTCTGCTGTACAGCTGAGTGAGCATATTGATCTTATTCTTCTTATTTTTGGTCTTTCTTCAATATTCGGCATTTGGATTACAGGGATTTGGATCGATAGATCATTACGCAAATTAACCCTGATCAGTTTAACAGGCTTTGCCATCGCTGCTCTTTTCATGGGCTTGAGCGGTCATCACATCTGGCTTGTGATGCTAGGTATCGTACTTTGGGGAATGACTTTTGGCGGTGCACCAACTCTACTACAAACTGCGCTGGCAGATGTCGCAGATGAAAATGTGGATATTGCCCAATCAATGCTGGTGACGGTGTTTAATCTTGCTGTTGCAGGGGGCGGTATTTTAGGTGGCATCCTACTACAAAATGTAGGAATAGACTCATTCTTTGTTTGTATCATCGCATTATCATTATTGGGGTTATCTATTGTATTTTTTGCGCATGAAAATGGTTTTAAATCAGGACATCGTTTAGGCAGCAAATAAATTTAAAGCTGTCATTTAACAACATGCTTCGATGACAACATCTATTGGATCAAACAGCACCATCATCGTTGATTGGGCTATTTGATCCGTCTCTTAAACGATAGCTATGGCTTTATTGACTAAAAACAGTTGCACAAATTGCTGAATCTTATCCGCCACTGCCTGTGGTTGACTTAAAATCCCCCAATGCCCTGCCGAAACTTCGCTATAGCGAATATCATCCCCCCACTCTTCCATCCCACGGCTTAAAGCAAGCGGTACAAATGGATCTTGATTCATCAATAACATTTGCACAGGAATGGTTGTGGTTCGACCTGTCGGCTTGAATAATGCTTTGGTTAAATTTTGACGATATAGACCTAAACCACTGATGGCATTGCGAAGTTGGGTCGGGCTCTTATCAACTGAGGTTTTTTCTAAATACCCCACCAGTTTTGGCCATACTTTGCCAAGACCTAAACGCCAAGTCAGTTCAGGAAGTACAGGGATTTGTAACATTGCCATATAACTTGATGCTGACACTCGCTTAATCACGTTGAAATAGCCTTGTAAGTTACCTTGGGCCAACTGGCGATGAAACCACCACCCTACATGATCTGTACTTGGCGCCAATGCAGTATAAGACGCAATTTGAGACTTTAATCGGTCAGCCAATACCGCTTCCCAACCTTGTAAAGCGCCCCAATCATGTCCAACCAAATGGACCGATTGATGTGGGCTCACTGCTTTAATCACTTGGGATAAATCTTCGATCAAATGTTCAAAAGCATAATCTGCTGTTGTTTTTGGAATATCAGATAATCCTGTACCACGTACATCATAAGCAACCACATTAAAATGAGGGGCTAAATATTGTGCCACCGCGTGCCAGACTTCAGCAGAATCTGGATAACCATGTATCAATACAATAGTATCTTGATCAACATCTAAGCTGCCCCAATGGTAAGCAGCCAAACAGATATTTCCTGAATGAACATATAGCTTGGTCTTATCAAAATGCTTCATGAAACCACCCGCGGAACAGTTTCAGTTTTTTGCTGATATGCAAGTACCCCTGCTGACTGTGCCAAGTAGGCTTGAGCAAGTTCAGTTGAAGCTTCGTAATAGGGATGATAGTTGGGCTTAAAAAACCGTAAACTGGTCTTAAAAAACCACACTGGTCCTGGTATATAGCCATTTAAATCAGAACGATGCCAAGCTTTCCAAAAAGCGGGTTGCCATAAGCTTTTTTGGTTTTGTGGAATAGCAGGATCATCTTGAGCCAGTTGTACAGTACCAGCCGCCATGAGATAGGTAAAAATAGGAGCGGTCACAGCCATCACCGCAACACGTAATAAATAACTCCCTGAAATATGCTGATAAACATCATAAGCAACCGTACGATGCTCAACTTCCTCAGCACTATGCCAAGTAAACAAGTCACTTACCACAGGATCTCCACCACGTGCCTGCCAATCTGAACGGGTTAATACATATTGACCAATTGCTGCAGTAAAATGTTCAGCCGCGGCCACTAACCCAACTCGCGCATTTAACCAAGGTCGCTGCCAGACTTTAGGTAAGTTAAAACCCAAAGGTTTGTCCGCGAGTAACCGATCAAATAAGCCAACAACTCGTTTATATTGGTTCTCCACATCCACCCCATAACGTAGCAAATATTCTTCGATTGAATCCTTGTGCGCTTGTGAATGAATGGCTTCTTGTCGAATGAAAATTTTGGCATCTTGCTTAAGTTTTTCATCATGAATAAAAGGTAAAGCTTTATTGAACATTCGACAGAAAAAATACTCTCCTCGAACCAAGGTAAAACTAAAATGATTGACACCATGACTTGCCAATGGGTCTTGTGGTATCCAGTGTAAAGGCGAGTGCTCCCATTCAAATTTAACCTGTCGAGGAATCATTGCCCAACTTGCTTTTGATGCTTCAGATCGCATAATTCTTTCCTCAGAGTTATGATGGTAAATGATGAGGCGTTTCAGATAGGCCTATTTTTACTTTGGTTTTTGCCACGATTTCAGACTCATCCGTATCATTGGGATGGAAATTAAAACGGTAGTAATCTATAAATTTAGGAATAAAAACTTTATATTTTTCCACACCATGCTGAGCAAATTTGCGCCATGATTTTAGATTTAATAATTGGCGATCGCGTTTTAACAGCACAACTTGATAAACACTCGACAATGCAGTAATCAAAACCAGACTAAACGTGAAAATCGCAACGCGAGGAATATAAGCAGCTAAGCCCTTTCCATATAAGTATTCATACATGTCATAAGCCACAGCCTTATGTTCGGTTTCTTCAACACTGTGCCATAACCATAAATTACGAATGCTTTCATCCGTCATCAATTCATTGACATCTTTCATCATCTCCACCACCAACACTGCGGTGTAATGTTCCAGACCCACAGTCACCAAGAGATTCCACTTTTTAGGAAAAGTACGTTCAATTGCTTTTAATATGATCCCTGTGACTTTTTCTAAAGATTCCGGATCTAAACCATATTGTTGTGCACTGACATGAAAAGCATGATGTTCTTTAGAGTGCATGGCTTCTTGTCCAATAAAGGCTCCAATATCACGGTCTAATTGTGGATTATTTTTAATTTTTTTACGTAAGGCTCGCACTGAACGGACAAAGTACGATTCACCTTCTGGAAAAAGTGTTGATAGACCTGTGAAGTAATGAGTAAAGGTTGGTTCGTCATTACACCAATACTTGGGCATATCCTGAAACTCATAATCCATACGACGTACTGGAAATGATGCAGGTGTTTTTTGCTTTGATTTTTCTTTCACCGCTGATATAGACATGGTTCACCTCAAGAATTTATCTCAAAATAACAAGTTCCAAAAAGGAACTAATAAAATCAAAATAATGATCCATGCTGATCTTGTCAATCAAGTGAATATGCTTTGGCTCAAGGTTGTCCTTAAATGACAGTATCATTCCTATAAAGACATCTCGATAAAGACAGGCTATAAATATAAGGTGAAAAATAAATTAAAATATTGAAGATGAAATAGCTTTAATACAGTCCAAGTCGTCTTTAGGCTGTTCAGCACTAGGTTAAGCATTCAAAAATATTAAAAAAATAGTGATATCCATCATTACTGGACATCACTATTTTAGATGCTAGATATGCTTTTAAATTAAAACTATACTTAACTTATCTTATAAGTATTTAAGAATAGCGATATGTTTGTTTTTATGTTTGTAATCAGAAAATTTAACCATTAAAGGATATAAAATTATGCTGAGAATAATCGCAATCCACCACAATGTAGACACCGAATCGACACCAAAATAATCTCCATGATTTTTCCCCAAAAAGGCAACCACGAGCAAATATAAAGCCTTTAAAACATATAAGTGAACAATATAAAAAAACATTGGTACAGAACCAAATATGATCAAGGGTTTGATCCAAGGTTTTGTTTCGATTTTTTGCAAACAGACCAAAAGAACCAGTCCAACACCAACGTTCCATAAAATGAAAAATAAAGATGGTGGATATTTGGTTAGATTCATAAAACTCATGAATGTTTCAGTCCATGTCGGCATGACCGTCCAAGCATGATCTCCATATACATTGATCGCTCTTAAAAGCAAAAATAAAGCAATACTGGAAAAACCAAAAATGAGTAATTTTGTATTTCTAGATTGGTTTTGTTGAGATGAAGCAAAAACACTTGAACCAATACAATATCCTAAAGTAATCACACCAATCCAAGGTAAAACAGGATAAGAGGTTCGAATACGAATCAGATTGCCAAACTCAATCCAGCCCCGTTCATGCAAAATGAACCATAAATTCTGTATGAAAGGTACATTTTCAAAAGACACTTGATCAAGCACATTGTGCCCAAAAATAATCACAATGCTGATTATCCATAATAATTTTTGTGGCAATCCAATTAAAGCTGCCAACGCCAGCATACTTAAACCAATCGCCCAAATCACTTGTAGATAAATCACATCAGGTGGGAACTTGCCAGTCCATGCAAAATTGATCACCACCAACTCAAGAAAGATCAGAAATAATCCGCGTTTAATCAAAAACTCACGTGTCATCGCTAGACTATTATTTTTAGCTTGATAGAGATAGGCGGATAAGCCTGTCAAAACAATAAATACTGGAGCGCATAAATGGGCCAATATTCGGCTAAAGAAAAGTGACGTTTCTGTGCCTGGAATCAGCATTGGATCTGGAACTTGATGATGGAGGTAAAAAGTTTCTCTGACATGATCAACCATCATAATCAAAATCACCAAGCCTCGTAATGCATCAATCGCTTGTAAGCGTTGCGAAGGAATAGACATAGAAAAAACAACAAATTAAACGTTATGATATAATATAACAATTAATTTCATTATTTTAAAACCATCTCATTAAAAAACATCAATTTGTACCGTTATTTCACAGCAACACTTAAAAAATTTACCAATTATCACATAGACTTTTTGCAAAATTTAATTGATAATGATTATCAATTTCATTATATGAAAAATTGGTGAACACTTTGGAACAGCCTACTTTAGCGACTGAAGCGATTCGAGCATTTTTTACCTTACAATGCTGCTGGTTAAACAGTGAAGAAATTTATCTTGAACAAGGTTGTTTGCATTGTGGTTCGGCAGCAACTTATTTAATTTATTTTACCCATGCCCCTATTCAAAAATTAATGCTTGATTTTATTCAAAAATATAACTGCCATAACAGCAAAAAATCAGACTTACTCGACTTATTAGACTTTGAACAGAATTATAATGATTTTTTACAAGTGCTTGAAAGTGCAGTAAACAGTTATGCTCGACAATATCAAAACCATGCTTGTCATTTGGCATTTGAAAGTGTTGAATCTATTTTTGAACGTGAAGCAGCTATTGCATGTTAAAAAATTGATGCTGCAATAAATCAAACTGTAATGATTAAATCGAATAGACTATTTTTAACAGCTATTTTTTAAATTAATTTTAGGGTCTGTTGACATCAATTTTTCATTCTCAATCTATCAAAATAAAAGGGGCCAACTCGTTGCTTGAAGTCTTCTCAACAACAGCAACTTATTGACCCCGATAATAAATCTTAAGTTAAGACCCAACATATAAAAACTTAACCAACAAAAGTTAAGCGATTAAATTTTCATACTTATACCCAGCTGTACCCCACGCCCAGGAAGTGGTGCAATGTATTTTAATGGCGAGTTCTGTGGTCGTGCATCTTCATTTAACAAATTAGATCCATTGAGGAAAACATCAAAATTGGCATTTTGTAATTTGAAGTGTTTCTGAATTTGTAGATCCAGCAAGTTATAAGACGGCAATGGAATTTCTTTAGACACATTTTTGCCTAAATACTGAGCTTGATCATAGTAAATATTGGATAAGCGTGCTGACCAATCATTTTTATTCCATTCAAGGTTTAGCCCATAACGGTTCGTTGGCATGTTGGGTAAGTAATTTCCATCATTTGCCAAACTGGTTTTGTTTGGATTAAGGTTTTTATTTTTCACCAAGTCAGCAAAAGCAGAGATCAAAAGATTACCATACTGATTGAGTTCAAACTTTTGTTTTAAATCAATTTCAAATCCAGTAATTTCAGCATCTGTCTGGGTCCAATATTTAAGTGGCAAGCGATTACGCATTTGTGCCCCTGAATGGGTCAAATACAAATACTTGTCATATTTCATCTTATATATAGTCGCTTCAAAATTAAAATTTTTATAATTGAACAGACCTGTTAACTCAAGATTTTTGGATTTTTCTTCTTTGAGTTTTTGGTTACCTTCTTCTTGTAACATAATTGAATAATGTGGATGGCTGGCATAAAGTTCATTAATTTCAGGCGCTCTATCTGACACTGAATAACGCAACTTTAAACCCAATAGATCATTATATTTTAGGTATGAACCGAAACTGTAGCTTTCAAGATTAAATTTTGTATCGGTGAGTTTTGTATTCGGTGAATTTCTGGATGGTACAAAATCACTTTTTTGAATTTTATGTTCAACCTTTTCGTTACGATAACCAGCATCGAGTTCTAGCCAATCAAAGTCTAATTTTTCCTTGATAAACACGGCTTGTGTTTGCGTATTGATATTCGGTAAATAACGTAAATTTCCATGTCCTACCACTTTACGATCAATCTGATTAAAGCCAATAAAACCATTCCAAAATTCAACAGGTCTATGCTTCAGTAATAATTCAGCCTGTTGGGTATCAAATTTATAGTTATTGGCCATTTTTGATCCTAAATATTCCCCTGATGTATTAACGCTCTTACTCACATCAAATTGTATTTGTTTCAATAACAACGGGCTAAAATTAAACTCGCTGTCTAAGGCATATCTTCGCTGATCTGTTTTCACCCCGACTGGTATGCTGTCACTAGTAGATTGAAAAGATTTATTTTCAAGAGAAAATCCGGGTACCCCATATTCACTTTTTTTTGAATCAGCACTGAGCCCAATACGTCCATTGTTGAGAAAATAAGTGCTTCCAATCGCAAAGTGTTGATTGTCTAAATAGCTATTGCCCAGCTTGTTCTTATAGTTGGGTGTGACATCTTTATTAATTTTGTTTTCAGTATATTGCTGGGTATTGGGTACATATTTAGGGTTTACTGGATTGGTATAGGTTTTTCCACTCCAAACTGAGGTAGGTTTATCTGTATAGAAGGAAAATGAACCATCTGCCCAATCGGGATTTTCCGTCATAAATTGGTCAATATAAGGCTGTGATGCAGTATTATAATTTTTTTGAATGCGTGCTTCTTTTTGGCAAGCATCTGCCAATGCTGTATTTACCCCACCCGTCGCTGGAAATACACCACTATTACATACGCTCGCTTTACCCTCTCCCGGAATTTTATAAGCTGACATATCTTGGCTAGAAAACAATAAATTGGTAGAAAAGTTACTTTGGTTATTGAGATTGAGTTTAAAACCTTTGGCATCAAAATCATTCCAGCCCTTTTTCGCTACAAGCTCTAATTGAGAACTTTTATTCGGCATCGCTGTATCGATTAGACCAGAATCAATATTCACACTTCCGCCAATGGCATTACCACCATAACGCACACTGTCTGAAGATTTATTGACAGTAACAGATTGAGTGAATAAAGGATCAAAAGGGATATTAATATTGCCGCTGATACTATTCATTCCATAAATAGACTGACCATTTTCCAAAATCTGCACCCGGTTTCCACTTAAACTGCGAATCACAGGCGCACCTGAATTGGGACCAAAAGCGCTGCTTTGTATCCCTGAAAGATGCTTTAAAGCATCACCTAAAGTTTTATTGTCTGCATTTCTATTTTCTACAATGATACTTTGATTGATAAATGGATCATTTTCGGCATTTACTCGAATCACTGGAAGTACAGTCAGCTGTTTATTTTCAATCGCATATGCAGGAAAGACCGGTAAAGAAATAGCGATTGCTAAAGTATGGTGACGCATCATGGATTCCGAATTGTAATTTATTGTTATGTTATAACATTACATAAACAGATGTACAACAATTATCATCAGTGCTTATACAGCTAGACCAGCTAGCGATTTATATAGGAAATGAAGAAATATAGAAGATGAAACTGGAATCCGTGTTACTTGTGCTTGATCTGTTGCGCCAGCTTCTGAATATTCATGCCAATCTCATCTGGAGTATGCGCTGCATAGCCAAACAATACCGCAGCTTTTTCATAAGGCTGTTGACAGTAGCGAGATAAAGGCTGAACAGCCAGATTAATAGCAAGACACTGATCAATAAAGCTTTGCTCAGTCCATGGGGCTTTTAGCCAACAAATCAGATGAATCCCTGAGTCGGTTGGCTGAACAGTCAATACATCTGCAAGAAACTGTTGAATCGCAGCAATTAATGCCTGTTGACGTTCTTGGCAAGCTTTACGCACTTTACGTACATGGCGTGCATAATGCCCCTCTTTGATAAACAAAGCCAAAGCCGCTTGTTCTAAATAAGCACTCCGCGTATCGGTATAATATTTTGCCAGACTCAATGTTTCTATCAGCGATTCTGGAACCACCATAAATCCAAGTCGAAACTCAGGAAACATCATTTTAGAAAAAGTACCTGAATAGATCACTCTTTGCTGTTGGTCTAAGCCCTGTAAGGCTTGAATTGGATGAGTTCCATATCTAAACTCACTATTATAATCATCTTCAAAAATCCATTTTTGCTGACTCGCTGCCCATTCCAATAGGGCCAATCGTCGACTTAAACTGAGTGTTCCACCTAAAGGGAACTGATGAGAGGGTGCGGTATAGATGAATTTACTTTTGGAATAATGCTGAATAATCTCAGCAATTTTCATCCCTTCGTGATCACTTGATACAGGATGAACTTGGATGCCAAAACTCCGAAAAATATTTAAAGCGGCATCATAGCCAGGCTCATCTAAACAGATCTGATCCAAAGGTTGTAATAATGCATAAGCTGCAAGGTGAATCGCTTGTTGGGTACCATTTACAATCAAAATTTGTTGTACATCGCATTTTAGCCCCCGCGTAGAACGAACATAATCACAAATAGCCTGACGTAAAGGCAAATAGCCACGACAATCATGAAACTGACCCAATTGCTGATGAGACTGACGCCAAGCACGCCCCAATAATTTTCCCCAAAGCGAATGTGGAAATAAATCGGTACAGCCAACACCAACATGAAATATTTTTTCACCCTGCCCAGATACATTTTGTTTCTGCCAAGCAGGTAATAAATTTGCGATATGCGGATTAATATTTAGCTTATGACAGACGTCAAATGCAGATTCTGTCGCTATCTCTTGTATAGAAATTAATTGGTCAGGAATCAGCTCTGCGACATAAGTACCAGAGCTTGGCTTAGTCACAACATAGCCTTCATCCAGTAAACGATCCATTGCAGCCAAGACTGAATTTCTAGAAATCGACATCATTTCCGCCAAGACACGACTAGAGGGCAGTTTGGTTCCAGAAGCCAGTCGACCATCTAAAATTGCATCACGTAAAACACTATATAAACCCTCTTTAATCACCCCTTTAGGCAAGATCAAATGGGGGAAATAAGCCGATGCTGCTGTCGCCATAAGTAAAACTGGTACTATTAAAAATACTTAAAGTGTATCTTATTTCAATACCACAATCACACTTAAACTCATTTCTCCTCTTTCTTTCCCGACGACTGGAGAATACCTGTGGAAAATTTAGTGGTTCAAATTGTGCCTGTTGCACAACAAGACTATAAACAATGGGTAGAGTATTGGCTGGCTTATCAAGACTTTTACAAAGTGGCTTTATCCAACACTGTTACGCAAACCACTTGGCAACGTTTTTTTGATGATCAAGAACCGATATATTGTGCTGTTGCTAAACAAGCTGAGCATGTTCTCGGCTTTGTACATTATGTTATCCATCGCTCGACATGGGCCGAGACCAACTTTTGCTATCTAGAAGACTTATATGTTTCTCCACAGGCAAGAGGTCAACATGTAGGCAAGCGTCTGATTGAATATGTACAACAGCAAGCGATTGTTCAACCCTGCGCGCGCTTGTATTGGCACACTCAACAAAGCAATCAAACTGCACAAAAACTCTATGACTGGATTGCTGAAAAACCAGGGGTCATTGAATATCGTATGGCTTTAAATTAATCCATAAAAAAACCAGAAACACAATGCTTCTGGTTTTTGCTTAAACCCTTCTAAAGTCAGTTCAACAAGATTCAAAATACTTTCTAAGTTTCTTGAGCATCATCAGCTCACAAAAACCTGATACAACTTTTCAACAGTTTGACGGATTTCCAATTCGGTCAGGGCTGCAAAACCAAAACGAATATAGAAGCTGTGATCGGAATGATGCCATTCCGAACCAAAATCATATTCAGAATCAATATGTAATTGTTTTAAAACCGTTAAAAACTGCTGTTGAAAAGGCAATTTAAACTTTACCCACAACGCCATGCCGCCTGCAGGTGGCGCTATTTCAACCCACTCTTTAAAAGTTTGCTGAAAAGCCCTCACAGCAAAATCTCTACGTTGCTGATAAATCTTACGCATTTTACGGATATGCCGCTTAATTTCACCCTGCTGCATCAGTTCAGCCATTGCCAATTCAGTAATCGCATTGCCCTGTTTATCGATCAGCAAAATGTCTTGTTTCATCGCCTGAATAATCTGTACATTGGTCACCACATAACCGATTCTTAAAGTGGGCGCAAACACTTTAGACAAAGAGCCGATATGAATCACTTTGTCTGCTGCCGGTAAGCTGATTAACGGCGGAATGGGTCGACTGTCATAATGAAATTCATGGTCATAATCATCTTCAATAATATAAAAATCAAAGGCTTTAGACAGCTCTAACAGCTTTAATCTTCGATCCATAGACATCGTCACTGTCGTTGGATATTGGTGATGAGGTGTGGTGTATACCGCAGCAACTGCATGGCTGGACAAAATTTCAGTTAAATGATCGGTATCTAGACCATGCTTATCCAAACGCACGCGAATAATTTGATAATGATTAGACAGGAATGTTTCCACTGCAGGTGGATAAGCCCATTGCTCTACCACAATAATATGACGCTGAGACTGATGTTGAGCCAGAACCCGCGCAGCTAGAAAAATTCCCATTTGACTGCCACGAACCACACAAATGTTTTCCATAGAAGTCTGTATAAAACGCTCCATAGACAACATCTTTAATAAGGCTTGACGAAGTTCTAAACTGCCCTGCGGATCTCCATATCCCATGGTTTGATGACGTGTTACTTGGATCAATGCATGCCGATAAGCCCGAGAAAACAATTCATACGGGATCAACCGATTATCTGGCACACCATCATTTTTGATCAGCACCTGAGTTGGCAAAACTGCTGTGATATCGACCTGTTCGAGTGTAGGCGATGACTGCGCTTTTAAGTCAGGTAAATTCTCAGAGACAAAGGTGCCTTGCCTAGCTTTTGAAACCAGCCAACCCTGTGCCTCCAAATCTTCATATACCGATTGTACGGTTTTTCGGTTAATCCCGAGTTCATCCGCCAGTGTACGTGAACCTGGCAAGCGTGTTGCCTGAGTAATTCTGCCAGATAAAATCTCTTGAATAATCTGATTTGCCAACTTTAAAAAAAGGGTCTTTTCTTCACGATCTTCTAAATGTAGCCGAATTTTCCAAGGCTGACGCATAACTCTCTGGCCCATATAAGTTTTAGAAACTGGATATTTTAATCCATCCACAGAATTTTTATTCTGTACTTAGGCGATGTGAAAATCAACTCAGCGAGAGGTTTTATTTATGCAAACGGCACAACTAGATAAACAGCAATTGATGCAAAATGCGCAGCAAAATATGCAGCAATTTATTCAAGATTCAAACTACACAGATCGACAAAAGTTGGCATTAACCTGCCGTATTTTATTTGACCACGGCCATGATGCTGGCTTAGCGGGACAAATCACTTGTCGTACCACGCAAGGCAATAGCTTTATCACCCAGCGTTTTGGTCTCGGCTTTGATGAAATTACCGCGCAAAACTTATTGGAAGTTGATGAAGATCTAAAGCCACTTGATCAACAAGGCATGGCAAATCCTGCAAATCGCTTTCATACATGGATTTATAAACAACATCCTGAAGTGAATTGCATTATCCATACCCATCCAACACATATTGCAGCGTTGTCGATGCTCCGTGTGCCCTTAGCGATCGCACAAATGGATACCTGCGCTTTATATGAAGACTGTTCTTTTGTGGAAGAGTGGCCGGGAGTCCCCGTCGGCAATGAAGAAGGTATTTTTATTTCAGAAGCCTTAGGTAAAAACCGCGCTGTACTGCTGTCACATCATGGTCAGCTGGTGGCAGGTAAAACCATTGAAGAGGCTTGCAACTTAGCCATTTTAATTGAACGCGCTGCCCGACTTCAGCTTTTGGCAATGGCTGCTGGACAAATTCAACCTATCCCACATGAACTGGCAAAAGAAGCTCATGACTGGGTCTCTACCAACAAGCGTAATAATGTCAATTTTGCCTACTATGCGCGTAAAGCTTTAAAAAATCATGCGGACTGTATCGAGGAGTAATGAAAATGAAATTAGAAGGCATTATTGCATACCCAATCACACCATTTCACCCAGACACACAAGCTGTCGATGTGGATGCACTGACCATCACATTAAATGCTCTGCTGGAACAACAATGTAATGCGATTGTGCCATTGGGCAGTGCTGGTGAAAGTGCTTATTTATCTTGGCAAGAATGGCAACAAGTCGCACAAAAAAGTATCGAAGTCGTTAATCACCGTGTCCCGGTCATGTTGGGAATTTCTGAACTCACAACGGCGATGGCAATTCAAAAAGCCCAAAAAGCCGAGGAGCTTGGCGCTGATCTAATTATGGTGATCCCAGTATCTTACTGGAAACTCAATGATCAAGAAATCTATGATTATTATCAGCAAATTGCCGCATCGACCAAACTGCCGATCATGGTCTATAACAACCCAGCAACCAGTGGCGTAGATATGTCACCAGAATTGATCGTGAAAATGTTTCAAGAAATTGAGAATATTTGCATGGTTAAAGACAGTACGGGTGATATTCAGCGCATGCATAAATTTCATGAATTATCTCAAGGACAGTTGCCCTTTTATAATGGCTGTAATCCTTTAGCACTTGAGGCATTTTGTGCAGGGGCAAGTGGTTGGTGTACTGTGGCGCCAAATCTACTCGGTCAGCTACCAAGTCAGTTATATCAGGCAATCAAAGATGGTGATTTAGACCACGCCAAAGCCTTGTTTTATCGTCAATTGCCTTTGTTGCGCTTTATTGTACAAGGCGGCCTACCGAAAACAGTCAAAGCAGGTTTAAATGAATTAGGTTTTTCTGTAGGTGAACCAAGAAAGCCATTACAACATGCCACCCCACTGGAAGTTCAGCAATTGAAGTCGTTGATGGCCTTAGCAAAACAAACGTAAACGATCGTCGTATGCGCTTGTGAAGTTATAAAATTGATCCGATAAACATGCTTTGTTGCATACATAGCCGATCCGCTGCTTTGACAGATACTCATTTGACAAATACTCAAATAATAAGTAAATGTCATCCAGCAGTGTTTAAATCTAAGTGCAACAAAGCAGTTATTGCCATAGCAAATATCGGCATAACAAACAGATCAATTCCCAAATCTGCTTTCTAAAAACTAAATCCAAGGTTTAAATTGATACGATACAACCATTGGTCACTATAGGGTGAAACGGTCGAGCTAAAACCGGTTGAATTCATTGCACCGCCAATAATATTGGCATTTTTCCCCCAAGTATAATCGGCCCACACCATAAAGGGTGACGCAATAAACATCATCCCAGTGTTATTCATTTGAGAATCCGACCAATCATCACGTTTCTTATCCATATAACTATAATCATTGTAGAATCGGATCGCTTTGAGTTTGCCCATATTTTGCATAGGTAAGGTATAGGCAAGATTTAAACTGGCAACTGTCGCTTCAGAGGCAATAAAATAAGCAGGGGTAAATCCATTATTCCCCATTAAAGTCATATCATTATTGACCCCGTCAGGGTTCTTTGCATCATATTGATAATGAATCACAGAGCTTTGTAAATTAAAGCGTTTGTAATTGTTATCGCTATGCACACCCACTGCATAATATTGGCCATTTTTATCGGTGGTTTTATTATGCAATTGCGCAATTGCCCCAGATACCCCGACTTCCTGCTTACCCACCTTGGTGTCTAACTTGCGCACAATCCGCGTATTGAATTGATGGCGCTTTTCATTTTGATAGGCTTTTTGACTTGGAAATGCATTGTCGGCAAGATCATCATAAGTGGCACTTTCGGGCGAATAGCGCAGATTGGTTGCCAGCATTTCAGGGTAATAGCCCAGTTTTACATCCCAGTCCTGATTATGAAAATTCCAGTTCAAACCTGGCGCAATGTTATTGCCATAGCCCAAAAAGAATGGGATATGGTAAGTCCAACCATTTTGCGGATAAGGATAAATCGCAAAAGGTTTATATACAAAGCCGGCTTCTAAACTATTCTGTTGATCTAAATTATAGCCCACGTAGGCTTTTTCGATCGAGCGTTTCTCTTGGTCTTGAAACAAGTAGCTTGCATTAAAATAGGCATCGTCAAATTTACCTTTGACATCGACTCTAAAAATATCAAAATAGAGTTTGCCAAAGCCATCATTAGGTCCTTCCCAATTTTCATAGCGTTGGTTTAATCGCACCACGCCACCCAATTTTATAGAGTCCGTCTCATCTTCACTTTTCCATTCTAATGCTGAGCTTTGCGCCAAAACATTGGATGTGGTACCCAAATACAATGCTGCAAGTAGCATCGCGATAGCTGTCTTTTTCATAATTGCTTCCTTCCCTTGTGTTCCAACGATCCTGTTGGACTTTTGTTTTACCTATAAAACATAGTTTTTATTGTATTTTGAGCAAAAAAAATTGCTGGTGAATTTACTGAACATCCGATGCCAACATCGAATGTTCAACTGGGTTTAATAGAGTTTTTTCTGCGGCGGTCCTGCAAAGTTCAGTGGTCCAATCGAATTCATATCCAATTCGATCACACTTGGCCCTTGAAAATCGACTGCTTGTTGAATCACGCTTTTAAACTCATCTGCACTGCCCACTTTCCAGCTTTTCACTCCCATTGCTTCCCCTAAGACTTTATAATCTGGGGTATGCAATTCGTTGAAATATTGACGCCCACCAAAGTAATTCTTTTGAATACCACGCATTACGCCATAACCGCCATCGTTCATGATCATCAGCACCATGTTGGTATTTTCTTGTGCCATGGTGGCAATCTCACCGATACCGAGCATCAAACCACCATCGCCCACGAGACCAATCACTTTTTTATCTGGATTGGCAATAGAAGCGCCAATTGCCGTGGCTAAACCAAGACCAATTGCCCCAGCAAGTGAGTGAATATTTTGATTCGGTGCTTGTACTGGAAATAGTCGGCTGCCCCAAGTACTGCCTGACATGGTAATGTCACGTACAAAGATACCGTCTTGTGGCAGTGCCGCACGTAAGTGATCACAGATCAGTGCATATTGATCCAGCTGAGTACGCAGTGCCTCAATAGCGGACTGTTTTGCTGCAACAACCGCTGCATCATAATCTGCATCAACTTTTGAGATACCGCTTAGCCCTGTGAGCACACGTTGTAATACATCTTTGGCATCAGCACAAATGAAGTTACGAACTTTATAATTACGTTGCTGCGCCACTGGATTGGCATCAATCTGAATCAGATTATCAGGGAACTGTACCGAATAGGTTTTGGTTTCATTGCTGCGTAAACGCGAGCCCACCACCACCAATAAGTCAGCCTGTTTTAACAGTTGCTCAACCCCTGCTGAGTTATGGAATGCACCTAAACTGCGTGGATGCTCATCTGCTAACACACCACGGGCATGGGTCGAAGAAACAACAGGAATCCCAAGATCTGCAATGGCTTTCACCTCATCAACACTATTTAACGTGCCACCACCAATCCAAAAGATGGGGCGTTTGGCTTTTTTAACTTCTTCAACAATTAAATCAATTTCAACTTGCTCAGCCTGCGGTAATTCAAGCGCTTTGACAGGACCTAAATTCAATGGCAAGTCAATTTCTGCAGCTTGCACATCAATCGGGAGCTCAACGCTTACAGGCCCCATCGGTACTGTGGTTGCAACACGAATTGCTTCACGAATTACACCCACTGCATTGTCTGGGCTGGTAATACGAAATGCAGCTTTGCTTGAAGCACGTAAGAAGGTCAGTTGATCTTTGGTTTCATGGATAAAGCTAGCATCACGATCAAGATATTCACGTTCAACTTGCCCAGTTAAATGCAACACAGGACTCCCAGCATTCATCGCTTCAATCAATGAACCTACTGCATTGCCTGCCCCTGCACCGGTACTGGTCAAAGCAACCCCTAAACCTTTAAAGCGTGAGTGACCATCTGCCATCGTGACTGCACCTGCTTCGCCACGCGCTGCCACAAAACGAATTTTTTCACGACGCCCTACAGCATCTGCAATTGGTAGGTTATGAATTGAAATCACCCCATAGATACTTTCCACTTGGTGTGCTTCTAAAACACGCGCGATTGCTTCGCCTACATTTACACGTTCTGTCATTGTTTATTCCTCGAAAACTTTTTCATTCCATGAATTTATTATTCACACCAAGGATTTGGCTGTTCGCTTAATCCCATATAAATACTTTTTTGCTGCATATAAGACAAAATACCTAAACGCCCTTTTTCACGCCCGATACCACTTTCTTTAAAGCCACCAAACGGTGCCGAAATAGAGAATTTTTTATAGGTATTAATCCAGACTGTACCGACTTCCAAAGCACGTGCAATTTGCCAAGCTTTACGGTAGTTTTCAGTCCAGATTCCTGCTGCAAGCCCAAAACAACTGTCGTTGGCTTGAGTGATTAAATCGGCTTCATCGTGATACTTCATCACCACCAAGACTGGACCAAAAATCTCTTCTTGACAGGTTTGTGCAGTATTATTTAAGCCTGTGATGATGGTCGGTAAGTAGTAACTTCCTTTCGCCAAATCACCATCCGTCAGCGCTTGACCACCCACTACAACTTGACCACCTTCTTGCTTGGCCAATTGCACATAGGCATCGACAGAAGCCAAATGCTTTGGATTAATTAAAGAGCCCAAATGTACACCCGCTGTTTCTGGATGTCCCACTCGTAAAGCTTTGGTAATTTCAACCAAACGCTTAAGGAACTGATCGTAAATACTGTGATGCACGAAGAGTCGTGAACCTGCAATACAGGCTTGTCCTGCGGAACTAAAGATCCCATAAGCCACACCTTTAGCAGCCAATTCAATATCTGCATCAGGCATAACAATCGTAGGGGATTTTCCACCAAGCTCTAATGAGGTGGTAATCAATTTATCTGCGGCAAGATGAGCCAAATGACGCCCTGTAGTGGTTCCGCCAGTAAATGAAATTTTGCGGACCAAAGGATGCTTTACGATGGCATCACCAATTACAGAACCACGCCCCACTAAAACACTGAGTAAGCCTTTTGGCAGTCCTGCTTGTTCAAAGATTTTGGCGAGTTCCAAGGCAATTAAAGACGTTGCCTCTGCCGGTTTAAGAATCACCGCATTTCCAGCAGCAATCGCAGGGGCAAGTTTTTGAACTTCACTGGCAATCGGTGAATTCCACGGTGTAATCGCGGCCACCACACCGACAGGTTCATGCACACTCATGGTCATAAAGTCAGCCGCACGTTGTGTGGTGAGTTCATCATTCAGCGTTTCACATGCTGCGGCAACATAGCGTGCTGTAGCGGCTGCACTCATCACTAAACCACGTGTTTCAGCCAGTGGCTTACCATTATCACGGGTTTGTAATTTTGCAAGCTCATCTACACGCGCTTCAATAATCTCTGCCACTTTATACAAAATACGCGCACGTTCATGTGGCATGCTATTGCGCCAGCCTGCTTGTCGCCATGCCAAATCTGCTTTTTCAATTGCTTCATTGACATCATCTAAACTCGCTGTAGAAATTTCAGCATTTACAGATTGATCTGCTGGAAACAGACTTTGAATCGTATTGCCTTTACCTAATCGCCATTCACCTGCGATATAAATTTCCTTTACCATGATCAAATCCTTTTAAATCTGAATTGCTTCAACGCTATTGCGACATGCACGAATCACGCTAAGCGCAGCCAAAGTTGAGGTTTTGGGATTGCTTGCCAAAGGCACACCCACCAATTCAATGGTCATTTCACCAAACACGCCTTCTGCCACAATGGTGTGCTTGTTCTTATTGGTTTTTGGATCAACCGTAAGCTCAACCACGGTTTCATCCATGCCTAAACCTGCGAGTGCTATGGTTGCTGCAACATTGGCATTGGCTGGAAACTTCAGTGCTGCTTCTCTGGCTGTACCACGAAAAAAAACCATAGCTTCACTGACCTGATCGAGATCAACCAATTGTTCAGCATAACTGCCACGCCAACTCTTGGGACTTTTACAGCCTTTATAGGTGACCTTTTCCAAACCACCTTCTTTTGCCGCAGAGATACCATCGATCCCCGCAATCGCACCCGCTAAAAGATGTAAATGGGCATCGTGTTGTTCCGCAGTCTGTTTCAGTTGAGAGAAAAATTCGCTATCGGCTAAGGTTCCCACTGAAATCAGACCAATGGTCCAACCTTTCTCTAACACCTTTTGGGCATGTTCTTTTACCGCCGCTTGGCCTGCCACTTCAATCACATAATCAGGCGTGCCAAGGCATTGATCAATCGAACTAATTACCTGTACCTGAGCGGATACTTGTGCCTGTACTTTTTCAACACTGCGTGCAGGCACCACAATCCATTTAAGCTGTAAATCTTGTGGCATATGTGCGTACACTTCTGCTGCCATTGCACCGAAACCAATCATCATCAACTGTTTCATGGGCACACCTTATAAATGTTTGTTAAATCCACCAGAGACATCCAAGGCTGAACCAGTGGTATAGGATGCCAATGGTGAAGCCAAGAACACCAAAGCGTGTGCTGGTTCTTCAGGTTTACCTAGACGTTGCATTGGAATACCACGGTTTTTTGCAATATTGCCTGTCCACTGTTCCCATGACGCTTGGCTATCTGAACGTGTTTCAAAACGGCGTTTCCACTGTGCTGACTCCACCATGCCCAATAAAATTGAATTCACCCGAATCCCATATTGGCTAAATTCATGTGCTAAGGAATGAGTTAAATTCAGCAAAGCGGCGCGTGCCGATGAAGTCGCGATCATGTGTGGTTCAGGTTGCAAGGCCAGTAAGGAATTGACATTGGTGATTGACCCACACGCCGAATTTTTTAAATCATCTAAAAATGCACGGACAGGATGCAAGACACTGAAATACTTCAATTCAATTTCTTTCATCCAATCTTCATCTTGGGTGTCTTCAAAATTGGATACACGCCCTTGACCTGCGTTATTGATCAACATGTCGACATTGCCTAAATTTTGATTGACCTGTTGTGCAAAGTGTTTTACATCTTGTTTGTCTAAAACATTGCAGGCTTGAGTAAAAATTTGGGCTTGCGGATACTTTTCCAAAATATAATTTTTTGATTCTGCTAGACGCTGTTCATCCCGACCACACCATGCCACTTTGGCACCTTCTGCAACTAAAATTTCGACAGCAGCCAAACCAATGCCTGACGAGCCACCTGTTACTACTGCTACTTTTCCTTCAACTTGGAAGCTCATATTTTTCTCTCGTTTGAGTCTTAACATGCCGATAAAATAATGTCGTTAAACTGTTGTGGTTGATCGACATAACTCAGATGACCTGCATCTGTAATCAGATGACATCGGCTCAATTGCATTTCTGCGGCAAGGTCTTGAATACCTTGTGCAGGTGTAATTTGGTCCTGATCGCCTGCAATCACGACGCAAGGAACACGAATATCTGTTAAATAATTTCTAATTTCGTCATAGGCCAACAAATACGATGCATGGGTAAAACCGTCTAAGGTCAAATCCTGCATCACCGCTGTGACCAAAGCCAAAGTTTGAGCATCTTGTTTATAAATTAAATGCGGTCCACGACTTGCCGCCATGCCTGCATGACCTAAGCTTTTCAACAGCATTGGTCGTTTTTGATAAACCTGTGATTTGCTTTCCTCATCTGAACGTTGATAACCTTGTGCCACATTGGCAATCAGCAAAGTCTGTACACGTTCAGGATAAAGATGAGCAAAAGCACTGGCCTGTAAAGCCCCAAGAGAATGACCAACCAGAATGGCTTGCGAAATTGCCAAAGCATCGATTAAACCCAACAAACGTTGTGCATAATCTTCTGCATTCGGTTGCGCTGTATTTAAACCTTCTGATAAGCCATAACCCGGTGCATCCCAAGCAATCACACGAAAAGACTGACGCAGTACATCGAGCTGGTTGATCCATGAAGCAGAACCCGAACTAATCCCATGTAGCAAAATCAATGGCTGGCCTTGACCCGCCTCACGATAGGCGTGTACTTGACCATCCACTACAATGGTTTTGACTGGATATTTGGCTAATCGATCAAGCAATGTCATGGCTGGATTCCTTTGCTGTAGAGCTGGGCTTTGTCGATTCAATCAACGTTTGATTTGCGACAATGGATGTTCTGGTGGATAGTTCGGAATAGTCGGTTTACCCGCACCTAACATCACACACATCAAGGCATCTTCCTGACCCGGATTAAACAAGCCACGGTAAATTCCAGGTGGAATTGAAATCAGATCACGCTCTTTAAGTTTGGTTTGAAATTTTTCGCCGTTATGTTCGATAAATAGGTCAATCTCACCACGCAACATAAAAAATACTTCCTCAACATCATGATGAATATGCAAAGGCCCTTCGCACTGCGGAGGTAAAACCATGGTTGAAAAAGTGAAGTTTTCTGCTGGAACGGTGTTGCCATCATTGACTACGCCTGTTGCACCTGTGCCCATATAACGCATTTGGGCACGGCGATATTTGGGGTCATAGTCCGCTTGGAACTTCAAGGCATCAAAATCATATTTACGTGTTTCAAAACGTGCGATACGGGTATTTAACCAATCTTGTAAGCTTGTACCTTCAGGCTGTGACCATGATTCGAATTGTTGAGTAGTCATGTTTTAACTCCTAGATATCTTGAATTAATAACGTTTTAGTAAAGGAACTAAGAAGAACGATCCAATCACAGCAACTGCTGCTAAGAAGGTAATTCCTAAATTAAAACTGTGGGTTTGCATCACGATGTAACCGATCAGAACGGGTGCAATTGCACTGGCAAAATTACCCAGTCCATTAAAAATCCCACCCGCTGTCGCGCCCACATCAGCAGTGGTCACACGAGCAAGTAGTGCAAATATTGCTGCGACACCAAAGCCCCAAGCCATTGCGCTGAGAGACATTGCAACAATCACTAAAATTGGATCTGTCATAATGACCATGACATACATAAAGATGCCGGCCACCAATAAGCCACTAAAAACTTGAATGGCACGACGACCTAACTTGTCAGAAAGAAATGCACCAATCACTTCACCAATCAACATGGCGATAAATGGGAAACTTGAATAAATACCAAACTCTTTAAGGTTAAAGCCCTTGTCTTGAATCAGGTAGGATGGAACCCAACTGTTTAATCCCCACAGATAAGTCATCAGTGCAATATTAAAAATACACACCAACCAAAATGAACCGTTCTGTAATAGCACTTTGGTGTTATGGATATGCCCTTTAAAATTGACACGTTTACTGGTCGATTCCAGCTCAATGGTTTTCTTGAGTTGTAAATTACGTAAGCCAAACACAATCGCAATTAGTGCAATTACAGTTAAACCAGCCATCACAAAGAAGGTGGTATGCCAATCATGGTTTGCGAGAACAGCCGCGGTAATTGGAAAACCCAAGAAGGCACCGATCGGTGTACCCAACAAAAACATGGTGGAAGCACGTGCTTGCTGACGATCTGTATAGGTTTGTTTCACGATGGTATAAGCCAAGGCAAATAATGGGCCTTCAGCTAATCCAAGCAGAACGCGGAGAATCAACATCCCTGTATAGTTGGTGGTAAAACCCATACAGAACATGAGTATCCCCCAAGATAAGACGCTCCAAAACAGCATTTTTTTAGGGCTAAAAATATCGCCTAAGAAGCTTAAAAACACAGAGGAAAAACCATAAGCCAATAAAAAGCTGGTCATTAACCATCCAAGCTTTGCTTTGTCTTGGGCAATCCCCATCGCGCCCTGAAAGTGCGGGTCCGCAAATAAGACTGCGATACTAATTTTGTCGAAAAATGCCAGAACGACACAGATCATCAGGACAAAAGCAGGAACCCAATGCTTCAATCCACTTTTCTCTTCATTACTCATATTTCATTCCTTCGATTGAGTCATGAACCGGATTTAATGTTTACGGTTTTAATTTCATTACATTAAATTCAGGGTCTGCTAATAATTTGGGGTCTAACACGGTATTGGATTGCATCCAGCGCTTTGCCAGTTTGACCAGTTTTGAGTCATTGATCGCAATCATGTTGATCAAACAGTTTTGCTCATCCAGATAAAGATAACTGCACTGATCTGCTGCGTTTTGACGTAGCACAATCTGCTTGGTTTTTTCAGGTTGGTAAGTCCCTAAAATCTGAATATTGTAGTGATACTGGTCTGACCATAACCAAGGAATATCCAGATATTCCGTATCCATACCTAACATTGACTTTGCCGTGGCAATGGCTTGATTTTGCGCATTGGCCCAAGACTGAATGCAATAGCCCAAACTTGGATGTATCGCCACATCACCTGCGGCATAAATGTCTTGGTCTGAAGTTTGTCCAAAACCATTGACAACAATGCCATCCTTAACGTCTAAACCCGCACTCACACCCAGCTCTTTGGCAATATCTGCACCCGCACCCACCACCACACAATCAAACAGTTCACTGGCATTTGGATGATTCACCACTTCAACTTGATGTTGACCTGCTTCAATCAAATGCACATTTTTACTATTTAAATGGATCTGAGTACCTTGTTGTTGATGCATATTTTGCAAAAATTCAGATACATCCGGACTAACACTACGTGCACAAAGTCGATCACCGTATTCAAAAACATGCACTTGTTTGCCTTGTTTCCGTGCCGTTGCTGCAATTTCTAAGCCGATCCAACCACCACCAATTACTGCTAACTTTTGCGTATGTTGTAAGATTTCGGCTAAACGTTCACAGTCTTGTACATTACGTAAAGTCACTACATTGGGAATAAACTGCCATGTATTCACTGGCACACGTGCTCGGCTTCCTGTTGCAATCAATAATTTGTCATAAGGCAAAACTTGACCGCTTTCTAAAACCACATGTTTTTGTTGGCGATCCACTTGTGTTGCCACAGCGGGTTTGTGCCACTCAATGTTAAAATCTTGCATCTGTTCAGCAGAGAACAGATGCAAACTGTCATAACTGGCTTCTTTGGAGAGGACTTGTTTTGACAGGGGTGGGCGTTCGTAAAATACCCGTTCCTCATTAGATACCACATGAATTTCACCTAGAAATCCATGTTGACGGAGTGTGCTTACTGCCCAACCCGCAGCTTGTCCTGCGCCAACAATGACAATTCTTTGCATAGCTTAATCTCCCTGTTCCAACTGCTTATACAGGTTTGACTTGGCGACGAGTATGGTCATCTAAACCACCTTCAACCGCCCACTCAGTAAAGAGTTCTAAACAATGTTCTTCAACACGTGGTTGCCATTCTTCCGTCAAATAATCATCATTGGTGTAGTATTCAAATGCACCACCCAAAGGTGAGTTGACATACCAGAAGTAAGCCGAAGAAATTGGATGACGACCCGGACCAATAAAAGTAGACCATTCAGAACGGTTCATGTTTAAGCCACCGCCAATCACTTCATGAATATCACGCACCACAAAGGCCACATGATTGAGTCCAGCAGGTTTATTGGGTACCGAAAGCAAAAACAAATCATGGTGATAGCCTTTGCCACGACAACGTAAAAAAGCACCACGATTACGATAAGCATCCGATAAGAAGAAACCGAGCTTTTCGATATAGAAAGATTCTGTTTTTTCTAAATCTGGGGTAAAGAACACCACATGTCCAATCGCAACAGGTTGCCCTTTTTCATACACTGGACTGGCTGCATTGACACGAGTGATACTGCCGTATTGATTAATCCCTTCTGTTTTTAACGCAGGTAGCTCTTGGGTAAAGCTGGCTTGAAAGCGAATGGTCATCCCATTTGGGTCTAAGCATTGCAGCATGTCAGCCGTGGCTTGATAACCATCTACATCTTTCAGGCGAGTCGCTAAATCAGCCAAATCCTGTGCTGCATCATCCAAGCCCCAAGTCACTTCACGTAAAGTTGAGCCTGACTCGATGGCCTGTGGTAGACGCGGATCATCACAATCAAATAAATAAATTTTACTGCCGTTCTGGGTTTGATAAAGATCCGTACCCTCAATATCTGATTGGCTTGGCTTTAAACCAAAATCTGCCAAAAATTTATTTGAAGCAGCCCGATCCTCAACGCCAAACTTTAAAATCTCAATCCCTGTAATCATGAAACAATTCCTTAATTAAAGACAAAACCACCATTTACAGGAATATTCTGTCCAGTCACAAATGAGGACAAATCCGAAAGTAAATAAAGTGCTGTTCCGTTCAGATCCTGTGGTAACTGCTGACGTTGAATCGCACGACCATTTACATATAAATCATGACGATCTTGCGGTACATATTCTGTTGCTTCAACCAGCGTCAATCCTGGAGAAAGCGTATTGATACAAATATTAAATGGCCCTAACTCTCTTGCCATCGAACGGGTCATTGCCAGCAAAGCACCTTTACTTGCAACATAAGCCATCAAGTTAGGTGCGCCCCATAAAGCCGTATCCGATGCCACATTAATTACCTTGCCTGCATCGGACTGCTTGAGATATGGCACACATGCTTTGGTGACTAACCACGTCCCTTTGACATTGATGTTCATGACCCGGTCCCATAGCTCGGCGTCATAATCCATCAAGCTTTTACCACCCACATTGGTCGCAAGTGCAGCGCAATTCACCAAACCATCTATTCCAGCTAAATGTTCAGCTGCTTGCTGAACAGCCTGTTGAATCGAATCAGCATCAGCCAAGTCAATTGTGACCGCAGTCACCTGTAAACCCTGTGCCTGCAATACTGCTGCTTCTTGTTGCACAAGATCTGTCAAGATATCCGCCATGACCACTTGAGCACCTGCTTCGGCAATGGCCTGTGCAAAGTCTCGTCCCAAGCCTCTTGCTGCGCCTGTAACAAAGACTTTCTTGCCCTGCAACAATGCGACATTAACCATGAACTTGTTCCTGCATTTCAATACGGTTTGAGCTATTCAAGCTCGCAATTTTCTTTAACTGCTTTTCCGCTTCTTTTTTCATTAAACGGCGTAAGCGCGATAAACCGACATCATGTTGATAGAGGAATTCATGTTGACGTGCGTTTGGCGCAAGATTTTCTAAAATAATTCGATCTTGTTCCAAGACATCCCAATGCAGTTTTTCTAAATGATTGCGATAAAGAAAACGCCAAACATTACGTTGCCAACCACTGACTTTACGACAACGCCAGAAAAAAACACGGGTATTTTGAGCATCAATCGGTGTGGCATAACCCACAATCCAAAACTCACCGCCTGGACCAAAATCTTTACGATAAGGAATCGAAAGACGCAACCAACTTGCACCAGTATTGGCATATTCAACCCAGTCAAAATTGACCCCTGTTTGCCCTTCTTTTTCAAAGACAAAACCATTTTCAGTTGAGCGGTGTTTCATTTCTGCAGTACGCTCACCGTCCGCCATTGAGTGCGAGGTACAATGCAAATAGGTGCCATGCATTGGATCCATTACATTATCAATCGCATATTGATGATTGACCTTCCAATCTGCTTGGCATAGAAATGAACTCCACTCCCCACTCGCCAATTGCTCAGGAAAATCAAGTGGTTTAGCGACTTCATTTGGATCAATGCCAAACCACAGGAAAATTGCACCATGTTGCTCAATCACTGGGTAGCTTTTCACACAGGTTGTGCCTTTCATTGGGCATTCATGTACTGCGGGTACATCTTCAACCTTGCCATCATGGCGAACTTCAACGCCGTGATACCAACATGCCACGCGATTACCTAAGTTCCAGCCTAAAGAAAGACGCGCACCACGGTGCGGACAACGATCTTCTAAAGCATGCACCTGACCTTGGTCATCACGCCAAACCACGATATTTTCACCTAAACGGGTAATACCCACAGGATTGGCTGCGACTTCCCAACTTGCCAGTACCGGATGCCATTGATCACGTAAACCTAAATCTAAATACTCCTCAACACTCGGAGTCACTGTTACTGCTGCATTCATCACTGTTCTTCCTTGAATCAATAACCTAAACGTTGCATTTCTTCAGAAAATGTTTCAGAAGTCCAAAGTTCACCAGACTCGCAACGAAAACCTTGTTGATTTAAAGATTGAACTAAATCGGTAAGTTCTGTTACGCCTGAAGAAAAGGCTTGAATTAAATGTTGAACAAAATCCTGCTCATAGACTGTTGGCACTTTATAACGTGTTTGCCAAACCAAAAGCTCTGGCTGTCCCGGTATTTGAATATTGTTGATCCCTGCTTCGGTCGCTGGCGTGGCATGAATCCAGTTCGCTAGCTTCTCATTAAATGTTTTCATGAGATTCCATCCTTATAAATAAGACTTATAGTTGAATTTGAACGTCCTGCCCTTCAACACGTACGGGATAAGTACACAAATCACGACATCCCGGTCCACTCTTTAGCTCACCTGTTTGAATATCAAAAATTGCCTCATGTAATGGGCATTCCACGGTTTGATCTTCAATAAAACCTTCTGTTAGTAACGCAAAGGCATGTGGGCAAACATTCTCGATCGCAAAATAATTGTCATCGATTAAAAAAACACCAATTTTCTTACCCTCGACTTCTATGGCTTTCGGCTCGTCTTCGGTAATGTCATCTTGCTGACAAACTGAGATCCAACTCATTTTTGCATCCTTATTTGTTTTATATATAAAACTTAATTTAGCATTTAAAACATAATGAATAGCATAAGCTTTGATCATTTTGCTTGTCAAATACTATATTTTTATGTTTTTCAATGAATTAATAAAAAGTTATATTTTTAGATGTTTCTTAATCAAAAAAATGTTTTATATATAAACATTGAGATTAGAAAAATTGATGATTACTATAGTGGTATTCCATGTGCAGGAATTGCAAAATAAACATAGGGCAACTTGGCAATGAACTTAATAAATGATGCTCTCTTGGAGCAAAATGCTGAACCCAATAATGATGAACGTTATTTAGTACCGGGTTTGGTGCGTGGCTTAGCCATTTTAAAATTATTTGATCAACAGCATCAGGAAATGACCATTTCTGAAATCGCAGAAAAATTAGATGTAAACCGTTCGAGTGCTTTTCGTTTAATCCACACCTTAGAGTTTTGTGGTTATTTAAGAAAAATGTCGCAAAAGACTTATGCGCTGAACAGCAACGTGATGGAACTTGGTTTTAACAGCTTATCCAAATCATCGCTGACTGATCTGGCTAGCCCCATCATGCGTGAATTACGCGATAAAATTAAAATTGCTGTGCATCTTTCGATTTTAGAAGGCACCGATATTGTCTTTATCAGCAATGCCCAATCTATTGGTTCATTTACCAGTAATGTGCATATTGGTACACGTTGGCATGCCCATGCCACCGTAATTGGACAATTAATTTTATCTCGCCTTTCCGAGGCTGAAGTGGTTAAGCGTTATGAACATTTTACCGATTGGAAAGTCTATTCTGATCGTACACCACGTGATTTGGCGAGTTTATTAGAACGTTTAAACTATGTCCGCAGTCAGGATTTTATGATCAGTTGGGGGCACTTTAATACCGATATGGCTGCCAGTGCTGCACCTATTTATAGTCAGGCAACTCAAGAAATCGCTGCCGTATTATCTGTAAGCTGCCCATTGAGCACCTATACAGAAGATTTATTTAGAGGTGAAATTTCTCAAAATGTGGTTGAGTATGCTGATAAAATTTCAAAATTTATTTATTTTTAAGCATCGATAAATCTAATTACTTCAATTTAGGCATAGTGAAGACTAACCAAATTTTCTACACATACACGCCAAATAAGAAGTCCTTCTGGTTTTTTATTTGGTGATCATTATTATTTTATTTCTTTTCTTCTTTTTTTGAGGGGGGGCTTAAAATCTCAATGCTCACGCTATGCTTCTTAAAAGAATCGCTGCGCTTTTGGCTAAACCTGAATGTTTAAAAGTCGCAAACATTGGGCTGCTTTATAATTCAATTTCTCTACTGATGATGGCAGAAGCAATTGCTTGAGCAGTAGATTTTACTCCTAAGCGCTTTCTTATACTGCGTAAATGATTTTCAACAGTTCTCTCTGAAATTTTTAAAATGTCGGCAATCTCAAAATGCTTTTGACCCACTGCTGCCCATTTTAAAACTTCTTTTTCACGTTTGGTCAGTATTTTTTTATGCGCAATTCTATGCTTTTGTTTATGTAAAATTTCACCAAAAGCAATATTACAAACCATCTGTACTGTGAGTTTAAAATCAGCACCCATATCCGAAATTTCACCCGCAAATGAAATTGCCCCTTCTAAACCTGTTCGACCAAATACGGGCACTTGTATTCCATTGACCTCACCAAGATGCAGAGGGCTTTTGATAATCCGATAGGTTTCTTTTGCAGTTTTTTTATGCGAGCTCTTTGCCCAAAAAAAGGCTTCATCATATTCAAAAATATGCTTGGTGATTGGGCAGCGGCGTAAATAAACTTCACGCTCTTCGATATTGCTGCGATCAACCCAGTTACCATGCACAAAGAAAACCTCATCAATCCATTCATGTTGGTTTTGAGGTGAAACACTACATACAATAATCCGATCAAAATTTAGCTGAGCGGCAAATCCCACCAGAATTTTAAATAGACTTTCGAGGTCACGCGCTTGTCTCAATTGGTGAACGGTCTGAAACAATAAATCGGCCAGTTGATTGCTTGCAAGTCTCATAAAGCAGTCTTCTCACTAAACTGAACACTTAAAACTAAAATATTGGAGATCAGTAGCAGATCGCCTCTAGATCTCCAATATTGAGATAAAAAATTGCGTCTAAATAGAAACAACGTCTTGATTGATGCTTATACCAATTCAGGATCAGCCAATAAGGTTTCAGCGGCTAACTTACCTAAATTATGCGATGCCAAAGGACTATCTCCAGTCAGAAGTTTTCGGTCTTTATGGACCTGCCCTGTAATACCTTTATTTAGGATTTTAACGCCTAATTTATCGAGATTTTCACCCACCAACCATTGTAATGGCCCAGGCATATAACCAATTTCAATATTTGCGCCTTTATCTAAAAAGTCAGGAAATACACAAATTTCATAATCTTTGAATATATAGTTTTCTGGTTTTTCATCGACGGCTGCGGCAAGTAAAGCTGCGGGTCCATGACACAGTGTAATCACATATTTATCGTTGTTTATCGCCCATTCTAAAACTTTTTTAACACTTTTACTTTCAGGAATTTTCGCGAGTACACCATGACCACCGGGAATGAAAACCCCTGCATATGGCGAGTTTCCAGCAATGATCTCGTCCAAAATATCATCAAGCTTTAACGGGTTTTTAAGTTTTTCAGCATACTTTGCATAAGTATCTAAAACCACCTTATCTTCATTCGGCATCGCCCACATTTCCAACTTGGCAGGATTGCCTGAGAGCGTTGCAATATCAAACTCAAAGCCTGCATTGTCTAAATGAAATACTGGAAGTAACATTTCAACGGGATGATTTCCTGTAGAAAAGAATTTACCGTTTTGCATCAGGATATAGCGCTCATCCGTTGCAATCATCAGAATTTTTTTGTCGCCACGATATGGGTTGGAATAAGTCGTACCGTCATAATCTGTTTTCGATGCGGTGTACTGGCTTAAAGAATAAGGGGATGGAAAAAATGCATTATCTTCAGCAGTATCTGGTGTAGGTATTTTACTTAGTTCAGTCATTTTTTACTCCAAGCGTTCTTATAGAGGATATATTTAGAGGATATATTCAACATGCACAGTATATTCTGCCCTAAAAAGATTTTTGAATGAGGGAAAACCCCTATTTCTACAATTTTAAAACATATGCTGAATTCAATTTTTATCAGGCTGTCGCTGCCAATAAACCCTGCTTTCTTTAACATTAAGTATATGATTTTTAATTAATTATATTTTAAGAAAGTTTTATATTTTCTACGATCAATACTCACGCTCGATACAGAAATACAACGTAGCGATGAAATGAAATACTGTGAGAGATTTTTTAAATGTTGATTGTGTATTGAGCTTTGAAACTCAAAATGCCACTTAGAAAAAATCAATGGCTTCAATGATGAAACTTAACCGTGATCTTAGATTAAGTTTCACCTGATTAGATCAACCCATTATCCTCGTTCACAAGCAATGACGAAGTTCATGAATGTAAAACAACAGGTCATCGTTAATTATTTCCACTCCATCTCACCCGTCAACACTTTAGAGCTTAACTCCAAAGAACTTTCTTCAGCCAAGTTCGGGTATTTTTCTTTTAAAGCAGCAATCACTGATGCTGAATCTTTATGATCTTTTAAAACTTGATCAACATCCACAAGGTATTGATAAGTAAAGTCGATTGCTTGAGTTCCTGTTGGAATATCACCAATATAATGTCCAGGAATCACTGCACGTGGATTTAAACGATTTATTTGTTTTAGCGTTTTTCGCCACTCGTTACGCTCTTTTTCAGTTTGTGCATCTGCTGTCCACAGATGAATCCCTGAAGATAGCCCTACACCACCTAGAATTGTACGATTGCTTGGAACCCAAAGATAAGATGCGTATTTACCCGGTGATTTGATCTCAATTTTTTCACCTTCTAGCACAATGGTTTTATCTTCACTAGCACTCGGTACAATCACTTGAGATGGCGCACCATTTTTTAAGATAGGCCCCCAATAAGCAAACTTGCCTTCTTTGGTTGCTTCAATATGTTTAACAACTTCAGGGGTTGCAATCACTTTTGCATCTGGAAATGCTTGAACCAGTGGCTCTAAACCAAAATAAAAATCTGGATCACCCGCTGTAATCACAATATATTTAAGGTTTTTACCGCTGTCTTGAATGATTTTAACCAAGTTCTTTGCATCGTTAACACTGAATTGCGCATCGACCAGCACTGCATCTTTTTCACCCGAAATAAGTGTAGATGTAACTGGAAAAATGCCTTGTGCTTGTGGGTTATAAACTTTATAGCTTAACTCTGCTGCAAATGCAGAAGCACTCAACATCACTGAACTTGCAAGAAGTGATTTTAAAAATAATTTCATATTGTTGGCTCTCTTTAGAATTAAATTAAGATTTAAGTAGTTGTTGCTCTAAAAAACGTACAAAATCCTCTGATTTATTATAAAAACCATGAAGCGGTATTTTGCCCATTTCACCATGTTGATTTTCATACACCAATGTTGGAAAACCTTGTCCTCGAACATGGGATAATAATTGGCGTGCATGTTGAATATATTCATCTTGTTGATCTTGATCGATCTCAACTAAATATTTTAACCATTGGTCATTATTCAGTCCTAACTCGACAGCAAATTGCGCCAGCACACTATATTGTGTGACATTTAGACCTTTTTGATAGTAGCCCTGTTGTATTAAATTTAATAACGATATCATCGCGCTATGCCCTACCCCCTGCTGAATACTCAGTAAAGCATGAGTTGCAGGGATAGAGTTCATGATCAGTGTGCTGTCTTTAAGCAAACCATTTTTATAATCATCACCAAAATCAACACCTGTGAGTTGATGGATTTGTTCATCATAGTGAATGATCTGTGTTCGCATTGCTGCTGTCATTTGTGGTTGATGATCTTCACTATAAAGTCCACCAAAATGTAGACGTTGTAGATTTGGAAATTTTTCTTCGACTGCATTAATTAAAGGCAGTGCACCATAACTCCAGCCGCAGATCGGGTCGATAATCCAGTGTAGAATTGGAGAAGCCATAAATTAACTCTCATCTATAAATATATGATTCAAAATATGTGAAAAGCCACACAGTTTTGCTGATATTTGTTATAGTAAATAATAAGCTTACTTTTTGTAAGTACTTACTAAAAAGTAAGTGTTTTTTAGTCGTGGAAAGTTTATGAATACTGATGAATCTTGTTTAGCCGCAAATGTGTTGTCAAAGAATTGCCCCTCTCGGGTTAAGCTTATGCATTTAACCAATCGTTGGGGCGTTTTGGTAATGTTCTGTTTAAGAAGAGGAACACACCGTTTTAGTGAGTTAAGACGTAGAATTGATGGCATCAGTGAAAAAATGTTGACTCAAACTTTACGTGATTTGGAAAATGATGGTTTTGTGATTCGTAAGGAATACCCAATTATTCCGCCACATGTAGAATATTCTTTATCTGAAAATAAAGGGGTTGAAGTCGCTGAAAAAATTTATGATTTGGTTCAATGGATTGAACAAAATGAAAATTAACTAGGAATTGTTATAAGTTGTGTCTTTAAGGTTCTTTATTTTTGGGGGAAAGGCTTATTCATTTATAAATAATATTACTGAATAAGCCTTTAATGATAGCTTTTATGCAACAAAGCCATTCAGTTAGTATTTTTAAAACAGACAAAAATATATTTTTAGGTCTATTGTCAAAAACAATTAAATATCATTAATATGATATTTTTCTTGTGTTTTTTCATTAAGGAAAATACCATTTCCTAATGCTATATAACTTACCCCTTGATTATATATGAGATTATAAAGCCCTTCATAAAAACTTCCACCTAAATAATAAAGATCTCCAGAATCAGGTACTTCATAGATTCGCCCATCTATATCAATTAAAACATCACGCCCAGCTTTCGTACAAAAACATACTAATTTTTTATTACCACCTAATAACTCTATATATTCACCATTAAACTCATCACTGCAATCATAATTAGCTAGTTTTGTACTTATTTCACCAAATATATAATACGTATTTTGTAAGTCTATATCATCTAATGGCTTATTAAAATAGAACTTTTTCTTTACAAAAGTAATATACCATAGCGACCTTAAAAATAATTCAACATTAGGCTCAAATTCTTTCAAGTCAAATGGTAAGCTATCTAATAATATATCTCTTTCTGGATACCACCCTGCAAAATATAATAACTCATAAAATTCAGAACTAATTTGATGTGGAAACTTCATTTAAAACCTCAATCTACCATTTGATTTCACAGCATCTAGAACTTCAAAACTTGTTAACGCTCCAGAACATGACCCACAGGCAGGAATATACTGACCATTATCAACACGCATCGCTACTGAGACTGCCTGTTTCAGTCTTTTTTTGGAATTTAGCCCTTGCCCTAGAGAACAGACTTCAGCACAATTCCCATGCCCTTTTCCTCTGTCCCCTAACTCAACATCATCATAAGCTTTTTTAACAGAATTTGGAGCTTTATCTAATAAAGTATACCCTGTTACATTCGTTCTATTATTGATACCTGTTAAAACATTACCATCTTCAGTTACGATTGCATTTACTACTCGTGCTCGTTGTGAAGCTGGTTTAGCTAATTCCTGAGCTCTAAGCCTATTAGCTGCTAATACTGCTCTGTCCTGCTGTTGACTTAATGTTAATTTTTTATTTAAACCTAAACTATCTATCCATGCTACAGGGTTAGGTGCATACGCATAAGAATTATTCCCCCCTAACAATCCAATCGGATCTTTACTTACAAACCGCCCCACATAAGGTGAATAATACCGATAACGGTTATAATGCAAACCTGTTTCTTCATCAAAATACTGACCTTGGAAACGAATATTATTGCTGATGATTTCTGAGTTTTCAAAGAAACTAGATTTAGCTTTTTCAGTTTTACACTCACCCCAAGCTTTATATTCAGCTTTCCAAATGATCGCACCAGAGTGATCACTCATTTCCTGAGGTGTACCAAGATGATCACAGTGATAGAACCATACTTCATCAAAGCCTTTGCTTTGTTTCGTAGTTTTGCATAAAGGATCATGATATTAAATTAGAGGTGCAGCATGACCGATAAAACTCTTTTTAGTTATTATCAATTGGTCAACATTGAACTTAACAATCGCATTGTAATGGCTCCACTAACACACAATCATGCAGAAAAGGGACCTGTTCCAAGTAGTTTTGCTGCGGATAAAACCGATTACCCACGTGAGGTCTGTGAGCATGTATTAGCTCATAAACTACCAGATGTGGTAGATGCTGCTTACCTACGTGGAGCTTATCTTGAGAAACGTAAAGCATTAATGGCGAATTGGGCTGAGTTTTGTAAAATATATATGGCATAAAATTTATGCTTCTATCCTTTTAGATAAAAGCATTGTTGAGTTTATTGCATTTATAAATAGCTAAACTAAAGCAAATAGACTTACACCTGTGATAATCTTATTCATAAAAAAACTCTATAAAATATTCTATATCTTCAACAGCCGCTTGTATTTCTAAATTCGCCCTAACTTCTTTAATAAATCCTTCAACATACCCACCATTCTCTTTTCTAGGATTTAAATTATATTTGTTAATAATTAGCTCTTGAATTAAATTAATTGCCTTTAAGAAACTATATATATCTTTTGAAACAATATAAAGTGTGTCACCTGAAATGCATGCTCCAACTTTTCCAGAATCATTATCAATATAAACAATATTAGTATCATGCTGTGTTAAAAACACTGTACTATCTCTATCAAATATATCACTAAACATATACTGAATTTCTTGAACAGAATCACTTCCTAGAAAATCATTAATATTTCCTCCAATATCAATATTGAAATCACATTCGGGAATAGAATTTTTATAAATTAAAAATTGATCATTATCTAGCTCACTTTTCTTAATCAAAAATGATGATTCACCGTATATCTTTTGATTATTTATACTAATTTTTTCCAATAAGTTAATAAGATTCATATCTATTCCTAAAAATTAAATTTTACAGCCTTTGTTAAACTGATTAATCATCGTTTCGCGATCAATTAGTCTTCCACACATCCATTTTTCTTTAGCTCCATTAAATTGCTGACCTTCTAAGCCAAAAAAATTATTTTTCTTTATTTTATATTTAATCCTATCACTCCATTAAAAACGCTCAGGAAAAGCATTTATTGAATCAGTTATTGTTTCCCACTCGTCAAAATAATCAAAACTATCATTATTCGCATAATCAATAATCTTATAATCATTTTCAGTATTGAATTTACTGCTATAAAAATTACCCTTTCCAAAAAACTATAAACTCTATAGCACTTTCTAACACTTGATCCCAAATCTTCATTTATTTTCCTCTCTCATGGTTTTCCATAATAAATCACCCCAATATAAAAAAAAGCTCAATAACTTATCACTGAACTTTGTATAATTTAAAAAATATTGGTTCGGTCTTACAATTTATTCATTTGAAAATACTATTAAACGGCCTTCGGGATATTTCCCCTCCCATCCACATGGCCAGCCTCCTGCTAAGTACACTGCAAGTACTTCATTAAAAGAATTATTATCTAGTTTTGTATAATCATTAAAAATAATTTTTGTAAAATCATCATAAATGCTACCAATTAAGTAGGGGATAGCTTCATTTAACTTCGGATCATGAATAACTCTTTCATTAATTTTTTTCTAACAAAGTTAAAAATTTTAGTTGTTAAACCATCAATAATCATTATGTTTCTCCATATACAACTCATCCATATTTACAATTTCATCTGATCTAACCATATTCCACTCTTGAAGCTCTACTTGCCCATAGCTTTCTATTCGAAAATTAAAAATATTATCCGCTAATATCGGATCATTAATCTTGAGATATCCGAAGTTTAATTTTGATTCATTTAATGGATTTTTCAAAAAACCACCATTTCCTAAAAAATTTAGAATTAATGAATTAACATTTTCTTCTAATTGCTTACTTATTTAGAATTACACTTAACTTTTTTTACCGATCTTAACTAATTTTCATTACAGCCCATTATCACTTTAAAAAAGATAAAATTAAAAACACTTAGCCGAAAAAAATTATTTTCTAATAATACTCTTACGTCATAAATAAAAGATTAACTATGAAGTAACTCTACTTTTATCTTATCTAAGTTTTCGCATGGAATTACTACTTTAAAACTACCTACAACTTTGAAAATTTTTTTAAATTTACTTTCTCTTAAACCGTAAGCACAGCAATTTCCTTCTCTCATTTCATACATAAAATCACCAAAATCTGTGGCTGGAATATAGACTCCATTTTTTATACCTAACTGACTCTCTATATCTTCAATTGATAAAAAACATATACCATCACTTTTACTTGAAAAACTATTAAAAAAATTTTCAAAAGGGAAAGTTAATCGAATAGTCTTCCCAAGATATTCATGAGCTATGATTAAACTTACTTCGTTTTCATCACAGCTCAAACTCAATAATTTTGAATCATCGCTATTTTCAATAATTTCTAATACATTCATGGGCAACCTTGAGCCTTTTTATATTTACCATAAAAATCATCAACCATACCTGCATTCTCTATTTTATCTTTCATAAATAAGTGACCTTTCTTTCCTCCTACATCATAGTTCAAATGTGGGAAAGTAGAAGTACCTACACCTTTCCCCCAATCACCATGATTCCAATATACTGACTCTCCTTTAGAATTCTTCCAACCATTCCACTGACCTTTTTCATTATAAGTTTTAACAGCCCCAGGTCCTAACATTTTGGCTCCAGCATTCATCGCATCATTTTTATTATTATACAAATAGTCATCTTTTCTAGCATCATCTGCACTAACTTTTTTACCAGATGCCCCAATACAATTTATTAATTTTTTTGTATTTTTACTTTTTGCATTAACAGGTAAAGTCTTAGTTCTACTCCTTAAGCCTAAAGGATCTATCCATTCTATGGTATTAGGCGCATATACGTATAAATTATAGCCTCCGTCTAGGCTTATAGGATCTTTACTTACAAATCTTCCAACATAAGGCGAGTAATAACGATGCCTATTGTAATGCAGCCCTGTTTCTTGATCAAAATACTGCCCCTGAAAGCGTATGTTATTACTGATGATTTCTGAATTTTCAAAGAAATTTGATTTAGCCTTCTCAGTCTTACACTCACCCCAAGCTTTATATTCAGCTTTCCAAATGATCGAACCTGTATGGTCTGTCATTTCCTGCGGTGTACCCAAATGGTCACAGTGATAGAACCATACATCATCAAAGCCTTTGCTTTGCTTGGTAGTTTTCCATAGTGGGTCACGATGTACACTATACGGCTTGTCTGACCAATCAGGTGTTTGATGTAGTTCTATAGGGCTTTGATAGACGGCTTGCAGCATCGGCACAAAGCTGTCTTTTTCGTAAATATAGTGTTTAGTTGCTTGCTCTGTTGATTCATAGGCAAGTGTGTCGCCATCCCATCCATAGATGATGTTATGTTCATCCCCTGTATGATGCTGCTTACTACGTTTTTGGATACGGCGACCTAACGCATCATAGCGATACTCTGCAGTAAATTGGCTATTTCGACTCTTGATCATTCGTCCGTAAACATCCCACTCAAGATTTAAATCACCTTGCGTTGATTTTTGTCGGACCAATTGTCCGTATGCATCATATTGGTATTGTTGATCAAGGTATTCTTTGACCACGTTATTGACTAGACGATTGTAGCCATAGCCTTTTTCTTCTGCTGTTTGTTTATGGCTTTTGGCTTTGCCATCGTTGTAACGATCAACAATATTGCTGGCAGGGTCAAAACTAAAGGTTTCTTTACCGAGTTTACTACTGGCTTCAAGTAAGCGTCCAACAGGGTCATATTTATATGCAATGTTGCCACGACGTGTATCTTTGATCGCTGTCAGCTCACCTGTTTTATCATATTGATATAGTCGTTGTACCAATTGGCTAGTTTGTTGTAGTGCATTGTTCTTTTCTTGGTTTGGGACTTTGTATTGGTTTTGGTAACCATTGTCATGCTCATTGAGCATGACTTGGCTGTGTAATCGCCCTGCTAAGTCAAACTGTTGCTCTTGGCTAACCCCATTAGCATAGTGGCGAACAACTTCACGATGTAGGTCATCTCGCTCAAAACTCACCAAATCCTGTCCATTGACAATCAGGCTTTGTACATGACCTGTACCATAGGTAAGCCAATCTATATTTTGTCCATCAGGGCGTATGGTTTTGATTCGATCATTGATTTCATCATAACTATGCTTCCATACCGCTGTCTTATGCGTCTTATAATCCTGTTGATGTTCTTTGATTACATTGCCAGCGGCATCATAGAACCATTGTAGATTGCTCTCCTGATTTCTGGCATTCAAGATTCTTCCCATATAGTCGTAGGCAAATTCTTCGGTTTGTTTTGCTTCAAGTTCTAATAAACCGTAATGACCGTAACCAGCTGTACGTTGTTCTAAACGCCCCATACTGTCAAAAATAAATTGTTGAATTCGATCTTTCGGTACTGCACGATCTTTCAGATCTTGCCCATAGGCAGATGCAACTTCAATACTTGTAGTCAAACGACCATTCAATTCATCGTATTGATAAAGAGTTTCTTTAGCATCAAAATCAATTTCTTTAACTAAGCGCCCGCCTGCATCATAAATGAATTCGTAGTTTGCACCATTTTCATTGGTTAATCGTTTTAAACGGCTTAAACGATCCCATTGATATTTTAAAGTATGATTTAAAGCATCCGTGCGTTTGCTAATTAATCCAGCTGCATCATATTCATATTTGGTGATGTATTGCTTCGGATCTACATGAGCAAGCAATCGTCCTTCAGCATCATGCACAAAATGTTCTATAGAACCATCAGGATGCTTGATCTTTTCCAACTGACCAAAGGCGTTCAATGGCAAACCTTTGATTATCGGCTCACCCTGCCCTGTAGTAATTTCTGTATAAAAATATTCATTTTTTTGTTTTAAGGCATTTTCAACAGACTTAACTCGTCCTCGCTCATCATACTGCCATTTAGTTTCTTTACCAGAGCAGTCGGTATAACTAAGTAAATTTCCCTGATCATCGTATTTAAGGGCTTTATTACCCCCTTTGGCATCGGTGATTGAAGTCACCAAGCCCATGCTATTGTAGGCATAACCAGTTTCATGTTTCAGCGGATCAATTTCTTTAATCAGGTTGCCTGAACCGTCGTATTGTTTAAACCAGCGACCTTGCTCTGCATCCACCATACCAATCAATTGGTCTTGTTCATCATATTCAAAGTAAGTTGTTGCACCATCTGCTTGCGTTGTCGTGAGAACATTGCCTCGTTCATCATAGCTATAAACTGTTTCTGTGCCATCTGTAGCCACATGTGAAGTAATATTTTTTGCATCATCCCTAAAAAACCATTCCTGTAAATTATCAGGATAAATAATACGATAGGTATAGCCTGTAATGCCGTAGTAATGTTCCGTCACATTACCATCTATATCAGTTACGGTAGTAACACGTACATTCTCATCCCACTCAAGTTTTCTTGCCGAACTATAATCATCAGCCCACTCTTCAATCGCCTTTGAGCTTGGTAATTTTCCATTCCATTTCAAATTCATACCACGTTTTGTCAAGTCTGTATAACGTGTAAGAAGATGATGCTGGTAGGTATATTGGTAAGAAGCACCAAATTCGTTGGTTGCTTGGATCAGATCAGCTTGATCATTGTATACATATGCAGATAACTGACGTTTTAATTGCCCATCCTTCACCAACCATATTTCATCAACCAATTTGTTTTGATTCAGCTTTAAAGCAAGGTGCGCTAAGATATTTTGGTCTTGTTTAAATATAATATCGGATAAATAGCTTTCATCATCAATGCGGTGATCATAACGTAAACCTACACTAAACCCATTTTGGCGCTCTATAGAAACTAGTCTAAATTCATTTTTATATTTTTGGTAATAACGAGATTCATTTGAACCAAATGTAATTGCACGAATATCATCAGAAACTACAGTGTAGGTAAAAGTTTCAATTTCATCGTAAAAGCTTTGCCCAGCCTTTAATTCACGTAGCTTGATAGGACGACCATCTATACCAATATATTCCCAACCTTTCAGTTCAATGTTTTCTTTTGGATTTTTTTCATTATATTGACTACGTTGTACAATTTTACTGCTAAATGGCGTTGTCCAACGTGCGCCAAATATGGATTGGTCATACTGATATAGATTCGAAATATAAGAACGAGCCAAGGGCTCAACCATTAATGGATGAATCAGTGCATCATCATGCGTTAAAAACTCGGTCCCCATTGCAAATGAGATAGAACCGCTTGTTCCACCTTTACAGTTCTTACATTGATTGGCATTGTTAGTCGCAGGATGTTCATCCCTAGATTTTTCTAATTTATTATTGTTCTTTGCATTTTTTGCCTGCGTTGTCTGTGTGGCTTTCACTTGAGCTGACTTGGTCTTTCTAAATCGAGAAGCACCTAATCTCAAGACCTCAAATAACCATCCTATTGTTTGTGGTTCAGCTTTATTTCCTAGTTTTCTGATTTTGGCATTTGCCGTCACACCTACTTTACTGATTGTTGCACCCACATTTAAAACAGGTTGTTTTAAATGTTGCGGAACAAGCATTGAAACGACTTTAGCATTGTTATTTACATTAGTTTTAAACAGGGCTTTACCCCAGTTTTCAGTCATATAAACTATATTTTTACCAGCACGTACAAGATCTCCACTTTTTAATCCCTTAGCAATTCCTGCTGCTTGTTGTTGTGCCCGTGTTGCATTTGCACCTGCATTAGTAAACACTTTCCCCTGTGTCACCACACGAACAATTCCTCCATTGATTTCAGTAGTTGCACCTTGAATGGTATTTCCGCATGATCCTAAAATAGAGTTGAGTTGCGTCAAGCCCGATGCACAAAATTTTTCAATATTACCCGCAACTTGATCATTTAGATGTTTACCAATAACAGTAATTACTGCTTCAGCTAACGCAGCTTTTCCAACCCTCTTTACTTCCTGACGTACTAGAAATAATGCAGGTCGAGCTGAGGTACGAATAGCTGTTGTACCTGGTACGGGAGCAACACCTATTAAATCAATACCTACAGTTGTCCAATCAAAGACATCGGCATTCTGATAACCTTTTTCATAAATTTGGAAAATGTCTGTAACTACATCAATTGCAGCCATAACATTCCCAATAATCGGTACAGTTCCTAATACACTGCTAACTAAGTTCAAACCAACGAGTTGGTGAGTATGGTCTAGTAACCACTTATCAATTTTTTGCTTTGAATTGTTGATGTCTTTAATAGACACTTCATTGAGTGGTTTTACAACTTCTGTTTTTGGTTGAGCCATTGTATTTCTTCTCTATTAGTTCTTATCAAATGGGCTTTTTAAATATTGCGGTAAAACATTTGTTGTTATACCACTGATATTTGAAAGATTAACTTCACTTTTTTGCGAAGCAACAAATCCCCCGCCTAAATTAGCCAGACTACCATTTGATTTTGTATTCGGTAATAAACTTGAAATTTTCTCTGATACCACACCCTGTACTTGATTATTGAGCATTGGTAGCAAAGTTTTAGCACCATCAGATTTAATTTTTTGTGCTAATTGAATATTCTTCATTAAGGTTTTAGGGTCTGTAAGTTGTTTGGTAAAATCGCCTAATGCTGTTTGTGCTTTTTTACTCACATTTGCCAGAAGTGATTCAGATTGTTCTAAATCCTCATCATTTTTATTAGGCCACTCAACTTCACGCTTGAAGTCACTAGACTCATCCCAAGGATCACGTTGATCATCTTCAAAATTAATTTTGACTGCACCTGCTGCTAATCCTGAAACTCTAGCAAAACCTTTATCATCTAATTTACCTGTTACTACTTTGCCTAATACATCGGTGACACTATATTCACCACCTTTTACAAAATTTCCATGCGCATAATCATGCAACAACTCTAAAACGCCTGAAGCACGTTTCGGTGGTGGTGGTAGGCTAGACTTAGCACTTACACTTGCCCCACCCTGAAACACATGCTGCCCAGCATTCACCTCAAACTTCCCACCTGTTTTTGGGAAAATTCCTGAATTATTCAGTGCAATTTGCGATGAACCACCTGTAATCACAACCTCTTTAGGACTACTAATCACAACTTTGTCATCAGTAGATGAAATGGTAATACCCAGCTTGGCAAATACATCTAAAGCATCGGACTGTGCTTGAATTTCAACTTTACTTTGTGCTGCAATGGCTTTAATGCCACCTTGAGCAGCAAATAAACTGAGTTTGTTTTGCGCGTGTGCAATCAAATTCTTTTGCGTACTCAAGTTGATGCTATCGCCTGCAATTTGATTGATCTGCGAATCTGCGGAGATATGAATATCTTCAGGGGTACTTAAGGCAATCCCATCTTGTGAGCTTAATAAAAGCAAGGCTTTATTGAATTTAGCAATTTTTTGCTCAAGCTGTTCTGTAAATTCTTTCAGTTGCTCAATTGATTCAATTTCATCCGTCTTTTGGTTCTTGGCAATATCGCTTAAGGCTTTACTGTTGGTCTGGCTGCCTTCAAGTTGCTTTTTGGCAAGCTCTGAATCAAGGTGATCACCTTTGGCTTGGTCTTGTTTATAGGTTGAAAGCAGTAAACCTTGCCCTGCACGTACTGCTCCCCATTGGTCAGTACGAAGTTCAAAGCCTTCACCACGATCATCACTTTCCGCTTTGTCTTTAGGATGACTCAGTTTGCCCAAGTTGAGTTGGCTGGCGGCATGACTACTTTGTAACTGGCTGCTGATTTGGCCAGTAGTATCATCAAACCTCAGTTGATTGTAACCACTGCCTTGATACTCTCGACTTTTTATTCCTGCCAGTTTCTTGGTATCAGGCAGTTTACCTTTGTCATCAAACTTGCTTGGATGGCGTTGCGCTTCATGGATGCGCCCAACCACAAATGGACGGTCAATGTTGCCATCAAAGAAATCAATCACAACAATTTCACCGATTCTCGGTAAGAATCGCGCACCATAGCCTTCACCTGCCCATGGAGTTAGGACATCGACCCAAGCTGAATCTGTGTCATTGTCATTGGAACCCGCACCGCCATCATGGGTGTTGTCTTCATTACGGCTAAACAGGAAACGAACTTTGATACGCCCCCATTCATCAACATGGATTTCTTCTCCGCTTGGCCCCACCACTTTGGCCCGTTGCGGTGATGCAATCGGTCGGTGTTGTAATGGGTTATAGGCTGGAACCGTGCTGATGTTACGACGTTGAATGGTTAAATTACTGGCTTGACGTTCATCACTCGTGTTGCTGGTGATTTGGGTGGCTTGCCAATTGCTTTGTTGAACTAAAGCGGTGACTTGATCAGTGAGATCTTTGGGTAAGTTATTTTGGTTATAAAAGCTTTTAGCCGTGATTAAAAATTCTTTGTCTGCACCTGAGTGTTGATCTATCTCAGGGTGTTCATTCAGTTCAAACCAATAGCCAACATGTGCATCGCGCACTGTTGACGTTGCTGTAAATTGTTTGGCTTGTGAATCGTAGTAGTTACTGAGGTTTTGGTTAAATTTTTCAATCTGACTGTTGCCCGATGGCGTTGCGCCATCTTCACCATTAAGGTCTTGAATCCATGCAGGGCTAAAGTGCCATGCTTGTTCTAAAGCTAGACTGGCATTGTCATAATTTTCACTATGGCTGTGCTTACTTTGGACACTACCAGCGCCTTCATCAATATCCAATACATCAGCTTGCCAACGTTGGATATACACTGAAGTCGGTTGAATGGAACGCTGACCAATAAAATTGGTAATTGAATCAGTTTTTTCTACGGCGCTGCTTCTATGGAAGCGAATATTGCGGCGTTCTAAGGCACTAAATTGCGAATTGTCATCAATTAAACGAAGCTTTTGTGCTTGGATTTGTTCTGTTGAGCTCGACACTTTAAGTTGTGCTTCATCGATCAGCCAGTTAATCCCTTCACTTCTCATCAAACGGGTCAGGAAGTCAAAGTCACTTTCAGATGCCTGCATAATGAATGGACGCACATCATAGTCTTTGCTTAAGCCACTCTTATCTAAACTTAAGCTTGAGGCAAATAGTGGGCTGCGTTGTGTCCATTCTTGGAATACGGTTTGGATCACATCCACAACCGACTTATTCATAAATACTCGAGAGTTTCTACGGTGTTTCCAAAGTGCTGTTGGGTCTTCTACAGTCAAACGATAGATAGTAAGAGAACCATCAGATGCGCCAATATCGGCTTGGGTCACAATCCCTGAAATACGGGTTAATTCGGATTTATCTGTGACGATATCAATTGCAGCTTGAGTTCCAATAAAGCTTTTTAAAGGGATAGTTGCTGACGTTGCAAGACAGATGAGTTGGAGCCGAACACCCTCATTGATTTGATGTGTTCCATCGATACGTTGTAGGAACACCTGTTGGCTCAACGCCGAATTAGAAAATTGTACGTGAATCGCACGTTTTTGTGCTGATAAGCCAAGCTGCTCCAAAGCAGCGTAAATATTGTTAGACATGCATTATTATTTAATTTTAAATTGTGATGTATTCTACTAAAAAGTTAGGCGGACTGTCTATACAGACCTGTCTATTTATTACTGGTTATTTACACAACACTGACTTGGTTTTGAATATGCCCGTTTTAGCTCAATATCATTATTGATAATGGTCATTTGTACTGATTAAAAGCTTGAAAGTGTGCTTAGAGTTTTTTCACCAAACATAAGTGATCAACAGCTCAAGATAAAAAGCTAAAATATCAATCACATAAAATATTAATATTGGATTCTTATTCACGCTCTAAAATACGGGGACCGGATCCTTCGTGTCTTAATATATCTTCTGGATTACGTAAAGGACATTGCTTTAGAGATAAACAACCACAACCAATACACCAATCCATTTCATCTCTTAAACGTGTTAGTTTTTGAATACGCTCATCTAAATCCTTACGCCAATGCGATGATAACACTGACCATTGTTCTGCGGTTAATTTGCTTCCCATAGGGTAAACACTTAATGCATTTTTAATTTCCTCCAGAGAAATTCCTACTTTTTGTGCAACCTTAATAATTCCAATATAACGTAAGACAATTGATGGAAAACGACGCTGATTTCCATTTGTTCTAATACTTTTAATTAGCCCTTTCGACTCATAAAAATGCAAGGTTGAAACGGCTACACCACTCCGTTTAGCCACCTCTCCTACCGTCATCATTCGATTAAAATCAATTTTTTCTTCTGTCTGCATTTTGATATTTCTCAATATTACTTGAGGTTTTATAATTCAGCAAAGTACATTTGTCAATTGATCTTAGCTGCCATGGCTTTTCATCATTACAACTCAAAATACAAAAAACGCTATCGCCAATTTAAGCCATTGTAAAAATCTTATCCCTCTACAAATTTTCTGATCAAAGCCCATTGACCTAAATATAACTTGAGGTTTTAGACTGCTTGCCACAGCTATTATGAATAACAACAAGCTATTCATTTTAAAGGTTTTAATTATCCAGTCTTATTTCTTCAGGAAATATTCTCATGCCATATTTCATTAAATTAAGTTTAGAAAGCCAATGGCTGTGGGCCATCAGCAGATGTTGTCTTGCGCTTCTATTTCTAAGTTCAGGACTTAGTAAAATTCTTGCTGTTGAAACAGGATTTTTGGAAATGCAGGCGGCTGGTCTAGAGCCTGCGTGGTTATTTAATTATGCTTCTGCGTTGATTCTACTTGTGGGCGCCTATTGTATTTTATTTGAGCGGCATATGTGGTCCGGCACACTGATTCTTTCTGTATTTTTAGCACTGACAATTGTGATTGTGCATCACTTTTGGAACATGTCTGGTATCCAAGCCAATATCGCCTTTTACTTTGCACTTGAACATATTTCAGTGATTGGCGGTCTTTTAGCGCTGACCATTGCCAGTCATTTTCGACAACAACTCCGCAACCTTGGAGTTGTCGCATGAAAAACAACAAATGGCTTTTTCTAATCGCGATCACTTTAATTCTCGTGGGTGTCGCAATCTATTTTTATTTAAATTCTCGTTCAAGTGAAACGCATCAATCTGGCGCTTACCCTCCAGTCAAAGTGGCCTTGAGTACAGTGGTCGAACAAAATATTCCACAAGTGCTTTCCAGTATTGGTGAGTTGGAAGCAATCCGACAAGTCAAAGTGTCAACAGAAACAACAGGTATAATCAAACAGATTTATTTCCAATCTGGACAAGCTGTTCAACAAGGTCAAATACTGATTCAACTCAATACCGATGTTGAACAAGCTCAATTAGGTCGCTTGCAAGCCAAATTGAAACAAGCCGAAATGGCCTATCACCGCACCAAACTCCTGATTGATAGTCATGCGATTTCAAAGGCAGAAATGGATACAGCATTGGCTGATCGAGATATGACGCGTGCAGAAATCCAACAGCTACAAGCCAGCATAAAACAGAAAGCAATTCGTGCCCCCTTTTCTGGTCTCATGGGAATACGCCAAGTGCATCAAGGGCAATATTTAGAGGCAGGCACTGGTATTGCTAATCTGGTCGACTTTCGACAAATTCTTGCCAATTTCACATTGGATGAACAATTGGCATCGAGGTTAAAAATCGGACAATCTGTACAACTCAAAATTGATGCATTTCCTGAAAAGTCCTTTACAGCTGTGGTAAGTGCAATCGAACCGCTGATCACAACATCGCGAACTGTGCAAGGGCAAGCAATTTTAAATAACCATGATCAACAGTTAAAACCGGGCATGTATACCAAATTAGACATCCAAGAATCTGAACGCCCAAGCTTGGTCGTTCCTGAAACTGCAATTACCTATACGGTTTATGGCAATACTGTCTTCCTTGCAAAACAAGACCATAACAAGCTGATTGTGCAACGTGTGGCGGTAGTGCTCGGTGAGCGCCATCAAGCCAAAGTTGTAGTCAAATCTGGGCTCAAAGCAGGTGATCAAGTTGTTGTATCAGGGCAACTTAAATTAAGTGATGGTATGCAAGTTGAGCCGACCGTAAATACACTTGAGCATCCCCAATCTTCCTCGATCAAGCCCAAAGTCTAGGGAGATAAGCGAATGAAATTTACTGACCTTTTTGTAAAACGCCCTGTATTGGCCTTGGTCGTCAGCACCTTGATCTTGCTGGCAGGCTTGTTTTCCCTAAATAAACTGCCTATCCGACAGTATCCTTTACTTGAAACTTCAACGATAAGTATCAATACAGAATATCCCGGTGCATCTGCTGAACTTATGCAAGGTTTTGTCACCCAACCCATTGCTCAAGCAGTGTCTTCGGTAGAGGGCATCGACTATCTCAGTTCTTATACTGTACAGGGTCGCAGTGCTGTAACGTTACGCATGCAATTAAATCGTGACTCGACCCAAGCATTAACAGAGGTGATGGCAAAGGTTAATCAAGTCCGTTACAAATTACCAGAACAGGCATTTGATCCAGTCATTGAACGTTCTTCAGGTGAATCTACCGATGTTGCCTATATCGGATTTTCCAGCGAACAACTATCCTTGGCTGAATTAACCGATTATTTGTCTAGGGTGGTAGAGCCCATGCTGTCTACAATTGATGGCGTTGCCAAGGTACAGACCTATGGCAGTCAGCGTTTGGCTATGCGGATTTGGTTGGATGCCGATCGTTTGGCCAGTCGTGGGGTAACTGCCGCCGATGTCGCCAATGCGATCCGTCAAAATAACTATCAAGCCGCACCGGGTCAGGTCAAAGGCGAATTGGTGGTTTCAAATGTCAATGTTTCCACAGATCTCACCAGTATTCAGGACTTTAAAAATCTGGTGATACGCAATGATGCTCAAAATCTAATTCGTCTACAAGATGTGGCAACAGTTGAACTTGGCGCTGCTTCGACAGAAACAAGTGCCTCTATGGATGGTAAACCTGCAATTTTTGTCGGTCTACAAGCGACGCCTACAGGCAACCCCTTGGTGATCGTACAGGGAATTAAAGATAAATTGCCTGAGATCCAAAAAACCTTACCGCCGGGGGTTACAGTTAATCTTGCCTATGAAACAGCCCGTTTTATTGATGCCTCTATTGATGAAGTTTTACATACTTTTATCGAAGCGCTGATTATTGTTATTGCGGTGATCTATCTGTGTTTAGGTTCTTTACGTAGTGTCTTGATCCCTGTAGTGACAATTCCACTGTCAATGTTAGGTGCCTTGGGTTTAATGCTGTTATGTGGCTTTAGCATCAATTTACTCACGCTTTTAGCCATGGTACTCGCCATAGGCTTGGTTGTAGATGATGCAATCGTGGTGGTTGAAAATGTCCATCGACATATTGAAGAAGGTGCATCCCCTGTTGCAGCAGCTCTGATCGGGGCACGAGAAGTCGCAGGCCCTGTAATTGCAATGACCATTACACTGGCCGCAGTGTATGCTCCGATTGGTTTAATGGGTGGATTAACTGGTTCCTTATTCAAAGAATTTGCTTTTACTTTAGCGGGCGCAGTTTTGGTTTCAGGGATTATTGCCTTAACCCTATCTCCTGTTATGAGTTCATTTCTACTTCAATCCAAACAGCAGGAAGGTAAAATGGCAAAAGCAGCCGAATGGTTCTTTGAACATTTGACCCAGCTTTACAGTAAATTGCTCAATTTTTCCTTACATCATCGTTGGATCACTGTGGTTTTTGCGATCGCTATTTTTATTAGCCTTCCATTGCTTTACCAACTTCCTCAAAAAGAATTGGCGCCCAATGAAGATCAGGCCAGTGTATTGGCAGCCATCAAAGCACCACAACATGCCAATCTCAATTATGCTGAACACTTTAATCAAAAACTTGATGAAATCTTCTGGACTTTCCCCGAAACCAGTACCACGTGGATTATTAATGGTACAGATGGGCCTGCATCAAGTTTTGGTGGAACAACCCTTTCCACATGGTCTGAGCGAGTGCATTCTGCGGATGAAATTCAACAGCAACTTCAAGCCAAAGTTGGTGATGTAGAAGGCAGCAGTATTTTTGTATTCCAAAATCCTGCGCTTCCCGGTTCAACAGGTGGTTTACCCGTACAAATGGTGTTACGTAGTGCACAAGACTATTCAACCATTTATCAGGCGATGCAGAGCATCAAGCAAAAAGCCCGTGAAAGTGGCCTTTTTGTGGTGGTCGACAGTGATCTCGACTTTAATAACCCCGTGATTCGAATCGAGGTTGACCGGGCCAAAGCCAATAGTCTGGGTATTCGTATGCAAGATATCGGTGAAGCCTTGGCGACATTGGTTGGTGAGAATTATATCAATCGTTTTAGTATGCAAGGTCGTGCCTATGATGTGATTCCTCAAAGCATCAATACACAACGTTTGACAGCTCAAGCACTGACACGACAGTTTATTCGTACCGACCAAGGTACACTGATTCCCTTATCGACTGTGGTCAGTCTAAGTGAACAGGTAGAACCCAATAAACTCACTCAATTTAATCAACAAAATGCTGCAACTTTTCAGGCAATCCCCGCCGCTGGGGTTTCCTTAGGTCAAGCTTTAAGTTTTCTGGAACAGGCTGCATCTGAATTACCGACTGGATTTAGTTATGACTGGCAAGCCGATGCACGTCAGTATGTACAGGAAGGTAACGCTTTGCTGTTTGCATTTTTAGCAGCGCTGATTGTGATTTATCTGGTTTTAGCCGCTCAATATGAAAGCCTAATGGATCCATTTATTATTTTAATTACGGTTCCGCTGTCGATCTGTGGCGCATTAATTCCCTTAGCTTTTGGACTTGCCACAGTCAATATCTACACTCAGATTGGTTTAGTCACGCTGATAGGGCTGATTAGTAAGCATGGTATTTTAATGGTTGAGTTTGCCAATGAATTACAAGTTCATGAAGGTTTAGATCGGCGAGCGGCTATTCTAAAAGCTGCTCAAATTCGTTTACGTCCAATTCTGATGACCACAGCGGCAATGGTGTTTGGGCTGATTCCACTCCTTTTTGCCACAGGCGCTGGTGCACATAGTTGTTTTGGCTTAGGGCTTGTGATTGTCTGCGGTATGTTGATCGGGACCTTCTTTACGCTTTTTGTCTTACCTACCATTTACAGTCTGTTGGCTCGTCAACACAATCAAGACCTTCACTCTAGCCGTTTACAAGAGCTACAACAGATTGACCAACAGGCGCAAAAATCATGACGTTGAGTGGGCTGAACGGCCAGCATGCTGCTGTCTAAGCTTCTGTGTATGATCAGTTCGCTTGAATATAATTTTTTGATGATAAAGTTCTATACCTATAGAACTTTATCAATTTTTTAATACGTGATTCTAACCACTGATTTAGAGCGACTGATTTTTAACTACATGGTTCACTCATATTTTTACAGTTGGGTTTTGCCGATTTGATTGTTTTATGATTCTAGAATCTCATTTCGAACCCTGCTTTGATGGTACGGCCAGGAATCGGCATACCGATCACTGTACCAGGATCAAAGTTATAACGATTGGTTAAGTTATCAACATTAAACGAGAGATTTAGATTTGGATTCAGTTTATAGCTCGCAAAAATATCAACTAAGGTTTCCGAAGAAATTTCAGTCACCGCACGCCCACTCACCCCTGTACCCTGTAACCAACCTTTAGGATTTTTCTTTTCAGAATGATATCTGGCACGTACCCCCACATTAAGTTTATTTTCAAACAAACTCTTGCCTAAGCTAATATTAAAAAGTTTACGTGGTGGCAAGCGTGTTGAAATCAGACTCCAAGAATCTCCGACCTCATTACAATCATCTTTCGTCGCTGGGCATACTTTCGGTGCTTGATATAAAGTTCCATTCATGTTCACAAAGAAACTCGGATGCTGATAAGCAAGATTAAACTCTAAACCTTTCAATACAACTTGCTCATAATTTAGGAAAGTATATGAGGTGGTATAAGGCAAAATAAAATCAGGCGTAATCTCATTAACAATATCTTTACGTTGGACCCCTTGGGTAAGGAAATTTTGGGTTTGATTACGGAAATAATTGATATTGAATTTTAACTGATCTGCTTCAGTGAAAACGTTATCGTTGTGCCCAATGAAACCAAACTCAACAAGACGAGAATTCTCTGATTTAATCGGCAGATCTGGATCATAACTAAAGGTTTGTTTGGAAACCGTCGATTCAAACAAACTTGGACTGCGGTACATATTGGAGAGTTTTGCATAGACATCAATACCATTCAGCAACTGATAATTCAGCTGCGCCATCCAGTCGATCTTTCCGTCATAATCTCGAAGCGCATAGCCTTTGTCATTTAAATCGGAATTGGCGACTGGTCTCATTGCAACATACTGGTCTCCATAATCCTTAACTTTTGCCTTATGCCATTTACTGCCTAAACTCAGGGTAAAATCTTTAAAGATATAATCGCCATTGAGAAATAGAGAGGACTCTTGACGTAATCCATCACGTGCGATTTCAGTATCAATAAGATTTTGTGGCTTCATCCGTTGCTCGTCATATGTCAGACCATAATTCAAGGTTAAAGCATCAATTTTACTGGTGTTTTCTAAATTAATCCCACTACGATAGTCCTGAAAACTTCCCCAGTATTGGTCGCCATAATGAGAATTGGCTATGCCAAGCATGCCATTGTGCTGGCGATATTTGGCATTGGTATGCCAAACCCCTAACTCTAAATCAAACCACTGATTATTCTTGGGCTTATAGGTATAGTTGGCACTGAATGCATTAATCGCTGCGGTTCCAAGGGACCATTGTGGCATGGTATATGCGCCCTCTATATATTTGGGTAGAACATAATCACCATCGATATATCCCCAAGGTGGAGAGTTGGGATCAATCACTTGCGATCTATTCCAATAAAAAGCCATGACCTCACCCGCTTTTTGCATATGGCGGCGCATATTCACTTCAACACGATGTTCGTCTGTAATATTCATACCCGCTTTGATGATGCCTGAATCACTTTTATAACTGGTGTTTACCACCTCTTGACCGGGTCCAACATCAACAATATCTCGCGCTTCATAATAATCAATGCCATGTTTTCCAGCATAGTAATTACCGACTTCGCGTTTACTATAAGCAGCGACCAGATCGAATACATCATTCCGATAAGCAGCAGCGATTGTGCCAGCGCCATTTTGAAAATTATTCGAGGACAGTTTATTACGAAGCAGATAAGACATCTGTTCACGCTCATTATCTGAGGTCTGTGGTGCTTTGTTATTGTTATAAAAACTGCCTTTTAGCATGACACCTGATTGACGATTAGGCAGCAAAATATCGTTTGCACTGAGTGTACGCATTTTCACGATTCCGCCAATACCGCCCACACTAAATTTCGCTCGCGATGCGCCTTTTTCGACTTCAATCTGACTAATCAAATCCATATCGATATAAGTTCGGTCACTCTCTCCTTGATAGCCTCGAAAGGTATGACTGGATTGTAGGCTACCATCAATAATTACAGGGACACGTCCCTCACCTTGTACTCCACGGATACCAATATCTATTGCACCCGCTTCGTTACGCAGGCTATTGACTTGTACACCAGCGATATCAGAAAACACATCACCATTCCCCGTGCCTCTAAATCGGCTAATGTGTTCACGATTCAGCTGTGTTGTATTGACCTTTTGTTTTTGTTGTACAGCATTGACTTTAATCTGAGGAAGCGTAACAACATCACTGTCCATATTATTGAAAAGCGAAGGGTTATTTAACGGAGTGCTTGTATTTCCAGTCGCAGTGTTTTTCTCTGTATTCGGTTTAGCTGAGCCAGATTTAGCAATTAAGACATAAGTCGAACCTTGCTGCTCTACCCGAAAAGGGTGATCTGTAAGCAAATAATCGAAGCCTTGCTTTACACTATAATGCCCGGTAATTCCTTTACTTTTCAGCCCTTTTAAAATATTTGCATCATAACTTAAGGCAATACCCGACTGTGCTGCAAAACTTGATAACACATAGCCCAACTGATTCTCTGAAATTTGATAATATTTTTCTGGCGCTTTTTTCGCTGCCATTGAAACATTGGGAGTAATTTGTGCATAAACACCACTGATACAAAAGCACTGTATTAACATGGCTAGAGTTTGTTTTTTAAACTTCATAGGAACGCCCACACTTGTGAATGATTTTCATTTTCAATAATCATTACCCAGTGAATTGTTAAAACATGACATGAAAATTTATATTTTTTCTGGTCTGGTCCAAATCCAGATCAACCCAATCAGCAAAATGACCAACAGGCTAAGTTTTAAGTGCAGATGCAGTGAAGACACCATTAACATTGTCGTACCGAATAAAATACTCAATGTCATCATCCATTTACGTGAACGCGAAATCTGTTTAAAACCGCCACGATACTGTGCGAGCAACATTGCAATATAACGATTTTGATGTAACCAACGATGCAAGCGTGCTGAACCTTTTGAGGCAAAAATCGTTGCTAAAAAGAGGAAATCAAAAGTTGGGATCCCCGGCAATAAAATCCCCACCACAGCGAGAACAAGACACAAAATTGCCAAGATGATGCAGATCACACGCACCACTGAGGATGAATGTAAATTTGCAGATGGCGTTACCGGCAAAGACGCTAACAGCGTTAAGTCTTTGCCTTGTGTGTGATTGCTGACAGAAGACGCTTTCTTCATGTTGAATGAATGTCTTTTAATAATGCGCCAAAATAATCAAAGGCTTGTTGAGCAGCGTAAATGACGCGATCTTGCTCATCTTGAGTAAAGTCAGCCTGATCAAGTTCCTCAATAAAGTGTTTCCAGACTTTGGCCCGCCCTTCTGGATAGGCAGCTAAATTTCTCGCAGCAAAATCTGCGGAAAACCCCAAACTTTGTTGCGCTTGTTTAAATAAGAATGCTGCACCCAGCGTAGAACCTTCAGATACATAGATCCAACCCAGCGCTTCAGGAAAGCCGATCTTTTCAATAACCAAGGCCAACGATTCTGGTTCGATCTGAAGGTCTTGTAGATCTAAGTAAGCTGCTTGCGAACGCCCACGAATATCTAAATCAGAAATCAAGTCTGCAACCTTGGGATGTTGAAATAAATATTCGACATTTTTTTGAAAATAATACTGTGACAAAGTAAATTTTGCATAATGTGCGACGTCTTTAAATACTTGGGCTTTTTCCATTAATTGATGCATATATTCATGTTGACTGGCTGTTTCTGTTTTTAAACGAGATGCAAGGCGGTTGAGTGTGAATGAGGTGCTCATCAATTTTCTCCAGTTTGTTTGGTTTAACTGTATTACCCGCCTTGTCTGTAAAAACTGACATCATTTCTTAATTATTTTTACTTTTCTGATTTTCAGCTTTAGGCTGAATACTCAACACACGATCCCCGAAATAACGTTCTACTTTGATTGGATAGCTGAATTGCAATGCTGTTTGTAAGGTGCCAAAGTCATTGACTGGATATGAACCTGAAACTTTTAACGACTTCAATTGAGGGGCAATATCTATATATTGGTGTTGATAGCGCCCAATCTCTTGAAGCAATTTTTCCAACGGCATTTCAAAAGCCATGACCATATGGTTTTTCCATGCCAATATATTCGGATCTAAACTTTGTAATGCTTTAAAATTGCGATCATCAAAGCAGAGTTGCTCACCAGCATGGACAATTTTAGTGTGTTTGGACTGGTTCAAACTGACTTTCACTGCGCTTTCTATGACGCCTAGACAGGTTTGCTTTTCACTGTTGTTGAAATACTGAACATTAAATACAGTGCCAAGCGCTTGCAGATTTGCCGATTCAGTTTCGACCAAGAATGGGCGATAAGCATGATTTTTTTCTTTGGCCGTACGTATTTGTATTTCGCCATAATGTAATTTTACAATACGTTGTTGCGCTGTATAACGCACGTCCAAAGCCGTATGGGTACTTAATTGAAGTTGTGTCCCATCTTCCAGCTCAACCTGTTTCTGCTGACCCACCGCAGTACGATAATCCGATAACCATATATAGCGATAATCCGAGTTCCATAGCATGACACTGCCAAAACACAGTAAACAGGCAAGCACCAGTTGTTTGTTTAAATTAAATTGGGCATTTTTCTTGCCTTGCTGAATCAGCTGCTGCCCATCTTCGGGAAATTCCTTAAGGCTATACAATAAGCGTTCGGCTTTAGACCATGCAGCTTGGTGTTGGGAACTTTGCTGTTTCCATTGTTCAAATTCAAGCTGTTCAGTTTCATTCAATGGTGCGTGTTGGATTTTAATGATCCATTGCGCTGTTTCTTGATAAATTTGATCATGCAACATGCAGGCATTAATCCATAACAGCTAAACATTGACTCAGTACTGAAACCAGATCACGCATCACGGTTCGGGTAGAAATATTTAAGCGTGTTGCAATTTCCTGTTGAGTCAGCCCTTCTAATTGTGACCAAATAAAGACCTGTTGCTGGCGCTCAGGCAATTGATTGAGTAATTGATTAATCAAACATAAAGATTCAATTGCCGATATTTTTTGCTCAGGTGTAATTTCATCATATTCAGGTCTGCTTGAAAGCGCCTCTAAATAGGCTTTTTCAATCGATTTACGTTGATACCAATTAATCAAAATTCCCTTGGCAACAGTGGTCAAAATTGCACGCGGCTGATCAAAATACAATTCATCTTTACGCTTTAAGATACGCAGAAAAGTATCATGGGCTAAATCAGCGGCATCTTCACTATGGTTGAGGCGACGTTTTAACCATTGATATAACCAAGAATGGTGATGACGATATAGCGTGCTAATAGGATCAGACATGTTTAAAGAGAATGAGAATTATTAGCAATATCTTAGCAAAAAAATAAAGAAAATGAGAGCTCAGTTTGCCCTTTTAATTGAATTTTTTAATGTATCCAACTCATTTATAAGACTACACAACATACTCGAATGGGATATATGGTAAATCTTAAACAAAATTCAATTAAAAATTATTATAATTTTATCAAAAGCTTATCGCTTTTAAATAAAAAATTTCTCGATCATCCTCAAGATGACCGAGAAACTGTTTATCACTTATTGGCGATAATTTATTGACTGATCGCTTGATCCATATTTTTAGCAAATTGTTGAATATCACTGGCTTGAATTGTTGTTTTACCTTTGCCAATCACTTGAAATTGTTGTGCTGCCGTTTCCTGCATTTTGACTTTACCTGTTGCGATATTGGCATCAAAACGTTGCATAAACTCATCCACATATTCCTTCTCAGTGACAATATGATCACCATTCACATCGGTTGCAAAATATTGTTTGTCACGCGTTGTTAGATAATCTCCAAGCGTTACATAGTTTTTCCCTTGACCATATTGGCTAATAAATTCGTTGATGTTACTTGGCATCGGCATTGAAATGGGTAGTTTCACACGGAATCCATCATGCGTTGCATTACTATTGCCCGCTAATTTGGCATCTTCTGCATTTACTAAACCATCCAAGTTTTTATCAAACTCATTAAAGGTTTTTAAACCCGTCTCCTGAAATTCCTTTAGGGTCAGTTTCTGATCTTTATTATTATCGAGAATGCCATAACGTACATGCGCCTGTTTTTCTGACATTTCACGGCGCTGTTTAAGTAATGGCTCTAAACGTGCTTGCTCGTATTGAACAAACTGCACTTGATTGACTTTTTTATTCGCCTTAAACAATTCTGCATAGTCCTGAGTATATTGCTTAATTAAAGTGCTACTGTTCTGCTCTTTATTATTAGGATGGTAAAGCACATATAATGCATATGCCTGTTGATAAGCATTGGATTGATCGACTGTAGCAGCAATCGCTGATCCAGCAGTTGCCATTGCAGTTAAACTGGTCATCCATAGCGCCAATTTTTTCATGTTCGTTTCCTTGGAGGTGAATATTTGTTGAATTAAAAAATTCTTTCCATTTTGCTATTTAAAAAATCAATATTTAAATTCGATACTTGCCACAACATTACGTCCTGGTTCAGCAGCACGATCGATTACACTAGCCTGATTCGCCCCTGTAATTGTTCCCACAGCAGCATAATCCCAATAGGTCTTATCAAAGATGTTATTCAATGCCACGTTCAGCTTGGCAAACTTGGTCACATTCCAATATGCGGATAAGTCAAATACGGTATAACCTGCCACATTCTGATATTTGATATCATCCTGATAAGAACTGACATCTCGCGTTGCCATCCTTCCACCAACAGCAGTTGCAGTCATACCTAAACCAAAGACTTTATTTGGATCATCATAAGCAAAGGTAAAGCTGCCTTTTTCTGGCTGAACAGAATTTACGCCACTTTTTTCTGGCTGAACAGAATTTACGCCACTTTTTACGCCATTTTTATTTTTTGCCGAGCCTTTGGTTTTACCTGCAACAAGTGCAAGACTATAGCCATCTGAGTTTGGAATAAACTGACCTAAGTCAATTCGTGTTGAAAGCTCTCCACCCCAGATCTGTGCATTAGCTAAGTTTTCTGCGCGATAGTAGCCAAAAGGATATTGAGGCGTATTGCCATAGTTAAAGTAGTCGATAAAATCTTTATATTTGCTGTAGAAACCTGTCAAATCAAATTTAATCCCTTCAATTGAGGTGTTTCTTAAACCCACTTCAAAAGCATCACTGGTTTCTTTTTTTAAGTTCGAATTACCAACCACAATATAAGCAGGATTAGCTAACATTGTTTGATAAATCCCGCCAATTTCAGTTGGCGATGGAATACGATTACCTCTTGAATATTTTAAATAGCTATAATTATCTGGGGTAAACTGATAACTTGCAGAAAAACTTGGCGAAACATAATTATAGTCTTTGGCTTGTATATCACTATAAGAGGTAATTTCAGGTCTAAACTCCTGTCGTTCAAAACGAACCGCTGGAGTTAGAGTTAAATCTCGTCCCAATACGTCCAATCGGATATCATCAGCAACATAAGCAGAGTAACGTTTTAATTCAGAATTTAATAAATAACTACCTTGATATATGCTTGTAATTGGAACGCCATTACGAAGATCTAATTTAGTACTTGCGTAATCTTTCTTGTCTGCTGTAATGCCATATTTAAGCTTTTGGTTTGTAAGTTCTTTGCTTGCTTCAATTTTTATACCAGTATTTTTCTCTTTATAAGTGGTTGAAAAATCACGTGCAACTGTCGCACTATTCATAAATGAAGTATCAGTATCATTGTTCGATTCCTGATACCATATTTTACTGTTTAATTTATTAAAGAGCACAAAGTCATTCGGCCGATAAATATGATCAATACTCAATTGTGTTCGATCTATATCTTGGTGTTGTTTTGCATCGCTCTTAAAATTAGAGAATAAATCGGCTGCAATATTATCTGTGTCAGACTTTTTCTTATAATAATCCGCAGTAAAATTTAGTTGGTGTTGGTCAGATACATTCCACAATAATCGGGTAAGCACTGCATCCGAGGTCCAATCCGCTGGAAAAGCTGCCGTTTTTGAATTTGGTTTGGTTTCACTTCCCTCACGATGCGCATAAGCCACAAGTGCTTTGAGATCATCATTGCCGACAGCACCTGTCACAGAACTTAACCATGCGCTGTCCGCAGAGCTATAACCTGCTTTTAATGTTCCAGCGACTGTTTTGCCATCAACTAAATAATCTTCTGGTGATTTGTTTTTAAAAGAAACCCGACCACCAATACCATCTGTCGATACATCAGTAGTTCCTGAAACAATATCGACACTGGTAAACATCTCTGGTTCGATATAATCCCGACCAGCACCGCGCTTGCTCATACTTTTAGGTGGGACATAAGTACTTACTGTTGCCTCGGCTAAATCTACCCCATCTACATCTAAGCCAATTCGATTTGCATCTATACCACGGATGTTATAACTACTGGTGCCAGTACCATCAAAAAATGTTCCACTCCCTCCAACGGAAAACGGCGCATTGACCAAAGGCAAATATTTCACAATACCTGCCATATCGGTTACACCCGTCTTATCCATGTTTTCTCGGTTGATTGAAGTTCGAGAAACAGGCGCATCATTTTTATATTCGGCATAGACCGTAATCGTCGTCAAAGAATTCTCATTCTTTTCCAATTTACGCTTTTCGGAATTATTCTCTTCTGCATAGCCTACCGTAGTGATGCTTGCTGTCATTAACGCAAGTAAACATAATGACAAATAACGTGGTTTTAAAACCGCAGTATCAGACTTGGCTATATTATATAGCGCAACAGGGTTTAAATTCATGAGGGAGAAACCTTATTAAATGATATTAATCATCATTAAATGTGTATATTTCGACTCATCCAGTATGTTCAAATCGGGAGTGAAAACATGGATTACAAAGATACACATACAACCTATCAAATGAGAATAATAATCAATAACAATATCATTTACAATAACAATGTTTCTAGATGTACTTTTTAACATCAAAAAAACCAATCAAGATATTGAAAAATAATAAATATTTACAATTTAACTTCACTTTTTATAAAAGTTTGAATATGATTTTTTGGGGGTAGTATGTATTTTTGGATGATCTTACTGTCTTAAAATTCGTATATTTTGTTGTTGTTTGTATTTTTACAATGTCGTTTTCAGTTTAGATTTCCTCACCCCAATTGCCCTATTTTTAATATAAAAACTTATTGCATCTTTCCTTTTTATTTCTCTTTAATTTCTCGTTATATTTAGGTTTGTTCAATTTTATTCTAATTGGCGTTATTAAAATATAAACACTCAAATATTAACCATAATAATCAAGTATTATAAAAATTTTAACAGCAAAAAATATTAATTTTTAGGTTTTAGCATAAAATTGATTTTGTTATTTTTTATTCAAGGCTTGCGAAGCTTTTTCTAGAGTTTAGGGTTTTTCATTGATGCCCTATTTCTGAGTTTGCTCGTGCTTTTATCCAGTCACTAAATGCTTTAACTTTAGGTAATTCATTATTTTTCAATGATGTAATATAGTAGTGCTGATCACATTTTAAATACATGTTTTTAAATGGCATTACTAGCTCACCACTTTCCAAGTCTTTTTCTACTAGTTTTTTACGTCCCATGGTAATACCCAAGTGATTTTTAGCAGCAATCAAAGCCAGATCAGATCGGTCAAAACTCATCTCTGAAGAATGATCCATATTTACATTAAAATGCTGCGTCCAACTGTTCCATTCATCTGCGCCTGTGCCGTTACTCCATGCTTGGCAGTCATGCAGCAATGTGCAGTTTTTTAAGTTGTCTAGATGATCGTAGAGGTTAAATTTTTCAGCATATGCCGGACTACATACGGGGATAATATATTCGTCCATTAAATACTGATAATTCAACTGAAAAGACGGTTGATTGTCAAAATAAAGTGCAATATCAATTCCACTACGTTGAAAATTTACATCCTCATTACCCGTTAAAACTGAGAGTTGGATCAATGGATAGCGTTGAATGAAATCAGGCAATTGGGGCACTAACCAACACTGAGCAATCGATGGTCTTGCATAAATCGTGAGTGAGCCAACAAGTTGCTGATTTTGCAGTGCCTTAATTTCAACGTTTAACGAGTCTAATGAAAATTGTAAAGCAGCTAAAATCCGCTGTCCCTCAGTGGTTAACTTTACTTTACGATGCAAACGTAAAAACAGTTTGATATTAAGTTCTTTTTCTAACAAATTAATTTGGTGACTTACCGCACTGGGGGTTAAAGACAGTTCTTCAGCAGCGAGTGCAAAAGATTCATGTCTTGCCGCAACTTCAAATGTATACAGTTTTGAGAGCTGAAAACCGGTTAGATTTTTATGTGCGTTGGTCATGCGTTTTCCTTTTTGCTGAAACAAAATGATTGATCACATGCTTCTTGCTGTCCTATGCCCATATAAATAACGTATAAATCATTTAAAAATCAAAATTTATTTAGGATTTATTTTTCAAGTGAATTATTTTAACCCGTAGATCAAATATCATCGTTTGACGGATTTCTCTGGTTTAACTTCAATAGACAAAGAACAAATTTTGTCACAGAGATATATGGTATGGAAACCAATTTCGTGGATGTCGGTATATTATTAACCAGTATCGGGTTAATTATTTTCACTATTTTAAAATTTAAACTGCATCCCTTTTTAGCTTTGCTTCTGGCAAGCTTCTTTGTCGGTGTAGCAATGAAAATGCCATTACTGGATATGGTCAATGCAATTGAAAATGGGATTGGAAGCACCTTGGGTTTCCTTGCTACAGTCATTGCACTGGGTACCATTCTCGGCAAAATGATGGAAATCTCTGGCGCCGCTGAACGTATCGCACTGTCTTTGCAGCGATGTCACTGGATATCCAGTGATGTGATCATGGTGTTGATTGGGCTATTTTGTGGCATCACTTTATTTGTAGAAGTTGGTGTGGTTTTATTAATTCCCTTGGCTTTTTCTATAGCGCAGCATACCAAAACCTCTTTGTTTAAATTGGCTATTCCATTATGCACAGCATTAATGGCTGTACATTGTGTGGTACCGCCACACCCTGCCGCACTTTATGTCACCAATAAACTAGGGGCTGATGTCGGTACCGTGATTATTTTTGGCTTAATGGTGGGTTTAGCAGCCGCACTGGTTGGTGGCCCACTGTTTTTAAAATTAGTTGGTCAACGTTTACCGTTTAAAGCAGTACCTGTCGAGTTTTCAAAGCTCGCCCTGAAAGAAGAACATAGCTTACCCTCTTTAAAAATCACCTTATTTACGGTATTTCTTCCAATCGGATTAATGTTAATCAAAACTGTGGCTGAATTAAATAGTCATACATCCACTCAGCTTTCACACATTTTAGGCTTTATCGGCAATCCGATCACCGCCATGTTTATTGCGGTATTTGTTGCCTACTACACCCTTGGTCTACGTCGTAATATGCAGATGGGAAGCTTATTAAAAGCCACAGAAGACTCATTTTCTTCAATTGCCAACATCTTATTTATCATTGGGGCTGGTGGTGCATTTAACAGTATTTTAAAAGCCAGTGGTTTAGCTGACTCAATGGCTGTTACGCTTTCCCACTTGCATATGCATCCAATTTTACTTGCTTGGTTGGTTGCGCTGATTTTACATGCAGCTGTAGGCTCTGCCACTGTTGCAATGATGGGTGCAACTGCAATCGTTGCGCCAATGTTACCGCTCTATCCGGATATTAGTCCTGAAATCATGGCGATTGCGATTGGTTCAGGTGCCATCGGTTTTACCATTGTGACCGACTCTCTATTTTGGTTAGTCAAACAATACTGTGGTGCTACATTAAACGAAACCTTTAAATACTATACCTCTGCAACTTTCCTTGCCTCCCTCACCGCATTGGGCTGCACCTTCCTGCTTTCTCATTTTATTTAAGCCTTTAGGAGTATTTTATGAACGCTCAACAGATTAATCAGCTTATTGCCCAATATCCAATTGTTAAAGACCTTATCGCACTCAAAGAAGTGGCGTGGTTTAATCCCAATTTTACCTCACTGGTAGAAGGGCTGCCCTATGTCGGGTTGGACCAAAAAGATATTGATGATGCCAGTGCACGTTTGACACGCTTTGCACCCTATTTGATGAAAGCCTTTCCAGAAACAGCGGCATCTCAAGGTATTATAGAATCCGAACTGGCAGCGATTCCTCAAATGCAGCAACAGTTGGAACAGTATTTTGGACAATCGATCCATGGTCAATTATGGCTTAAAAAAGACAGCCATCTTCCAATATCGGGTTCAATTAAAGCGCGTGGTGGTATCTATGAAGTGCTTTGTCATGCTGAAAAACTTGCGATTCAAGCACAACGCCTAAACATTGAGGATGATTATGCAAAACTGGATAGTCCAGAGTTTAAACAGTTTTTTAGTCAATACAGTATTGCGGTCGGTTCTACAGGCAATTTAGGCCTTTCTATTGGCATTATGAGTGCAAAATTAGGCTTTGATGTGACTGTGCATATGTCAGCAGATGCGCGTCAATGGAAGAAAGATAAGTTACGTGCGCACAATGTTACAGTAGTTGAATATGCTGAAGATTATGGTGTTGCCGTAGAACAAGGCAGAAAGGCAGCATTAGAAAATCCAAACTGCTTTTTTATCGATGATGAAAACTCACAAACCTTATTCTTAGGTTATGCAGTTGCTGGGCAGCGTTTAAAACAACAATTAGAACAAAAAAATATTTTGGTTGATCAACAACATCCTTTATTTGTTTATTTACCTTGTGGTGTTGGCGGAGGCCCCGGTGGCGTTGCATTTGGCTTAAAAATGGCCTTTGGTGATCATGTACATTGTATTTTTGCCGAGCCGACCCATTCACCTTGTATGTTACTCGGTGTTGCAACAGGTTTACATGATGAAATTTCAGTTCAAGATCTGGGTATAGACAATATCACCGCTGCTGATGGCCTCGCTGTTGGGCGAGCATCTGGCTTTGTTGGTCGAGCCATGCAAAGGTTATTAGACGGTTTTTATACATTAACGGATGAAACCATGTATGTACTCTTGGGCATGCTCAATGATGCAGAACAGCTTAAATTAGAACCTTCTGCGTTGGCGGGTATGCTTGGACCAATTTTGACCAATCAACATCAAGACTATGCCGCGCTACATCACTTTAACCAACAGCAATTGGAAAATGCTAATCATATTGTCTGGGGGACTGGAGGAGGAATGGTTCCAGATGAAGAAATGGAAAAATATTTAACCCAAGCGAAAGCCTATAAAAAATAATTTGTATAGCCTTGATTCTCACAGACCTTGATCTCATCAGAATCTGGGGCGATAGCAGATAAATAAAGTGATTATTCTCTATCGCCCCCAATTAAAGACTTGAGTCAGGATTTTCCATCTGGAATTAAACGATCCCACCATTGACTCGAAGGACTTGGGCGTTGACCCAATTACTCGCTTCATTTACGGCGAAATCCAACACTGCGGCAATATCTTCTACAGTGCCTAAACGCTCTAAAGGTGCAGCTTTGCTTAACTGAGCAATCAATTCATCACTTTTGCCTTCAAGAAAAAGTTCAGTTGCCGTAGGCCCAGGTGCAATTGCGTTTACCGTAATATTTTTTCCTCTTAACTCTTTGGCTAAAATAGCTGTTAAGGATTCAATAGCAGCTTTTGAGGCAGTATAAACACCATAAGTTTCGAGCTTCATTCCCACCACACTGCTGGATAAATTAATAATTTTACCGCCCTTTTGCAGTCGCTTAGCAGCTTCACGCATGGTATATAAAGGGCCTTTAATATTAATTGCTAAAACTTGATCAATACTTTCATCGTCTAATTGTTCAATCTTACTTAATTTCAAAATCCCTGCATTGTTGATCAGCACGTCCAATCGACCATAGGTTTGAATTGCATAATTAAATAATGCAGTCACTTCATTAGAATGGCTGATGTTGGCTTTAAATAGACTCGCTGTTCCGCCTAACGCTTGAATGCTGCTCAAGACATGCTCCGCCTCTTTATCATTACTGGCATAATTGATAATGATCTTATGGCCTTGCTGTGCCAATAAGCTGGCAGTAAATGCACCAATTCCGCGAGAAGCGCCTGTAATTAAAATCACTTTTTCTTGCTGTGTATGACCTGTTGTATGCATCGTGATGACCTCATGGAATAAAATATACCTCTAATCGCTTCTATGATACTGTTCAGATAAAACCAGATAATCTAGTTAAACCTGACATCTTTATCCGAATAAATCGAACAATTGGAATGGCGTATGGATAAACTCAATGCAATGTCTGCTTTCGTCAATGTGGTTGAACAACAAAGTTTTACCAAAGCAGCACAGATCTTAAATTTGCCACGCTCAACCCTGACCGATGCAATTAAACAATTAGAATTCCAACTCAATACGCGCTTATTGTTGCGTACCACTCGTCAGGTAAAAGCAACCGATGAAGGCCATATTTATTATGAGCGCTGCAAATATATCTTGGGTTATATCAATGAGTCTGATCATGATTTTCTTGATGCAAAACCTCAAGGGCCTTTAAAAATCGCAGTTCATGGTATTTTTGCTGCGCATTTTATTCTGCCAAAATTAGATGATTTTTTAACTGAGTTTCCACAGATACAGTTGCAACTCACCGAAAGCGACCGTTATGTAGATCTGATAAAAGAAGGCATTGATTGTGTCATTCGTATAGGTCAGCTCAATAATAGTGAGTTAATTGTCAGGCATCTGGGCGATATTCAACAAGTGACATTAGCCAGTCCAAAATACTTAGAAAAATATGGCACACCACAACGCTTAGACGATCTGAAATCACATTTTATGGTCGGATTTTATTCTTCCGCTCGACAAAAGCCACTGCCGCTTGAGTTTCTGACAGGCAAGAAAACACAGTTTTTTGAGTTGCCGTTAAAGATTCAAGTCAATGGTGCAAATACCTATGCAGCAGCAGCCAAACAGCATTTTGGCATCATCCAAGCACCACGTTATGGTTATTTATCTGAGCTAGAGCAAGGCACACTTTGTCAAATTTTAACTGACTATCCTGTTCCATCCCTGCCTATTTCTTTACTTTATCCATCAAAAACACTGGTTTCACCACGACAAAAAGTTTTTATCGAATGGATTGTACGATTGTTTCAGGATAATCCATTGCTTTGAAGTTTGAATCACGCTGCTTGGGATGGATATGATTAACTAGCGCTCTCTCGCATTAATCCCCATAGCATTTATACACCAACACTCAATTCCTGACTCCAAGTTGAATCAGGTTGTTGATAAAGATGCCAACACATATTTTTAACCGAATCCATCAAGGCAACATTCTGACTATCCCAACTTTCCAACATACAATAGGTAATATGGATGCCTTTAGGATGAAACTCTCTTGCCAAAGATTGTGCCAATGCCCGAATACTGGCAAACATACTCTGAGTTAAGCCATTGTTTTCAGCGATCAGGTTGGGCTGTGTTCCTAGAAAGATCAAAGTTCCTTGTGACTTTATCAGCATCTTTCGAATAATCGCTTGGGCAATATTTACCGCAGCCAAACCAGTATTTTGCCAAAGCTGTTCGATCTGTTGGGCTGAAGCATCGGAATTCGACAATGATTTTGAAAAATCAGCTTGGAAAACACACAGTTCAATTGAATGCCCTGTTCGTTGAATATAGCCAACTAAATTTTTTAAAGCAGTCGGATTGATCAGATTCAAACGAACCCGTTTTAGACCTGAATCTTGTTGCTCAATCTTTAGATTGGTTTGGGTAGGATCATGCTGAACTTGATATACAGGCATTGTACTGTTGTGTGCTTGATGCACAAAAAGCTGGCTGAGCGAGTGAGTTTCATTGCCAATAACAACGATACAGCCCTGTAGTTTGGATTTTTTTCTCAGCAATGGAGGAATTAAATTGTACATATTAGAATTTCTCCTGATAAGGACGTAAATCCAGCTCATGGGTCCATAAATCACGCTTTTGTTGATAAAGCATCCAATAATTTTCAGCAATCGCTTCGATATTTAATCCGCCTGTGCCTCGTGTAAGTCTCAGTAAGCGTCCTAAACCAAATACAGCTTTATTAACACGATCACCATCGACCATGCCATCAACAATAATATGTGCAACATGGATGTTTTGAGGCTTATATATCTGGGCGAGATGCATCGCATAATTACGTAATGCGGATTTGCCCATGGTAAATGCCGCAAAAAAAGGTTTACCACGAAGAGATGCACTTGCCCCGGTAAAAATCAGCGTGCCATATTGCTGTTGTTCAAAGATTTTTAAGGCTTGTTGCGACACTAAAAAAGCCGATAAAAAAGTAGAACGCCACATTTGAGTAAAAAATTGAAGAGAGGTCTTTAAAAAAATTGAGGGAATATTGCCCCCCACATTGTGAATAACAGCGACGAGATGCTCCTTTTGCGCATTCCTCTCCGCAAAAAAAGTCTGCACTTGTTGTTCATTTTCAGCATCCAAAGCATGTGCTACGGCGTGTCCACCTTGCGCATTGATTGAATCAGCCACGGCTTGCACTTTCGCTAAAGTACGCCCCACAACATGTACTTTTAATTTTTCTTGAGCAAAACGACGACAAACTGCTGCTCCAATTCCTTGTTCAGCACCTACGCCCATAACAACCACACATGGAAGTGTTGCTATATTTTGAGATGTTGCATTCTGCGTATTCATAGCAAGTCTAACCATTGAGCAATAGAAGGATAAGCTTTAATTTTAGCGCCCCAAATTTTACTGGTGCGGACAATCTCTAAAAGCTGCGAACCTACTGCAATATCAGCCAGTGTTTTAACCTCGCCAACCAGCCATCCTGTTTGCGCCAACACCAATTCGATACGCTCTAAATGACGAGTAAATTCCGCTTCAATATCCTGCTTAGCCATACGACCTGTACCCTGCATTTTAAGTTGCAGGTTTAATGTTGCTTTGAGCAAGGGTTTTAACAGATATATTTCATGTTTGGGGCGACCTTTTGCACTCATTTCAACCGCATGATCTAAAGCATCAGCATCACTGACACGAAAGTGCACCTCATAGAAATATAACAACTCGTCTGACCAATCTTCCCAAAGCTCAACATAGGCCTTTTGTAAAGGATCTTCAGGATATAAACGTGGTAAGTCTGGGTAAGCATCATAAAGATAACGTGCAATACGGGTACTGTCCTGAATACGTTGACCATCAATATCTAGAACAGGAACCTTGCCTGCTTTACTGAGCATTGGCACTTTTGCGCCCAGTACACCGTTATAATCCACAGTCTGATAAGCAATCCCTTTAAATTGCAACATCCTGGCAACTTTTTGGCAAAAAGGTGAGATTTCCCATTGATGTAATACAACTGAATTCATTTTATATTCTCAGCTTAACTTTGAGTCGATTGATATTCGATGAACTACATCACAGGATCAGCACTTAATACTTCAAAGGCCTGATTCAAAGGCGATAAATCAAAAAATCTGAATTAAAAGCCCTGATCCAAAAATTCTAGTTCAAAACCATGATGCAGAAATAGAATCTTTCAACGACGGATGATCATATTGGTTGCTGTTGCATGTGCATACAATTTTCCTTCTTCATCTCGAAGATAGCCTTCTGAAATGACTAAGTTTTTCCCTACGTTGATGACTTTACCTTCAGCAATTAACTTTTTATTAAACGGCATCGGACGGCACATTTTTATCGCAAGATCAGTAGTTCCATAGCCCTCACCCGCAGCCAAGACGGTATGTGTAGCACACCCTGTTACTGAATCCAATATCGTTGCGGCAAAACCACCATGTACCCCACCCAATGGATTGCTATGACGTTCATCCGCAATGGCCATAAATACAATGCGACCATATTCAACGTCTCCGACTTCCTCCATCCCCATGGTTTTTGCAATACCAGGCGCTGGCACCAGTCCTTTTTGGAATGCTTGCATAATTTCTAGGCCAGTCATATTGAGTGGATTCATCACTATTTCCTATTTTGATAAATAAAATATTTATTGGATAAAGCTTGATTGCTCAGGGGATAAACCAATTTTTACTTTAGTTTGCGCGACAATTTCGGATTCATCAGTATCATTCGGATGAAAATCAAACTGATAATAAGAGAAAAATTGCGGTACCAGCTTACGATAGGCTTGTACTGTAAACCCAGCAAACTTAGTCCAAGACTTAAGGTTTAATAATTGTTTATCTCTCGACATCAACACCACTTGATATACATTAGAAAATAGCGTGATCAGCACAAGACTAAATGTAAAAATTGCCACGCGAGGAATGTAGGCATCTAAGCCCTTGCCATATAAGTATTCATACATGTCATAAGCCACAGCCTTATGTTCGGTTTCTTCAACGCTGTGCCATAACCATAAATTACGAATAGTAGTATCGGTCATTAACTCATTGACATTTTTCATCATCTCCACCACCAACACGGCGGTGTAATGTTCCAGACCCACTGTGACCAAGAGATTCCATTTTTTAGGAAAAGTACGTTCTACCGCTTTTAATATGATCCCTGTGACTTTTTCTAAGGATTCAGGATCTAAACCATATCGCTGTGCACTGACATGAAAAGCATGATGTTCTTTAGAGTGCATGGCTTCTTGTCCAATAAAGGCACCAATATCACGATCTAACTGTGGGTTGTTTTTAATTTTTTCACGTAAAGCGCGCACTGAACGGACAAAGTACGATTCACCTTCAGGAAAAAGCGTCGATAGACCTGTGAAGTAATGGGTAAAGGTTGGTTCGTCATTACACCAATACTTGGGCATATCCTGAAATTGATAATCCATACGACGTACTGGAAATGATGCAGGTGTTTTTTGCTTTGATTTTTCTTTCACCGCTGATATAGACATGGTTCACCTCAAGAATTTATCTTAAAATAACAAGTTCCAAAAAAGAACTTGTTGAGTTAAAATAATGATCCATGCTGATCTTGTCAATGGTCTGAATACGCTAAAGCTTCAGGTTGTCCTTAAATGACAGTATCATTCCTATAAAGACAAAAGATAAAACCAAGCTGTCAAAATAACATGATGATGAAATAATAAAGTAATAAGTTAAGGGCTGAACACCTTGAAATGAATGATTTAATTGCATGAATTTCACCTATTTCAGCCTACCTTAGAACTTTACTGATGATCTTAAATGTATGTAGACAATCAGCATTTTCAACACATGCATTCGCACATAAAAACACTTCATACTTTTGTTTTGAGAAAACAGATGAACAGAAAGATCCCTCTTACTTTAAAAAGTTGTTTGATCAGTTTAGTACTTATTAGCATAGTCGGTTGTGGGACTAGCGCTGATTCCTCAAATAATCAATCTGAAATCAATCAACAGAAACAGACTCCCTCATCATCAAATCAGCATAAAAAGCATGCGGCTAAAGATCAAACAGGAAAATTTATTGCGATTTACCAACCCGCTAGAAATGCCCAAACCAAGATCGAAGAAAAATTCTGGCGCTCGAATTATTTATTAGAAGACTTTGCGGAATATATGAACAGCTATATCAATATACCGCAGGATATCAAGGTGATTGGCAAAGAATGTGGTGAAGTGAATGCATTCTATGATGCTGATACTTCCACAATAGAGATGTGTTATGAATTAGGTGAAGAACAAAGAGAGCTATTTTCTCAAGCAGGTGCTAAAGGTACCGAACTTGAAGATGAGCTGTTTCAAAGCGCTCTTGGTACTTTGTATCATGAGGCAGGCCATGCCTTGATAGATACACTTGCATTGGATATCCCCTATAAATTCGAAGAGGATTATGCTGATCAAGTCGCTGCTTATATCCTAACAACTTATGATGAAGATAAAGATTATTTAATTTCTATTTCAGACTCTTATGGGCTAGAGCAACAAGGGCCAGCCGTTTCAAGAAAACTTACACCAGAGGGGCACTCACCTGAATGGGTAAGAGCAGAAAATTTCTTATGTTATGTTTATGGGTCTGACTCGCAAAAATATGCGTATCTGGTCAAAGAAAAATACTTACCCAAAAGCAGAGCACTGGGCTGTAAAACTGAATATTCAGCATTGGTTCAAAGATGGGATGCTTTGCTTAAAAAAACATTTAAAATAAACGGCCGTCAATAAATGCAGGAACCATTCATTCCTGCAATATCCTGCATGCTCAGCTATAAATTTAAATGCTGTTCTGACTCTTCGCATTTTCACACGTTGCGTGATCGTTCATCCTATAAAAATATGACTAATAAAATTAATCTTTTAAAAGCAAGATGCTTAGTTGATATCTTAGATCTCAGCAACAATTCAAATTAAAGTTAAACGTCACACCTAATCTCTCCATCAAAACCGCTTAAATTCTCTCCAGTTTTATCTGGATTTTTGCCTCGATTTCTAGCGCTATTACCATGTCAATGATTTGTCATAAAGGTGACACCTTGCTGTCACAAGCGCTGTCTAATGTGTGGGCATCTTTATTATGGACGAAGCACATGTTAAAAAAACCGAAACGATGGTTATCGTACATTTATATTTTCCCAATTTTACTGGCACTCACCGCTTGTAATGATTCAAATGATGATCAGGCCACTACACAGCCTGATGGATCTAAAAAACCATTAATGCGTTGTGCACCATAAACATAAAAATACCAAAGGGAAATATTGTGATTAATCGTCGTCAATTTTTAGCAAATACACTTAAAACAAGTTTTGGTGCTGCTGCCTTATCTACATTTCCAGCCAGCATTCAAAAGGCATTGGCTATTCCTGCAAATAATAAAACAGGAACCATTCAGGATGTCGAACATGTGGTTATCCTTATGCAGGAAAACCGCTCATTTGACCATTATTTTGGTACATTAAAAGGCGTTCGTGGTTTTGCCGACCGCCTAACCATTCCTTTGCAAAATGATCGTACTGTATGGCAACAACAACGAAGTAACGGTGCCTTATTAACGCCTTTTCATTTAGATGGATCAAGTAATAATGCACAACGTGCACCCAGTACAAACCATACTTGGGTGGATAGCCAAAAAGCTTGGGACAACGGCCGTATGTCAAACTGGCCAACCCATAAAACTGATTATGCAATGGGTTATTTTAAAGAGCAGGAAATCCCTTATCAGTTTGCTTTAGCCAATGCTTTTACCATTTGCGATGCGTATCACTGTTCAATGCACACAGGTACAGATGCCAACCGCTCATTTCATTTAACGGGCACCAATGGCGCAGTACCGACCAGTACTGCGTTTGTGAATAATGAATGGGACTGGATTGATGGCGATCCCCAAAACGTTGATGTCGGCTACACATGGAAAACCTATGCTGAACGTTTAGAAGAAGCAGGTGTTAACTGGATTTGCTATCAAAATATGCCGGATGAATGGGGCGATAACATGCTCGGTGCATTCCGTACCTTTAAAAAAGCCAATATTGCTTCAGGCTATCCAGTTTCAAGTGGTGGTGCGCCAAATAGTCCATACAATAAAGCAGCGCAACCATTGCCTTATAAAGCTTATGATGCCACAACCGATAATGCTAAAAATCCACTGTATAAAGGTATCGCAAACACCCTGCCCGGCAATAAACCCGAAGAGTTTTTAGATGCTTTTAAAAATGATATCAAAACAGGCAAACTCCCCCAAGTGTCTTGGATCAATGCACCTTCTATCTATTGTGAACATCCAGGTCCATCAAGCCCAGTACAAGGTTCTTGGTTTATTCAAGAAATCTTAGATGCTTTAACAGCAGTGCCAGAGGTTTGGAGTAAAACCGTTTTCTTGATCAATTTTGATGAAAATGATGGTTATTTTGATCATGTTCCCTCTCCATCTGCACCAACCTTACAAGCAGACAATACTTATGCGGGTAAATCTACACTCAGCCAAGCTGATATGCAGCATGAATATTATCTACATGACGCACCACTAGGCAGCAGCAGCCAGCCTAAAAAAGACAATGGTGTTTATGGACCGGGCCCACGGGTACCACTCTTTGTAATTTCACCATGGAGTCGTGGTGGTGTGGTTAACTCTCAAGTGTTTGATCATACGTCAGTATTAATGTTTTTAGAACAACGCTTTGGGGTAAAAGAAACGAATATCAGTCCTTATCGTCGTGCGATTTGTGGTGATTTAACCTCAGCATTTAATTTTAAAACCCCAAATGAAGATGTACTGCCAGAATTAAATGGTAAACAAACCCGTGAGCAAGCAGATCAACTTCGTTCAGCTCAGCAAAAGTTGCCCAATGTTCCGATTCCAACCAATTTACAACTTCCAATTCAAGCCAGTGGTATTCGCCCATCTAAAGCATTGCCTTATGAATTACATACCAGCGCACGTTGTCAAAATGATGGAACAGTTAAACTCTTGTTCTCGAATACAGGGACTCAAGGCGCAGTTTTTCATGTCTATGACAAGTTAAATCTCAGTCGTGTTCCGCGTCGTTACATTGTAGAAGCGGGTAAAACACTGGATGATGTTTGGAATGTGAAAAAGGATAATCAAGGCTTATACGATCTTTGGGTAATGGGACCAAATGGTTTTCATCGCCACTTCAAAGGTGATTTAAATCGTAATCAGACCCTGCAAATCAATCCTGAAATTCGAGTGTGTTATGATATTGCCAATGGTAATGTTTATTTAGACCTGACCAACACGGGCACAAAAGATGTTGAACTGGTCATTAGCCCAGTCGTCTATCGTAGTGACGCAGCGTTAAAAATCAGTGTAAAAGCAGGTCAAACATCAACACGACATTGGGAACTGAAAGATACATGGCAATGGTATGATTTTGCCGTAACTTGTACTCAGGACACTAAGTTTTATCGACGCTTTGCAGGACGCGTTGAAACAGGTGCAGATTCTGTCAGTGATCCAGCGATGGTTTAATATTTAAAGAATTTTGAATATTCAAGTTTTTAGATTATTAACACTGAATCAAATTTAACAGCACCCCAGCTTTATTTGAAACTGGGGTGCTGTTATCTATCAACAATAAAATCTATTAAAATTTATAATTTAAGGCAACAACTGCTGATCTTCCATCCCCCATATAACCTGTCTTATAACTGGCAATAATACGTGTATAATATTGCTCATCAAATAGATTATTGATATTCAATGAAATATTAGTTTTCTTATTAATATCATAAGCACCATATAAGCTGGTCACAACATAATTTTTTTGTTCAGCTTTAATTAAATGAGGCGTAGTCCGTGTTCCCATATTAATGTAGTCATAACTTGAACCATACCAATTTAGACTGCCTCCCACCCTTAATCCCACTAAATCACCTTTAAATTGGTAGCTTGTATTTAGCTTTGCAGTTTGTTTAGGATTTGCTGTATTTACTTTATTCCCTGCTGCATCTTCAGTCTCGTTATAAGCATAACCTAAAGAAAGTGTCCACGCGTCATTTAGCTGCCCCAATGCTTCTATTTCAAAACCTTTTGTTTCCGCCCCTTTTACTGCTCTATAACGTGCGTCAATGCCATTCACACCAGTCCCTGCAATTTGTTCAGCAACATTGTCTTTTTTTGCATAATAAATCGCCGTATTCAGATCTAACCGATCATTGAACAAGCTATTTTTTAAACCTAATTCAGTATTACTACCCGTTACAGGGTCTAAAAAATTACCATTAATATCAAGATTGGACTGAGGTTTAAAAATTTCTGTATAGCTTGCATACACTGTTGAATTTGAAAAAATATCATATGTGGCAGCAATATAAGGAATAAGGATACTTGATTGTTGTTGTTTTGAAGTAATATTGGTCAATTGACCATTTTTGTAATTCTTCGTTTGAGTATCCCAATCGGATAAACGTACCCCTGTAAACAGTTTCAAAGGATCTGTAAGATTCCAACGCGCATTGACAAAACTACCTAACATTTTCGTTTCAGTACTTTTATCGCTACCTGTTCTTTGAGGTTTAAAATCTGGAGAAGTATTTCCATAGAAACTTGCCAAATCATTAATTGTATTTGTTGCAGAATAAGCTGGATAACTCAGTCCATATTCATTTGCCTCTCGATCCCAACCATTCAAACCAAAAACAATCTGATGTTCGCGGTTAAATAAGCTAAACAAACCATTGACAGTGATGTCATAAGTATTTTGATTTAGATCACCTTCTGATGCCCAATGAGAATAACTTAAACCTGTACCATTTGAGTTTAAGTTTCCATTATAGGCATATGATGTTTTGGCAAATGCATCTAAATCTTGTCGACTAAAAGATACTCTAGTTTTCCAATGGTCATTCAAACTATGATCTAAATAGATATAACTATTTTGCAATTCCCGTTGCCATCTTACCCAATCCATAGAACCAAAGTTATCTTCTGATGAAAATTTCGTTTTAGTTCCATCACTATAGAAAATTGGCACACCACCACCTAAACCTTTAGGATCATCATCTTGATAATCGATCCCTAATGTTAAGTGCGTTTGCTCAGTAATTTTTGATGTTAATGACCCTGAAATCGTTTTTGTATCTTTATCATAATTATTTTTACCTGTCCCCCCTTGTGAATTTGTGATAATCAAGCGAGCATTCAATTTATCATCGGCCAAAATGCCTCCGGTGATATCTCCTGTAAATCTACGACCATCAAAGCTATCGTAACTTGCCCCTACTTGCGCTTTAAATGCCTGCTCTGGTCTTTTATGCACCATATTAATTGATGCAGAAGGTTCTCCCAATCCGGTATTTAGACCATTTACACCTTTTAATACTTCAATATGATCATAAACAGCTGTGTCAAAAACAGGCATCGCAATAACAGAGCCACTAACGCCTGAGTAGGAAGAAGCAATTCCGTCAATTTGAATATTGTCTACTGCAAATCCTCGAACATTATAATTGGGCCGTTCACTATCGTTATACCCGATACTTACCCCAGGTACTTGTTGCATAACTTCTGCAATGGTGTTTAGTCCCTGATCTCGCATTCTTTGTTGAGTCACGACAGTCACGGTTTGAGGGGTTTCTTTTAGCGCTAAATTCATTTTAGTTGCTTGTGATGATTTATCTTTTTTATATTTTTTAGAATGTTCCGTTATATCATCATTCATCTCTGCTTGAACAATAATTGGTTCTAATGCTGCTGTTGGCTCATCTACAGCAGCATAGATATGAGTGCTCAATAATGGTGTTGATATAATAACTTGCCATACTTTATTTGGAGGGAAACACTTCATGATAATCAATAACATTTGCAAATGATAATGATTATATATTAGTTTAATTTCAATTACATTGATTCTACTGCTGTTTTTTTAATCCATCCTCTAATTGAGCACAAATGTATAAACAAAAACCTAGAGAATCACATAATACAAGTAGCATTGATAATCGAACAAAACCCTGTGACTAAAATGAAAGCTTTGCTCAACTACTTGCATTATTTCGCGACCAGACGAACGACTCTTTCAATATCTTAAAAATTGAAGAAGTTTAAATAACGATGAAACTTAAGTTTTCCTATATTTAGTTTTACAGTTGACGGACTCTCACATCAACCTAAGCACAGATCACCCCTTCCATCACCACAGCTTTATTGGCTTCTGTCGCAACAACAGAAGCGGCAATCGCTTCGACAACCTTACTCAATGACTGTCGTGAAACACTGACTATATCAACAATTTTATTGCCATCTGCACCAACTGCATCGGTAAATGCCATTCGACAACTGAGTTGTCGGTTAGGCAAAACTGCATTTTGTACACCTGTTGGCTGATTTAAGGGTCTGGCTGGATCATCACGTTTAATAATCCAAGCAACTGCCACCTCAATATCCCGATTTAACGAACGTGTGTTGGAGTGTTCGATAATATCAAAGCGAGAAAAGTCGGTTGCAATACGGTAAGAGACTTTACCACCCGTCATACCACTGCTGTAACGATCGACAGCACCTAATTTCTGTTGCAAACCCGCAGACAAACCATCACGTAACTCTGCCCCCAACGTGGACGTCCAGCGTTCATTATCCAATACATTAGATTTACCACTGCTGTCCTGTAAGACTAAGGGGGCCCTGTTTAAACGGTCGGGTAATCCCACTGGCAGTACTTCAATCACCCGTACATTTGAACTCACCAACGGTTTAACCGTTGGCGTCAAGCTATAGTAGTTTGGTGTAGGCGAACTGGAACAGCCCGTTAAACCCACAACGGCCAATAATAGAGCACAACCTGCTAGACTAGACTGCGGCAAATAGGACAGAAAATGTGAGCTATTTTTTTTATTTAGCATTCTTAACCTCAGGCGTTTTCCCACGAATGAGTGATTCTGGGTGTTGTTCAATATAGTCAGCCATTAGCTGTAAAGATGCGGCAGCACGTGTCATTTGCTGTAAAGCACGGCGTACATCCTGTTGCATTGGCGCATCACTGGATAGAATGGTTTCAGTAGAGCGCATGGTTTTACGTACATCATCCAAAGTCGCCTGTAGTCCTGGCGCAACTTTGCCATCCAACTGTTTCACCAATTTATCTGTAGAGCTAATCGCTGAATTCATATTATTGAGGGTTTTACGTACATCCTGCCCAATTTCCACCAATGGGAATTTATTCAGTTTATCCGCAATTTGCGATACTTGTGCTTGTAATCCCTTCAACTCGGTTGGTGTGGTTGGAACCTCAATCACACCATTTGATCTGATGATTAAGTTTGCTGGTTTTGCTTTAGGGAATAGATCAAAGGCGATATAGTTCTGCCCTGTCAGTAGATTTCCGGTGCGCATCTGAGCACGCCAGCCTCTTTCGATAAAGCGTTTAAAAATCACACCATCAGGATCAAGTTCTTTGCCATTGGCTAAACGAGATGGATAAATGACCCCCTCAGCCCGCATCCGAATCTGAGTATAATTTGCATCAAACTCCGCATTAATCGACTGAATATTACCAATTTCAATCCCCATAAAGTCAATCGGTGCACCTGCCGACAAGCCACGTAAAGACTGATCAAAATACATGATGATACGGTGTGGATTGCCATCTGGCTCTTTCAAAGCTTCAGTACGAGAATCCCATAAATTAAAACGACTTTGATCCGAAGCAACAGCAGCATGTGAATTCTCAGGATAACCGAAAGCAATCCCGCCAGCGATAATACTCACCAGAGACTGGGTATCTAGCTTAAATCCTGATGCACTTAAGCTGACATCGACACCACTGGCCTGCCAAAAACGCGCATCTGTGGTCACAAACTTATCATAAGGTGCTTGAATAAAGGTCTGTACCTCAACACTCTTACCATCTTTGGCCAACTGATAAGCCGTGATTTGACCCACATTGATCTGACGATAATAAATAGGAGAACCGATATCCAGTGAGCCTAGGTTATTGGCTTTGAGGAAAAAGATTTTACCCGGTACATCTGATGAGATGACTGGAGGAACTTCTAAGCCAGTGAACTCATCCTGTTTTTGTTCTGCCTTACCGCCATCAACCTCAATATAAGCACCCGACAATAAGGTATCAATTCCGGAGACACCACTGGCACCGATGCGGGGGCGAACCACCCAGAAGCGTGAGTCTTTTGCAGCAAAATTACTGGCATCCTTACGCAGTTCAATTTTGGCAATGACATGTGAATGATCATCGGCAAGATCAATTTGGCGAACAAGACCGATATCCACTTGTTTAAAACGCACAGTCGTCTTACCTGCAACCAGCCCTTCAGCCGTTCTAAAAGCAACATTAATGGTCGGGCCAGTATCTAATACCGCTTTGACTGCCAACGACAGACCTATAAGCAAGGCAATAAACGGAATCAGCCAGATCAACGATGGTCGCCAGCGTCCTTTATTTTTCTCAGGTTCAGGCAAAATCTGCTGCGTTTCATCTACAGCATGAGGATCCTGATGATCTGAGCTTTCGTTATTGGTTTTATTTTCAGACATACACACCCATCATTGTTTTATTGACTGGAATTGGATAAATCATGATTCAAGGGAGGATGATCCACGTGAATCACATCTGAGCCTTGCAGGGAAAGCCCGTTCTTGTTGTGCGTATTCTGAGCAGCAGAATAATTATCCCAAATAATACGCGGGTCAAAACTCAGTGAAGCAAACATGGTTAAAACCACCACTGCACCAAAAGCAACCGCGCCCGGCCCAGCGAGAATAGTTGCCAGTGATTGAATCTGAATCAAGGCGGTCAATAAAGCCACCACAAAAACATCAATCATCGACCATCGACCGATAAACTCAACAATCCGATAAAGCATTGAGCAATGCTCAGGTGAAAAGTGCAATCGTTTAGAAGACTGCATTTTTACTGCAATCAACAGAAAACACAGAATTAAAAGTTTTAACATGGGAATAAAAATACTGGCCATAAAAATAACAGCAGAAACCAAATAATCCCCATTCTGCCAAAAATAGATCACACCACTCATGATCGTATCTTGCTGACTGCCTAACAAAGAATCTGTGACAGTCATCGGAAGTACATTGGCTGGAATATATAAAATACTCGCCGCAATCACCAAAGCAAGGGTTCTGTCTAAGCTCTTTGGTTTACGTTGATGCAGCACACTATGACATTTCAAGCAATGTGAAGCATGTTTTTCTTCAACCTCTGGAACCTGTTTATTGAGTGTTCCACAGCAATGACAAAGCACCAAAGACAAATCTTTGGCTCTTGGATATTGCAACGAATTTTTATTGTCTGTATTCGCTGAGTATTTTGAAAAATTAGCCTGAGACTGTTCAGTTTTCATGAGAGTCTCCTGTCGATCTCATCCCAAAGATCTTTGACTTTTACTGAGGCAATATAAACCAGCAATACACTCAGTATGGAGAATCCCCATAATGCAACGCCCGGAATCACCACAACCATACCCACCAGTTTAACCAAGGTGACCAATACCCCGATCAAAAATACTTCAACCATTCCCCATGTTCTAAATAAAAACAGGGTACGAAATGCTGCAACTAAATAACGAGGCCGAACTTTAAAAAAATGAACTGATGAAATGACATAGAACAGCAGCAATAAATCTAATAAAGGCACCACGAAAGTCGTGATAAGAATCAACACACCTACGGGCCCTTGCCCGGCATGAAACATTGCCCATGCAGCACCCAGTAGTGTTGTCTGTGAATCATTACCCTGCAATTCCACCTTAACAATCGGGAAACTATTGGCAATCACAAATACGATCAGTGCTGTTGTTACCATTGCCAGTAAGACACTAAACGGCTTGCTTTGCCGATAAAGCTCAGCACCACAACAGAGACAATAAGCACGCTCACCTTGAGTCAGCTGAATTCGATGATAGAGCGTGTCACATTCCTCACAGGCAACCAGTGTTTGCGGTGCAATATCACCATTTTGAATCAATGCTTGCTGATTCAAGGGCACAGAAACTGGCGGACAGGAGGACGGCTCACGCATAGAACATCAACACCATTTTATAAATTCTTTTTAGACCGAAGCTCATCTTGCTATATTTTACTGAGATGTATACAGATGAGTTGTGATATTTTTTGATGATATCCTGTTGGTTTTATATAAACAATTGATCTGGCGAAATCTAGTCTAACAATTGACCATGCATTTTATCTATACGCAATAGCAAGCGCCTATTTTGACATGATTAAAGACACAGTCGTTGCACCAAAAAATCGATAAAGACACGAGTTTTTGCAGGTAATGTTCCCGTATTCGGATAGAGCAATTGAACATTTTGCACAGGTAAATCAAAATCAGCTAACACCCGAGTTAAACGATTTTGCTGAATATCTTCATCGACCAACCAAGCTGGCGATATCGCAACACCCAATGAAGCAAGTGTCATCTGGTGTATCGCTTCTGCCGAATTAGATTCATACTGACTTCTAACAAAAGGCAATGTATGTTTTTCACCTTGATCATTTTGTAAAACATATTGCGCATCCTGCCAATTCAATAAGCGATGACCAATCCAAGGAACATGTGCTAAATCAGCAATGCTATTGATTGGATAACGTTTTAAAAATTCAGGGCTGGCAACCAAATAAATCGGATATTCAGCAATTTTTCGTGTCCGCATGGATGAGTCTTTTAAGTTTCCCAACCGAATGACCAAATCTAATTTTTCAGTGACTAAATCATCTAAGGAAGAATTAAATGAATATTGTAGCTGTAATTGAGGATATTGGCGGCAAAACTCACCCAGCAAAGGTAAGATGAATTTCCGTCCAAATTCATTGGTCGATGAAAAACGCAATATCCCTGTGATACTTGTGGCTAAGTTTTGACTGCGCTCAAAAGCTTCTTCGATTTGCAATTGAATGTGTTTGAAATCCTCATAAAAGCTTTTGCCTATTTCAGTCAGTGCGATATTACGCGTATTACGAATCAGCAAACTCACATTTAAATGCTGTTCTAAATGCTTGATATCAATACTCACCATCGATCGACTTAACCCCAAAATCTCCGCTGCCTTGGTAAATGATCCTGAATCAACCACTTGCAAAAAACTTATAATCTGTTTTAGGTTTTTTTGCATAATCACACTGATTGTTTGAAATTATTAAACAATGATTTTACTTCGCATGCATCGACAATAAAAGGCCTGAATCGTACCCTCCTGCATCTTGGAGGTCGCTATGTCATATCGCTATAAAATAGCAACAGTGTTTTTACTTGGGTTCTTTATTGATTGCATCAATATTTTCATGTCTGCAATTGCCTTACCCGATATAGCAACAGCTTTCTCAGTCAGCCCATCGATGGTTGCATGGGTAAGCAATGCTTATATTTTGGGTTTGGTTTTAATCATGCCCATGAGCTTATGGTTAGCAAGCGTATTGGGTGATCGGAAATTGCTGTGTTATTCAATGCTGCTTTTTTCCGTCAGCGTTTGGTTGATTGGCATGAGTGAATCAATCCATAGTTTAATTTTTTGGAGATTTGTTCAGGGTGTGGCTGGCGGATTATTAATCCCTGTCGGTCAAGCATTGGTATTTGCACTGTTTCCAAACCATGAACGGCAACGTATCTCCACAATGATTATGGCAATTGCATTAATTGCACCAGCCTTTTCACCAACGATTGGCGGCATGATTATTGATGCTTTATCTTGGCGTTGGTTGTTTTTCGCCAATATCCCCTTTACCGTGATCACTGCTTTTTTAGCATGGCGATGGATCAAAGAAAATAAAGCTAAAACGTCCGGGAAACCTGACTTTTTAGGACTGTTTATGGTCAATGTCAGCCTGTTGTGTTTGTTACTCTCTTTCTCATTATTTAACGATTACCATAGTGTTGTACTCGCGATCAGTAGCTTTCTACTTTCCATCACAATGCTTCTGATTTATCTCAAATACGCAAAAGGATCTGCTCATCCGATTCTTAATTTGCAATTGTTAAAAAATTATAATTTACGCAATGCATTTATCGTTTATTACGCAGTACCCGGTATTTTTACTGGTGTGAATTTACTGAATATCTTTAATTTACAACGTAACCTTGGGTTTAATGCAAAACAGACTGGCTTATTTATGCTGCTCTATGCAGTAGGTGCATTGGTATCGATGACCAGTGGTGGACTTCTCTATCGCCATCTCGGTAAAAAGCAGCTTTTTATAATCGGTATTACGCTACATAGTTTAGGAATTTCACTGTTGTTCTGGGTCTCAAATGCCAATGATTTAAGTACCTTGATGGTTGCTTATCTACTGATGGGAATGGGTGGTGGTCTAAGTGCCAATACTGCCCAAATCAGTGCCCTCATCGATTTTAACGGCCAAGACTTATTACAAGGCAGTGTGCTGTGGAACATTAATCGACAAGTTGCTTTCAGTTTAGGTACAGTTGTCCTTATTTCAATCTTTAATCTGTTACCTGCTGCAAATGACTTAATACGTTATCAGCATACTTTTTTGCTTGCAGCACTGCTCTGCCTCTTATCATTAATTTCCATTTTTAAGGAGAAAACCCATGTCTAATCCTATGGACAATGCATTACAACATGTCATCGATTTACATATTTTGATTGAAAATGTATTTACTGGTCAAAATGCAAAAGAAAGCCTAAATCAACTCTTAGCCAGTTTTGACCCAAATTTTAAAATGATTACGACGCAAGGCAATGTCATTGGTTTACCCGAAATAAATGCCTTGTTTAGTCAAAATATAGGTAATAAACCTGCGTTAAAAATTAAAATCTTAAATACGCGTGCTTTATTTGAAGCAGACAACCACTGCTGGATTCAATATCAAGAACATCAACAAAGCCATGAACCTGATACATTACGGATATCGACGGCTTGTATCAAAGTTGAATCAGGTCAATATTATTGGGTTTATCTACATGAAACATTGGTCAATTTGGCCTCATCGAGTTAGCTGAATTAACCGCCATTGGTTTAGCTCGAAATAATTTTATTGAATAAACTTACACTGGATTAAGGCTAATTGAACGCGATAACTCAGTATTAAACAATGATCTATTGTTCTACATAAGTTTTTACTTTAGCAAAAATCACCTCCCCCAATCTTGACCTATCAACGACAAGGTCATATTTGGGGGATAGATCAAAACATGAAATGACTCTAACTTAACCGTTTAAGTAAGTGGCTTTATCTCTCTTGTAAAGCTTGTTTCATCCGCGTAATCGGTTTAATCAAGTATTGAAATACGGTCTTTTCACCGGTCTTTACATCAACAGTGGTCACCATGCCGGGAATAATCGGAAGCTTTTTCCCTTGTTTATCCACTAAACTATTTGCATCGGTTTTGACCAAGATACGATAGTAGACTTCATTTTGGTTTAATTTCAATTCACTATTACGTTTGTCATTACTCAGAGTATCGGGACTAATCAGTGTCACCACCCCCTCTAAGCCACCATAAATCGAATAATCATAGGCACTTATTTTAACAACAGCAGGCAATCCGGGACGAAGAAAAGCCACATCCTGTGGGCGTATATAAGCTTCAACCAAAAGTTTGTCATCTAAAGGAACAATTTCTAAAATATCTTGTCCTGCATTGACCACACCGCCCACTGTATTAATTTTAATATTTTTCACAATACCGCGAAGCGGTGCTTGAATAAATGAACGATCAACAGGATCCGCACGCATCGCCATATTTTCTCGAGCCTGTGCCAACTCAGCTTCTGTTTTTACCAACTCATTATTCGCATCGGTTAAATAGCGATTTTTCCGATCTAAAATTTGCGCACCCAGATCTGCCGATTGTCGTTGCATACGCAATACTTCCACATTTGAAACCAATCCCTGCTGTGCCAGCGGTTGGGTAATCGAAATCTCATGATCCAAGAAACTTTTACTGGCTTTTAATGCTTCGATCGCATCGACCATCGACTGCCGTCTTACCGTATAAGCCTGATATTCTCTTTGCTTTAATTCACTTGAAATCTCTTGAGGAAATATCGGCTTAGTCTCTGTAGTTTCCGCTTTCAATCGTGCTGCAATTGCGGTTAAATTTTCAACCTTAGCCTCGCTCTCTCTTAAAATAGCAGAACTGCGAGTATCATCCAGTTTGAGTAGAATTTGATTTTTTTCAACAACATCCCCTTCTTTCACTCTCATTTCCATGATAATTCCGGGGTCTAAGCTTTGAATAATTTGCTCACGACTACTAGAGATAATACTTCCTTGGCCTCGCGTCACCTCTTCTAAGGTACTGTTATACGCCCAAATTAAAAATACGACGATTAAGACGAATAGCAAAACAATCACCGCAAAATAGCCATAGTGTTTTTCTTGCTGTAAAGCGCCATTCAAATCGTTTAACAGCTTCAAATCAGATTGGCTGATTGGTGGCTGTTTAGTTTGTTTTTTCATTTCTTTCACTTACTTAATCTGCATAATCATAACAACATCATTTCTCATCCGACCAAATCTTGACGTTCAAAGCATCAGGTTATTTACGGATCCGAGCACTTACACTCACTCGATGAACTCTGGGTTTTGCAGGAGGAATATTTTGGGGCTGTTGTTGAACTAATTTGGCAAGAATCTCTTCTTTAGGACCATCCATCGCAATGGCGCCATTTTCCATCACAATAATACGATCAACCAATGCAAGGACTTGGGGACGATGGGTAACCACCAATAATGTTCTTTGTTTTGCCCAGTTTTGAAGCGCATCTAAGGCAGATAATTCTGTTTCTTGATCTAATCCAGTGGTGGGTTCATCAAGCAGTACAACTTGTGGGTCACGTAAGGTTAATCTTGCTAAAGCAATGAGTTGCTTTTGCCCGCCAGATAAACCTAAGCCGTTTTCACCGAGTTGCATGTCTAAGCCTTGCGGATGCTGATTGATCACCTTATCGAGGCTAAACTGATGTAAGACATGCATTAACTGTTGATCAGTTGAAAAATGATCAGTTCTTGCCAATTCTAGATTGTCCCTAAGCGTACCCAAAAATAAGCGAGGACTTTGGCTAAGTAAACTGACTTTGCTTCGTAAATCACTTGGGTCGATTTGACGTATATCAATATTGTCTAAAGTAACATGACCTGCATTGGCCTCATAAAGACCACTTGCGAGTTTTAACAAGGTACTTTTTCCACTCCCAATATGTCCCAAAATGGCAACTTTTTCACCTGGGTTAATATTTAGGGTTATGTCTTTGACTGCTGGTGCTGCATCTCGTTGATATTGAAATTGGATATGCTCAAAAGTAATCTGACCTTCGACCGATGCTAAACTGATATATTGACGGCTAGGATCCCGCTCAATAGGTCTTGCAACAATATTATTAATCCCTTGTAAGGCCAATTTGGCTGACTGAAATTTAATCGCTAAACTGGCTATTTGCGATAATGGCGCAAGTGCTCGACCAGATAAAATCACCGAAGCAATCAATGCCCCCATAGTAATTTTATAATCGGGATTACTGCTGTGAATTAAATAAGTCCCGAATACCACCAAGAAGACAGTATTTAACTGCTGCATACTTGCGGCAAAATTCACCACCAAATTACTTAAATTTCGAACTTTAATCGAAGATACAGAAGTTTTTGCAGTGAAATTATCCCAACGTTGTTGCGCCCAATTTGTGGCATTATTGGTTTTTAACGTCTCAATTCCATCAATTGCTTCAACTGCCAAGCCTTGCCTTTGAGATGACTCCTTCATAGACTCATTGATATAGCGAGCCAATGGTCTTTGCACAAAGAAGCCCACTGCAATCATAATTGGGATTAAGGCCAAGGGCACAAAGGCCAGCTTGCCACCGACTAATCCAATCACACTGATAAATAAAAATAGAAAAGGCAAATCAACAATGGTCAGTAAACTCGCACTGGTCATAAACTCGCGAACCGCTTCAAACTCACGAAGATTATTGGCATAAGCCCCAGCCGAACTTGGACGATCGACCAAACGTAACTGCATAACACGTCTAAAGAGTGACGAGCTAATAATTAAATCTGCTTTTTTACCTGCAATATCAGTTAAATAAGAACGAATTAATTTAGAAATAAACTCAAAACTAATCGCGATGATCACACCGATACTTAACACCCATAATGTTTCAAAAGCTTGGTTTGGAATAACACGGTCATATACGTTCATAACGTATAATGAACTTAATAAAGCTAAAAAATTAATCATCAATGTTGCCAATACAACTTGATAATAATATTTTCTAAATCGCCAAATCACCTTCCAAAACCAAGCTTTAGGCAAATGATATTCAGGTAAATCAGAACGTAAATCTGATTGAACTTTTGGCTTAATAAACCAACAAAATCCTAAGTACAATTGTTCCAACTGCATCGCAGTGATGACTTTGGTCATCCCATCTGTTTGCAATAAATGATAAGTCCGTTCGTCAGCATGATATGTAACTTCGGTAATCACCGCAGCTTCTTCATTTTTTAATAAGATCGTAGCAGGTAAAGCAAGTGTTGGAATATCTTGTAAAGATCGCTTCGACAATTGGTTATCAAAACCATAACTCCGTAAAACCTCTGTGAGCGTGCCATAATCAATCTTTAAGTCTTGATCACGCCCAACCCGAGCCAATAAAGCAGCTTCACTAATCGGACTACCTAATAATTTAGTCGTTAATGCGATATGTGAAATAATAGATTTCATGTTGTTCTACTTAAATAAATACTTTGAAAATAATCGGGAAACCAAGTTAGTTTGTGACACCAGCCCACTGACTGATTTTGGCTTGAGCCAATAAATACTCTAAAGTTGCAGCTCTAAAATCATTACGAGCTTCTACTTCTGTTGCTTCAATATTTGCAAGCTCGTTATAAGCATCGAGTACATCAATTAATGTCCGACGAGAGATTTTGAATTGTTGTTCATAAGCCCAAACGACTTTTTGTTGAACATCAATATATTGATTCACTAATTTTACGCGTTGTTCATTTTGAGACATATCAAACATGGCTGTTCGACTACGTTCAATGGTATCGCGTAAGCTTTGTTGCATACGCGACGCTACAGCGATCTTGGTTTGATTTTTCTGAGAGATCTTATGCTTTGAACCTTGGTTAAAGATGTCCCATGACATTCTTAAATAGATTTCTTTATTATCTGGACTTGCCGTCCCTTCTAAATTAATACTCGGCATTTGAGCCGCTTTAGACACTTTAATATCTTCAAGTGCACTTTCATGTTCTGCTTTTTGTGCTAAATAGCTGGGTATTTGATCAACTTCAGCACGATGGTATTGGGTAATAAAATCTTGAGATGTCATTCCATAAAAAGGATCAACAATCGTATCTGGTGCTAAAAAATCTTGCGTATAGACTTCTAATCGACTCACAGTTAAACCTAACGTACGTCGTAATTCAGCAATAGCTGTTTCTACTTTTAGTCGACGTGCCTGAGCTTGAGCCAACTCACTGAGCCGACCTGAATCATGTTGCACAATAATATTTAAATCATGCAGCATTTTATCGTGACGTTTTAAATTTCGTTCTGCAACACCCAAAGACTCTTTGGTTCTTAATGCGGTTAAATACAATGTACTGATTTTATAACCAAGGTCTTCTCTGGTTTGTTCAGCAGTATATTGATAATAAGCTTCTTTTTTCTTATCTCGATCAACGGCTGCTTCGATCCCGCCCCAAGCATAAACATTGACTGTCGCGCGTAGACCAGGAGCAAAATGCGTTTCTCGTGCATTGCTTTCATATTTATGTTGTTGACCGAGTACCTGAGTCCCTATAGCACTGACAATCGGATAATGTTCAGCCTTAGTCGTCTGCATCGTACTATGTGCAAAAGACACATTTGCCTGAGCCTCCTGTATCACAGGATCATTGACCAGCGCTTGTTTGAGTATCTCTTTTAACGTCGCTGCATGTAGCAATGGGCCATGTATTGCCAACATCCCTATAAAACACAGAGATATTGACCGTGTCAGTTTTCTATTCATTTGCATTGATGAGTTCTATCGGCTACCAGAAATACAATCAATGGCTATAAACATAACCATTTGTTTTAACTGTATTTTTAATAAATTTGCATTGAAGTATTATTTAAATGTGGTATAGCACCATCACGTGCATGCCAAACCACACTAAAAAACCCAGATAAATATACAAAAAGCATTCACTACAGAATGTAGAAAATGCTTTTTGTGCAGCTTAATTAGACTTAAATTAAGTTAGGCTGCTCAACACTGAGTTGCTCTAAATGTTGTGAGACATTGATATGGTTTGTATTCACAGCTTCGGCTGGATTTGGCGTATTGGCAAAGCCATCTAAAGTATGACCAACTGCATTAAAAACCTCTAAATGATCCAACTGATTACTCATACTCAGTGCTGTTTTACTGGCACTTGCCTCAGGAATTAATTGAATATCAATGAGCAATTTATCACTAGATTTATCGCCATCTTTATCGACAAGCGTAAATGTAAATTCTTCTTGGGTTTTACCTACAGGACGAGTCGAAGCTGGGTTATAGCTAAAGTCACCAAACTTATCTGCTGACATATTTAATTTAAAGCTACCACCGATCTCTGTTTTCACCATCAGTACACCATTACCAGCATCTTGCCAAATATCCGCATTGCTATTGCTACTGGTGATTTGGTTTGTTGCATAGTCATAAGTATAGTCATACCCATCAATCTGAATGATTAACTGACCAGCACCATCGGCACCGAAAGATGAAACAATATTGCCCACATCATCCGTACGAATAGAACCCTGAGTATCCGTAGCTTCTGGAACCAACTCAGACATAATACCGCCGAGATCAGACATATCTTTCAAAATAATAATGTCACTCGAACCATCTTTGTTGATGCCTTTTTCGCCATCGAAAGCAATTGGTTTTAAGAAATCTGCACCCTCATCCATTTGAGGACCAATACCAATCGCAATAGATTTTATGTTTTGTTCTTTTAAGAACGCTGTCCACTTATCTTCACCGATATCGATATTTTGATTGCCTGGTTCATAATTTGATGGTGACGTTGGTTGGATACCACGTACTCCATCAGTGCCATTACCAAAGTTTGGAATACCATCACTGACAAAGAGCAAACTATTGTTCACCTTCGCGCCGTCCACACCGACAACTGGACCAGCACCTTGATTATTCAAATAACTATGAATAACTTCTTGTAAAGCCGCATCGTAGTTGGTATCTACACCAATATCTTTTGGTCGAGTGCCAAAATTATATAATCCTTTCACTATTTTCTTGGCATCGTCTAATGACACCCATGTATCTGTTTGACCAGGTAGCGAAAGATGCTTGGCTAATTTTGAGAAGCCAATAATATTCACTTTCACGTCTCCATTACCTGGGGCTACACTGTCAAGTTGCTCCTGATACTTATCTAGCATCGTTTCAATCGCTTCGACAGCTGCGTTCATACGCATTTTCTCGCCACCATTTACCGGATCTGGAATACCACTATCTCTTGCACCCATACTGCTAGAGAGATCCAGACTAATGATCACGTTCGCATAAAAAGTCGTCTCACCATCTGCAACTACAGATATTGGCGCTGCTACTGATTTATCATCTTCCACAGTAATAATGAGGTTAGCATCGCCAATATTGGTATTGATACCAAAATCAAGATCTAAACGTTCACTGTTCTCACCAACATGATCCACTGGCGCTTTAAGACCAATTTCATAAGGAATTGTGGTTTTACCATTGCTGGTCACTGGTGTACCCAAAGTAATCGACATCACTTCTTGACCGCTTGGCGTGGTTCCAACTAAGCCGCCATTTGCTGTTTGAATCCAGTTTATTGTCTCACCACCAGAAGTAACATCCACTGTTGGCAATGTCATTAAGATATCGCTAATGTCAGCATTGCTTGGGTTATCTAAACTCAATTCACCATTTACAACAGCGGCTGTTGAACCATCTCCTAAATCAGCTTCTTTGAGTATCTCGGTTAAGGTACCTGTAGGACTTATATCTAAAGTTACATGAGCTGGATCAGACACATTCCCAGCTTTATCTTTGACTGTATATTCAAATTCATCTGGACCGACATAACCCTTGTTTGGGGTATAAGTCACTTCGCCTGTAATTGGATCAACACTAACAGTACCATGCTGTGGTTGTTTGCTAATCACCACCGTGCTTGGATCTAAGTCACCATCTTTATCAGTGTCATTTGAAGTCACATCAATAATGATTGGCGTGTTTTCTTTGGTTTCGGCACTGTCATCAACTGCAACAGGATTGGCACTCACCTCAATCACTACAGTTGCAGGATCAGATACATTCCCAGCTTTGTCTTTCACTGTATATTCAAATGCATCAGGACCAACATAACCCTTGTTTGGGGTATAAGTCACTTCACCTGTGATTGGATCAACGCTGACTGTACCATGCTGCGGTTGTTTCGTGATCACTACCGTACTTGGATCTAAGTCACCATCTTTATCGGTATCATTTGAAGTGACATCAATAATGATTGGCGTGTTTTCTTTGGTTTCGGCACTGTCATCAACTGCAACAGGATTGGCACTCACCTCAATCACTACAGTTGCAGGATCAGATACATTGCCAGCCTTGTCTTTGACTGTATATTCAAATGCATCTGGACCAACATAACCCTTGTTTGGCGTATAAGTCACTTCGCCTGTGATTGGATCAACACTAACAGTACCGTTCTGAGGCTGTTTCGTGATCACCACTGTACTTGGATCTAAGTCACCATCTTTGTCAGTGTCATTTGAAGTCACATCAATAATGATTGGGGTGTCTCCTTTAGTTTCAGCGCTATCATCAACCGCAACTGGATTGGCGGTGATATCAATCACCACATTCGCTGGATCAGATACATTGCCAGCTTTGTCTTTGACTGTGTATTCAAATGCATCTGGACCGACATAACCCTTGTTTGGGGTATAAGTTACTTCACCTGTGATTGGATCAACACTAACAGTACCATGTTGTGGCTGTTTCGTGATCACCACAGTGCTTGGATCTAAATCACCATCTTTGTCAGTGTCATTTGAAGTGACATCAATAATGATTGGGGTGTCTTCTTTAGTTTCAGCGCTATCATCAACCGCAACTGGATTAGCGGTGATATCAATTACCACAGTCGCTGGATCAGACACATTCCCAGCCTTGTCTTTGACGGTATATTCAAATGCATCTGGACCAACATAACCCTTGTTTGGCGTATAAGTCACTTCGCCTGTGATTGGATCAACGCTGACCGTACCATGTTGTGGCTGTTTACTGATCACCACCGTACTTGGATCTAAATCACCATCTTTGTCACTATCATTTGAAGTCACATCAATAATGATTGGCGTGTCTTCTTTAGTTTCAGCGCTATCATCAACCGCAACTGGATTGGCGGTGATATCAATTACCACAGTCGCTGGATCAGAAACATTGCCCGCTTTGTCTTTGACGGTATATTCAAATGCATCTGGACCAACATACCCCTTATTTGGGGTATAACTCACTTCGCCTGTGATTGGATCAACGCTGACCGTACCATGTTGTGGCTGTTTACTGATCACCACCGTACTTGGATCTAAATCACCATCTTTGTCAGTGTCATTTGAAGTCACATCAATAATGATTGGCGTGTCTTCTTTAGTTTCAGCGCTATCATCAACTGCAACTGGATTGGCGGTGATATCAATTACCACAGTTGCTGGATCAGATACATTCCCCGCTTTGTCTTTGACGGTATATTCAAATGCATCTGGACCGACATAACCCTTGTTTGGGGTATAAGTTACTTCACCTGTGATTGGATCAATACTAACAGTACCATGCTGCGGTTGTTTGCTAATCACCACTGTACTTGGATCTAAGTCACCATCTTTATCAGTGTCATTTGAAGTCACATCAATAATAATTGGAGTGTCTTCTTTGGTGTTAGCACTATCATCAACCGCAACCGGATTAGCGGTGATATCAACCACTACAGCTGCAGGATCAGAAACATTGCCAGCTTTGTCTTTGACTGTATATTCAAATGCATCTGGACCAACATAACCCTTGTTTGGCGTATAAGTTACTTCACCTGTGATTGGATCAACGCTGACCGTACCGTTCTGAGGTTGTTTAGTGATCACTACCGTACTTGGATCTAAATCACCATCTTTGTCACTATCATTTGAAGTCACATCAATAATGATTGGCGTGTCTTCTTTAGTTTCAGCACTGTCATCAACTGCGACTGGATTTGCACTCACTTCAACCACTACAGTTGCAGGATCAGATACATTCCCCGCTTTGTCTTTGACGGTATATTCAAATGCATCTGGACCAACATAACCCTTGTTTGGGGTATAAGTTACTTCACCTGTGATTGGATCAACACTAACAGTACCATGTTGTGGCTGTTTCGTGATCACCACAGTGCTTGGATCTAAATCACCATCTTTGTCAGTGTCATTTGAAGTGACATCAATAATGATTGGGGTGTCTTCTTTAGTTTCAGCGCTATCATCAACCGCAACTGGATTAGCGGTGATATCAATTACCACAGTCGCTGGATCAGACACATTCCCAGCCTTGTCTTTGACGGTATATTCAAATGCATCTGGACCAACATAACCCTTGTTTGGCGTATAAGTCACTTCGCCTGTGATTGGATCAACGCTGACCGTACCATGTTGTGGCTGTTTACTGATCACCACCGTACTTGGATCTAAATCACCATCTTTGTCACTATCATTTGAAGTCACATCAATAATGATTGGCGTGTCTTCTTTAGTTTCAGCGCTATCATCAACCGCAACTGGATTGGCGGTGATATCAATTACCACAGTCGCTGGATCAGAAACATTGCCCGCTTTGTCTTTGACGGTATATTCAAATGCATCTGGACCAACATACCCCTTATTTGGGGTATAACTCACTTCGCCTGTGATTGGATCAACGCTGACCGTACCATGTTGTGGCTGTTTACTGATCACCACCGTACTTGGATCTAAATCACCATCTTTGTCAGTGTCATTTGAAGTCACATCAATAATGATTGGCGTGTCTTCTTTAGTTTCAGCACTGTCATCAACTGCGACTGGATTTGCACTCACTTCAACCACTGCAGTTGCAGGATCAGATACATTCCCCGCTTTGTCTTTGACGGTATATTCAAATGCATCTGGACCGACATAACCCTTGTTTGGGGTATAAGTCACTTCACCTGTGATTGGATCAACACTGACAGTACCGTTCTGAGACTGTTTCGTAATCACCACCGTGCTTGGATCTAAGTCACCATCTTTATCGGTATCATTCGAAGTCACATCAATGATGATTGGCGTGTCTTCTTTGGTTTCAGCACTATCATCAACCGCAACTGGATTAGCTGTGATATCAATTACCACAGTCGCTGGATCCGATACATTGCCAGCCTTATCTTTGACCGTATATTCAAATGTATCTGGACCGACATAACCTTTGTTTGGGATATAGGTCACTTCGCCTGTAATTGGATCAACGCTGACAGTACCATGCTGAGGTTGTTTCGTGATCACCACCGTACTTGGATCTAAATCACCATCTTTATCAGTGTCATTTGAAGTCACATCAATAATGATTGGGGTGTCTTCTTTAGTTTCAGCGCTATCATCAACTGCAACTGGATTGGCACTTACCTCAATCACTACAGTTGCAGGATCAGAGATATTGCCAGCTTTGTCTTTGACTGTATATTCAAATGCATCTGGACCGACATAACCCTTGTTTGGGGTATAAGTTACTTCACCTGTGATTGGATCAACACTAACAGTACCATGCTGCGGTTGTTTGCTAATCACCACCGTACTTGGATCTAAATCACCATCTTTGTCAGTGTCATTTGAAGTCACATCAATAATGATTGGGGTATCTTCTTTGGTGTTAGCACTGTCATCAACTGCAACTGGATTGGCACTTACCTCAATCACTACAGTCGCTGGATCAGAAACATTGCCTGCCTTGTCTTTGACTGTATATTCAAATGCATCTGGACCAACATAACCCTTGTTTGGCGTATAAGTCACTTCGCCTGTGATTGGATCAACACTAACAGTACCGTTCTGAGGCTGTTTGCTAATCACCACCGTACTTGGATCTAAGTCACCATCTTTATCGGTATCATTTGAAGTCACATCAATGATCACAGGTGTGTTTTCTTTGGTGTCAGCACTGTCTTTTTCTGCGATAGGAACATGCTGAGGATGTTCAATTACAGGAGATTTTTTATTGTTATCATGACCTTGACCAATAGCCACTGCCGCTATCGGAACCAAAGCCAATAACCAAAATGGATTAAAAGCCCAAAATGCTGTAACTTCTTCACCACCTAAAGCCTGACCAACCTCAACTTGATCCGCAAGCAAACTCACGGCATCACTTTTTTCTGCACTTTCTGGGACATAAGGGTAATATTTGCCATTTTCATGCTGACCGATCAGTAAGTTAGACTCCCCTTCTGAATAGCCCAACTCACCATTTGCAGCATAATAGTTTTCAATAATTAGATCTGGCTGATCAACATCCCCACCTTCGAAACTAATCCACAAATCCTTATCATGGCGTTTAGTCGCAATATTTTCTGGACCAAATGAAGTCTCTTTATCAGTAAACTCATAATGAACATTTGCTTTTGCAGCAATTTTTAATGGTTTACCTTGAGAACCACGACCAAACTCACCACCTTCAATATTCAAGGTATCGAGTGTTGATTTTTTAGCATTAATTTTGAGAACAATATTCTTTACAGTCACGTTTATTTCCTTAATTTCAATAATTAAGCATTAATTAATAGAATCAAAATACTAAGTTTTGAAATGAAGCGTAATTACGGCTGAGTACCATAAAGAAGGATCTCAACTCGACGATTGGGCTGATTACATGCCAAACGCGCAGTACGATTTTGAGTGTGTTTTTCAGAACAATCTGTGATCAATAAATTTGTTTTACCACGGCCTTCGGCAGCAATTAAATCAGCAGATAAACCATAATTTACCATCATATTTTTTACACTTTGCGCACGATGTGCTGACAACACTTGGTTATAACTTTCCGTACCGTCTGGATCTGTATAACCAATAACATCTATATGGCTTATCCCGGCTGTTTCACTACGAATGGCATCTGCAACATCCTTAATTTCTTGTTTACCCTGAGTTAACATATTTGCTTCATCTGATTTATCAAACTGAAACAAAGCGCCAGCTTGTAATGTAAATTTCTTCAACATTTTAACGGTAGGCTTACACTTTAAATCGCGATCAACACGTGGCAAGGTGTGGACTTGTTCTTTTAAATGCTGCTGAGCTTTTTTAATTTCATCCTCATTCATTGCTAAGAAATAAGTCTGCCCATTCTGATCCAGACTCACACGTAAATAGGTCGTTTTTTCGAGAGGTAAATTATAGTATTGCCCGCCTTTTTCTTTGCTTGCATAGCGATCTTTGACATCCGTCTCAATTGCAACCAACTTTTGGTTATCAGGACAAACTTCAAGCTCTTTATAAGCATTGGGTAACAATGAAGCCAAATATTCTCCACCTACAAAAATATTTACCGCTTTTCCCTCAATTTTCTCATCACGAACGAAAACAACATTTGCTTTATTCTTATTTACTTTTTCATTGATTTTTTGATTTTCAAAGTTATGCCACTTTTCAACAGCCGTACCATTACTACCACCTTTTACAGCACATCCAGACAAGATTGAGCTGAGGAGTAGTGTTGTGACCAACAAGCCTTTATTTGTGACCATCATTAAAATTTGTTCCTTACAGAATTTAAAAGTAAAAAACCTCTATAACGAAACGTTTAAGCTTCGTAGAGGTTGCACATAAAAACCTTTTAGACAGCGAGACCAATATTTTAAATTTCAGTAAGGCTGCTTAAAAACACGTTTTTTCGTGACATATTTCACGGTTTAATATTTAAGGTACGCAAAAATAATGAATTAGGATTAATACGTCAAATGATAAAAATTTGCTTTTGGGTTAAAATAATTCATCTGAAAAAACATAAGGTTAAATATTGATCTTTAAATATATTTTGATTTAGATAGCAGTATCTATTTTAAAATTTTTATTTAATATTTCACATGAATTATAAAATATATGACAGCGAGCAATAAAGTGATGAACTTAGATAAGTCATTAACAGGTTTTCAATTATCTAAACTTCATACATTTGAAGTAGCTGCAAGGCATGAGTCTTTTTCATTAGCGGCAAAAGAGTTATGTTTAACGCCAAGTGCTGTTAGCCACCAAATCAATTTATTAGAGAAAGAACTCAATATAAAACTTTTTTTACGCTTACACCGTAAAGTTGAACTCACTGCTGAAGGTAAGCACATTTTTTGGGCATTGCAATCGTCTTTAGACCATCTCAATACTGAAATTAAGGCCATCCAAAATCAAACTTTATCTGGGCCACTCACGATTTATGCTAGGCCATCGATTACACAAAATTGGTTGGTTCCCAAACTATCTGACTTTATACAGCGCTATCCTTTTATTGAATTATCAATTTTGACTGGCAATGAAAATGTTAATTTACAACGAGAAGGGATAGATTTAGCGCTTTATTTTGATAATCAACCCTGCCCGCAATTGAATTATCAATACTTAATGGATGAACATATTTTACCTGTATGTAGTCCTGAGTATGCTAAAAAATTCAACCTTGTAGACAATTGGGAGAATTTAAACCAGTGTACTTTACTTCACGACAGTCATGCATGGTGTAATAAGACAGGAACGGGTGAATGGGACAGTTGGGCCGCACATTTTAATATCAATATTGATACCCCTTCAGCGCTTTACTTCAATCGCTCAGATCTCGCCTCAATTGCTGCCAAAAATAACCTTGGAGTGACAATGGGAAGAAAACGATTGGTTGAAAAAGCCATTAAAAATGGCGAACTAATCACACCATTCCCCGATCAGTTTTTACTCTGCGAGCAACATTACTATATCACTTCATTGAAAGATCGCCACTGGCCAAAAATTGAGGCCTTTAGTCTATGGCTCAAAAATCAAACCATGAGTCACGACTAAAATGACTGGCCGATAAAATCATGATCAAATCAATGTTGTACTCATTTATAAATCGAGTACCTTCTGCTTTTAAATGGTTTTATATTCACATACTTAAAAATCGTCAGAAAGATATCGTTGATCCACTCTGACGAAACATAGAATTTTTATACAAATAACATTCACTGAGAAGAGGACATTTGCATAACCGATAACGTTTTATTCATTACGTTCTTGTTCATATTCTAAAATTGCCTCTTTTGCAATACGAAAACTATCGACTGCAGCAGGTACACCACAGTAAATGGCAACTTGTAAAAGCACTTCACGAATTTGAGTTTTAGATAAACCATTTCTCAATGCACCTTTAACATGTAGTTTCAACTCATGTGGGCGATTAAGTGCAGAAATCATCGCAAGATTAATTAAACTGCGTTCAGGCTTACTCAGTTCGTCACGTCCCCAAACAGCACCCCAGCAATATTCCGTAACCAGCTCTTGTAAAGGTAAATTGAAATCATCGGCATTATTGATGGAGTGATTTACATAGGCCTCGCCCAACACTTGTTTACGAATTGCGAGGCCTTTTTCAAATTTGTCATTGCTCATGTATTTAATCCTCCGAATAAGGTGTATTTAATTTCAAGATAATCTTCAATTCCATATTTAGATCCCTCACGGCCTAAACCTGACTGCTTCATTCCGCCAAAAGGAGCAACTTCATTTGAGATGAGCCCCTTATTGATTCCAACCATGCCATATTCAAGCTGTTCACTCATGCGCCAAGCCCGTCCTAAATCTTTGGTATAGCAATATGCAGCTAAACCAAATTCCGTGGCATTTGCCATATCTATGGCTTGTTGTTCGGTTTCAAATTTAAATACGGCGGCAAGAGGACCAAATGTTTCTTGTGTAGCAACATCCATGTCTGCATTTACATCAGCGATAATGGTGGGTTGATAAAACAATTCGCCTGCATGATGTCGCTTACCGCCTGTAACCAAACGCGCCGATTTGGCTAATGCATCTGCAACATGCGCTTCGACTTTTTTAACAGCATTGGCATTAATTAAAGGACCAATTTCAACGCCTACATCTAAACCATTGCCAATTTTTAAAGCGTTTACTTTTTCACTTAATGCAGCAATAAATTTGTGGTAAATCCCAGCTTGTACCAGAAAACGATTGACACAAACACAGGTTTGACCTGCATTGCGATATTTTGCAATCAATGCACCTTCGACCGCAGCATCTAAATCTGTATCATCAAAAATAATAAATGGCGCATTACCACCTAACTCCAAAGATACTTTCTTTAAGGTCTGTGCTGAACGCTGATAAAGCAGTTTCCCCACTGGCGTAGAACCCGTAAAAGTAAACTTTCGAACCAGATCGCTTTCAAAAATTGCATCGCCAATACTTACTGCATCACCAGTAATCACACTGAAAATATCAGCTGGCACTCCCGCCTGAACTGCCAAATCCACCAAAGCTAAAGCTGTAAATGGTGTTTCAGGTGCAGGCTTAACAATACACGGACAACCCGCTGCCAATGCTGGTGCAACTTTACGGGTAATCATTGCTGCTGGGAAATTCCAAGGCGTAATTGCCGCAACAACACCAATTGCTTGTTTCTGCACAACAATACGTGCATCGGTGTAAGGGCTTGGAATAACATCTCCATACACACGCTTCGCTTCTTCAGCAAACCACTCGACAAAACTGGCGGCATATAAAATTTCTCCTCTTGCCTCAGCTAAAGGTTTGCCTTGTTCACTGGTTAAAATAAATGCCAGCTCATCCACCTTTTCAATCATCAAGTCAAACCATTTTTTTAAAATGATTGAACGATCTTTTGCGGTCTTGTTTTTCCATGCAGCCCAACCTGTAACAGCAGCTTTAATCGCCCGCTCAGCTTCTGCCTTACCCATATATGGCACGCTTCCAATTATTTCTTGTGTTGCTGGGTTATAAATATCAGCGCTTTGATGGCTATCGGCATCACACCATTGCCCAGCAACGAAAGCCTGTTGATGGAAAAGTGGCATTGTATTAAGTTGCATACAAATTATCCTTGTTAAACTCTGGTATGCGGAAATAGATCATCAAATCAGTCGATCAATGATCTACTTCCTATCATCCTGTATGATGGCATACCAAAAGAATCGTGAAAAAATTTTTCGGTTGCCCGAATGTGATTTCCTGTGTTTTAGAAATAATAGAATAAACTCAAATTCAACAACTTATTCCATTTGTTATCATCACCCTGCGCCAATGATGAAAAATTACCGCCAATAAATGGATCATTTTTACTCACGATATATTCAGCAAGCAAAGAAAGCTGTTTATGATCAATCGAGACACCTAAAATATTACGCGTAGAATCTTGCGATCCTGACAGATCTTTGTTGTAGCGGCTGTGCATAAAATAAGGAGTAATATTGCCAATTTGTTGAACATCTTTAAAGGTATATCCAAGGTCAGCAGTATAATAAGTTGCTTTATTGGCAACAGCATATTCACTGTCATACGATCCCATCAGCGAAGTATCTGGATGATTCAGATCTTTATTGCTGATGTCATTTTCACCTCCTGTTAATGTCAGCCCTAAAGCACCATAATTGAGTTTGCTAAATACTGACCACGCTTTACGACGACCTGTTTGATTGGTCTTTTTATTGTCAATTTCTGAGATCCAGTATGATGCACCGATCTGCGTATCCAACCCCTCAACAGCTAAAGGTATATCCTGCGTAATACGCCCAACCCACATATTTTTTTCCTGTAAATTGGTTTGTGACTCATCATCTGAACGCACATAATTCGCAGTATAACGCCCTGAATTAGGTGTATATGTTCCTGAATAATGACCACCATCTACAGCAAAATAACCTAAATCAAACTTGGTTGCTGTCGGCAATTCAGCATGATAATTCACACCAACATTATGCACATCTTCCAACCCAGCAGTGGTATTGATACTACCAAATAGACTATTGCCCCAGAAACGTCCTGGACCAAATGGAATCGGTTGCATCCCAACTACAAGCTGATCGGTTTTATTGAGACGGTATCCCACATAAGCATCAATCATGGTCGAAAAGTCACACAGCCGTTCATATTGATAACATCTATACTCAGCATGCCCAAACAGATCACCACGCGCATAATCTAGTTTGAGTTGTGCTGCATCAAAACGAATTTTTTGATCATCGGCATTTTCACCATACTGCTTAAGTTGGTAATTACCTCGCACATAACCCGATACTGTGAGCTGACCTGTTTCACTATTACGATCACCAAAACTGATTCCTGCATAACTTGGCGAAATGAAAGTAGCGAGAATTGAAGCAACAACAAGTTGTAAATTATTTTTTTTCATCGTGAAGATTCCTTTCTAATCCCCCTTTAATCTTTCCAAGATTAAATAGGTAATACACAACAAAACTAACCACTAAACCAATCACCCATGACACATCAACATCTGGAATGACGTTGGCAAAAGGTCCTGTAAAAAATGCATTGGTGAGGAACGGGATTTGAATTGCAATCCCAATAAAATAAGCGATTAAAGCCTTTGCATTAAACTTTCCGTAAATGCCACCATCTTGAGCAAAAATAGATCGAATATCATAAGATTTCTTATTCACCACATAGAAATCCAATAGGTTAATCGATACCCAAGGCACCAAGATAAACAACAAGGCAAAAACCACATTGAGGAAGAAGCTAATAAAGTTACTGGATGCCCAAAGTGCGGTAAATGTGGAAAGAATAAGTACGGCAATAGATAAAGCCACACGAATATTTTTACTCGGTATCCATTGACCTGCAAAGGTTTGAATCGATGTAATACAAGATAGGACCGCACCATATAAATTCATGGCATTGTGACCAATAATATTACAGAGGAATAAAATCATCAGTGCATAGCCAAACAATCCTGTCCCCGATTTGACCGCTTCCATTGCATCTGTAGTAGAACCGATACTGACTGCCACTGTGCCAAATACCATGGCAAAAATCGTTCCAAGAGATGCGCCCCAATAGGTAAAAATAAAAGGCTTAAAAATCCCAATACTTTTAGGTAAATATCTTGAATAATCCGAGGTATAGGGTGAAAAACTAATTTGCCAAACAGCGCATAAACCAAACATAGCAAACCAGCCTTTCATATTAAAAGCACCTTTTGCCAAGACATCTGCATTGATATGTGGAAGCATAATCATCAGACCAATTAATAATGCGCCACCCATAAACCAAGTGCCAATCTTATTGAACTTATGAATAAGGTGATAACCCACAATACCAATCGTCGTTGCAGCAATTGCACCAATCACCGTGGCCATCGGCACAGGTATTGCGGGTACAACGGTATGTAAAGTTTTGCCAGATAAAATAATATTTGAAATAAAGAAACCCAGATAAATCAGGGTGGTAAATAATACAACCAACAATGCACCATAACGCCCAAACTGTGCGCGGCTCTGGATCATTTGCGGAATACCCACTTGTGGTCCTTGAGCTGAAGTCAATGCTAAAATCGCAGCACCAAAGAAATGCCCAGCACAAATTGCAATTAAAGCGCTGACCAAACTCAGATTAAACGTCAACATTGACATTGCGCCAGTAATCACTGCCAAAGGCGCAATATTGGTACAAAACCATAGGGTAAAAAGATCCCGAACTTTTCCATGACGTTCTGATGGATCGACATAGTCAATTGAGTGGCTTTCTATCGCAAAAGCATTTTTTTCATTTTGATTCATATCCTTAATCTCTATTTGAGGAATTCATTTTCCTCAATATCAATTTATTTGTGAGCTTAAACCTAGGTTTCACAACCTGCCTTGTCAGCGCCATAGCGAGATGACCTGACCTTTATTGCTCTTATTCTGTACGCTGATTTTCAGCAGTTTTAATCAATCATTAAAAAAAGATAAAAGCGCTCCAGTTGAGGCTTTTTAAAAGCTCAACAAAAGGTATTTTTAAACCACAGTAAAATTTATGGGATTTCAGTGTTGTGCATATATTTTCATCCTTGAAGTTAAAATTTCTAAATCAGACCTTTTAAGATTTATCTCATCACAAAAGGATCATCTATAGGTTCATCTGAAGTACGTAACCAAACGGTTTTTGTCGTGGTGTAATCGAATACCGCCTCAAAACCACCTTCACGACCATGACCAGATAAACCATGACCACCAAAAGGTGCGAGTGGTGAAACTGCCCGATAGGTATTCAACCAAACAATGCCTGACCGAATCGCTTTGGTCATCCGATGAGCACGACTTAAGTTATGGGTAAATATCCCCGCGGCAAGTCCATACGCAGTATGATTGGCTGTTTGGATTGCTTCCGCCTCAGTACAAAAACTGACCACTGACAATACAGGGCCAAACAATTCAGTCATGACGCAATCAGCCTGCGGAGCATCACTACAATCTAGAATCGTAGGTGGATAGTAATAGCCTGCACGATCAATTGCTTGCCCACCTGTGAGTAGTTTTGCACCCTGCTGAATTGAACTTGCCACCACTTGCTCAATCTTCTGGCGTTGACCTAAAGTACACAGTGGACCAAATTCCGTTGCCATATCATCCGGCAAACCAATTTTGATCCGTTCAACCCGCTCAACCAAACGTTGAAGAAACTCATCTTTAATACTTTCTTCGATCAGTAAGCGTGAACCTGCAACACAACTTTGCCCCGTTGCGGCAAAAATCGCAGTGACTTGTGCATTTACAGCACTTTGTAAATCGGCATCCGCAAAAACAATAAATGGTGATTTTCCACCCAGTTCAAGCGATACTTTGGCAAGGTTTTCGGCGGAATGACGTACGATATGTCGTGCTGTTTCAGGACCACCAGTAAATGCAACATGCGCAACCTCAGGATGACGCGTTAAAACCGCTCCACATTCAGTTGCAAATCCCGTAATGACATTTACGACACCTGCTGGAAAACCAGCTTCCTGAACCAAGCGAGCAAATGCGAGTAATGGTGCAGGCCCTTGCTCTGAGGCTTTTAACACAACCGTACAGCCTGCCGCTAAAGCAGGACCGACTTTGACAGCGGATAAAAATAATTGACTGTTCCACGGCACGATCGCAGCGACAACCCCCACAGGTTCACGAATAGTCCAAGCTTGCATGTCTTGCTTATCAATCGGTAAATAGCGACCTTCTAGCTTGTCTGCAATACCTGCATAATAACGATAATACTCAGCCACATAAGCAATTTGGCTTGAGGTTTCACGAATGATTTTACCAGTGTCATACGTTTCATACTGTGCCAGTTGCGGTGCAGCTTTTTCTATCAAATCCGCGAGTTTATAGAGCAATTTTCCGCGTTGCGAAGCGGTTAAACCTGACCATGCCGCGTTTTGCAAAGCCTGAGATGCAGCAGAAACCGCACGATTAACCTCAGCTGTTCGAGCTTCAGGCATTATTGCCCAAACCTGCCCAGTTGCTGGATTGATACTGTCAAATTGCGCAGCACCATCCTCAAACTGACCATTAATATACAACTGAAATGGAGAAGCCATACTCTTCTCTCCTATGCAAATGCTGGCATCACTTCATTAATCATACGTTCTAATGAGGCCTTTTTACGTTCAAAGCTCATTCCTGTATCGATCCAGAAGGAATACTCGTTATATCCCATCGCCTCATAGACTTTCAGACGATCAATGACTTCCTGCGCCTGACCAATGACATTATTTTTACGCATGGCTTCAGCTGTATAAAATGAATGTTGTGCGATTTCTTCTTGACTCAGTGGCGCAATGAGTCCTTGGGTAATTTCCCGCTCATTTTTAAACCATGACCCAAAATAATTATAGAATGTATTCATTTCATCTGCCGCAAGCTGTGCATCTTGCTCACTGTCGGCAACGTAGGTATGACGGAGTAACATAATTTCAGGACGAGGTACATCAGCAAACTTTTCACAAGCCGTATTGAAATGCCCCATCAACTTTTCGACTTCCTCATCACCTAAATGCAAAGGCGTGACTTGTACATTACAACCATTTTGTACTGCAAACTCATGGCTATTGGGATCACGGGCAGCAACCCAAATCGACGGATGTGGCTGCTGTAAAGGTTGTGGTGAAGCGGTGGTTTTAGGGAACTGCCAAAACTCACCCTTATGCTCATAATCGCCTTTCCAGAGATTTTTAATTGTAGGAATCATTTCCCGTAACCGCTGACCGGCACTCCACGCATCCATCCCTGGTACCATACGCTCATATTCAAATGAATATGCGCCTCGTGCTATACCAATATCTAAACGACCATTAGTGATGATGTCTGCCATGGCAGCTTCACCTGCCAACTTTATCGGATGCCAAAACGGCGCAACTACGGTACCTGTGCCTAAGCGAACATTTTGAGTTTTGTTGGCAAGATCAACCAAATTAATAAATGGATTGGGTGCAATGGTAAAATTCATTGCATGATGTTCACCCATCCAAATCGCATGCATTCCGCCCCGATCAGCAATTTGGCAAAGCTCTATCATTTCATCATAAAGTTGCTTATGTGTTTCTTGATCAGAAACACGTTCCATGTGTACAAATAATGAAAAACGCATAGTTAAACTTCCTCTTTAACAATTTGACGAACCGTCCCTGTGGTTTGATTCCCGTAATAAACCCCATAAGTTTTAAGATAATTTTCTTTGCGATAGCGCATTAACATACTTTCCAAAGCACTATCTACAAAAGTGAGTTGTTCAAGGTCATTTAAATCCACAAATTGACCTTTGTGGGCTTCAGCAGTTGGGGTATTACATAAAAAAGCAATATATTGTTGTTGTGTGGTGATATCGTCGTAGACAGAATAAATAAAGCTTGGCGAAGCTTCAGGCTGGTAAACCGCAAAGATTTTCTCAAGCGCTTTTTCTGCACCGTCTTTATCTACAAGCAAATGTGGCAATGTCCATTTTTGCTGCGAGGTTTGCTCAAGCAAGATTTGGTTTTCATGACCGATTAATGCCATCATCATAACCTTCATGCCAGAGATCACATCCGTTGAAGATTTAGCGGGGGTAAAATAAGCACCACGGTAATACCCCAGTCCGGCAAAACCTGTTGAAGTAAAACCTTCAACCTTACCGATCAATACAGCATGATCTCCTGCATCGACAACTTGGTAAGTGGTACAGTCAAACCATGCACTCACTTGGTCAATAATCGGATTTTGGCAATTACTTTTGCGCCAATCCAAATTTGCAAAACGATCATCACTTGGTCGAGCAAAAGTATTGGAAATATCCTTTTGTTCTTCTGCCAAAATATTGATGGCAAAATGTGTTGTCTGTGCAAAATAATCGTAATTGCTCGATGTCTTGGCAATGCTAACCAAAAGCAAAGCTGGGTCCAAAGACACCGAAGCAAAAGAGTTCGCTGTAAAACCTAATGGTGTTCCATCGTCCTTACAGGTAGTCACTATGGTCACGCCTGTCATAAATGATCCAAAAGCATCACGTAGTTCCCGTATTTTATTTATTGTATCCATTTCACTCATTGCTATATTCCTTTATCAAGCAATTTAGACGCTGGTTTCCAACCATGCTTGCATTGCATTATTCACTTTATCTGGTGCAGTTAAATTCACCATATGTCTTTCATTTTCAATCACAATAGCCTTGGCATTTTGAGCTTGGCTGGCCATTTGTATTGCCATTTCTGCTGTAGAGTTAGGATCACCAGTCCCCGTGAGAATCAAAGCTGGACAGGTGATTTTTGACCAGGCATTGGCATAAATTGAATCACCTCGAGCAAAGGCTGAATAAGCAGTTGCATAGCCTGACAGATCGACCGCCTTTAACCAAGATTTCACTTTTAATGCAGCTTGGCGCTCTGCCTCACTGTCACCAAACCAACGTTGTAGTGGTGTTTCTATATCAAGCTGACCTGCTTTTATCGCTTCAGCGCGGTGAAGCACTGCATTCTTGGCTTTTTCTGAACGTTTATAAACACCATTCAATACCGCCATACGTTTCACCAAATTTGGACAAGTTGCACTTACACCTGTTGTAATCAGTGAACCCATTGAATGCCCAGCCAAATTGACAGCTCCAATATTCAGTTTTGTCAGAAACTCAATCATCCAATCCACAAAGGCCTGTAACGATGCATCATGAGCTAACTTTGTACTTTTCCCATGCCCAGGCATATCCACTGAGATCACGCGATAAGCTTTTGAGAAGAACTCAATTTGCGGATACCATGCCTCGGCTTGCATTCCAACACCATGAATCAGAACTAAAGGTTCTCCTTGACCCTGCTCAAAATAGTGAGCAAGGCGATTATTTGACAGCTGCAGGGTTTTTGAGATCATGACCTAACTCTTCCAAATCTTGATAACGATCCCCAATACGATGATGTGGACGACCACCTGTTGCAGCACCAATCACAATGACTAACTCATCAGCAGCTGGCGCATCTGGAATAGCAAACTGTAAGGTTAAATAATGAGAACGTCGCCCTTCATCATTTTTATCCATCATTGGAATTAAAATCGGTGCATTTGCAGGGCCACGGGTGTTGTTAAATGCAAGATATGATTTTGCCCCGACCGCACTACGATAAGTATTTCCAAAATGTAGGGTATGAATTAGGGCTGAGGCATGTTCAAGCTCACCGTTTAAACCCACCACTGCACTCTTACCAAATGCTTGTACTGCTTCACCAGAACCGGCTTCATCCAAAATAAGCTTGGTTAAGTGCTCACTCAGTTCTGGCGCAATACGACGAACTTCTGGGGAAAGATTTTCAACATAACCTTGCCCTGCCCACGGGTTTTGAATCACAGCCGCTGCTGCAACCATTTTTAAGGGTATAGGTGCATCCTTAGCGCCATCGATATATGTGGTTTCAACATGAAGCACCGTTTTACGTATCAAATTCATTATTCTTCCTTGCTGGTTAATTAATTTTGCAGCCCGTATTATGGTATACCATAATACATAATGCAAAAAATGCAATAGTTTGCTATGCTATTTTTAAGCAAGGAACTTGTAACAAAATTGTGTATTCGCAAAATCAGGAATGATTAAACCTCTATGAATCTTAAAATTGAAAATCCACCCGTGACCTTGCGTGAGCTATGTTTAGACAAAGTTCGCAATGCCATTATTACTGGCTATTTTCCTTCTGGAAAAAGACTGGTTGAAAGAAGCTTATGTGAAGAACTGGGCGTAAGTCGCTCTGTTGTACGGGAGGTCATTCGTTATTTAGAAGCTGAAGGCTTGGTTGAGATTTTGCCAAATAAAGGGCCAATTGTTTCTTTGCTGAACTGGGAAATTGCATCACAGATTTATGAAATTCGACTATTGCTTGAACAAAGTGCGGTTGCTGATTGCACTCGGAATCTCACCCCTCAAACCACCGAAACGTTAAAAGCTTTAGTGATAGAACTTGAACACGCTTTTGCTATAGACGACATTAATTTGATTATTTCAGTCTCATCAAAACTCTATGAAACGATTTTTACCACAGCAAAACATCATATCGCCTTGGAAGTGGTACAACGCTTAAATGGTCGTATTAGTCGACTTCGCGCAATGACAATGAATTCAACTAAACGCGAAGTTTCAGGTTTTCAACGAATCAAAAATATATGCGAAGCAATTTATTTAGACCAAGATGCTGAAAAAGCCAAACAAGCTGTTGCTGCCCATATTGCTGAAGCTGCTTCGATTGCAAAGAATATTTTAAATACATAAAGGTTTAAGAAATTAAAGGATTAAAGCCATGTCTGCATACTGGATTGCGCACGTTACCATTCATAATTTAGAACAATATAAACAATACATGGCTTTAGCCCCCTTAGCGTTTGAAAAATATAATGCAAAATTTCTTGCGAGAGGTGGAAATTCTATTTGCATGGAAGGAAAATCTTATGAACGCCATGTCATTATTGAATTTGCTGATTTAGAAACAGCACAAGCTTGTTATCATTCAGAAGAATACGCTAAAGCAAGGCTTGCTCGTCAAGATTGTGCCGATGTCATGATTAGCATTGTGGAAAGTTTAAAATCTTTGGATTTATAAAGCCCAAAAATGAATGTATTAGAACTGATAAAAATACTTTTCATCACAATTTACTTAAACCCACACTCTTCACCATTAGACTAAATTTTAAAAACGGTTCTTTAAATCAAAGAACCGTTTCGTAATACAGAACCCTTAGAACTTAAAGCTATAATCTATATTTAAACGAGTTTCATTGGCTGAGTGAAAGACCATATTGGTTGGCATATCATTTCGGTAATGAGAAAAACGTGCTCGCATGCCTAAGCCTTTTAACTTCCCTTCTGGGATTTTATAAGCTAAATCCAGCTCCATCGATTCCTCTTTAAATCGTTTATCGCCATAACTAAGTAAATCAATATCTTGTCCTTTGGCATAGCGGGTCATAAAACGCAGTCCATTAAGGGAAATATCAGCTAATTTTACATTTTTAAAATCATATTCATAACGCAGTGAATAGACTTTCTCGTCTTTATTGGAATAATCCGAGCTCATAAAATCAAGCACCACTGGACTTTCTGTTCCCGATAAAAATGGTAAACCTGTCGAACCAAAAGCCTGCATATAACCCAAAGACAAGGTATGGTTTTGATAATTTAAACCAAATAATCCACTTAAATGCTGGTTATCTACATGACCAATTTTTTGTCTACCTGCCTCCTGACTATTGAAAAATCGTACATCGCTTAAAAAAGTTAACTGTTCATTTAAAGGCTGTTTACCATTGAAACCTAAGAATTGCTGTTGGTAGATATCGTGCAGTTCAGCCTGATAAGCACGTATTCGATACGCATCATCGAGTTGATAAGCACCACCAAAACTATAGAAGTAATCTGTTGTTGCTGATTGATCAAAACGGCGATTGATATTGTCAATACCAACATCACTATAATGGATCGAATCACGTTGTCGCACTTGGTCTACATAAAAGCCTTCCAATTGTAACTTTGTAATTTCATTGGAAACAAACCGAGCACCTCGATAAGTTTGAGGAAACAAACGCGCAGGTGAAGAAAAAATCGTGGGCAATCGTGGAACCAAATCCCCCACAAAAAGCTCATTTTTCTTAAATTTTGTTTTGGCAGTCAGCCCTATTTTCCCATAATAATCATCTCGTGAATTATCTGCATTTACAGGTAATAAGTTACTCCGTGCATAGTCATCGGCTCGATCTCCAATTAAGTTAAATCCAGCCATTGCCAATACATCAACACCAAAACCAACTGTTCCATCGGTATAGCCCGATTGACCATTAAAGATAATACCTTGTGCCCAATCGCGCGCAGCAGTATAAGGGTATGGATCTTGTTTATAGTCTCGGTCAAAGTAAAAATTTCTAAGCGTTAGCTCTGCACTGCTGTCTGTCACTAAATCGGCATGCGCCAGAACACTAAATAATGGGCAAAAGTATACCCACACCCACAAGGATGTTTTTTTCATTTTTTATCTCAACTATTTAATTTTTAGAGGATTAAGTTGTTGTTTTAAGCGTATAGGCTGGTTCATTTTTATGTCGATAAAATGCATTACCTAACATTAAAATAAGTACAATTGCCAAAATAAATACCACCCCGTAATATGCATAAAGTGTGGCTGGCGCTAAACCTTTATCTAAAAAAACGCCTGCAATTGTTGGTGATAAAATGGCACCAATACGGCCAAAACCGATGGCATAGCCTACGCCACGGCTACGAATATCGGCATCGTAAATTGTAGGTGAAATAGAATATAAACCTGCAATACAGCCATTAATCAGCGTTCCAAGTAATAGGCCAACAATCAATGCCACGCTCACTTGGACCGAGACAGCCACGAATAAAAACACACATGCGGCAGTTAGTCCTAGAAATAGACTTAAGGCATAGAAGATTTTGATACGGGATGCTAGCAAACCAATAATTGCTGCACCAAAGATCCCGCCAATACTAATTAAAATACCTGTGGTAACCCCTTGTTCAGCCGACATTCCCATTGAAATTAAAATTTTCGGTGTCCAACTCATTACAAAATAGAAGCCAAACATTACAAGAAAGAAAGCGCCCCATAAACACAATGTTTGAAAGCCCTGTTGCCCACCAAATAATTTGGCAAAATCTCCGCCACCCTTTGCATCGCTTTTTGCATAATCAGGTAAGGCATCTAGATGATTTAAGCCCATACGCTGTAATACTGAGTTCATCCGCGCTAGCGCTTGTTGTGGTCTTTTTGCCAACAAATAATCTAAGGACTCAGGCAATAACCATATACTCACCAACAGCATTGCAATGGTTGTGATCCCACCTGCAAGGAAAATCGAGCGCCAGCCTAAATGTTCAATCAGTGTCAGTGACAATATCCCACCAAGTGTGGCACCAATCCCATACCCTGTAGACATTAAACTTACCGCAAAACTTCTCCAACGCGTATTGGCATATTCACTGGCCAAAACATTGCTACTGGCAAGAATACCGCCAACCCCAATCCCTGTGACAAAACGAAGGACTGCCAACATGCTATGACTATTCACAAAAGCGCATGCCAGCATGCTGATTCCAGCGATCACCAAACAAATTAAGATCAGTAAACGGCGACCCATTTTATCGGCGAGTGGTGCCAGAAAAATCGAACCAGCAGCCATACCAAATAGACCAGCACTTAATAACAAACCGATTTGAGCACCAGAAAGCGACCAATCCGCTGAAACTGAAGGTGCAGTAAATGCCATAACCATGACATCAAAACCATCAATAATATTGAGGAAAACACAAATCAAAATCACAAACCATTGATATCGGCTCATTTTATTTTGACTTATCTCACGAAGAACATCTCTTTCCATTTGTGTATCTCCCAATTTGGATCAGATACACACACGACATTACTGAGCTGCGTCGCTGGGTGGTTATGCATATCCGTATCCATAATTACCTAGAGGAATAATTTAATTTTTAAAACTCGTTTTTGAACAAGAATATTTTTTGGAGCGTCCTGCTCTATTTCATCTTGATTAATTGGATCCAAAAAATCAATAGTATTATTAAAAAATATTTTAAAAATAAGATTAAAACACAAAAAACACATGATTTAACTCAATATATTTAAATTAAAAAGAATGAAAAGCGAATATACACATTTAAAGATTACATTAAAATGGATCCATTAAATTCATTTAACCTCTTCTTAGTAAGTGACCTTATTAGAGATATTAAAAAAGCCCACCCCCTTATTTTTAAATATTTCAGTTTTCGCAATACGATAGGCATCCAACAAAAAACACAAATTGGATCCAAAATATTAATAAAAGTACAGTCAACCATATAAATCTCGTAGAGATAATTTTTAAATAAAAACAGCAGAATATTGACAAATACAAAACATTAAAGACTATATTAAATGATTTAATAATCAAAAATGATCATTTTATGGATTGACCGTTTACTTGTGTTGCGATAAATTGGATCCAATAAGTAATAAGGAGTCGTCACAAATGTTTATAAAAAATGCCTGGTATGTTGCTTGCTATCCTGAAGATATCCAAGAAAAACCGCTTGGTCGCACCATCTGTGGTGAGAAAATTGTTTTCTATCGCGGCAAAGAAAATAAAGTCGCTGCTGTTGAAGATTTTTGTCCACATCGTGGCGCACCTTTATCATTAGGCTATGTAGAAGATGGCAATTTAGTTTGTGGTTATCATGGTTTAGTCATGGGATGCGAAGGAAAAACCATTTCTATGCCAGCTCAACGCGTAAACGGTTTCCCCTGCAATAAGAGCTATGCTGCTGTAGAAAAGTTTGGTTTTATTTGGGTTTGGCCTGGTGATCAAGCTTTGGCTGATGAGTCCAAACTTCCAACACTAGAATGGGCAGATCATCCTGAGTGGAGCTATGGCGGTGGTTTATTCCATATCCATTGTGATTATCGTTTGATGGTCGACAACCTTATGGATCTGACCCATGAAACCTATGTCCATTCGAGCAGTATTGGGCAAAAAGAAATTGATGAAGCACTTCCTGTCACCAAGGTCGATGGTGATCATGTCATTACTGAACGTTATATCGAAAATGTCATCGCTCCCCCATTTTGGCAAATGGCACTTCGTTGTAATAACTTAGCAGATGATGTTGCTGTAGATCGCTGGCAACGCTGTCACTTCGTTGCTCCAAGTAACGTACACATTGAAGTGGGTGTCGCTCATGCTGGACATGGCGGATATCATGCCCCCAAAGATAAAAAAGTGTCATCGATCGTGGTTGATTTTATTAGCCCTGAAACAGAAACCTCACATTGGTATTTTTGGGGAATGGCACGTAATTTTCAACACGATAACCCGACCCTCACCGATCTCATCCGCGAAGGTCAAGGCAAAATCTTTACCGAAGATTTAGAAATGTTGGAACAGCAGCAACAAAATATTTTGCGAAATCCCCATCGCCAGTTACTGATGCTAAATATCGATGCTGGTGGCGTACAGTCACGTAAAGTGATTGACCGATTACTGGCACAAGAAAGTACGCTCACCCCTGAAACAACAAAACATAAGTTTCCAAATATTCGGGTGATTTAAAGGAGAATAAACATGGACGTTGTTATTGATAAAATTCATCAACTTACTCCATCAATTCGAGCATTTGAATTGATTTCAAGCAATGGTTCTGCCCTTCCAAGCTTTGAGGCAGGTGCACATATTGATGTACATCTCAAAAATGGCTTAACGCGTCAATACTCACTTTCAAACTGTTGTCGTGAAAAACATCGTTATGTGATTGGTGTTTTGCATGATGAGCATTCCAGAGGTGGTTCTCGTTGTATGCATACCGAGTACCGTGAAGGTGATCAATTACGTATTGGCACACCACGTAATTTATTTGAAATTCATCCTCATACCCAAAAGGCAATCTTATTTGCAGGCGGTATCGGTATTACCCCGATTCTTTCAATGGCTTATCGACTTAAATCCCAGCGGATCCCATTTGAATTGCATTATTTTGTACGTAGTCATGAAATGATTGCCTTCTATGGAAATTTAACCGAACACTTTACAGGTCAGATTCATTTTCATATTCAAGATCAACCAGAAACTCAATGTGATATGTCATCAGTCTTGGAGCAGAACGCATCCGATAAACATTTATATGTTTGTGGGCCAGCAGGTTTTATGGCATTTGTGATGGAGTCAGCTCAACACATGGGCTGGCAGACAGAGCAGCTACATCAAGAACACTTTGTCGCACAAAAGTCAGAGCCATCTAACAATGCAGCTTTTACCATTGAAATCAAAGGCACTGACCGTCGAATCGAAGTACAGCCTCATCAAACAGCAACCCAAGCCTTAATTGAAAACGGCTTTGATGTCCCTATTTCTTGTGAGCAAGGTATTTGCGGAACCTGTATCACGCGTGTGCTTGCAGGAATTCCAGATCACCGTGATGTATTTATGACTGACGAAGAACATGCATTAAATAACCAGTTTACCCCCTGCTGTTCCCGAGCAAAATCTACAAGTTTGGTGATTGAATTCTAATGAAAAACAACCCTTTGATTCGATTAAAAGAGCTGCTTAGGGTCTGTTGATATTTCATTTCGGTTTTATTGAGACAACACATTTCTTAAGGTCTCGCCCAAAACCACAACACTGCTATGCTCACGCATCAATGTTTCAGCACGCCCAGCTTGTCTATGTATTAAGGCATCGTAAATTGAACAATGCTGTAGATGGGCATAATGTAAACGACGATATTCTGAAAGTGCCTGAGTTTGGTCATAAGTAATGGCTTGGGCCGAGGCCATGGGCAATTGATTGTTTTTGGCTAAGGCTTGGATCAGCGCAACATTTTGTGCACCTTGAATAATGGTATCGTGAAAAATCACATTAAAGTGATGATAACGTTCCAGTTCATGATCACCAAACTCAGTTTTTCCATCAAAAAGTTTTTCTGTTTCGACAATGCAATTTTGTAGTGTTTTTTTCTGCTCTTCTGTCAAACCTTGTTCTGCAATGGTTTTAGCTGCCAGTCCTTCAAGGATGCCTCGTACTTCAAGTGCATCATTGACCAGCTTTTCTGAAATTTCTCGAACCGTATAACCTCGAGTCGGATTTTTAATCAGTAAGCCTTCTTGCTCAAGCAAACGAAATGCCATACGCACAGGCTGTCTGGACACCCCAAGCAACTCAGCCGTTGGGATCTCTGCTACTCTGGCACCGCCCTCTAGCTCTCCAGCAATAATCATTTTTCTAAGTTTAATTAAAACTTGTTGACCTGAAGACATTCACTGTCACACGCTATCAAAAATACCCTTTGATGCTAACAAGTTCATCTATAAAATGAAAACAAATTTTCGATTTGAATCTATTTGGTTTGAAGCTAATGCTTTGATTTACGAAGTCACAATACAGGCATAAAACCTATTTAGTATTAAACTCAACCTTAACTATAACTATTGATCCCCTCTCAATTGATGCAGTTCTTTGATAAAAAAGCAACACGTGTGCTTTTTTATCAAATCTTTAATATATCAATTACATAGAATAATAATTCTATTAATCAACAGCGATGATTGTAGGCTCGCTAGAATTATAATCAATATAGTGCCATCCATTTAAAACGGTTGAACAACTATAGTCATCACCACTTAAATCATAAAATGTAAATCCCCAACCTTTTGTATTACGAAATTGTATGCGGCATTGATATATCTTACTGATACCGCCTATTACATTCCCTTCAGCAATACCTAATGCTTTTGCGCAATCCGATGTATAACCTGGTTTTACATTGACTTCCCATTTCAACTAACAACGGCTTCCTTCAACTTTATCAATTTGCTTTTTATTCAACGTATCTGTCACTAGTTCTAAGCTATATCCTGCAGATTTTGGATAGCCAACCTCATAGTTTTTACCCTCATTATTTTTAAGGGAAACCACAATGTACTCTTCATTTTGATCAATACTTAAAATATTTAAATTAGTCATTTTAATTACTCTTTGAGTTATGGAGTAAATAAATTATTATTTTCCAATTGGTAAAAAAATACCCAATTCTTGGTATTTTCTCATTCTTAAGTATTTATTTTTATAAAATAATTTGTAACATCCAGAATCTTTTGTTTTTTAAGTATCAAAAATTCCAGTATTTTTTATCGCATTATTTATGAACAATCACACTACTTTTTTCTAATCTTAGTATCCTTTTCTTAACTATATCTTTTCATTGTTTATCAAAAAGTTGCTTAAAATACTTTTAAAAAAAACTTTAAATAAAGCCATATCATTTTAAATTTAGCTTAATCATAAACATGAAGATCAAGCTTTTTATTTTTCGTTTAATTTGGTTAGCAACAAAAAGCCACCTATATTTAATTAAGATTTAAAAACCTTGCTCAAAATAGGTAACTTTCTATTTTTCAAAATTAATGACTAAGCAAGTCAGAACGACTCCCCTGAACCTCATTAAATGTTTTAATTTCATAAGGTAAACCCACATAGTTTTCAGCCAATGTGGTTAAACCCGCATGTGAATCTAAAATATAACTCAATTCAGCCTGCTTAATTTTATGATCAAACTCACTTTCCGTTTCAAAACGATGTAGTAAATGCGTCATCCACCATGAAAAACGTTCTGCTTTCCACACACGTTTTAAGCATTTTTCAGAATATTCCTCAATGCCTTGTTCTGAACCATTGAGATAAAATTCAATTAAGGCATTTGACAAATAAGCGATATCAGATGCAGCTAAATTTAAACCTTTTGCCCCAGTCGGTGGAACGATATGTGCCGCATCTCCTGCTAAAAATAGTTTCCCAAATCGCATTGGCTCTGTCACAAAACTGCGTAAAGGTGCAATACTTTTTTCAATTGAAGTGCCTGTAACCAAATTTTTACGACTTTCTTCATCAAGGCGATTTTTTAACTCATCCCAAAATCGTTGGTCAGACCACTCATCAACGTGATCCGTCACTGGAACTTGCAAATAATATCGGCTACGGGTTTTTGAACGCATACTACATAAAGCAAAGCCACGTTCTGACTGCACATATATCAATTCATCTGAAACAGGTGGAACATCTGCAAGTACACCTAACCAACCGAATGGATAAATCTTCTCAAAAGTTTTGATTTTATCTTGTGGCACGCTTGCACGACAGACTCCATGATAACCATCACAGCCTGCAATAAAATCACATCTAAGCTGGTACGATTGACCATTTTGCTGAAAGCTAACATACGGGTTTTGCTCAAAATCATGAATTTGCACATTCTCTGCTTCGTAGTAAGTGCACAAACCTGCCGCTTCACGTGCATGCATTAAATCTTTTGTGACTTCCGTTTGTCCGTAAACCGTAACTTGCTTCCCCTGAGTTAACTCAGATAAATCCACACGATGCTTTAAGCCATTGGTTAAAATTTCAATACCATCATGCGCTAAGCCAAACTTGTTTAGATTTTCATCCACACCCGCTTGCTTCAATAAATCAACCGATACTTGTTCAAGTATCCCTGCTCGAATACGTGCAGCTACATATTCAGCACTGCGTTGCTCAATGATCACGTGCGAGATACCTGCTTTAAACAACAGTTGTCCAAGCAATAGCCCAGCTGGGCCTGAACCAATAATCGCCACTTGCGTGGTTAAATTTTCCATAACATTTTCTCCATATCCTGACCATTAAATTAATTTTTTTGATCTCTTTTTGATATGGTGAAAACTGGATAATCGCCGTATAGTGGCAACAATGACCGTATATCGGCCATAAAATTATAATCAGGAATGGATGAACGATGAGATACGATTTAATTGAGAACGAGGTTTCAGGTGAAACAATTAAGCAAGATGATTACATTGCTGGACTCGCCAAAGGACTAAGTTTGCTTGAAGCCTTTGGGGTTGATCGTCAAAAACTCAATTCGACTCAAATTGCGGAGCGCGCAGGATTGAGCCGTACAGCGGCACGAAGATATTTACGCACTTTAAAATATTTAGGTTATTTAGAAACTGATGATCACTACTTTTGGTTAACTCACAAAGTATTACGCTTATCGAGCTCCTATTTAAGCTCTGCACATCTGCCTAAAATTGTGCAACCTATTCTCAATCTGTTAAGCGCACAAACCAGTCTGACTTTTTCGCTGGTGGTTTTAGATGAACATGAAGTCGTTCCGATTGCCCGAAGCTACTTACCTCAACATGATAATTTACGCCTCAGCCCTTATGGGATGCATTTGGGCAATCGTCTGCCTGCACATGCAACCTCAACAGGCAAGGTTTTATTGGCAGCATTAAATTTAGAAGAACAAAAACACTGGGTAAATAAATATAGTTTGAAACGCCTAACCGCTTATACCATTCAAGATGAAGTCCAGTTTTATCAAGTATTGGCAGAAATTCAAAAACAAGATTATTGTCTATCAAAAGAACAACATGAATTAGGGGTTATTGCGATTGCAGTCCCAGTATTAAATGCACAAGGCAAAGCCGTCGCTGCATTAAACTGTATTGCACAAACACATCGTGTCACTGAAGAACAGCTGATTCAGCAGGTTTTGCCTTTACTGAGAAATACAGCCTATGAGTTAAGGAGTATGGTTTAAAAATACTTTGAAGAAATTTTAATGGGAACCAATCTTTCAGCCGACATATCAATAGAACTCAAATATTTTTTTAGTTTGTAAGTATGCTTGTACAAAGCAACATAAATTTATAAAACATATAGATCCATATTGATTTTTATCACTAACTTAAAGGATAATAATTATTATTCGCATATTTATAAAAATCAATTTTATGATCCAATCTATTCTTATTCAGCCAATAGCAAATCGAGTACTCAGCTCTATGACTTTGGTCAGTTATAAAAATACAAACAGATGCTGCAAAACACCTGTTTCTGCTAAAAGCACTATCAGCCAACAATTAAACCTGAACTGAATTTAATCTCATTTTTCTGTAAATCATCAGTACCCATACTTGAGCAATCAATAAGTTTACTCGACTGGGGTAATCACATCACTGTTATCGAATAGGTCATTTTTCATGTTGAAGAAAACTTCTCTCTATTTGGCGCTAGGCATGTTGATCATGCAAATTTCAATACATACTTTTGCCGATAACAGCATTCGTATTGGAGAAACACAAAACATATCTTCCGCTATTTTAAATGAAAAAAGACCAATCCAGATCTATCTCCCTGCTACATATGGCAAATATCCCAAGCAAAAATATCCTGTGATTTATCTATTAGATAGCGAAAGTAACTTTCATTATTTGACAGGAATTGTCGAAAAATTATCGAAGTCACCTTACCCTTCGATTCCTGAAATGGTCATTGTGGGCATCGTCAATACAGATCGTGCCCGAGACTTAACCCCAACCAAGCAAAAGCCTGAAATTAATGAAGAACGACTGATTGAAGGTCAAACTGGCGGAAATGTCGCATTTTTTAAATTTTTAGAATCAGAGCTCATGCCTGATATTGAGAAAAAATATCGTACTAATGGGTTAAATATATTGATTGGTCATTCTTTTGGAGGTATTACCGCACTCAATCATATGCTCAATGGTCAACAAAATATCCAAGCCTATATTGTCCATGACCCTAGTATTTGGTGGGATGATGAGATCATGCTGAAACGTTTTAAGGAAGCGAACAATCAAGATTTTCAGCATAAAACTTTATTTTTAACCCAAGTTGATGCCAGTGAAAATACAGACAGTTTAGACAACCATTACAAGGGTATCAAAAAGTTCAATCAATATTTAAGTCAACAGCCTTTTACTCAACTGAACTATAAATATGTCCAGTATGAGGGTGAAGATCACGGTACTGTGCCAATGAAAGGTAATCTTGATGGTTTGCGTTATATTTTTGAAGGTATACGAGTCAATATTAAAGCGATCCCAGAAAATCCCAATCTTATAAAAGAACATTATGCTCAATTAAGTCAAAATTTAGGTTTTGAGATACAACCCAGTGAGGCTTACTTAGATCGTGTTTTAGACTATTTAAAGCGTTCAAACAATCCAAAAGTGATACAACAATTTCAGGACTATATCCTTTCGATCTATCCTCAATGGCGTGTTAAAACATCATCATAAATGTTGTTTTATATAAATATACCCATCACTTTTTGGTAGATCTCAATGCTGCTATCACCCACCATTGCTTTGTATATTCCAAGTTTGATTCTTCAGCGAATTCAAATCCGTCGCAGATGCCTTGCTGGTTAATCCAGTGTTTACATCATTGACCTGACTATTCAAGCTATTGAAATCCGACTGTGACACTTTCGTCGCCAGCCCTGTGCTTGAATCATTCACTGGGTTATTTAAGCTATCAAAATCAACCTGTGATACCTTAGTGACCAACCCCGTAGAGGTATTATTAACTTGATCATCAAGGGTATTTAAATCATTTTTTGTTTGATTTAAATCAGTATTTACTATTGTTAATGAAACACCATTTGCAACTACATCTCCAGTTGCAGTTAAACTACCATTTACATTTAAACTCTCGTTAATATCTTGCGCTAAAATAGCATTTGAATTAACAATAAATAATAAAAACATCGAACCTCTCACAATTTTATTAATTTTCGATTTCTGATTACCTTTTACAATTTCAGAAACTACAACCCAGCTTCCCACTGTAGTATTCCAGACCAGTTTATACACTTTATTCATAATATATACCTACATTTATAATGAAGTTTTTAATTTATTAATTACTTTTCAAAAAAAATGCACAATATATTTATATTTTTCCATACTGTTTACCAAACGATACATTTTGCTAACAACGAAAAAACAAATATACAACATCAAAAATAATAATATATTATTTTCAAAAACTTAAATAAAAAATACCAACAATACAGACATCTTAAAAATACAAAAAAATTTGTTTATTTTTCTTAAATTTATTTTTTAAATAAATTAACTTTTAATAAAAAATTACCAATCAACATAATATCATTAGAAACAAATAAGCGTTCCAAGCACTCAATAATGGTTAGAATTTTTCTTTAGTTAAGCAAAATTTAATATTCTCCATATTTTTCATATTATTTAAATGAATCAAAAAACCATGAATTAATATATTTTAGATATAGATGTTTTACATAACCTCGATTGATATAGTATTTTCCATTTAACGTAAAAAATTAACTTTCTATTCATAATCAAATATAGATTAAATAATAAAGGTGGGGCCGTAAAATGATTGAATGGCTACAAGGTGAATTAAAACATAGTCCTGAAATCCTATTATTTTTATCCTTAGCAATAGGGTTTTGGATCGGTCAATTTCAATTTGGAAAGTTTCAATTTGGTGGTGTTGCAGGATCATTACTTGTCGCTGTTATTCTAAGTCTTATTGGGGTACCAATCGACAATGGTGTAAAAGCGATTCTTTTTGCTTTATTTATTTACGCAGTCGGTTTTGAAAGTGGCCCACAGTTTTTTAAATCGCTTGGACCACAATCCATTAAAGAAATTTTGTTGGCTATTTTTATGGCTGTATGTGGACTCATTACGGTCTTAGTCATGGCAAAAATCTTTAATCTAGATAAAGGCTTAGCCGCAGGTCTAGCTGCAGGTGGGATGACCCAATCTGCGATTATTGGTACGGCGGGCGATGCAATTTCTCGTCTAGACTTACCACTTGCAGAAATTCAAAAACTTCAAGCCAATGTTGCGATTGGATATGCCGTGACCTATATCTTTGGTTCTCTAGGCGCAATTATTGTCTGTGTGAATATCTTGCCAAAATTTATGGGACGAGAAATTCATGATGATGCCTTAAAAGCGCAAGCGGAACAGTTAAAAGGTGCATTTGAACTGGCACCTGGTCAAGAATTGGCTATGCCTGAAATTGTTGGTCGTATTTACAAAGTCAAACAAGCATCAGGACACACCATTGCCGAACTCGAAACACAAGTACCGAGCGTCACCATTGAACGATTAAAACGCAAAGATCAATTTATTGATGTTGCGCCAGAAATTACCTTACAGAAAGATGATGTTGTTCTGGTCGTTGGTCGCAGGGCAAGTATCGTTTCCATTGCCGAGTTTATTGGATCTGAGTTGCAATCCTCACAAGGCATGGAAATGATCATGGACACCACAGATGTCATATTACGAAACTCAAAATATGCCAAGCGTACCCTTGGAGATATCAAAGCTAATACACCAGATTATTTAAAGCATGGCATTTATGTACTTGCAATTAAACGTAACAGTGAAGCACAAGCTTTAAGTGATGATACGGTCCTGCGTCAAGGCGATGTGGTCACCGTATATGGAACTAAAAATGATCTTGAGCGCTTAGTCAAAGAGGCGGGTAAAGCTTTACCAGAAAGCTTAAAAACAGACTGGATTTTCCACGGTGCAGGTTTAGTTGTTGGTTTAGTCATTGGCCTATTTGTTGTCCGTATTGGTGATGTTCCTTTAACCCTTGGTGCAGGTGGCGGTGCGCTGTTATCAGGTCTGTTATTTGGTTGGCTACGTAGCCGTAACCAAGTCCACGGCAATATGCCTTTAGCCGCTTCACAACTTCTCAAAGATTTAGGTCTTGCTGGTTTTGTTGCTGCTGTCGGTTTGCAATCAGGTTTACAGGCCATTCAAACCATTAAAGAAAGTGGCTTGTCCCTGTTTATGATCGGAGTGGTGGTCACACTAGTACCGCTGATTCTTTCAATGCTGTTTGCCCGTTATGTACTCCGTTATAACAATGTCGCCGTAATGGCTGGAGCATTAACTGGCTCACGCAGTGCAAACCCCGCTTTTGGTGGCGTACTCGACAAAGCTGGAAACTCAATTCCGACCGTCCCATTTGCGATTACCTATGCACTCGCAAATGTATTTTTAACCTTGCTTGGCCCTCTGATTGTCGGTTTAGCATAAATAATTTTATAAATTTCAAACTCATTCACTTCAAGATAATTAAGGAGACTTCCCATGGGGAACGTTGATTATTCAAAATATGCAAAACTTAGCCCATTTGAACTCAAAGATGAATTAATTACTTTAGCACAAAGCCATACCGATCGTATGATGCTCAATGCGGGACGAGGAAATCCAAACTTTCTTGCAACTGTTCCACGGCGTGCCTTTTTCCAATTGGGTTTATTTTCTGCCACTGAATCAGAATTTTCTTTTTCCTATATGCCAGAAGGACTTGGTGGATTTCCTCGTGCGGAAGGATTGCAATCACGCTTTGACCACTTCATCCTAGAAAATCGTGACAAGCCAGGTGTTGTTTTTCTGGGTAAAGCGATTTCTTATGTTCGTGACCAATTGGGACTTGATCCTGATGCATTCTTACTCGAAATGGTCGAAGGTATACTTGGCTGTAATTATCCTGTTCCAGATCGAATGCTAAGAGTCAGCGAAAAGATTATTAAAGAATATGTTTTACGTGAAATGGGCGTACAAGGTATGCCTAAAGAGGAACTCGATTTATTTGCAGTGGAAGGCGGTACAGCTGCAATGGCTTATATTTTTAATTCATTAAAAGAAAATAAAATTATTTCACATGGTGATCGTATTGCCATAGGTTCGCCTATTTTTACCCCTTATCTCGAAATTCCAAAACTCAATGATTATCAGCTCGAAGAAGTACTCATCAAGGCTGATCCTAATCTTGGTTGGCAATACCCTGAATCAGAATTACGCAAATTAGAAGATCCATCGATTAAAGCATTTTTCTTGGTAAATCCAAGCAATCCACCTTCGGTTAAAATGAGTGATGAAGGTTTAGCGATTTTGGCTGATATTGTCAAAAAACGTCCTGACCTGATTATTTTAACAGATGATGTTTATGGCACATTTGCAGATAACTTTAAATCCTTATTTGCAATTTGCCCTGACAATACCATTCTGGTTTATTCTTTCTCTAAATATTTTGGTGCAACTGGCTGGAGACTTGGGGTCATTGCCTTGAGTAATCATAATATTTTAGATAAAAAAATTGCGGCGCTTTCTAAAAAAGACAAGAAAGAACTCGAAGAACGTTACTCATCCCTCACCACAGATCCATCTAGTATTAAGTTTATTGATCGCCTTGTTGCCGATAGCCGTAATGTTGCTTTAAATCACACGGCTGGATTATCCACACCTCAACAAGTACAAATGGTTCTTTTTGCTTTATTTAATATGATGGATTCTCGTCAAAGCTATAAAAAAGCAGTGAAATCTGTGGTTCGAGAACGTGATACTGCGCTTTATAGACAGCTTGGCGTTGAAGTTCCGCAAGATCCGAATGCCGTTGATTACTATACCTTGGTCAATTTAGAAAATACCTCGCGAAAACTATATGGTGATGCATTTGCTGATTGGGTGATGAAAAATAAGAATCCAACAGAATTACTTTTCCGAGTTGCTGATGAGACAGGTGTAGTACTACTTCCGGGTTCAGGTTTTGGTGTTCAACACCCTTCTGCACGCGCCTCGCTAGCCAACTTAAATGAATTCCAATATGCAGCAATCGGGACTTCATTACGAAAATTTGCTGAAGAAGCTTATCTGGAATATAAAAAAGTCAGCAAAAAGAATAAATGAGTATAAATAGATTAAGTATTTGTTTTAAAAAAGATCGCATTAATGCGATCTTTTTTGTTTGCGAATAGCTAACCAAGTTAAGCTCTATTTACTTGTAGTTATCAAATCTCATCACAGTATTCAAACAGTCTTAATTCTGCACTTTACATTTTATTGCTTTTGCGGGAGTAATATTGGTCGCTGAAACTAATTGAGTTGAATCAAAACCTTCAGTTTCCTCTATAAATAAATGATAGTCTTTAATTTGAATCGTTGCCTGTCCTTCATATTGGCAATAACCTTTTTTAATATTGTCTGGTAACTTAAAAGTCTTTTTTGCTGCATCAAAGTTGCTAAAGCAAAACCATACATCTCGTGTATCACCTTTTGGGCGTGGAATAAGTGCAGCTGATGTTTTGTTAGGTTCGAAGCAAATATCATCGCCCATATAATCCAAATATTCAGGGTCTAAATTACGTGAAAATTTTCCTGTTAAAGTGGCTACTCCCTGATAATTTTTAAAACCAGACTCGGTGTTTTTGTATTTGAAGCTTTGTGCTTGTACAAATACTGGCAATATCCCTAAGGCGATTACTAAAATTTTGTTCATCATCATCATCCTAATCTACATTTTATAAAGTGCTAAATTTGCAGTAATTTTACCCAATCTTAGCAAATAAAAGAACCACTTAGACATCTATGACAACAGCCTTTTACTCAACAGCTTGACTTGTTCAATTTGTTGCGTGCTCACTTCTTGTTGAATGGTTACTACGACTTTTGGACAATCACTAATAAGAGCTTATAAAAATTATTTAAAAACAGATTTTTATTAAAATAAATCCCCATAAGTTGTGCACAACTCATGGGGATATTTTATGTCAAGCCACTAGTCTTGTGAGTCAGGATACAAAGGACGATTTCCGGGACTAATTCGATTGATATGTAAAAAGGTCATATGACGTTCGTACTTATCTAAAATGTCATTAATCACCTGCTCTTTTGTATATCCGACCAAGTCATTGTCCTGCGAACCTTCGTACAGGAAGGTTTCTAAACGATAGTAATGTTGCATACCGCGTTTACCACGTTCACTAAAGGTCGGCGCGATATAACGCACAGGCCAGATCTGATAAACGAAATTAAACTCTTCTTCGATGTAGATGGTTAAATCAAGATGATACAAGGTATCACTATCTTCCACTTCTCCCTGCGTTACTTCGATACTCATGCCACGTTTAACTAACTCATCCGCAACTGTCTGGACTGCAGGTTTACATACGCTGTCGAGCATACTGAGTGTTTCGCGACTACCAGGATGAAACATGACACGAGACAAACGTTGCTTCCAATTTAGAATATCAACATTCCCTACAACAGGTGCTGCATTTGAGCTACGGCTCGCTTTACGATAATCTTCCAAGCGCAAGGATTTATACAAACCTGCCATCACTAACAACATGACAAAACTGAAAGGCAATCCCATAATGATCGTTGCACTTTGCAAAGCGGCGATCCCATTAGCCATTAGCATGGCTACAGTCAGTAATCCGATTGCAATAGCCCAGAAGATACGCAACCAACGTGGAGCATCATGATCAACACTAGAAAATTTCGTCGTGAAGTTACCAAGTACTAAAGCACCTGAATCTGCCGAAGTAACATAGAAGAGTAAACCTGTAATTGTGGCAATACTTGCAATAAAGGCAAAGCCTGGATACTGCGCAAGTAAGTCATAAAAGCCATGTGCAGGATTGGTCAATACCGTTTGTGCCAATGCGCTGTTACCATCGAAGATCACACTATGTAAGGCGCTATTACCGAAAATAGATAACCAAGTGATAGTGAACAATAATGGAATGATCAAGGTACCGCAGACGAATTCTCGGATCGTACGACCGCGAGAAATTCTCGCCAGAAATAAGCCTACAAATGGAGACCAAGCTACCCACCATGCCCAGAAGAATAAGGTCCAGCTATTCATCCAGTCTTTTGGCCGATCAAAAGCAAAACTTTCCAAAGCTAAACTTGGGAAGCGACTAATATAATCACCAAAGTTTTGTACCAGCGCATTGAGCAGAAATTCGGTATTTCCAAGAAACAATACGAACAGCATCAAACCAATTGCAGCATAGATATTAATTTCAGACAGAACCTTGATGCCTTTATTTACCCCTGCGGTCACCGAAATAATGGTCACAATCACAGCGACTAAAATCAGCGCAATCTGAATCCAGAGCTTCTCTGGGATATCCAACAGCACATGTAGGCCATAATTGATCTGAACTACTGCAATACCACAGGTGGTAGCAATACCAAAGATCGTTCCGATCACAGCAGCAATATCAACAGTATGCCCAATAGGCCCATCAATTCTTTTACCAAAGATTGGATATAGCGCAGAACGAATTGTTAATGGCAAATTATAGCGGTAACTAAAATATCCCAATGCCATACCAACCAAAGCGTACATCCCCCACCCTGTTAAGCCATAGTGGAACAATGTCCAGACCATACCCTGACGTGCAGCTTCATAAGTCTGCCCTTCACCTATGGGAGGGTTCATATAATGCGATAGCGGCTCTGCAACCGAGAAGAACATTAAGTCTGTCCCAATCCCAGCAGCGAACAGCATCGCTGACCAACTCAATAAACTAAACTCAGGTTTCGAGTGCTTTGGACCAAGTTTGATATCGCCATAACGTGAGAAAGCAATAAAAATTACAAAGATTAAATACAATGTTGCAGCTAATAAATAATACCAGCTGAATTTATCACTGACCCAAGCCAGTACCACATTCAGTAAGTGATTGGCAAAGTCGTTAAATAAAATCGTAACAAGTGCAAATGTTAAAATAAGTAGAGCTGAAATATAAAAAACCACACGATTTAAATGGTCTTTATTCGCTAATGTAGCATCATCAACTGCTCTTGGATTATCTGTTGCCATACAATCCTCAGGAAGTTAGAGAAGAAAAAGAAAATATTCATCCACGTCTTTCCATCGCTCAATCAATGAAAATAAATATCTGAATAAAAAATGAAAAACAAAAGTCATTTACTCAAATTAAAATATTCCTGATTTTTCAGTTGTGTGATGTGATGACTGAATTCACTTCGTGATCACTTGCATTACTTTAGGACTAAATTGATCCTGTTTAAGCGCTTTGACTGAATCAAACATAAACAGCAAAATAATGATGGAGTATGATCAACCAGCGAGTATCACTGCGCTTTACCAGTCGAAACTTTCGAGCAACAGCTGTGAGATACAGACCATAGTAATCACCACAGACCAAAAAATGAGTAATCAAATTGCTGAGACACTTTTATTACGTCCTCTTTCGAGGAAAGATTTGCGACCTGAGTATAACAGAACCTATAAAGTCAAAAACAATACGAAACAAATCACAACACCCCATTTACATAAGGTTTGAAAGATAAAATGGAATAAATGAGACCGAGTCACCGAAGATTTTTGCTATTGTTCTAAGATAAATCACAATATTGCTAAAATCTGTATCCAATCACCAGATAAAATTCAGCAGAAAAAAGCGTAGACTAAGCATAGCATCACTTATGATCAGAATACTTCACCCCAAAATAAAACAGATATTCCCTAAAAAAGGGAACTGCCAGCTCAAGTTTGAGCTAATACATATAAATCTTCCCCCCCCTTTTTACATCCCACTTCAATATCTAAGTCAAAGGGTAAAATCAGTAAAGCCTCATGTCGATATTTAATGAAAATTTCGACACGTATGTATAGATATGTTGATAAAACTTATAAAAATCGATATGAGATATTAAATATGTTGATGACATCAGCATAATGCAATTTGAATAAGGCATTTATTTTTAAAGCAATTGCAATACGACTACTCGAATCTTAGCCACTTTCGCCTTCAACTTTTTAAAACTATATTTTGGCTCTTTTATATCTTGATATTGACTCGCCTTATGTGTTAATTCAAAAACAAGATAAAGTTAGAAATTTTCTTTCCAATAAAAAATCTATCATTGAATAAACAAAATAAAGGATCAAAAAATGAAAAAATTCCTACTTCTCACCCTCTTAATTAGTCGTGGAACTTGGGCTGAGTTACCAAAATCCAAATCATCATGTCAAATCCAAGTTCAACAATTAAAATTTGCTCGTTTAGTTGCTCTTAGTAGTCTTTGTGATAAAGATGAAAATTCAACTTACGGAAAAAGCTTAAATGCTTTGTTTTTAAAAAATCAAAAGAAATGTAAGGTTTCCCGTGAACAGATTGACCCTACAGATGAACAGGTAATGAATGCTTATGATGAACTCATTGGTTTACCTATAGAACAGCAAAAAATACGATGCAGAACGGCAGATAAACAGATCAAAGTCCACTTTTAAAAACTTAAGACTTACTCGGTAAAACTATTCCATCATGCCGAATTCTAGAACTGCTTTGGCTAAGATATAGATGTTGAAAGTAAGATTTCAAGTCACCTATATTATGATAATTTTACAGAAATCAGAATTATTGGCATTCTCGTATACTCTTATCCCGACTATTGAAATTCATAATTGAATTTTTTTTACTTAGACAGAAGTAATTTATAAATTCATATTGTCTAAAGGATTTTCCTTTTTTTAGCTCAATACGGATCTGAGTTTCTAAATAATTCGACATAAGCATATCTTTTGAAAGGCAAAAAATATACTTACTATCTTTATTAGACAAATTTTCTAAACTTTGTGCATATATTTTCTTTGATAATTCATCATTGAAACTTCCACTTTCATTTTTAAATGATGTGTCAAACATTGAAAACTCATTAGAATCATAAATTTCTTGGGGTTTTAATGAACAAATGCTCTTATCTTCTAATATTTCATATTGGAAATCAGCTACACGTTTCTCTTTACAACCAATTAATATTATTGATATAAAAAAAACACTTAATAAATTAATATTTTTCATGAGATGATAATTCAGTAAATTAAAGGAATTAATGGAGTCGGAGTAGAATTAGAAACCAGTGTATATCCTGAAGGATTACTTATAATCGGTTGCATTACCTGTCTTATATACTGTGAATTATCAGCTATATGATTTCGCCAAGCTAAACTGAAATTAATCTGATTATATCCTTCAATTCATCCAAAATAATCAGCTACAATATTAGCCTGTTGCTCAGGATTCAATTTTTTAAAATCTGTATCTTTATTTAATTCTTAATCATATGGGTCATAGACAGAATCAGGTAAAGTCCACTCTAATGTTTGTAGCACTAGTCCTCTGCCAATTACATTGATATTAAAGCATAAGAAAGAAACAATACAAAACTTGATCACCCTAGTTCAAAACTTTCTCCATTAACAAAATGATTCCTATACGAAATAGCACCTATTTCCAGTACCAAACTAGAATCATCCATTAAACAAAAACCACCCGAAGGTAGTTTTATTTGTCTTAAAAACTCGCTTCAGCTCGACTCCGTAAACGTCTTCCCAAGCTTTGTATTTCATATTTTAATCGCAAAATAAAATACTTATGGAAGATTAAGCCTACGGCAATCTTCATAAATAATTTTGCATTGAGTCTCAGGAAAGCCATCATAACGACACGCCTCTAAAACTTTTTTTCGTCCTAAAGCTTTTCTACTTCCAGGGACTAACATTGGGACAACATCGCTTACTTCACCCGCCGTTGTTCGTGCTTTATACAATCTATTTGTTCCTTCCGCTTGACCTATAGTCGCGCAATGATTGTCATCATAAGTAAACCAAATTCTGCAATCAGTCCCACCTTTTTTTTCGCAAGCTTGTAATGCTTTCTCTTCTAACTTTCCGCGGAAAATTTTTGCAGTAGCCACACCGATTACACCATTTGTACCCGAAGCCACATAACCTTCTGTGCTTGGTGTCCGATAGCTTGGAGCTGAATATCCCCCACTGCTTCCATAATTCGAAATAGGCGCACAGCCTTGTACACCTTGACCACCGACAGGATAATAGCCCGGAGGACAATTCCCCTCAGCATGCGCAACACCTGACATCGTTAAAGAAAATAGAGTAAGAGAAATTAACGATATAAAAAATTGTATGATCTGCGGTCTATTGTATTTAGCCATAATTTTTCATCCATGCCGTAAATTATTTTGTGAAATATCTATCATTTATAAATTAACTTTTAGTCGTTCTAAATCTTAAAATAATTCATCACTAAACTCAAATTTTGAATTGGCATTACTTATTTTTATTCTGATGATCATGCTCATCACAACTTGATATTTATGAAACATTCTTAATTAAATCAATATATTGATTAATAGACCGAATATAATAAAGTTTATTCAAAACAGCGCTCAATACGAGGATCGCGCCTTCTAAAAAGATCATCAATAGACTATGAGCAGAGGAAAGTTAACACCAAATTATTTTAGTGAGAATGGGCTTTTGACTATCAATAGTTATGCGATATAATCGTGTGAAATATATACCAAATAATAAATTATGATGAATTAATATCTCGCTCTGCTCTGTACGTATAACATTGATTATTTTAGGAGTCTTTTCCATGCCTTTATTCAAATATAGTTGTGTCACCCTCATGGTGCTTAGTATCAGCGCTTGCGCCACCTTGGCCACCAAACCCAATGAAGTCGAAGTGGCTGCACAAAAACTAGTAGGGCAGCCAGCCAGTAATGCATTTAAAATATTTGGCAAACCTGATCATGGTCTAGGTCCATCATCGTATGGTAGTGGTGGCTTCTATGGGTGGAATCGAGTGCAGACTCATGTAACACCAGAAAAAGTTTTCGTGCAGACAGGTGTTGAGTATATTGGCCAAAAGACGACCATGGTTGGAATCGGTGGCGGTGGCGTGGTTGGCCAAATGCCAGTTGGTAGCGAACCTGTATATCGGAAGACTGGATATACAGAAAATCGGACTGTTATCGATTACTTTTGCAATATCACCCTGTACACCGATAAAAAGAACATCATCACCGATGCCATAGTGATCGGTTGTGATAAAAAGAAGTGATAGCGTAGCTTAAAGCCCATAATTTCAAATGAGCTTTAAGCTGGTTTAGTCTAACTTTAACACTTTGTTCTTCACATCATTCAAAGCGCTACACTGATTTTGCTTAGCAACAGTATCAATACCTCAAAGTAAAATATCTTTACTCTGCCCTGATTCTAATTTTTGCGGTAAGGCGATTGATCTATAAAGAAACTATCTAGAATTTCTTATCACGACCATAATTTTAAATTGGTCTATATATTTTGCTATAGTGAATAGCATAATGACTGATATAAATGAACATATGCTTATTCGCCTAGCGACTGAAACTGACACTAAAGACTTAATCGCTATTGACAGTGTTGCCTCACACGATCCGCAGCGAATATTGCAAATCCACAATTGGTGTATGCAAGGTGTCTGCTTTCTTGTTGAAAAAAATGGAAAGGTAATGGGCTACGGCGTTCTAAATTACCATTTTTTCGGATGCGGTTTTATTGAGATGTTGATGGTCGGAGAACCTTATCGTCGTTGTGGTATGGGGCGAGCATTACTGAATGTATTAAAGGCTAACTGCCAACATCCGAAGCTTTTTACCACAACGAATCTATCTAATTTGGCAATGCAGCAATTATTACTAAATTATGGATTTATCGCGAGCGGTCACATAGAAAATCTTGATGATGGTGATCCAGAGTTAGTTTATTTTTATTCTAACCGTCTAATATAATTAATTTTTAGATAAATACGAATGAATCGTAAATACTAAAATAATAAAAGCTTAAATCAAAGATAACGAAAGATTATACAATTGCTTATCACGATTTCAACCTGTAGAGAAGAGAGGTTGAATTTTTAATGTGTTAAAAAAAGTACCTTAAGGTACTTCTTTATAAAAATAAGTAATTAAAAAACTCGTTCAACACCAATCACACTTAAATATGTTCATCATCACTCCCCTACAGGGATTGAATATTTAAGTTGATTATTTTTCTGTTCTAAAGGCATCTGATTTTGCTTAATCATTTTCTGTTGATAATCGCGCTCTGAAATTACCCCTCTATTGCGTGCCTTTTGCAATGATTTTAACTGCTGTTCATTTTCATGTGCATTCAAAGCATAAGTATCGTTATTTTTCAGAAGATATTGAGATCTTTCAAATGGACTCATATTAGAAGTATTTGCCCGACTTTCATACATTTTTGCGACATTTACCTCACGTTGAGCGATACGATCTTGCTCTTGTTGCTTTGACAACTCAAAAAAATCAACATGTTCACTATTGTTATTCTCATATTGAGGTTCTTCATTTTGTAAAAATACATAGGATTGAGGCTTTTTCGACCAATCTTCAGCGCTATACACAGAACCAGCAATTACAGGACTGATCAGCAACATTAATATTTTTTTCATCAAGTATACTCAACTCAAAATAGTGAAAGTCATCGCTACGTATCATACCTTATTTATAATGTGCGTGATTTTCAAATTGTACTTGTAGATGTCCATGATAGATATTTAGGCATGAAAAAGCGCTGAAATTGTTGATACAAAAAATTAAAGGATTCACTTATTAATCAATTTCCCATAACGATCAATCCATCCTGCTCAGATAAAAATTTTAATTCAACAAGCTTATCAATATCTCTATAAAATGTTCTTTCGGTTTTTCTATCATATAAAATCTGGATTTGTGGAATACGATAAAGTTCTGCTTTTGACAAAAATTTATTACTTTCACTCATCACTCGCATCACATTATGAATAAGATTGAATTGTCTATCTGAAATTTCCTTCCTAAATTTAGCGTTATTTAAAGCTGTTTGGTAAAGCAAATATCCGATTAATTTATTACTTTCATCATGAAGATATTCAATTGTTTCAAACATACCATTCAATATAAATTCAATAAATGGTTGATTAGGTTTATCTTCCTTTTTATCAGCTAGTTTTCTACACTGATTGAATAAAGCAAAATATTCATGGATATTCGTTTGATAATACTTCCAAATAGCAGATGAACTAAACCGATATCCTGACTGCTCAAGAATAAACATTTCAATCAGACGCCCAGTACGTCCATTACCATCCCAAAATGGGTGAATTAGCTCAAAATAATAATGTGCTAGCCCTGCTCTAATTATCGCTGGTTGATTAATTACGTTTGGACTATTTAACCATTCTATCCACGCCTGAATAAGATATTCAATATCCTCTATGCACTTGGGTGGTCGATAGGTTCCCCCATGAGAATCATTACCAACTATTGTTTTTTGAGTTGGCTGGTTATTTCGTAACTGCCCTGCTGGATTATGTTGCTCTTCTAAATTCTGAGATACTAGTGTATGTAATTGAAACATCGTAGAAAGTTCAAAAGGCTTACCTTCTACAGGCTTTAACTGTTTAGAACTGGATTTTTTTATCCATTCAATAGATTCTTTTAAATTTGTCAGTCTTCGCTCTTCTGACTTTTGAATAGTCTTAGGGTCCTGTTTTAATATGTTTGCAGTTTCTTGTTCTGTAAATTGCCCTCCCTCAATAGTATTGGTACTGTAAATACTGCTTGCTAATACCTTATCCTGCACTTGGTCAATAATTAAGGGTAAACTTGGGGTTTTGTTAAAGCGCTTTTGTGAATCATTGACACGATTGAGCATCGCTTGGACTTGAGTATGTTCAAAACCCAATTGAAAAGTAAAAAAGCCTGATTTATATGTCATGACTTTTAACGTCGTTTCATCTATCCATGTTTTACTTTGTTCAGGCATATTTTGTCAGAAAAAATGTCAAAGAAAATGTCAAATCATTATTATTGTATTTCAGTTATTTAGTCAATTTTTTAATAAAAAATATCAAAAAAATGTCAAAGAAAGTGTCAGAAAAAATGTCAAAAAGAAGCATTTTAACTAAAACATATAAATATCATAAACTTAGTCATATTGAGAAATTCTCTAAAATAGCAAGTATAGACAATCAGCTAAAGATGGTTTTACTAAATTTAACTCAAAATAAATTGTACTGGTAATACTTCCATTTTTTAATGTGTTGAAACAGATCATGGAATATTTATTTAGCCTTCTTGCTAATTTATTGAATGTTATTTGTTGCGCAATTCACTTTTTGCTTTACAGACTGAATATTCAATGAAAAAACTATTGTGCTGCTCGGCACAGAAGTGTTTTCATTTAGTTTTAAAAGAATCATATTTTTCTATGACATATTTAGCCATAACACTTTTTTATTCAATTTTATTTACAGTTTCTGAATTAAATTTATATTTTTCAAAATATTAATTTTCCTCATACATATCCTAACTACTGCTATAATAACCATTGTAAGTCAAATCGCTATTTTTAAATTTTAATAAAAATGGGATTTTTGAAAAAAAATAAAAGTTAACAACACCTCAAATTTAATTTTAAAAAGCATCAATTATATTTTGGACAAAGGTGTGCTATGCAAAAATTAAATTGATTTATGCTACGGAAAGCAAATTATGCAAGATGAAATTAGTGATTTAGATTTCTTTATAACATTAGCCTCATCAAAATCAATGACGCGTGCTTCCATTGAAATGGATATTCCCCTACCAACAGTAAGTAGAAAGTTAGCAAAACTTGAATATTTTTATGGTAAGAGGCTTATTAACAGATCTGCTAGACAATTTGATTTAACAGAGGCTGGTAAATTATTATTAGATCGTAGTATTTACATATCATCTTTAATGAAACAAGTTCATGACGAAGTTTCTCAAAATGTGAATTCTTTTGCAGGTAAATTACGTATTGGTAGCTTAAATTATCTTGGGCGTAGTAAGTTAGGTGATCTAGTAGCAAAATTCAGCGTACCGCATCCAAATCTAGAAATCGAACTCATTCTTTCTGACTCGAAAATGGATCTTGTGGAAAATGAACTCGATATCCTTTTTCAACTCGAACAACCCAATAATGTAATCTACAATTCAGAAGTTTTACTCGACACTAGACGTATATTCTGTGCATCACCCAAATATTTTAATAAATTTGGCTACCCTACACATCCCTTAGACTTACTCAATCATCGCCGCATTTGCCTAATAAGAAATCGTCACATATATCAAGATTGGAAATACAGCATAAATGACGAAATATTTGAAGTTCATGTACACCCTTATTTAAAGAGTAATAATGCTGAAGTTACACACCAATGGATGATTCAAGGATTTGGTATTGGATATCGTTTATATCACGAGGTCAAACAAGAGTTAGAAGATGGTATATTAATTGAGTGTTTTAAAGACAATCATTCATCTGAATTATCACTTTACATGGTGTATTCAAAATTAAAAAAGAGAGAGGTTGTCAAAGATTTTATTAACTTTACCAAAGACAATATTAATTACTGAATTTTCTTGGAATGTTATAAGCTAATCCACCGATAACATTCCATTTATTTTATGCTTTAAAATTTCCACGTGTAATCAACATTGACCCTCGTCTCATTGGCGGGTCTGAATACGATTCTCTCATTAGGTAAATCATTACGATAACGCGTATAGCGAGCACGGATACCAACACCCTTGAGGATTCCACGAGGTATGCGATAATTTAGATCAAAATCGTAAGAGTCTTCTTCAAATAACTCCCCCTTTAACCGAGGAATTTCAATATCAGTTCCATGACTATATCTCGCCATAAATTTTAAGCCACTTAAAGCAGTATCTTTAAAATCATAATCATATCGAACACTGATAACTTTTTCATTTTGATTGGTGAAATCAGCACTTATACTATCCATAAATACTGCGGGTTCAGCATAACCTAATGTTGGCATTGCGGTATCGCCTAAAGAGTGCATATATCCTAAACTCAAGGTATGAGTATGAATATTTAAACCTACAATCCCACTTAAATGTTGATTGTCTATTTTCCCTGCTAATTCTTTTCCAGCATCTTCACTGAGAAACGCTCTAAAATCGCCAAGAACATGACCGATTCCGACATCATGTTTAGTTTTGACACCAATAAAATTTTGAGAATATACATCATGCAAATTTGCGTGATATAGATCTGCTTTAAAGCCTTCACTAAATTGATATTCAGCACCAAGCATATATAAGCCTGAAGACTCAGCAGCTGTTTTAAATCGCCCATTGATATTTCCTATACGAATTTTTTCATAGTTCGTAGAGTCCCTATGATTGACTCGATCGACATATAATCCATGAAGCTTAAGATCTTTTACTTGATTAAACTGCAAGTGTGCACCGCGGTAATTCTGTTGGAATAATCGTGCAGGGCTTGAAAAAATTACTGGGAACATCGGCGAAAGTGTCCCGATATGAACTGTCGAATCACTTACCTTGGTTTTCAGGGTCCAGCGCAACTCTCCTGTCTGATCAGGACGCTCATTGTTTCTATCTACAGGCAATAAACCTGAAGCAGCATAATCTTTGTTATTTCCCATAAGATTAAAACCTGCTAAAGCAAGAACATCCAAACCAAATCCTACATTTCCACTGGTATATCCAGATTTAGCATTTAGGATAAAACCTTGAGCCCAATCTCTTGCTGCAGGATATGGAACATTATTTATGTAATCTCTATCAAAGTAATAATTTTTTGTCGTTAACGATATTTTACTATCTTTGATAAATTCAGCATTTGTAATTGTGGGCAGCGTAGTCGTGAGGCCGACTAATCCAAGAAAAAATATATTCTTCATGATATGTACCTATTTTTACTTAAATCTTTAAGGTGTAAAAATCCTGACTACCTAAAAATAATTGAGGTAGTCGTTATTGTTTTTTATTTAAACTTTTGAAGTTTGAGGAATTGTCACTTTAGAAGTTGAATAACGCCCTTTTAAATAAAGCGCTAGCGCCGAAATTAAAATAGGCAATGCAAGTACGAAGAAAATGCCGCTCATACCGAGATTAAATGTGAAAATATAAGCGCCAAAAAATGCCCCGAAAATAGCGCCAAAACGGCCTAATCCGTGCATCCATGAAACACCAACTCCACGGCATTCTGCAGGATAAAATATCGCAGCTAAAGATGGCAATGAGGATTGTGCGCCAACCAAACCAGCGCCTGCTAAGAAAATAAACAATACGAGTAAATAAATATTTTGTGTAAGAAATCCTGTTATGACGAATAATACGGCTGATATAAAATATGCAAAAGTGATGGTTTTATTCACGTCATATTTACTCATAAACCAACCAATGAGAATTGTTCCTGCAACACCACCAAATGGGAAAACTGCTGTGACTAAACTAAACTGTTCTGGTGTAAATCCTGATTCCTTAAGAAGCGTGGGCATCCAACTTGTAAGTACATAAAATACCAATAAACTCATAAAGCAGCAGAGCCACATCATTGCAGAGGGTACAATAAACTTGCCGACGACAAGACCAACGGGATTGGTATTTTTTTCATTTAATTCAGCATCTAGAGGTGTAACAGGAACTAATTTTGCATCGATAAATTTACCCTGTATATTTTTTACAATTTCTAATGCTTCGACTTGTCCTTGTTTTTTAATCAAAAAATGTAGCGATTCTTTTAAAAGAAAAACTGATACAACAGCAACCACTACAGGAATAGCTCCGCCTATATAGAGAACCATTCTCCAACCATGATTTGATAGAAGTCCTGCTGATAAAACACCGCCAATCGTAATACCAAGCGATAGTGCACAAAATAATAAATTCACCATCCATGCACGGCGATGCGCTGGCATATATTCAGATACGAGTGTTGCAGCATTTGGCATTGCAGCACCAAGCCCTAATCCCGTTAGGAATCGATATATCACCATTTCAGTCGTATTATTTGAAGTACCTGTCAGGATTGTTAAAACACCAAAAATAAATGCAGAACCGATAATGACCCATTTTCGTCCAATCTTATCTGCTAATATTCCTGCAAATATTGCTCCAATCGCCATTCCTATTAAGGCAACACTCATCACTGGGCGTAGATCATTTTTAGTGATCCCCCAATCATCTAACAATGCAGGAGCGATAAACCCGACTACCCCTGTATCAATCCCATCTGCTAAAATCACTAAAAAACAAAGTATAAATATTATCCACTGCTGCAGAGATAATTTTCTAGTATCAACGGCTTGCTGTATATCTAATATTATTTTCATCATAAAATCCTTTTACTGCATTAAAAATACCAATAACAATCATTGTTATTGGCTTGAGCTACTTTAAATGCTTAACTTGAATAATTTGTGTGCATTATGACGGCCTATTTTTTCTCGATCATTCTCACCAATTTCGGCATGATCAAACCAATGCGTCGCTTCTTCCATGTCTTCAAATGGATAATCACTTGAGAATAAAACACGATCAGATCCAATTTCATCAATTGCATTTTTCATGGTAATTGTTCGGAAGTTACCGCTTGTTGTTAAATAAAAATTCTTACGGAAATAATCAATAAATGGTTTTTCTGCTTTTACACCGAGTGGATTACGACCATTCGCTGAAGCCCAATGCGATGTACGCCAAATATTATTTTGAATCAATTCACCTAGGTGTCCTAAAATAATATTAATATTTGGGTATTTATCAAATAAACCTGAACCAATTAAACGTAGCGCATGTACACCTGTTTCAACTGAGAATGACCATGCAGGACCCATTAACCAAGGATGATCTTTGATACCCAATTGCTGACTTAAAAGTGGATTACGCGGATGTAAATAGAATGGTACATCGAGTTTAGCAAGCTCAGCCCAAAAATCTAAATACTCCTCAGCATCATAATATTTGGCTGTTTCATCGTTATTTAAATTTGAGAAACCATTTACTAAAGCACCCGCAAAACCGAGTTCTGTTATGCAGCGATTGAGTTCTTTTGTCGCTGCTTCTGGGTCTTGTAATGGTAAGGCAGCAAAAGCCCCAAAGCGATCGGGATGTTTAGCGATTAATTCCGCTAAGGTGTCGTTTGCAATTTTTGCAACTTCAACAGCTCTTTTGGGATCTGGTATCGCTTGAATCGCTGGTGCATTTAAAGAAATGATTGAGTATTCAATACCCGTTTCATCCATGCGGCGTAAACGTTCTCCGGTTATATCTAGTAATTGACTCCGCTTAATTCTCCAAACATCTGGTACAAAGAATCGTTCTGAATCACCAAGCGTCTCTTGAATTGCAAAATGTTCTTCTAAAGCAATCTTCCCTTTCATCTACGACTCCATAATTTATAAAGGTATAGATGTAGATTAGATGGATCAAAAGAATACGAGAATATTAATTATGGAAACTTAACTTTCATTTTACGAAAGCTAAATTATTTTGATCGACTTGGACATCGCTTGTAAATATTAATTAAGCGATATGCAAAATGGATTCATGGTGATAAAAATAGGATAGAGATGGCAAAACTAAATACAGGCACTTAATAAGTGCTTTTTTTATATTTATAAGAATGTGGCGCAAAAAAGTGGTGTATGTGGCATTAAAAAAGCCCTGAAACTGTTAAATTTCAAGGCTTTATTAAGTTTCATGATACATCGTATAACTAAGTGACAGATCATGATTTACAAATTTGGTGGAGATGGCGTCAGTTGAACTAGATTAACAACTTATTGTTTTATTTAAATTTTATTTATATAAAAATCAAATTTACCCAAACTTGACCCATAAGCTTTTTGTACATTTTTTAAAGAGTTAAAAACTCTAACTGTAAAAGAGTTAAAGGGACTACATGCATATCGTTAAATTCTAAGTGTGAGTACAAATTCTTTATGAGCAATTGGACTACTCTATTGTGATTTGCATGTAGCGTGAAATCAACGGCCCTGTTATCTAGTCCATTCTCTCCAGTAAAGTTTGGCCTGTGTAATAAACACTTGTATGATTACTCTACGGAGTATTTTTGCTAAAACACTAATATTTTAAAAAATATCATTTAGTAAATTTTCAACATCACTTAAACATTTTTCTAGCAACACTGATAACATCTACTATATTGATTACTTTGATTTATATAACCATCTAAGGCATAGGACGTAAAGAATACATTGTAATGGAAATCAAGCAAATAAAGTATTTTCTGGCTGTCGTTGAAGCCGGCAGCATAGGTAAAGCAGCTCAGAAACTTGATGTCGGTGCTTCCGCAATTAGCCAACAAATTAGTAAGCTCGAACAGGAATTAAGTATTCGCCTATTACAGCGTAATGCCTTTGGGGTCACGCCTACTCCGGCTGGCCTTGCATTTCTAAAGCACTCTCAACTTATTTTGCGTCAAATAAACTTTGCTGTTGACGCCGCTCATTCAGCTCGACTTTCAGGCCATGTTAGTTTAGGTTTTCCACCAACTATTACTGCTTTGATTGGTATACCTTTGATGAAATTAATGTCTGAACGTTATCCAGACATTCGTCTGGAAATTGTGGAAACACTTTCAGGGAACCTAATTCAGTCGATTAATTCCCGCCAACTTGATATCGCTATAATTTTTACCAACGAAGTTGATAAACAATGGGCAATACAGCCCTTGGTACGTGAGCAAATGTATTTAATGGCACGTAAAGAAGTATTCGAAAAAAATGGCCTTTCTGAATGCATTACTAACGGCATAATCCAATCCCAACAAATTGGTAACATTCCGTTGGTACTACCTCGTCAACGTCACAGTTTAAGAAAATTCCTTGAGCACAAGATTGGACAGCTCAATGTCGTCTATGAAATTGATGGCTTACATTTGCTTATGGATAGTCTTATTCACCTTGACCTTGCAAGTATTCGTCCTGGAAGCGCCTGTCTACAAGAGTATAAGTACAAGATAAAATTACTGAAATTGATTGATCCTGAAGTTGAACGAATCAATTACTTGGTCAGTCTTGCTGAAGAAGAATTATCACCTGCTGCACTCGCCGCCAAAGCCGCAATTAAAGCTTGTGTCAAAGAGTTGATCCAAAATCAAATTTGGCCATGTTCAGAGATTATTTTATAAAGGGTCATTAATTTTATTAAATACCTCATTAATTTTGCCCTATCACTCCTTATCCATTTTTAGGATTACATTTCTTTTCGAATGATAAGTGGATTTCTGTTTATCAAAATATTGACGTGTAGTTTGAACTGGAAACAAGGCAACACATTTTCTACAAAGGATAGCTCAATATCTCACCTCTAACCTATTTAATATTAGGGTCTATGGGGTTAGATCAATTTACATCCAAAAATTGAAAATTGTGAACGTTTCCATTTTATCAGGCCAAGGAGGTCTTTAATGGATGTCGCAAATAATCGCACAGCTACTTTTAAAAAAATATTAAATGTAACCAGTGGTAATTTTTTAGAACAATATGATTTTTTTCTTTTTGGCTTCTACGCTACTTATATTGCAGCAAAATTTTTCCACTCTGAGAACGAATATGTATCTTTAATGATGACATTTACCGTGTTTGCAGCGGGTTTTCTAATGCGACCTCTTGGCGCTATTTTCTTAGGTGCCTATGTTGATAGAGTCGGACGACGTAAAGGTCTCATTGTGACTTTAAGCCTAATGGCAATTGGCACCATACTGATTACTTTTGTGCCAGGCTATGAAACTATTGGTATTATTGCACCAATTTTAGTGGTAATTGGGCGTCTGTTACAAGGTTTCTCGGCGGGTGTTGAATCTGGCGGTGTATCGATTTATCTGGCTGAAATTGCAACTGATAAAAATCGTGGATTTATTACCAGTTGGCAGTCTGGTAGCCAACAAATTGCGGTTGTATTCGCAGCATTACTGGGTTATTGGCTAAATACCATCTTAACTACGGCTCAAGTGGGTGAATGGGGCTGGCGTATTCCATTCTTAATTGGTTGTTTGATTATTCCTTTAATCTTCTTGTTCCGTCGTACTTTAGAGGAAACTGAAGACTTTAAAGCGCAAAAGACTCATCCCTCTTCAAAAGAAATTTTCAGCACATTGGCAAGCAATTGGCGCATTGTACTTGCAGGCATGATGATGAGTGCAATGACCACAACCACTTTCTATTTTATTACTGTTTACACCACTGTATATGCAAAACGTACTTTAGAAATGTCAGTAACCGATAGCCTACTAGCAACCGTATTTGTAGGCCTATCAAATTTCTTCTGGTTACCTATGGGTGGCTTACTATCCGACAAAATTGGTCGTCGTCCAGTTTTAGTTGGTATTTCTTCACTTGCAATCTTGACCACTTATCCGGTTCTAAGTTGGTTGGTCAGTGACATAAGCTTTTCGAATCTTCTCATTACGCTTGCTTACTTTTCGTTCTTCTTTGGTATGTACAACGGCACCATGGTCGCAACACTTGCAGAAGTAATGCCAAAACGTGTTCGTACTGTGGGCTTCTCATTAGCGTTTAGTCTTGCAGCTGCTATTTTTGGTGGGATGACCCCAATGGCCTGTACCTTCCTGGTCGAAAATACAGGTAACGCAAGTACCCCAGCTTTCTGGCTCATGCTCGCTGCAGTATGTAGCCTGATCGCCAGCTTGTATCTATGTCGTGGGTCTCAACAGAAGAATACTGACACGATTGCTGAACCTGCAAAGGTTATTTCTTAAAACAACGACTTAACCTGAAAACTTAATGAACAGTACGGCAGCCTACAAATCTTCGTACTGTTGTTTTTTGTATTTAAAGTGAGGCACTATGAAAAAGTCCCCTATATTGATGACCATTTGTCTGGCTGGCGCAGGCTTAGGTTCAACTCTTACTAACGCAGACACCCTCGAAGTCATTAGCTCAGGCGGTTTCTATTCATCTATGGAAAAACTCATTCCAATATTTGAAAAGCAAACTGGCCATACAGTGCACCTCTCGTCTGGTTCATCAATGGGTGCATCACCGACTGCAATCCCAAACCGTCTTGACCGTGGTGAACGTTTTGATGTGGTGGTCTTGGCTGCCCCTGAACTAAACAAGCTCGCAGAAAAGGGATATGTAGGCCCAAATTCACAAAGTGCTTTAGTGAATTCAAGCATTGGTATGGCTGTGCCTAAAGGTGCACCAAAGCCAGATATTAGTTCTGCGGAAAAATTTGAAAAAGTTTTACTCAATGCCAAGCATATCGGCTATTCAGCAAGTGCAAGCGGCACACATCTTGAAAAAGATATTTTTCCAAGCTTCCCGCATGTCGAGTACAAAGTGATTGCGGCTAAAGCAGAAAAAGTGGTTGGGGACCGCGTTGCTAAACGTATTGCTGAAGGACAGTTTGATATTGGGTTCCAGCAAATCAGCGAAATCAAACCTTTTACTGGTAAATATGGTCAAGTTGATTTAGTCGGCCCAATTCCTGCGCCATATCAAAAAGTCACCGTGTTTGCAGCAGGTATTGGTAAAAACTCTGAACATGAAAAAGTCGCAAAAGAACTCATCAAATTTGTGAAATCACCACAAGCCACACAAATTATTGAACAACAGGGTCTTGAGCAGGTTAAACAATAAAAGTGCTAAAAGGCAACGTCTTTAGCTGATGTTGCCTTTACACTTTTTTTAGGGGTACTCAGTTCAACAGAACAAAATGTATATAGTGATAAAGCAGTGTAGAATAATAAATAAAGGTCAATTTAGTATTTGCCGTGGAACTTAAACAACTCAAGTATTTTATTGCAGTGATTGAGTCAGGGAGCTTGGGTAAAGCTGCCAAAAATCTCGATATTGGAACGTCTGCATTAAGTCAGCAAATTTCAAAATTAGAAAGCGAGCTTTCTATTCGCTTGTTACAACGCACCGCTTTAGGTACAGTTCCCACCCCTGCGGGTTTAGCCTTTTTTCAACAAGTTCAACTTGCACTTAGGCACTTAGACCATGCTGTAGATTCTGCACATTCTTCGCGTTTAAGTGGTCATGTCACCGTCGGTTTCTCACCAAGTGTCGCAGCAGTTATTGGTACGCACTTTTTAAAACTCATGAGAAATCGATACCCTGACATTAAAGTCCGTTTGATTGAAGGCTTATCGGGTGATCTCAAGGCCTTAGTCAATACTAGACAGCTCGATGTAGCCATCATATTTAGCGATGATGTCGACCCTCAGTGGGCCCTACAGCCATTGGTGAAAGAACAGATGTTTTTAATCTCACCCAAAGAAGTGCTCAGTCAATATCAACTTGAAAGCTGTATTGATACTCAAACTATTACTCATCCACAGCTTAAAGAACTCCCCCTGATTTTACCAAGTCAACGACATGGGCTGCGCTTGTTGCTCGAACAGACAATTCATCAACTTAAAGTAGCCTATGAAATTGATGGACTGCATTTGTTAATGCAAAGTATTAGCCAACTTGAGATGGCAACCATTCAACCTGCGGGAGCATCGTTAAATTCGCGACAAGAGCTATGTTTATTACGCATTGTAGAACCTACTATTGAACGAATTAACTATTTAATTAGTCTCTCTGAAGAAGAGCTCTCGCCTGCAACCTTAGCCACGAAAGTGGTGGTTCGTGCCTGTGTGACCAACATAATGAAAGAAAAACGTTGGCCTGGTGCGCAATTCATAAACACTTAAGCTATTAGTATTTAATTTTACTAAACACCCATTCAAGGTTTGCCTCTCACTTCATCTTCTCTTTTAACGCTACATTAGCCCTAGCTGAGAAAGGAAGAAATCTATGCATGATGTTATTGTGATTGGGGGTGGGAATGCCGCACTGTGTGCCGCGCTCACAGCCAAAGAAAGTGGAGCTTCGGTACTGGTACTAGAAGCAGCGCCTGAGGAATGGCGTGGTGGTAACTCACAACACACCCGTAATCTTCGCTGCATGCATGATTGGCATCAAGATGTATTAGTCGATGCATACCCAGAAGAAGAATATTGGCAAGACCTACTTAAAGTAACTGCCGGAAAAACCAATGAACACTTAGCTCGTCTCGTTATTCGTAGCACCGCGACTTGCCGCGACTGGATGCGAAAACATGGCGTGAATTTTCAACCGCCGTTATCCGGTGCTTTGCATGTTGCACGTACCAATGCGTTTTTTATGGGTGGCGGTAAAGCCCTCATTAATGCCTATTACCGTAGTGCTCAGGAACTTGGCATCGAAATTTTATACAACACAAAAATTAAAGATCTAAAGTTAAACCACGGACATTTTGAAGCTGCAATTGCTGAAGATGGCCGTGTATTTAAAGCTAAAAGCTGTGTATTGGCCGCCGGTGGTTTTGAGTCTAATTTAGAATGGTTAAGAGAAGCTTGGGGACAAAATGAAAACGGCGAATGGCCAGCCGATAATTTCATTATTCGCGGAACCCGCTTTAATCAGGGCAACTTACTCAAATTTATGATAGATCAAGGTGCCGATATTATTGGTGACCCATCACAATCGCATTGCGTAGCAGTTGATGCACGCGCACCGTTATATGACGGTGGTATTTGTACCCGTATTGACTGCGTTTCCTTGGGTATTGTGGTCAATAACAAAGCCGAACGTTTTTACGATGAAGGCGAAGACTTCTGGCCAAAACGTTATGCGATTTGGGGCCGTCTTGTTGCAAAACAGCCACAGCAAATTGCCTATTCGATTATTGATTCAAAAGCCATTGGTCGTTTTATGCCACCTGTATTTGCTGGTGTAAAAGCAAATAGCATTCAAGAATTAGCCGAAAAAACCGGTCTAGATGCAAAAACATTATGCCACACCATAGAAGAATTTAACCAAGCCTGTGTGCAAGGTACCTTTAACCATACGGTTTTAGATGACTGTACCACCAAAAATATTTTTCCTAGCAAAACCCATTGGGCCGTTCCGCTTGATCAACCACCCTTCTATGCCTATGCGCTTAAACCTGGCATTACGTTTACCTATTTAGGTTTAAAAGTCGAAGACGATGCTGCTGTACGCTTTAATAATAAAGCGAGCCATAACCTGTTTGTCGCAGGTGAAATGATGGCAGGTAATGTACTAGGTGAGGGTTATACCGCAGGCGTTGGTATGTCGATCGGAACAACGTTTGGACGGATTGCTGGGAAAAAAGCAGCCCAATATGCACTTTCACAAGGAGTGGAACATGAATGCTAGTACTAAAGCCCTAATACCTGTTGTTCAGCTCTCGAACCATGAGCAGGAAGTTCAAAGAGCCCTACAGATTTGTAATGCTTGTCGTTACTGTGAGTCATTTTGTGCTGTATTTGCAGCCATGACCAAACGCCTTGAGTTTAATCAAGCCGACATTCATTACCTCGCGAATCTGTGCCATAACTGTGGTGCCTGCTTACATGCTTGCCAATATGCCCCACCGCATGAGTTTGGTGTAAATATTCCGAAAGCGATGGCACAAGTACGTTTGGAAACTTACCAAGAATTTGCGACCCTTCAGCCTCTAGGTCGACTTTATAAGTCTGTAGGTATTACCTTTGTCTCGGCGTTATCACTTATTTTCTTTTTATGCATGTTAGCTGTGGTTTGGTACAAAGGAACTGATTTATTTGCAGGCTACCAAGGTAATTTCTATGCAATTTTCCCGCATAATTTTTTAGCTCTTCTTTTTGGATTGACCTTTACAGTTGCGATTGTTCTGCTGGGCAATGGAATTAATAAATTCTGGAGACAGATCTCTAAAGTCATTCATGGTAAAGTTGAGAAACCCGACCTAGTTCAAGCCACTCAAAATGTATTAACGCTTAAATATTTAGATGGTGGGCATGGCAAAGGCTGTAATGAACAAGATGACCGTTACACGCAAATCCGCCGTGTGTTCCATCACCTGACGTTTTATGGCTTTATGCTGTGCTTTGCTGCCACAAGCGTAGCAACCTTATACCATTATTTTCTTAATTTACATGCACCTTATGCTTTCTTTAGCTTGCCCGTTGTTTTAGGTACCTTGGGTGGAATTGGCTTAGTCATAGGTCCTTCTGGTTTACTCTATTTAAATCTTAAACGTCACCCCTTGCATGGTGACCAAGAGCAAAAACCTGTAGATCGAGGTTTTATCTTCCTTCTGCTTTTAGTCAGCACTTCAGGATTAGCGCTTATGGCATTCCGGAATTCTCCTTACATGGCACTTTTACTAATTTTTCATTTAGCCACAGTCATGACCTTCTTTATCACCATGCCCTTTGGAAAATTCGCACATGGTTTTTACCGCAGTGCCTCGTTATTGAAATTTGCAATTGAAGAGAAAAAGACAAACTAAGAAATAGCCATAAATTGAATATAAGGTGATTACATACTCCTTATATTCAATGCAACAGTACTAATACGACCAAGACACAATTTTTTTAAAATCGCTAGTCTTATAGATTTGATTTGGTTACGTTAATCATAATAGTTATAAGCAAAACATTAGAGGACACACATGCACCCTCTTTAATTAAACCACTTAAATTATAAAATTCAATAAGTTACATAGAAACAATCTTTTTATGATGTAATCTTGCCACTAATGCAGGAATCAGTGTTCATGGTCAGTTTTTAGAACAGGATTTAGAACAATTTGAACAACTGATTTCTTTAAATGTCTTAGCTCTAATCCACTTATCTAATACAATTCTACAAAGATTAATCCCTTAAAAACACAGATGCTATTATCAATCTTGGTTGAGAGTTTTATCTAACTGTCTACTTTGCAAGTAAATAGTTTGTTAATTTTTTTAGTCTAATCCTCAGCTTAGGACTAAAAGAAACCGATGTTTATATTCAGGCTGTGCTCCCCCTCTCCCCTCTACGACAAAAAACGCAATATGGGAACGTCAAGTGCGGGTATCATTCAAATACCTCCAATGATGGATGTGGATCAACATGTGGATGCAGCGTTGATTGGCTTTGAGAAACGAGAAATTGCGCCAGTTGAACTAGATCAATATAATTCTGTTTTATTTGAATTTTATTCTTAAATAAATCAAATTTTGACAATCCTGACCTGACCATTTACCCTTTTTGAATATCCTGTAGATGGGCCAGATCATACAGGAGCAGCATGGTCAAACCAAATCGAATTATTTCAATGATTGATTTAGGTCCAATTACAAGAAGATCATTTCGTTGTGCAATAGATTTTAGGTGCTGACTTATTCATGTGAGAATTATATTACTGAATAAGGCTTCTACAATAAGGTTTGCAATAAAGATACATCATCCAAAAGCTTTTTTTATGCAATTCAGTTCCTTGTTTCACACAAAATTCACTATTAAATGAATATTATCTAACTAAAAGTTTAATTAAGCGTTTTTTTATCTATTATCAAGATATAGGCGGATAGTCTAGTGGCTATAGAATTTGTTTCCAAATCAAAGTTACCTACTGCGTTTGGTGATTTTGAAATTATAGCGTTTCAAGACCAAAGTACTGGTGAAGAACATATCACTCTTACCAAAGGCATGGATACTATTTCGAATCAACCTGTACTCGTCAGAATTCATTCAGAATGCTTAACAGGTGATGCTTTTTCTTCACTCAAATGTGACTGTGGGCCCCAATTACATTCAACCATGAAAATGATTAATGATGCAGGTCTAGGTGTGATCTTATACCTACGCCAAGAAGGCCGTGGCATAGGATTAACCAATAAAATTCGGGCCTATGCACTTCAAGACCAAGGACATGATACTCTTGATGCCAATTTATTATTAAATTTACCAGCAGACGCTCGTAAATATGACATGTGTACCATTATGTTAGATTATTTAAAAATAAAGAATGTAAAACTCATTACAAATAATCCTCTTAAAATCAAATCCTTAACTGATTTAGGAATTAATGTTGTTGAACGTATTCCTTTAAAAGTTGGCTTAAATATCTTTAACAAAGCTTATCTAGAAACAAAGCAAAAACGTATGTCTCACCTGTATGATAATAGTGATTTTTAACAAGCGATCACTTTCAGTAAAAAATCCACATATAAAATTCCATCTCCCTTACGGGAGACGGTTTTATCACGTATGGTTCTTGATAAATTCACTTAAAGATACTGATTAAAAACAGGATATTATTGATTTTCTCTAAGTATTTGTGAAAAAACTGTGACCTTCTCTAAAGTCTCATTCATCCCCTTATTAAAAAAAGTATCAACGAGTGCTGAACCGATAACAATAAGACCTACTTTATTGGCTAATGCTTTAACATGACTTTCATTTTTGATCCCAAAGCCAATTGCAACTGGAATATCAAAAATAGGTTGGATTTCAGCAATCTTTTTCTCAAGATTAGTCAAATTTAAGTCTCCTCCTGTTAAGCCATTTTCTGCAACATGATATAAAAACCCTGTCGTGCGCGCTGAGATTTGCGCTAACCTTTCAACTGGGGTAGTCGGCGCTGTTATTGCTATTAAATGCATATTATTTTCATTTAATTGCACTTCAAATTTTTCTCGATATCCATATGGGGCATCTAAAATCAATATTCCATCTATAAGATTTTCTGTTTCAGCGATAAGTCTCTCGAAACCATATTGCATAATCGGATTTAAATAAGTCATCAAAATTATTGGTGTTTTTTCATCTTGTAGCCTAATTTCTTTGACCAATTCAATGGTCTGTTTTACGGTTTGTCCTGAACTTAAAGCTCTAAGATGTGCTGCCTGAATGATCTCTCCATCTGCCACTGGATCTGAAAAAGGAATGCCAACTTCAATAATGTCAGCCCCAGCTTGTCCTAATTGGCTCAACAGACGACAACTTTCTGTAAAATTAGGATCTCCAGCAGTAAAATAACAGACCAGACCGCTCCGATTTTCCAGTTTCAATTGCTCTAATTTTTGATCTAGACGATTCATGCTGTAGCTCCTGCAAGATATTTTTGGACTGTGTTTAAGTCTTTGTCACCTCTGCCGCTTAAATTTACAATAATGATCTGTTCTGGCTGCATTTCTTGAGCAAGTTGAATCGCTTGCGCAATCGCATGGGAACTCTCAAGAGCAGGAATAATGCCCTCATGTTGGCTTAAAAGCTGAAATGCATTTACAGCTTCTTGATCGGTTATAGCTGTGTATGTTACACGTCCTGTTTCAAACAGAATGCCATGTTCAGGGCCAACGCCAGGATAATCTAAGCCAGCTGATATAGAGTGTCCCTCTAAAATTTGCCCATCTAAATCTTGTAATAAATAAGTTAAATTGCCATGCAACACACCGACTTGACCTTTGCAAATAGAGGCGGCATGTTCACCGCTATTTGTTCCTTTTCCACCAGCCTCAACGCCAAACATTTTGACATTCAAGTCTTCTAGAAAAGGATGCATCAACCCTAATGCATTTGATCCACCACCAACACAAGCAACCAAGGCATCTGGCAGTTTATTTTCTTTGAGTAGTATTTGGTTTCTGGCTTCTAGGCCAATAATTTTTTGAAATTCTCTGACCATGGCGGGATATGGATGGGGACCAGCACAAGTACCCAACAGATAATAGGTTGTATCAACATGACTAATCCAGTCACGTAGTGCTTCATTCATCGCATCTTTTAAAGTACCACGACCTTTTTGAACACTTTTGACTTCAGCTCCGAGTAACTTCATGCGTTCAACATTCATTTGTTGGCGCTGAATATCTGTTTCTCCCATAAAAATGGTACATTTCATCTTAAACAGCGCGCAAACAGTTGCTGTTGCAACACCATGTTGTCCAGCACCAGTTTCTGCAATGATTCTAGTTTTGCCCATAATTTTGGCTAATAAGATTTGCCCAACACAATTATTGATCTTATGTGCACCTGTATGGTTCAAATCTTCCCGCTTGAGATATATTCGAGCACCTCCTGCATAAGCTGTTAGGTTTTTTGCATAAAAAAGAGGACTAGGGCGACCAACGAAGTCAGTTAAAATATGTTGATATTCAGCCCAAAATTCAGGTTTTCCCCGAACATTATTAAAGGCTTGCTCTAATTCTTGAAGTGCCGGCATTAAGTTCTCTGGCATGTAACATCCACCAAATTTACCAAAAAATCCCAAGTCATCAGGACCGTTACCTGTATAAGGGGTTGTCATCTCATATCTCTTTTAGAATCAAAACTTGTTTGATCTTAAGATATTTTCATTTTTCTGATAATTGATATATTTTAAGCTTATGGTGTTAGAAAATTTTACAACATGAAACGCAGAACGTTACCTCCCCTTAATGCTTTAAGAGCATTCGAGGCAGTCGCTAGAAATAAAAGTTTCAGCTTAGCTGCGGAAGAATTGTGTGTAACCCATAGTGCAATTAGCCACCAAATAAAGCAGTTAGAAGAATGGTTTGATAAAAAATTGTTTATTCGACACTCCTCTACCATCTCTCTCACGGCGGACGCCGAAGAATTATCGCTAGTTTGTACGCAGCTTTTTAATCGTTTAGAAGAATGCGTCTTTGAGTTAACTAATAAAACGTCAGAGGTAGAAGTTATAATAGGAGCTTCTCATAGTTTTATGGCAAATTGGCTAATTCCCCGATTAGAAAAAATCGAAATAATTTATCCCAATATCCATATCAAATTAATGACATGTAATGACTTAAAATTGTTAGAAAAAGAGAAAGTTGACATATTTATCAATAGCATAAATAAAAACCATATAACTCCTAACTTTTTGAATAAATATCTTTTATTTCCGGATAACATGGGGCCTATTTGTAATCGTGAAATAAATCCTCTTCATACAAAAAATGATCTTCTAAATTATCCATTACTTCATACCTACTCAAATAAAAGTGCATGGCATACATGGTTTGCTCAGTTTCAAATGAGCTTTTCCCAAAAACCGAATGATCGTTATTTCGATAGTCTTAATTTAATGATAGAAGCTGCTGTATCTGGGTTAGGAATTGCCATAGTGCCTGAAATTCTAGTAAAAAAAGAAATGTTAAATGAAAGAGTCTTTGCCCCTTTTGGTTTTATCTATTGTGACTATAATTTTTATGCCATGGTCAGAAAAAATAATGAAAATCGTGATGTCATGAATATTATTGATTGGTTAATGGCTGAAGAAAAAGTCAAAAAATTAATCTTTAATTTTCAATACCTTATTTAATTGTTCATCTATAACGTCTATTTCACATTCTGTTCACGGTGTGCAGCCTAAAGTATTAACATAAACTTAATACGGAAACTGATGATGAGACTTGTAAAAAGAGTAATTGCTACAGCCTTATCCTTACCGCTTTTGTTGTTAGCAGGATGTAAAAGTATTCCTAGTTATTCAGCTGATTATGCCCAATCTAGAAATAGTATTCAAGGGATAGCACTGGATCAGGCTAAAGCCCAAAATATCGGCCTCCGCTTTACCTCAGCCTTTAACACCTTGGGCACACCAGAATTTGTGGAAAGAGCAGGATCGCTCTATTCCGACCAACTGTTTATTAACGATACGTTATCGCAATTTTCATCCCGCCAAAATCTGCTGGAGCATTTTCAAGGTATGAATAAGAGAGTCAGTAATGTTAGCGTTATGCTGTTAAACACCTCTTATCATCAGGACTCTGCCTATGTTCACTGGCATATGGCCTATGACTTTAAAATGTTCGGCACGACTCGTAGTATGGACTCTTATGGTATCAGTGAAATCAAAATCGATTCGAACAATAAGATTATTTTCCAGCAGGATTTCTGGGACCCTGCGAATGGGCTTTACCGCTCCCTGCCTTATCTTGGAGGGGTCTATTCATGGCTACTGCCTTTCAAAAATTAGTGCTCAGCACCACGTTACTGATAGGATGTAACTTCAATCTATGTGCGCAGGCACAAAGTATGAATCAATGCGGCAATGGTCCGCTAATGGTGGGGCAAAAACAGGTCGGTATGGCCAGTTATTTTGCCCAAAACTGTAGCCAGTCCTGGGAAAAACAAAATATACAGATGGAGTTTTCCTATATACAGAATATTCCGGAATGGGCGTTTAAGCGTGCGGCCACGCATTTGCTCAAGCGTAACGTCAAAGACCCTAACACCCAAGTTATCTTTAACCCTATTACCGAATTATATCGTCCAGTAAAATCAGGAGACCTGTACCGTTTAAAATACAACCATGCTACACAGACTCTGAGCTTATCATTGAACCAGCAAGGTTTAGGGCAGCTTAAACATCCTCTGGCACAACAATATTTCAATATTTGGCTGGGTCCCCAGCCATTTAGTGCTAAATTAAAACAGCAATTATTAAATTAGTATCTACCGCTATGTCGAAACATTTTATCCTGATGGTTGAAGACCATTATGAACTGGCCTCTACCCTATGCGAGTTTCTAGAAGAACATGGCTTTGTGGTCGATCATGCCCGCAATCTGAATGCTGCTAGACAATTACTCAAACAGCAACGTTATCATATCTTGCTACTAGACATTAATTTGCCTGATGGTTCTGGGTATGAATTGTGCGAGTGGTTACGTAATGAAGAGGGTTTGGACTTACCTGTATTGATGCTCACCGCTCGGGATACGTTGGATGATAAACTCAAAGGCTTTAGTTCTGGGACAGATGATTATTTGGTCAAGCCCTTTGACTTTAACGAGCTGGTGGTCCGGGTCAAGGCCTTGATCAAACGCTCCTTGGGTGAAGTATCTAACAGTCATCTAAAAATTCATGACCTAATTCTGCACCCCGCAACACAACAACTAACTCGAGCTGGGCAGAACATTGAATTGCCTCCGATTCAGTTTAAACTTTTGAAGCTACTTATGCGTCATTCCCCTAAAGTACTAACTAAACAAGAAATTATGATGGAGCTTTGGGGTGACGAAGAGCCAGAAAGTGATGCTCTGCGTAGTCATATCTATAATTTACGCAAAATGGTCGATAAACCCTTTGAACAAAAGTTGATTCACACCATATCCGGTATCGGTTTAAAAATTGCTTTCGAAGATGAAGCTTAATTTAGGTACACCACGACAATCAACCCAGTGGTCATTGTCAGATCAACATTTTGATGGGTACCAAGATAATATTGCCTGTCAAACAGCTCCACACGCCAGCCCAGTTGCTTGCATAGCTTCTGTACCAGTTGCAGGCCAATGCCATGTCCTTTGATTTCCAGTTGCAGCTGGTGTCCGGAAAGCTCCTGGACTTTGGCGTTATTCGGTAAAGGAATACCTATTCCGTTGTCAGCAATTAGCACTTTATTTTTTTGCAGAATCACATCAATTTCTGTGCCCTGTGAATAGTTCAGCGCATTGCGCAGAATATTACCAAATACCATTTTGGTCATCGACGGATAAAGTTTACGCGGCTGTTCATTGAGGTCCTTTTGCAGGTCAATCTTTATACCTTTGTTATGGCTAACGCTTTCCAGATCCTGCACCAGATTGTCTAGACATTCTGAAAGCATGGTCGGTTCAGCAGTTAATGTGTTGGTGGTATTGCGGGCGATGGCCAGCAATGTATCGACCAGCAGTTGCATATCTTCAATGGTATTGTGCAAGCGGGTAAAGGACTTATTGTCACCATAGCGTGCCTGACAGAGCTGCACATTGCCCTTTAAAATGGTCAAAGGAGTACGCAGCTCATGGCTGACATCACCAGTAAATTCGCGTTCATGCTGAATAAACTCACTGAGTACCTGATGATATTTTTCGAGCGCCTGCTTGAGATATTCCGCTTCCAGATTGGAATCAGTACGGATGTCCTGAAACGGCGAAGCCTGATTTTTCTGGTGTTCCCAATCAATATGCTCCAGAGCATTGGCCAGTCGGGTAATCGGGGAAAAATAGCGCCGGGCACGACGATTCCACCACCACAGCACGCTATACAGCACAAACAGGCTGACCATTAGCGGTGCTAGACCAAACAGCCAGACAAGCTTATTAACGTTACTTTCACCAAACACAAGCAGCACATGCTGTCCGTCTTTTTCACCATAAACGGTCATGCGCTCTTTGCCATCTACAAAATGCCGGTTCACCCCTTGCTCAAGCTGCATGTTGCGAAATTGGACTGGTGGCACATCGCTCCAGCGATAACCATACAAGTTTTTGGTGTCGGGCAGTTCAGCTGCCTGATTACGTTCCATCCGCTGCCAGTAGTGTGACATTTCCTGTTCCAGCGCAGTTCTGAGCAAGGAACCCTTGATCACCCAGGTACTACAGGCAATCCCAATCACCACAGACAAGGCAATGAATCCGATTTGTAGCCAGTAGTAGCGGTTAAACACTTCACCCAAAGGATGATCGCGTTTGTCCCTAAACAGCCTTAACATTGCTATATTCCTCGCTGTCCCATCCGATTTATCATTCAATTATATGGCTTTTTTCTTAAACAGAAAGTGACCGATCACCCACTCACGGCCATGGTCATAACCGAACAGCTCTGCACAGGCTATAAAGAAAATCCGCCAGCGCTGCCACCAGATTGCCGCATCTGCGCCATAGGTCTGTTCAAACAGGGGCTGCAGCTCGGCGTGCTTCTGGTCCATATTCTCTAGCCATGCATTTGCAGTACGTTCATATTGGGTGCCGGCCCATTGCCAGTGCATTTTCAGCTGCAAATGCTGCTGGAAATGCAGAAAGGTTGAGGCGGCAGGCATAAGCCCCCCACTAAAGAAATATTTTGACATCCAGTCAAATTCATTTTTTACTTCAAACGGATAATGCAGAAAACGGTGACAGAAAATATGACACCACAGCAAGCCATCCGCTTTCAGCCAAGTGCTAATATTTTCAAATAGTTTCTGATAATTACGTACATGTTCAAACATTTCTACCGAAACCACACGGTCGAAATAAGCGGCTTCCAGTTGCAGTACATTGATGTCGCAGGTCATCACCGTCAGGTTTTCCAGTTTTCTCAGATGGGCCTGTTCCTGAATATACTGACGCTGGGTTGAGGAGTTTGACACCACGGTAATGCGGGCATTGGGATAATGCTCGGCCATGTACAAGCTTAAAGAGCCCCATCCACAGCCTATTTCCAGAATATCCTGTCCATCCTGTAGCTGTGCACGCTGGCAATAGCTGGCAAGTGCCGCTTCTTCCGCCTGATCCAGCGTAGTATGTGTATATTCAAACAGACTGGCGCTGTATTTCAGACGCTTGCCCAGCACCGCCTGAAAAAATGCGGTGGGCAGTTCATAGTGCTGCTCATTGGCTTTGTCAGTCTCGATGGCAATCTTGCTGTTTTTCAGCATATGCAGCACATCCATATAGCGCTGGGCAGCCAGTGCCGGGTCAAAGCGCCCTTCCTGCGCCAGACGTTTTTTGCTTAAGCTGCGAATGCCGGCCCGAATCACAGTATCGGGCAGTTTGCCACTTTCGACTAGTTTTAAAGATTGTTGAATCATAAAGTCCATTTAATTACCTACTCTTTGGGTGGCCACGGAATAAACATTGAAGTTCGTCGTTGATAGTCTTTATAGTTATCGCCGCGATGTGCCAGCGCCTGTTGTTCACTAAAGGGAATTCCGGTGATGTAGTACAAAAACAGCCACATCAACAGTGGATACAACCATAATTCATAAACACCTGCCGCCAGACCAAGGATTGGATAAGCAAACCAGTGTAGCCATTCAAAAAAATAGTTTGGATGACGTGAATATTTCCATAGTCCCCGATCCAGGGTTATGCCCTGGTTTTGCGGATCAAGCTTGAAACGGTAAAGTTGCTGATCAGCCGTGCCTTCCCCCATCAGGGCCAGCAGCATGATTATGGCTGCCAAAAGCACTGTGAGCTGTGTCCAGTCATTCCACTGCTGGACAGGAATGCTCAGCAGCTCTAGCATCGGATAGGAAAACAGCACCACCAGCCCAGCCTGAAACATAAAAAAGGCCAGAAAACCGAGATGCTGATAATCGCCCATGGCCCGGCGCATATTGGCATAACGGGTATCTTCTGCAGTTTCACTGGCATAACGTCGTAGTAGATGCCATGTCAAGCGTAAAAACCAGATGCCACTAAACACGCCCAGAAATACCCGAACTAACAGCGGTGCAGTTTCCATCACCCAGGCCGCGATAATGACGTTGAGTCCAATACAAAAGCTCCACGCCACATCGACCAGTCCGGCACGCTGGTTATAGGTCACCAGCAGCCAGCTACAGAACATGATATAGACATTCAGTACCAGTAAATTCAGCAGCATGTCAGCCCTCCTGTTTTATTTCGGCTTAGTAAGCACTGGCTTCGAACACCAGATGTACATCACTGATCACGCCTTCACGGAAGCCACCTTCGCAATAACACAGATAAAAATCCCACATGCGGATAAAGCGCTCATCAAAGCCGAGCTGCAGAACCTGATCACGCTGTTCCAAGAAACGCTGACGCCAGCAGTTCAGGGTTTGAGCATAGCTCTGACCGATATCTTCCAAATGCTTGAGACGCAATTTTTGCTCAGAAGCAGCATGGGTTATTACACTAATACAGGGAATAAAACTGCCCGGAAAAATATAGCGCTTGATATAGTCCACTGTATTCAGGGCTTTCGAATAGCGTGCATCTTCAATGGTGATAGCCTGAATCAGGGCCAGACCATTCGGCTTGAGGAGCTCATGACATTTACGGAAATAGGTCGGCAAATACTGTTCACCCACGGCCTCGATCATTTCAATCGACACCAGCTTATCGTATTTGCCTTCCAATAAACGGTAATCTTTCAGCTGGACAGTGACGCGATGTGACAGTCCAACTGCAGCGACCCGAGCCACGGCTTCATCATACTGTGCCTTAGAAATGGTTATGGTGGTGACTTTACAGCCATACTGCTGTGCGGCATAAATGGCAAAACCGCCCCAGCCACTGCCAATTTCGACTAAATGATCCATCGGTTTCAGCTTGAGTTTCTGGCAGATCAGCTCTTTTTTATAATCCGAAGCCTGTTCCAAACTCATACTGGGCTCTTTAAACACCGCACTGGAATACATCATGGTGCTATCCAGCAAGAGCTTGAAAAAGTCATTGCTCAGGTCATAATGCTCGGCAATATTTTTGCGGCTGCCATCAATCGAATTCTTGCGCGATTGGTACCAGGCCTTTAAGAGCAACTGGCTGGCCTTGGTCACTGCATTCTGGTTCATCCGGTCCAATACATCTCGGTTGCGTGCCAGAATGCGGATCACATCCACTAGATCTTCACTACTCCAGTAACCGCGGATAAAACCATCTGCTGCACCGAGCACACCATTGCGGAACAACAGTTCCATCAGACGGGAATCATGCACCTCAATCACTGCCTGCAGATCACTGCTTTCCCCGACGTCTCCGTTCCAGACGCCTTTAAAAATCAGCTGACCATGCCGTAATTTCAGCAAATGCCGTAATACCACCGGCAGTGTGCTTTGCTGTCCCATGAATAGTGTCTTCATCGCAATGTGTTTCCTTTTTCTTTTTTAGGATGTCGATAAAATGGAATTTTCTTTTTCCATAAACGAAAGGCATGCAGATAAATTCCGCTGACCATCCTGAAGGGTTCAAGAACTTTCAGCACAGCATAACGATGCTGCTGTGAAGGAACAGTGATGGCCTGCAGGGAAAATTTCAGGGTGGCATCGAATTGCAGCACGCCCTGCTGAAACAACTGCATATGAATCACGTTCTGCTGATCGGAGAAGCTGAAGCGCCAGCGGTAATCCAGTGCCATCGGCATGAACGGCGATACATGAAAAGCCTTTTTAAAATCAAATTGGTGACTCTGGTAGGGCGCATGTTCAGCTGCATTTTTCCGGCAGTCGTGGATATAAACCTGACGTTCATTCCACGGTGTGTTGGTGATTTCGCTGAGGACAAAGAGCAATTGATCGGTGGCATCAAAGACCAGATAAAACACTACAGAATTAAAGCGAAAGCCGAGTGTGCGTGGTAAAGCGAGCACCCGGATGGAAGCGGCATGCGGCAATAGATAGTTTTCCCGTTTGATCAGCAGGCGTACAATTTTTTGCCGGATCGAACCACATTCCATGGTCAGAAAGTCATGCTCATCCAGGGTCAGTAGATTCCAGCGGCTAGAGGACCACAGCCAGGATTTTCGGTTAAAGCTCGCAAGCTGATCCGGATCAAACCATAAATAGCTTAGCTTGCTTTCAAAAGCGTGGGCTTTGGGCAAATAACGGCGATGTCGAATTTCAGCAGCGGCGATCGCCAATGGATACATCTGCATCATGTGCTCCTAGGCTACCTGCTCAGTCTGTTGCAGCAACTGATTTACAACCCATGAAGCACTACGTGCCCCATCTTCGTGAAAGCCCCAGCCCCAGTAGGCACCACAGTATGAGGTGCGGTTCTGAGTATTGACTTCGTTCCAACGTTGTTGCGCTTCAATCGCGGAGGCATCAAACACCGGATGACGGTAATGCCGTTCTACCCAGACTTTTTTCGGATCAATGGCAAAATTAGGATTCAGGGTGGCAAAGACCTGAGTTTTGCATTTCAGGTTTTGCAGCTGGTTCATCCAGTAACTGAAACCATAATGAATGCCACTGTGCTGGAACGTGTTCTGTTCGGATGCCTGACTCGGGGTCACATGCACATGCCAGCTGGCCCACTGGCGACGGGATTTAGGCATGATGCGGGTATCGGAATGCACCACCATGCGGTTATCCTGATAGCGGAACTTACCCAGTACGTCTAGTTCCGCTACTGACGGGTCTTTCAGCAGTTTCAGGCTGTCATCGGCATGGCTGGTAAAGATTACCCAGTCAAAACGTTCACTGCCCTGTACCGTTTCAATCAGTACATCATTGGCATTACGGGATACATGGAGAACACCCATTTTGCGGAAAGTCATATTCGATTGGGCCTTAATGGCATTGACGTAACGAGCTGATCCACCTTTGACGGTAAGCCACGACGGGCGTTCTTTCAGCTGCAACATACGATGATGCTGAAAAAAGCTCACCACAAATTTATACGGAATCTGTCCAGCTTGCTCCACTGGACAGGACCACAGCGCCCCGCACATCGGATAGAGATGTTCCTGACGGAAAGCTTTCGAGTAGCCATGCTGATTCAGATACTCATCAATAGTTAGCTTTGCATCAACCTGTTCGACATCCAAATCTACATTCGCAGCATAAAAACGGAATAAATCCGATAACATCACGCGAAAATCGGCGTTAAAAAAGTTTTGCGGTCGGAACAACAGCGAGAATTTTTTTGAAGGATTGTACTGCAAGCCAGTGACCTGATTATTCACCGAAAAACCCATGTCACTGCTTTGCGATTGAATCCCGAGTTCTTTCAACATTCTGCAGAACAGTGGATAGTTATGTTCATTAAACACAATAAAGCCACTGTCTACTGCGACCTGTTCGCCCTCTATATTCAACTGATGGGTATCAGTATGACCGCCAAAGTAGTTATTCTTTTCAAAGACGGTAACTTCATGCACTTTACTTAATTTCCAAGCCGCATACAAACCGGAAATACCTGAACCAATAATTGCGATTTTCATGGTGATTCCTTCGATTGAATCGTGTGAGCGCCCGTCGTGGTGAGTTTTTTCTGTTTTCGAGCCTGTCTAATTTTACTTGCTTCATAGACCCGTGCGGGAATTGGCTTGAGCCCCCAGACCAGCCCGAGCCAGGACATGAGTTTCAGCAGGTAATAGGTCACATCAATCTGCCACCAGTAAAAGCCCTGCCGGGTACTGCCAGCATAATAATGATGGTTGTTATGCCAGCCTTCGCCCAAGGTAATGATGGACAGGAATAAGTTGTTGCGGCTGTGATCTTCAGTGTCAAAATCCCGGCTGCCATAATGATGCGCCAATGAATTGATACACAAGGTGGCATGGGTCAATAATACGGTAGAGATGACAAAGCCCCAGACCAGCAATTGCAGGCCAGACGTACCGAGTTGCGGCCAGATAATGGTCAGCCATTCCCCAAATGCATAAATTCCGCTCGCGGTCAGTAACACTACAATTAAGCTGAAACGGTCCAGCCAGATCAGTTCTGGATATTTTAGCCAGTCATTAATGACTTCTTTACGCGTAGCAAAGTTATATTCGTTTAAAAACCAGCCGATGTGGCTGTACCAAAAACCATGCGTCGAGGAATGTGGGTCTTGCAAGGTATCGGTATAGCGATGGTGATAGCGGTGATGTGCCGCCCACCACAGTGGGCCACGCTGTGCACTCATGGTGCCAATCAGCACAAACAGGAACTGTACCGTGCGCGAAGTCTGAAAAGTTTTGTGTGACAAATAGCGATGAAAAAAAGCGGTAATGGAAAACATGCGGATCAGGTAGAACAGCAGCATAAAGCCAATCGCAAACCACGACACTCCCACCCAGAACACGGCAAAACAGGCCAGATGCAATAGAGTAAAGGGCAAGATCCTCAGCCACTGAATCTTGCTGTTTTCAGCCGTCAGTGTTTCGGGCGCTGTGGGTGTAGACCAGCTGTCTATCCATCGCATCAGAATTTTCAACATGGACTCATCCTACTTTCAAGCGATTGTCTTTATTCTATTTGATGAGTGTAATCAGTCAGGTATGAATTTTATGTGAAGTCAATAAAAAAAGCCGAACCATAGAGAGAAATGCAGTTCGGCAAAAGGGTAACAGATTAATGCGGCAATTTGATCAGTTTTGTCACGTCATAACCATAATGTTTTGCAGTTTGCAGATAGGATTGATAAGTGGCTTCATCCAGCTGCGGTTCACGTGACAAAATCCACAGGTATTTAATACTTGGGCCACCTACCAATGCCACTTTATATTCTGGGTCTATTCGTAATATCCAATAATGACCTTTGCTAAATGGTATCCATCTTAAACCTTGTGGCAAAAAACTGACCTTTAATTTGCTGTTGCCCGCATTTTGCGGATAGGCCTCCCCTTCAGAGCTGATCATCTCATGATTGGCAATCCTGCAACTATTCAAGACACGCAAGGTTTGATCAGCATTGACACTGTATAGCGCCGTGATATTCGAGACACACTTACGTTGAAAATACATCGGTAAATGCGCAATTTCATACCACTTTCCTGCATACCGCTGGATATCCACCTGATCGACTGGCTGAGGTGCAACAGTTTCTGCTCGAGTCGTTGTACTTAAGCTGATGATGGTCAGTGCGGTCGCTGCAAAAACAGACTTAAATAGCATTTTCGTTTTTTCGCCTTGTTTTATCACAGTCTTAAGATAACCCATGCAGGTGTGAACAAAGCGTGAAGACCAAATGATGCTATTCAGTTTCTCCAGATCAGGAAATGTCATCTGAATATTCAGAATCCGGGCGTTATTGCAGTTTTTTGAGAAACCCAAACATGATTACTGTTTCAAAGCCACTTTTTGCTGTCATCTACAACAGGTATTCTAAACATCACATGCTGAATCATGGCATAGGAGATACTGCCCTTGAACGGAATCTCTGGTAACTGATCAAATTTGAAAAATTGCGCATCGCTTAGTTCATTTTCCTGAATATAAATTTCACCCGCATGATATTCTGCCTTGAAAGCCATCATCAGATTGCTGGGAAATGGCCACGCCTGACTGGCCAGATATTGAATATCTTTGATCTGCCGCCCCTTTTCTTCCAGCATCTCACCGCGTACTACCTCTTCCAAGGTTTCTCCGACTTAAACAAAGTCTGTAATCAAGCTGTATCTCTGGGTTTTGTTGCTAGCATTTTTTGCCATCAGAATTTCATCTGTACCCCGGGTAATGAAGTTAATCACATAGGGATTCACCCGCGTATTCTAGTTATAACCACAGGATGGATAGATCATGGCATATTAGCTGGCGTGCTGCTGGGAGGAAGTACGTTACTGTTCTGAACGATGTAAACATCAGTCCAGACGGCGGCCAAAATCAAACGCTTAAAAATGCTTGTATTGCCGTAAACAATAGGCCCGTATCACCTCGGGCGAACGCAGTTGCAGATGCTTGGTTTTTCGTCCAGTCACGCGTTCACGCCACATTTTAAAGCTACTCGGTTTCATATTTTGCCGCATCAACCGGATCAACGCAGCTTCATTCAGGCGAAACTCAGTCTGGATGGCTTCAAATGGGGTTCGATCTTCCCAAGCCATTTCGATAATTCTGGATAAGTCTTCTTCAGAAAATTGATTCATATCATTCTCGTTTTTAATAATCATTAAGCGTCAATAAGCTTTGTCAACTTTAATCTAACTAAAAGCATAACAATACAATCATGAATTTTTTGTGATTTTTCTCTAGTTTTAAGGCCTAAACACAAATAAATGGGCCAGTTTTACCAGCCCTTTTGAGTATTAATTACCTCTATAAGTCGAATATCCATAAGGACTCAACAGTAGAGGAATATGATAATGGTTGACGCTTCCATCTACTTTAAAAATGACTGGAACTTCAGGGAAAAAAGTATTTTGCTTATTTTTTTTAAACCAATCCTCGGTTTTAAAGGTAACTTTATAAATACCGGCTTCAAAATTCTGATTTTCAGGAAACAACGCAGTGATACGGCCATTGGGACCAGTATATTGCTGATTTAATTTTACCCATTTTTCGCCGGTACTTTTTTCAAGTATCACCATGACTTGAGCGGAAGGCAGGCCACTTTCCAAATTCAATACATGCACACTTAAGGGGTTAGTTTGTGCAAAAGTCATTGATGTCAATAATAACGTTGAGAGTGGCAATAATTTTTTAAACATAATGAATTCCTTAAGGATTGAAAATAGACTGAACAGCTGTTTCAGCGCAGTAATGGTCATTTTTTGCTCCACCTGCTCCAGCAACACCAATGGCACCGACCACCTGATTTTTATAACGCACAGGTATGCCTCCGCCTAACAACAGTAAATTTGATAAAGTGGTTAAATTTTTTGCATCCTTGTTTTCATGGACATTTTGGCTTAACAACAAGGTCTCCATTTTGGTGGATAAAGCGGTATAGGCTTTCTTTTCAGCTGCGCCCAAATTATGCGGTCCGACAGTTTCATGCCTGTTTGCCATCAAGGTATTTCCTCCCCTATCCACTACAACCACAGCTATGTTGCGCTGTATTTTTTGACACGCGACCACTGCAGCATCAAGAAGAGTTCGTGCTGATTGGGAATCAAGTGAATAAACTTGATTCAATTGAATGGATTGTGCAAAAGTACTGATACTCATCAGCATTACTGTTGCAATAAGCCCTTTGAGTTTGTTCATCATGATTGCCCTGAATTAAGTTTTAAAAATCTTATACAACTTGAATGATTTGAATGATGACAATTACATTACAGAGTTGTCATCATTCAAAATGAGTCTGAACAAAATGTGTATTCTAATTATCGAAGATGAAGTGAAGATCGCCTCATATCTGGTTAAAGGGTTAAATGAGTCTGGCTATGAGGCGCAATGTGCCCATTCAGGGCTAGAAGGCTTGGAAAAGTTAAAGATGCATGCATATAGTCTGGTTATATTAGATGTAATGTTGCCCGATATTGATGGCTGGACTGTCCTGAAAGTATTACGACAGTTTTCCAAGATTCCCGTTATTTTTCTTACCGCAAAAGATCAGGTGATCGATCGGGTCAAAGGTCTGGAACTGGGCGCCGATGATTATCTGGCTAAGCCTTTTTCTTATATTGAATTATTGGCCCGAATTAAGAGCCTGCTTAGACGCCAGCAGTATGTGCAGGAAAACCAATTAGAAATTGCCAATCTAAAATTGGATTTGATCAATCATAAAGTTTGGCGTAATAAGCAGTTAATCGAACTCAGCAAAAAAGAATTCAATTTATTGCACTTTATGCTGAGGCATCCAAATGAAATTATTACGCGTAGGCAAATTGCTTCCGAAGTGTGGCATATCAATTTTGATACTGATACGAATTTTATTGATGTCGCGGTGCGACGCTTACGCAATAAAATTGATGAGGCGCATGATATAAAATTAATTCATACAGTTCGCGGTTTAGGCTATAAAATTTCGGCAGAGAAGTAATGTTTAAATCCATTCGTTCGCTAGAACTACGAATAACGCTACTGGCTACAACTTGTGCTGCAATGGTCCTGTGTGCTGTAGCATTGATGACCTATCTAGGCATCAACCAGATTTTAATTTCGCAGCAAGATCGGGCTTTGGTTGACCGAATAGAACGTCTGGAAACTTTGCTGCAAGACAGTCGCAATATTGAACAGATTATCGCGCGTCCAAAGCTGTATCAAAACATGCTCGGAAATCAAGACAATCTGTTTTTATTGATTCACGGCGATCAGATTCTGATTAACATCAATCCTCTTGGCATTCCTCTGCCTAAATTTACCCTTCAGCCCCAAATCCAATTCCGTGATTTATCTGTTCATGCTTACCCCACCCGTATTGCATGGAAAACCATTCAAATTAATCGACAGCCCTATCTATTAATTGCGGGCAAGCAGTGGTCGGAAAGAAAAGACATTATCTCGCCTTTTCAAAAACATCTTTTTATCTACGTGGTTACTGGTATTCTGGCCATTTTCATTCTTTGTGCTATTACCAGCCGTCTGGGATTGAACTCATTAAGAACCCTGCGCGAACAAACCCATGCCATTAGTATTCACAAACTTGAACAGCGACTCAATCTGATTCATCCTCCTGGTGAGATTGAACAGCTCGCCTCCGATATCAATGCCATGCTCGACCGTATTGAAATAGGATATAGTCAGCTGAATCGTTTTTCCGAAGACATTGCGCATGAATTTAGAACTCCTTTGAATAATTTAATCGGCCAAACCGAAATTTTACTCATGAGTGAACGTAGTCCCGTACAGTATCAGGAAGTCATGATTTCCAACTTGGAGGACTATCAACGTTTAAAAAGAATGATTGACAGTATGTTATTTCTAGCCCGCGCAGATACACAAAAGGTTTGCTTAAACAAGCAGAAGATTCAGCTTCAATTATTTATAGAAAATATATTTAGCATTTTCGAGTATCAAGCCGAAGAACAACACTGCAATTTTGTTTTAGAGCTTGAAACAACTGAGTTAGTAGCAGATCCAGAACTGTTACAACAAGCGCTGTATAATCTGATCTCCAACGCACTGATTCATGGCGGCAATCATAGGACTATTTATGTGCATAGCCATCGAAAAACTATCAATAACATGTCTATGATTGCATTATCAGTAATCACAAGTGGTTTAGAAATCTCTCCAGAGCATTTGTCTCATATCTTTGAGCGATTTTATCAGTGCAATTCCAGCAGACAGAATACTCATCAAACCGGCGGTTTAGGCCTGTCGATTGTGGCCTCTATTATGACGCTTCATGAAGGAACTTATCATGCAGTAAATAGGGCAGAAGGTATAAGTTTTGAGGTAATTTTTCCTGAAGCGTATATAGAAAAGTTATAAATACCGACCTCTTCACAACATGAATTTGACTAGTAAATATACGGAATAATCACAAATAAAAATCGATATAAAATATTTTTCTTTAAAAAAATACAGATTAAATAAAACCAACATAATCAATTATATACAAAAAATCGAATTAATAGTCCTTTTACATTGCTCACATCAACTTGGCCTGAGGACTTTGTTTTTGGAAACAGCAGACACGAGCTACTTACCCTCATCAAAGTTTTTAAACTCTTTGGAAAGCTGACTGAGTGTTTTAACTTGTTTTCCATAGCGGCGGCATGAACGGCAAAGCAATAAATGAATTTGTAAATTACCCTGCTCTCGAAATTGAAGTGTTCGGTCTAATCTTTCAGATAATAACTGGGTGGCTTGGCGACAAGTTAACATGAGCAATCATCCTTCAATAACCATTTATTTTCTAAACATTCACGCAATCTTGTTCGACTTCTATACATGAGCACATTTAAATTAGTCACAGTAAGTCCTAACTTTTCACAAATTTCATCTGAACTGAGTTCAATCATTTCTCTAAGCATGAAAACTTGTGCATATTTGGCTGGTAAATGATTCAAACAGGCATCAAAAATAATCCAAAAATCTTGTTGTTCCAATATTTCTTCTGGGTTGGGCCATGCTTGAGGTGCTTCATATTTATTCCAATGTCCAGAAGCATCAAATAATGCATCTATACTTTGTTCACTGTCTTCGTCATTAAACAATTCACTCATCGTCATTAAACGAGATTTTTGCCGAATTAAATCAAAAATCTTGTTTTTTAAAATCGCAAAAACCCACGTTTTAAAAGCTGCTCGGCCAGTAAAAGAATCAATATATTGAAATGCGCTCATTAATGCTTCTTGAACAGCATCTTCAGCCTGCTGTAATGATGACAGTTGTAGAATTGCGAACTTCAGCATTTGTTGTCGTAATTCTATTACAAAGGCTGGATTTTGTAGTTGTTGTAATATTTCTTGATTCGCATTTGCAGGCTCTATGCTCATCCATTTTCCTCATCATTTGTATAGGGTAGATCTAACAATTTCAATCGAATTAATAGTACTTTTAACTCATCGATCTGGGTTTGTATCTGAACACTAGAAAAATCAGGAAACGTCGCTTTTATTAAACTTCTAATATCTTGTTCAACTAACTCTTGTTGATTGAGTTGTTCAATCACCACAGCGAATAAAACAGATAAGCTTTCTACGCAGATATTATCTTGATCATTTCGCCAAACCAATATGGCACTAGGCATAGGCTCAACTTCAGCAATGATCGTGCTTGATGACCATTGGTAGACAGGATATTGATAAACGAGCACCCAGACTTGAGTATTTAACTGCCATTCACTCTGCCGAGTAAGGCGTTTTTTTTCAATTTGAACTGTATCTAAATAGAGTTCAAGCCATTCAAACTGTAAGAGCTCAGCTAACCACGGATATTCTTGTAAACTGGGATGCTGACAGTCTGTCAAATACTCTCTAAATTGTAGAGAAATATCATTATAAAAAGGTGAATCACATTTCGCTTTTTGAAAAAATTCATTCAATAGCTTTTGCCACTGCAACTCGGGCAACATTACTCGAGCTATTGGATAAACCAAGTTAATAAAAGAACTAACATTATTAAAAAGTAAATCTCGATAAATCTGCATTCGTTCCGCAGGAAGAGCTTTTGGTAACTCAGATTGAGGAAAGCGAATCCAATTACAAAACTGCTGCTGTGTAGCTTGGAATGATATTTGCTCTGTTTTCATCACCGCCCTCCTGCTGCTGAATTGTTTTAATTCTCGTCATTTCATCTTGTAACTCTTGCCATGATGGAATATTAAAATCACGCTCAAGTAATGTTGGTTTTACACCACACACTTGATAAGTATATTGTAATAATTGCCAGACAGAATCGCATACTTCAGCACCATGCGTATCAATCAATAGATTTTGTTCAACTTGTTCATGCCCAGCAATATGTATATAACGAATCCGCTCTTTTGGCATTGCTCGAATAAAGGCATACCCATCACTGCCGTGGTTTATACTGTTTACATAGACGTTATTCACATCGAGTAATAACTCGCAGTCTGCTTGCTGAAGTACTTCAGATACAAAATCGGCCTCACTCATTTCAGCATTTGGCATCAAATAGGTTGAGACATTTTCGATCACCAGCCTTTTACCTAAAATATCTTGGACACGTAAAATACGTTCGGCTACATATTTAACTGCCGCCTCAGTCATTGGAATTGGCATCAAGTCGTATAAGTAGCCACGATCATGGGTATAACTTAAATGCTCGGAATAAATCGGGATATGATAATCTTCTAAAAACCCTTTAATTTTTTGAATAAACTCTAAATTGAGTGGATGTGGCCCACCAATGGATAAAGACAGCCCATGACAGATTAAAGGTGCTTTTTCCACACACCGAGCTAATAACTTTGCATGCCGACCACCAAAACCTATCCAATTTTCAGGCGCGATTTCAATAAAGTCTGGCACTTTTTTAGCACTTAGAAACTCATCAATAAAATCCCTTCTTAGCCCAAGCCCTACACCAGCCAAATTAACCATGGTGATACTCCAACTTTGGAAATGATGCCGTCTATGTGATTCACAGCGACATCATTCTTTAACTGATTGACTATTTACTACCACACTTACCATCAGCAACTTTTTTATCAGCACCACATTTCGCATCCGTTGCTTTCTTCGTTGCACCACATTTACCATCTGCTGCTTTTTTATCAGCACCACATTTTGCTTCTGCCGCTTTTTGTGATTTCGTCATTTTGTTCGATCCACACTTGGCTTCACCACATTTTGCATCACTGGCTTTCTTCGCATGGGTTTCTGTCGCATGCGTTGTTGGGGCTGCTGATACTTGAGTTACACCAGCAACAGATAAAGCTAGCAGTGCTGCGACTGATGTGATTGAGTTGAGTTTATTCATTGTTCTATTCCTTTAAGATAATTTACTTGCTTGTACTTAGGTACATATAGTTAGACGACCTAAACTACCATTTATTACAGTCCAAATTAAAAATTATGAATTATGTAAGAAACACAGTTACCAATCGACTAATTACTATTCAATCTTAATGGGTGTGAAATTTTCATGAATAACGCTATCTATGCTTTATCTGAAAAATACCAAAAATTTTGTAGTCTCATAAAACATGGTGACGGTATCGTAGCACTTACACTGAGACTTTATTTAGTCCCTATATTCTGGATGGCAGGTACAAACAAACTTGCGCATTTTCAACAAACAGTGGAATGGTTTGGTAATACCGATTGGGGCTTGGGTTTACCATTCCCGACATTGTTAGCTACGCTTGCGACTTCTGCTGAAATTTTAGGAGCTATTTTGTTAGCGCTAGGTTTATTAACCCGCCTAATCAGTATTCCACTCATTATCACCATGCTAGTTGCTATCGTTACAGTACATTTACCGAATGGATGGCAAGCAATTGCTGATCCCAATGCTCCATTTGCTAGCGCTCAGGTGATTGCTTCATCTGAAAAGTTAGAAAAGGCTCGTCAGATCTTAGAAATATATGGAAATTATGATTGGTTAACCTCAAGTGGATCATTTGTCATATTAAATAATGGTATTGAGTTTGCCGTAACCTACTTAGTCATGCTGTTAGCATTAATTGTGCTTGGCGGTGGACGTTATCTAAGTTTTGATTACTGGGTGAAGCATTTTTTCTTAAAATGAAATGAATGAGGGAATAAAGTTTATTCCCTCATATCATTCACCAGTAAATACTAAAGCAACTTGGATTACGCTTTAAACCAAAATCAGAAAGATACACTCACAGTCAAAGGTCTTTCGACGATGCCTTATCGCTCTTAAATAATGATATTAAGCATAACTGTTTACTAAATGGGTTTTTACAGCTTGCAAAACAAGCTGAATCTGCTTGTCATCAAACCAATTTACGAAATGCCTTTAAAATTATGTTCTTCAAATGAAACTGCTCCATAGCCATTGGTTACATCCAACCATAGTTCACCAATTTTACGTGCATGATTCGTAAGAGTGAAAGTTTGCCCAGCGTAAATACAGAATAACTAAACAAAGTATACGATTGAGTTGTCCAGTCGATATTCCAAAACTAAATTAACAATCGCATAAGTAAAAAGATGAGTAAGAAAAATCGTACTGTAATATGTAAAAGACTCTACATGTCTCAAGCCAATTTCAGAAAATGACAGTATTCATTAAAAGTCTCTAAAAAAATTTATGCAAAATATCACATCAAATATAAGGAATATATAAAAATATAACTAATACTGGAAATTATGACAATACTTATTGTCAAAAATATATTGACAAATGCATCCCTTATACTTTACAAAAGAACCCTATAGTACTTTTAAAAAATATTCATTATGTCCGATTTACGATATTAATAGTTCGTAAGGTACATCGTTTCCGTTTAATGGAGTAATATTTATCATGTCTACTACAATTAACGCTATACAAAAAGTTAAATCCTCTTTTCCTGTTCGGAATATTAAGTTTAATTTTGATCCTTCTACACGTTATTGGTTTGATAAAGATCCTCTTTATAGTCATTTTTTAAATACATTATCAGCAATAACAGCACAAGGAGAATTATTTTTAATAAGAATGCTTCGTACGCTTAGAGAACGTATTAACGATCCAGTATTACAAGCTGATATCAGCGCATTTATTGGTCAAGAAGCCATGCATGCTAAAGAACATACCGCATATCATCGTTACGCTGATCAAAATGGAATTGATATTGAAACTTTTGAGCAACAATTAATTCAAATATATACTCTACTAGATCGAACTATACCATTAATGGATCGTATGGCAATCGGCTGCGCAATTGAACATTGTAATGGAACATTTGGTGCAGAGTTATTACGTAATAATGTGTGGAATCAAAGGATGGTTGGTCCTCTACGTGACTTATGGCTTTGGCATGCAGTTGAAGAGAATGAACATAAAGCAGTGTTTTTTGATGCCTATCATGCTGCAGGTGGTGGATATACTAGACGAATTGTATGGATGGTACTTGGATGTAGTATTTTTGCAGGATTAATGACCTATGGAACAGCCCGTCTCTTAATCGCAGATAAGAAGTTTCTATCAAAAAAACACTTGCAATCTATCAGTCAAATTGCTCACCCGAAAACAGGGCTATTTAATATTATAGTCCTTAAAGAATTCTTCGATTATATTCGTCCATCATTTCATCCATTTGACTATGATACAAAACAATTAGAACAACGCTGGCAGAAAGAGTTAAGTCTTAAAGTTCAATAAAGGTAAATTTATGAAGAGTATTTCAAAAAAGAATGCTCTTCCATTCAAGAGAATTCTTTCAAATTCTAGTAATCCCAAAGCCTTATTAGGCAACCTTTTTGATTTTTTCAATAATTGTCCTTTACCCTTTAATAACGGTTTTAATTATTGCTGTATAAGGCGCTTTAAATGGAGTAATGGCTAAAACAAACACATCTATGAATTGATCTGTTACTCCTTTAAGTTTCTCATATTGAAACAATTTATATAGTAACGATACTATACATATTGATTTGACATCTTACATCGAAGGATGTAAGCAACTTTTTAACTTCAAGAAAAAGCAATCCCAAAAGTTATAAATTTCAAAAACATGTGTTAAAAATCTATATTTTGGGACGTAAACCAATTATTCCTATCCCGAAAACTCCTCTAAGCAGCCCTTTGCTCATATTCAACCAATCAAAATAATCACGCCATAAAATTATTTTTCCATTCTCAACTTTAAATGTGCCACATACCCAAAATCCAATATGCAGTGGTCCAATTTCTAGAATATCCGTACGCTCGGTGAGAACTATATTTCCTTTTGCAACGATTTGATGATTTTTAACTTGTAATTTTCTTGAGCTACTGAGCGCAATTTTGATTAAACTAGCAACCCTTTTACCACCTCTAAAAGTCGGTAAAGAAACATTTGTATAAAGCACATCTGAGTGAAGGAGTTCATTAATCACATTATGATCTTGTTCAACCAAAGCAGTCAGGAATCGTTCTACAACCTCTTCTGATTGTACTTGTATATTTGTTACATCAATATTTGATGTTGTTTTCATTTATGTATTTCCCTAAGATTTAAATTTTGAGATCCAAACGTTGCTGCCAAAGTTTTTCTAAAGCCTTGGTATCATGATCAAAAGGATGAAAATCAGGTCGATAATAATCAAGAAAGTCTTTAACGGTTTGTAAGGTTAATAATCCTCGATGGCCGACTCCTTCTTTGAGGAACTGCGCTATACCTTTCAGAGAAAGCATTCGATCTGCTTTAAGCAATCGTCGTGTGTTATTTGCAATTAAGAAAGTTAAAATACTGCCTGCGATGGTCATATAAAAAATACGTGATACATATCCCCCGCCTGAGGCGACATAAGCATCAAAGAATACTGCTTTATGTTCGTTTTCTTCAACTGCATGCCAAAGCCACAGTTCAGCAACTGGACCGACTAAACGATTATTCCAATCATCATTGCGTAAAAGTTCAGCCCCTAAGGTTGCAGTAATATGTTCAATCGCACACCCAATTGACATGATATGCATACTTGGCAATATTTTTTGCATTATGGCGTACAAGTCTTTAACTTCATTCTGTAATTTATCGATATTAATATGCTGTTCATCAGCGTAACGATTGAATGCCAGATGCTCTTTAGCATGCATGGCTTCTTGTCCGATAAAAGCACTGATTTCTGCTTGAAGTAGAGGATCATCAATTTTGTCCCGAATATTTCTCAAAGCTTCTATTAGCATCAATTCCCCCTGAGGAAAAATAGCAGACATTGCATTCATCAAATGGGTGAAATATGCATCATTATCAAACCAATAACGCTTTGAACTGGTGAAATCAAATCTTAAGCGTCTGACAGGAAATGAAGCTTTCAAACGATGTGCTGTGGAAGATTGATTAATCTTAATAGCTTCTAAGGTAGACATATTTTTTCCAATTTACAAAAGTACCAACTAGTTCTTTTGTAAATTGCTTTACATTATTAGTCAATCAACATTTTTCATCCAATTGAAACTTATATACTTATTTTCAATTGAAGATTCTTTAAACAAAACAATCTTGAGCAATAAACTGGTTAATGATAGCTTTGCTAAGATTAAAAATTTGTAGAAGATTTAGTGTGGAAAAACTTTCTGGTGCTTACGATACTAAAGCTGCTGGGTTACCCAGAGGCCGTACCAGCCTGTTAACCGAAGAAACACGTGAAAAGCAACGTCGACGTTTAGTTAAAGCAGCAATTAGTGTATTCGCTGAAAAGGGGTTTGCTGCCACAACGATTGCTGACATTGTTAAAACAGCACGAGTATCTAAACAGGCATTTTATGAAATATTTGAAAATAAAGAAGATTGTTTTCTTGCCGCTGATGATTTAGGTCGAAAAGCCTTGTATGAACAAGTGCTTACGGATATCAAAGCTCAGGGGAGCAACGGCGATCAATGGATCAGGTCTTCTCTACGTGCCTATTTACAACTGTGTGTTAGTGAACAGGACTTCACTAAGGCATGGGCAATTGAATTCCCTAAAGCTGGGAGTCGATGTTTAGAGCAACGCAATTTATTTTTTTCAGAATTAGGACAAAGACTTAAATTAATTCATTGTGCTATAAAGATCAAACAACCTGAATTGTGGGTAGCTGTTCCTGATTTATTTTATGACGCGGCGATTGGCGGAGCTTATGAAATTATTTTTCGTTATATCTGTCAAAATAAATTTGATGATCTGTTAAATATTGAAGATGATTTAGTTGATTTTATAAAATTCTCGATCGGTTATAAACAAAATATATAAATAATATCAAAATTATTGATACGATAAATCAATTGTAAAGTATGACTTGTAAAATTATATCATTATTACTTTCTATATTTTTGGTAAAAATTACGGCGAATATTACGGTGTAGAAGGCGTTTGGACGCTTTGGGCTATTGCTATCGTACTCAGTGAATTAGTCTATCCACTTATTGTTAAATTTTCTGAATTTAAACATAGAACCAAGCATATCACCTTACTTAAGTATTTTTAATTGAAAGTGAATTTTCGCTCTTTTTAAAATATGTAATTGGGAGTGCTTAGAACAAGTAAGCACCTCCAATCTTCTGAAATAATTGAGAAATAAAATGCAAAATCAAATTTATTGTAATAATATAACATTACACTTGGTTGATATTTACTTCCTATGCTTTCCAAATTTTATCTAATTTCTTCATGTTCATTACTCTCAAACTTAGTCTGGGCACAAACATCTGATCCAACGAGTTCTCTTCCCACAATTGTCATACAAGCGCAAGAAACAGATCAGAATGTCATAACAACATCTGCGTCAACAAAATTTACCCATGATGTACTTGATACCCCTTCCAGTCGCAGCTTTCTTTCTCAGGAAATTTTAAAACAGCAAGATATGCAACGTATAGATGATGCCTTAAACCAAGTAAGTGGTGTATTCAGTCAAACCAATTATGGTGGTGGCTTTTGGGATAACTTTTCATTCCGTGGATTTAGTACTGATCCCAATATCGGACCGCAAATTATTCGAAATGGATTAAGTGTGAATCGGGGTCTCAGTGCGTCTCGGGATATGGTCAATATTGAATCTTTAGAGTTTCTCAAAGGTCCAATGGCTGCACTATATGGACGAGGAGAAACAGGTGGTTTACTTAATATCAATACTAAAAAGCCGGCATGGGAATCATCTAGTGAAATTAATTTAAGAGCGAATAGCCTAGTAAAATATCGTGCTAGCTTTGAGCATACCGCTCCTATTAACGATCAATTAGCATATCGTTTTGCTATTGCACATGAAGATAATCAGAGTTTTCGGGACTATGTGAGTAATTCACGCTGGTTTTTTTCTCCGCAGTTAAGCTGGAAGTTATCTGATCGAACTCAATTGGACTTAGACACAGAATTCACTCGTGTAGAAGGATTATTTGATCGTGGTATTAGTGCTTATCAGCAGAAAATTGTAATGAATCCAAAAACCTATACAGGTGAACCAAGCGATGGAGATCATTTACAAACTGATAATTTTTATCAAATTCGGCTCACGCATCAGTTAAATGATGATTGGAAGGTCAAAAGTGCTGTGAGTGTGAAAGATAGTTTGTTAAAAGGCTTTTCAAGTGAACCTCGTCGTATACAAAGCGATGGTCGTACTTTAGAGCGGCAGCGACGTTATCGGGATAATAAAAGTGATGATGTGTTATTCCAAACAGAAATGTTAGGCACGATACAGCAAGGCTGGGCAAAACATGAAATATTGTTGAGTGCAGAAACAGGACAAATGAAATATCGCCAATTGCAGCTACGCCGTAATCACAGTTCAGATATACCCAATACCATTGGTATTTACCAACCTACCTATGGAAAATATTTACCAGACCTTCCTCTATTTATTGATACTGAGGATCGACAAAAATACTTCGCCTTCAATGTTCAAGATCAGGTTTTTTTAAATGACCAATGGAGTGTTTTACTCGGTCTACGCTTTGATCATGTCACACAAGAATTTGTGAATAAGATTGCCACGACCTCAAATCAAAAAGACTTACAACAAACCAGTCCGCGTTTTGGTTTGAACTATCGTTTGAGTGATGCATGGTCTCTCTATGCCAATTATGGCCAATCATTTGCAATTAATAGCGGAATGGATCGCAATAATCAAACCTTCGACCCAGAAAAAGGTAAAAGTTATGAGATCGGCAGTAAATACCAACTTAACCCACAAAGTCTGATCAGTGTTGCATTATTTAAAATGGATAAGAAAAATGTGCTCACAACAGACCCAATAGATAACAACTTCCAGATAACCGCGGGAGAAGTCTCTAGCCAAGGGATAGAGCTAGATGTCGAAACACAACTGAATAACCAGTTATCGCTCCGCGCCAACTATAGTTACACAGATGCTCAAATTGAGGAGGATCAAACGCTTGCTAAAGGTTCCCGCTTAAGCAACGTTCCCAAACATAGCGGTTCAATCAGTACAAACTATGAATGGACGTTATCAAACAACTCAAATGTAGGCGTTGGGGCAACAGCTGTTTATGTTGGGAAACGTAGCGGTCATAGCACCGATAACGGATTCAATCTTCCTGAATATACATTAATTAATTTAAATGCTTACTATGCGCCAAGAGAGCAAATACGTTATCAGTTCAACCTGAATAATCTTTTGGACAAAACCTATTACACGGCGAGTTATAGTGAGATGTGGATACAACCAGGTGAACCATTGAATGCATCATTGGCAGTGCAATGGAAATTTTAAACTTGTTTGAATGAATGCGTTAAGGCTAGCTAAGCTGATATAGCCTTAACCATTAAACTTATGAAAGTGTAAACATATTGTCAGCATCGAATATAACCGCCAACCTTATAATACGCATTAACATTACCCTGTCGTGCTATATGGTCTAAACAGTTATAATTCCATCCCCCCAATAGCTCATCATTAACTTCTGATTGCCATGCCCCAACAACCCTCTTATTGGCAAAATCTATTCCGCTTAGTCCATATTTATGCAGGAATATTTGTTGCGCCATTTATTTTTATTGCTGCATTTACTGGCTTCCTGTATGTCAGCAGTCCGCAATTAGAGCAATATCTTTATAAGGAGCAGTTGTATATACACAGTGAAAATCGCCCTCAACAACAACTGAGTTTGCAAGTTCTTGCAGCTCAGTCAAAGATGGCAGAATCAGCAAGAATTACTGAGGTACGTCCAGCACCTGCATCGGATCAAACCACTCGGGTTATTTATTCAGATCCAGAAAATAAACTGAATAACCAAGCAGTTTTTGTGAATCCGTATACTTTAGAGGTTATGGGGCAATTACCTGTTTATGGTACGAGCGGTGTACTCCCCTTAAGAACGCTAATCGATCAACTCCACAGCAATTTACTTCTGGGTGACGTTGGAAGATTCTATAGTGAGCTTGCCGCAAGTTGGTTAGCAATTCTCAGTCTGTCAGGGTTTTATCATTGGTATATACGTAGAAAACATTTTAATCAGAGCAAGACTGTCCGAAATAAAGTTTTAAAATGGCATAGCTGGATTGGAATTATTTTATTTCCACTCTTGCTGATTGTTGCGATCACAGGTTTAACATGGTCTAAATGGACTGGAGAAAATATCCGTATACTTCGCCAAGCCTTGAGTTGGCAGACACCAGTGCTCGTCAGCTCTCTTTCGGGTACGCATTTGATTGATAGACATGTACATCATCATACCGATACGGGTCAAATGAATCATCAGCCGCTCATAAAAGCAGAAAATTTTGATCAAGTGCTACAGGTTGCTAAACAAAATGGTATTCATAGTTCTGAACTTCAAATAAAGCCACCTACAAGGATAAATACAGCATGGACCGTGTCAGAAATACGTCGTCGCTGGCCTACAGAAGCAGATAGTATCGCGATTGATCTGCAAAGTAATAAAGTTATTGATCATTTAAAATTTGAAGATTTTCCACTAGCAGCCAAACTAACCCGTTGGGGAGTGGATGCGCATATTGGTATTTTATTTGGTTGGATCAATCAACTCATCTTAATGATCTATTCGCTTGCTCTATGCTTTATGATTCTTTTGGCTTTATGGCTGTGGAGCCGTACATTTAATTTAAAGCAGACAATCTACAATTTCGTAAAGCAGAGCTTACAACTTTGGAGAATCGGCAACATAAAACAGAGATTTTTTCTTCTTCTGTCGCTGCTCATTTTTCTAATTTGTTTGCCAACCTTCGCAATCAGCATAGCCGTGGCTATTACTTTCATAATGCTTAAACAGTATCAATCCAGATTATTATAATTAGTTAGCTAGGCACTAAAAACTGTGCTTAGCTACTCTTCAAATGGCCAACGTTCTCCATTAGATTATGAAAAGACCCATCAAAAGATGGTTAAATGTGTCTAGAATTTTGGTGGCTATTCAGTATTACGTAATCTAAAGCTTCCTGATAAACCCCTACGGCCTTACTTTGCTCATCAATTTGCTTTTGGCCGTAAGTGATCGCATCATTAAAGTTTTTTCAATCATGTAAGGTTTAGTCCACTTTTAGATCTGGGTATGAGAGATAAAGCTCTTTCATTTAGATATTTCATCTAAATTAGTAACAATCCTACGATTTAATTAAACGTTTTTTTATTTCAGATTGAATGATCTCTGGTAAAATCTTGGTGGAGGTGGCGTCAGTTGAACTAAGTCACTATCTTATTGTTTTATATTAATTCTAATTAAAAAAAACACATCAAATTTACCCCATTTCACCCCTCTCCTTTTTGAACATTCCCAGTTAGACTAAACTTTACTCAACAACATTAAAGATAGAGAAAAATAAAATTCAGCCAATAAAATCTTGGATTAAAATTTAAAATATTTTTAAAAATACAGCTTAAAAAACAAAAAGATAATGAAGATTTAAGAACTCATAACTTTTAGAAAAAATATATAAATTTTAATCACATTCATTTTTTTAAGTAATGATACAGAGTTTTTACTCTGTATCATTAAATCACTTATGCTTCGATTGAAACTAGAGTTGATGATTGTTGTTCTACAGCGATAAGATTTTGTATACCATTATATATATCAATATCAGAATCAGCTTCTACACTTATTATTAAACTATATCTCACCTTATAATCTTCTCGTGCAAACTTAGAATTCTTCCACCAACCATAAATTGGAAAAACTACAATAGTATCCATGGAAACAAGATCTGCAATAGTCCCTTCCCATGAATCAGAATGAACTGAACCAAGTCTACGGAAATCATCTTTAAATAGCCACCCATCATAAGAGTTCTGTGAACCTGTATAATTTTCATCGACAGCTAAGCTATTGATCGTTGCTAAAAAATTTTCTTCGCTTTGTGAAGGACTTTTCACATTAAATCCTAAACCAAATGATCTATAGGCATATTTAGTAGCATATTTATTACTCGTTGGATTAGGCTCAACGAAATATGAGAGAGTAACTTTCAGGCGTCCTATTGAGTTTGGATTGTCTGCTACGGCACTCAGGATCAACTCTTTTGGTATAGGTACTTTATGATGATGTAACTCATCAAATCTAATTTCTCCACCATTCTCGACTTTAAGTATATTAATTTCGCGCTCAACAATTATAGTGGCTGAATTATTTTGGCTATTTAATGCTTTTTGTAAATAAGGAATGCCATAACCAAATGTTCGTAAAGCTACCATAACACTAGTTCTTTCAGCATAATCCTTCATTTTATCATTCCATTCCGCTGAATGAATTAATAATCCTCTCAACGTTTCAGGCCAATAATTTGAATATTTTTGTGTCACTTCTGCAAGAAATTTACTTGCTAACGCTGTAGCAGCACTTGTATCTTTATGTACAGTCAGATCATTTCTAGTTCCAGAAGTCGTTAATAATAAAAGATCTTCCGGATAATCAAAATCCGTCCCGCAAGGTGAGATAGCATAATTTCCCCCCTCAAATACTACCTCTGGTTTAATTGGACTATTTTTCCCCCAAATCCATCGTACTGAACTAGAAGTTGCTGGACTGACTTCACCAATATCACTAAACAGCCTCCAACCTGCATAAGTAGCATTTCTTAAAGTATAATGTTCAGTGTATGCCCCAACAGTAATAGCATTCCATGCTTGAGCGGGATCTTGTATTTTACTTAAATTTGCATTATCCCATGCATCTAAACTTGAGGAAATTTCAGGGTTATTCCCAGCAGAAATTACAAATAATCTTTTTGAATCTTCATATATAAAATTATCTATCGAAGCAGACCATGAAGAAGGTTTACCTTCTGAGGGCTCTGCGGTGACTGCTAGGCTGTATATTCTTTTTGCATGAGGCTGCCTAATCTCTAAATCTAAGCATACACTCTTAGTTACATACCCATATAGTAATGGATCATTACTACCACGTTCTGGCAATATTCTTCCAGACTCCAATGAATAATTAATAGTTATAAGATCCGTATTTTCTAAACAATTCACTAAATTTCCATATACAGCTAGACCAGCTTGTAATGAACCATGGTGATGATGATTGCCTAAAGTAGAATATAATGGCCACTCACCTACAATATTATCACCATATGAAGAACTATTTCTTTCAGAAATAAAAGGCCGTAATAGCTTATGATTGAAATTAATGCCAGTATCGAGGATTGTGATTCTAATATCATGTGAATTTGAACCAGATACTCGAGACTCCAAATCATCAATCCAATCATCATGTTCAGTTGTTTCTAAATCTAGAAAGTTGCCTACTGTAGTTGTCGGGTACTTTACCTCTAATAAGTTTGAGATTAAGAAAAGTGACTTCTCTAAACTTTGAATAGATACTTTTACTAAAATAATGCTGGTATTTGGTAAATCAATTTTCTGACCTTTAAACTCTGCATTAGTTGCCCTACAGAAACTAGCTATTGTTTCATCATCGACTCGATCATTCTCAAGCCATAATTCGAACCACATAGGTTCAACAATATTATTTGGAAAATCTCTTTTATCTGTCCAAAATGATTTCAAACTAGCTAAACGTATATGATCAATTGAGTTTATTAAATTATAGTTCTTAGGCTTTTCATCATCTGCTGTTTCAATATATTTTTGAATTTTTGTTAAAAATTTTTGTCTTTGTTCCATTGGAATAAAAACAGTTGCCATTAGATTTTCATCATTTTCAGACTCACGAATATTTCTGAAGTGAATTTGAGTATTATCTAAAGACTCAATTGGAAATGGTGAGTCCTTAACTCCAAATATTTCTAAATAAATTCCATTATCTTGGTTTATTATTGGTCTCAAAGCAGAATTACGTTGTGCTTCACTGAAATTTTGGAAAGCTACACTTATACTTTCTAAAAGAAATCTACCATGGGTGGGATGATTTCGAATACGAGTCTCTCGTCCTCCACCTCCTCTATTTTTTGACTTATATGATTGATTTGTAGTGAAATGTTCCAAATAAATATGATCTAAGCTCATTAATTATTCCATTTTATTTTCTTTACGCCGCCTTAATGAATTACAAATATATTCAGTGGTAATGATTCCCTGATTATTAAAAATTGCATCTTTAGCGCCGTCATCAAATGCTTTTTCAATGTCCCCCAAACTTAAATCCGAAGTAAAATCCGTTATTTTTTTCCAGTCAAGTTGAGTATCTGGAAATATTGAGATTCTATTTTCTAAATAACTTTTCACTTCATCAAAAGTTGGTAATTCAAAAGATATTATATCATCAAATCGTCTATTTAGTGCACTATCTAAAAGTTGTGGGTGGTTTGTAGCGGCAATAACTATACTTTCAGATTGAAGTTGTTCTAGTAAGATTAAAAATGAGTTTAATATTCTACGACTTTCACCTACATCATTTTTTGCAGTTCTATTAGAACCGATTGCATCAAACTCATCGAATAGATAAACGCCTTGATTATTATTTATGAAGCTAAAAATAGTTTTGAGATGTGTAGCCGTATCTCCCATATATTTTGAAATCACAGACTCCAATACAATTTTATATAAAGGCAATCTCAACTCGGAAGCTAAAACAGATGCAGATAATGTTTTCCCTGTACCAGGTGGCCCAACAAACAATAATTTTTTCCTAGGGGACAGTTCATATTTTTTTAAATTATCTTTTTGTCTATGTTCTTTGATGATCAAATTCAACCTAGTCTTAGTTTGATTATTGAGAAAGAGTTCACTCATACGATGATGAGGTAAATATAATTCAATAAGACCTTGTAAATCTTTATCTGTAGATGTCCCCTGCTCATAGCGATTTGTATGAACTTTTTTCTTGAATTGATACTTCTTTACTTTATCAGATAAATCCTGAGCTATTTTATTATGTCCTGCTCTTGCTTCCTTTGCAGCCATTTGCAGAACTGTCGTGTAAAAACGATGGTCATCATTTTCTGCATGACTTTCGACTAATGCAAGCACTTGCGAAGCTGAGATAGCCATGCTTATTTCCTCCAATTGGTATATACAAAATTTTGCGAACTATTTTATCTATTTATTCTACTATTTTTCTAAACCCTAAAGAATACACTATATTTAAGCTATTGTTATTTATATAAATTTATATAAACAAGCATGCATTCCCGACATAAATCATGTTTATTTTTTGCGCATCAAAATATTACCCTAGGTCAACAAACTGGTCAAAGCCAAGCCTAGCATAACTTTAATTGACTCAAAAGTTATATCAACTCCTTTCTCTTTAGAAATTTGTTTAATCCTATTCCAAACATTCTCATCTCTAAGCGTGTCTAATAACTCATGCCCGTCCCAAGTAAGCTTTAAGTTGAATAAAGCTAATTCGCCATCAAGATATACATCACGTCCACCCGTAAAAAAACCTTTAGCAAGTAACAAGTCCGCCATTTCTAATTTTATTATTTCATGTGAATCATCAAGCCCCTTCGAGTCAAGATTATAACTATCTGAATGAGTTAAAGCTTCTATATCTATAAGCAAATTACGAATTACGTCCCAATCTCTTTTCATAAATTTTTAATTCCTTTGATTTATTACTCAACAATACCATTAAGTTTAAAAATAATATCTTCCTTAGCATGAGTTAGCGACATTTGATGTCGCTTTAATCATACTTATAAATTTGCTCAAAAGATTCAATACTCTCAATTTAATTAAACTGGGTACTACAAGTCTTTTTAATATCATTTACATGCTTCAGAATAGGAGCTTGTTAATCTTACTCTGTTTTCGCCTCATTGAACTTCTCAATAATTTCCAAATTCTCTTCTACACCTGTCACAAAGCTAGCATTTGCTGAGTCCTGTTATGATACTCATTTAAAGTATTTTGATAAAATCCTACTGTTCATACATGCCTGATGATTGTACGAGGCATAGCACTGTATAAATATATTTTTTCGTTTATATAATTGAACACCAGTGTATATTTTTATCAAAAAAATAAATTCAATTAAAAAATAGGGAGCATCTGCTCCCTATTCACGGCTAGCTAACTTAGCTTCAATCCATTGATTAATTTCCCAAGCTGACCAACCGATACGGTTCTGAGTGATTTTCACTTTCTTTGGAAATGTTGGATCATAATACGGTGAAAACTCATCCATCATTTCATAAATCGTTGAACGACCAACACCTGTAAATAAGACAACTTGCTTAATGTTAATAATTTGATTCATTTGAAAAGTTTGACCTGTGAACGCATTCATGATGTTTACTCCTGATCATTGATGCGAGCGCTACTGCTCAAATAACCCCTAGGTCTGTAATTTTTTAATCTTTGAGCTCATTCAGTTCACCGCCCTCACACTTCCCTGCAATCCCTGCTGAATATCTTGCACAAAACCCTCTCCCTGATTAGATTTAAGGCGAACTTTTGTTTTCGAATCAGGCTGTACTGTCATCGCTTCAGAACTTTCATCTGTATAAAACTCTTCCACTAAATCCAAGCCCTCCTCAGAATTCACCTCAAATCGTGCATTACTATAACCCTGTCGTGCCATTTGATCTAAAGCAGTTTGATTAAATCCAGCTGCTTTACTTTGTTGGTCAATCTCTGTAGCCATTTGAATGGCTTGTTGAAGATTGACACAATCTCTTAAAGTTAAATCGACGTAATACACTGGTGTTCGATAACTTTGTGTAGTGGACTTGCCTCTTAGGGTCAGTTGCAGTGGTAGGCATGACAACAAGCCATTCGATGCTGCATGGTAATAGCTCAATCTCGCTGCCAAAGTCCTAATACTATTAAAGCCTGTGGTTCTAAAAATGAATGTACCGAGTTCATCCGATTCATCTAAATTGACATGCAAACGGCCAAAAGGTTTACAGTTACCGCCTTGTGCCAACGGGCATAAATCAGGGGATGGACATGGGTGTTGCTCAATGCCTTGGCTAGTTTGCCTTTGACAGGTTTCACCATTCCCCACACAAACAGGTCGCCCTGTTTGACGGTCAAATAAGCTGTACTCCGCCCTTAAATTGAGTTCAGGATCATTGAAGATCATACGTACTGGGATTGAACGGAGTTTTTGATTAGGGGCTTTGGCTCGAAGCTGTTCATCCAAAGGATGTTTCACCCATCCATCCTTGCCTTGGATTTGGCTAGTAATGGTAAATTGGTCATCTCGTTCAGGGAGCCGCTTTCCATTCTTTTCAATGACTTTACCGATACTGATTCTGCCAAGTATGGGTGGTGTGATGGCTAAACCTTTAATCATAGTGGTTTCCTCTTTCCTATAAAATTGAATTGGCATAAAAAATCCCACACGCTCAGGTATGGGATGTTTAGCTGGAGTCTTCTGTTTTGCTTAGGCTAATTGCCTTTCAATCATCATCTGTATAGATGTTGAAACGCCGTGAACCCTGCTTGCTTTGTGGAAATTGACTGAGATACTCAGGGTATTGTTTCAGTAAAGCCTTACTGTCTAAGCTGATTGAGCCTTTAGACTTTTTCCACGTCACTGAACCCTTAGTGAATGTCGCTCGCTCAGCCTGTTGCATCCTGGCTTGGAGTTGATGTTTGAGTAGGTCAAATTGCTCCTGATGCTTTTCAATCTGATAACGTGCCTGAATCAATTGTTCAAATTGTTGATTGGCTTGCGTATCTTCGGATAAATACGTAGTACTGAGTGGTACGTGTTCTGGATAAAGTAGCTGTAAGGCTTTGGCTGCCGATTCGCTGGCGTCTGCATCAGGTGGTGTGTCTTTTTCAACGCACTGCCAAAAGTGTCGTTCAGCGTTGATAATGTGTTGGATCACTGACTCTGAACGAGTTACTTTAAAAATACGGGTTTCATGCCCACAGATCAGCACACAGATATGTGCTGCTTTCTTACCTGTCACCGCCAGTTGATGTTGTACCTGACACAGTACGTATAAAGGCACACCATCTCGCCACAGTTTGGCACCATATTCCCCTGCGGTTTTACATTCTAGAATTTGTACATCGGCATCACCCACCACAGAATAATCCAAGTTGGCTAACATAAAGTGTTTATCAGCTTCAGGGTGTTGTAGCACTGCATTGACTCTACGGACTTTGTAGTTGGTGTGCATGCTGTAGTATTCAGCGACTAAAGGTTCAAGGCGTTTGCCCCAGTACAAAGGTGCATGTCCTTCACTTTCATCTTCAATGGATTGTTGAATTCGTCCTGTCTTGATCATCCATAATTCAAGCATCGACATATAAGGATTGAGTCCACAAGCTGCGGCACAATCACTACTGCCTATACCTTGTCGACGTACTTCTAACCATTCGGCTTGGCTCATGCTTTTGGTATTGACTAAACGTTTAGCGCTGAAAAAACGTGGTGCAATAAAGGGTTGGCTTTTGATTGCTGTGTTGATCATCACAGCATTGGATGAGTTGGTAATATTTAAGTGACTATTCATTGTTTAATTCCTGTATTTTTTAAATTTCGGGCATAAAAAAGCCACATCCGAAGATGTGGCTGTGGGGTATGTTTTTTAGGTTACGTTGGTGAGTGAGTCTGGGCGTTAATTAAAATTAGGCAATCATCCTTAGAGCCTGTTCTAATCCACGTTGTTTTAAGCCTGCCCCTGCGCCAAACCAAGCAGAATCCAGACGATGATCCTGACTCATGGCACGACGCTCGTGGTCTGCAAACTCGGTGATTGAGCACAATAAGCCATAAGCCGTGTCTTTGGCCGAACTGAGTTCAGCCCCACGTCCATGTCCATTAAACATGGTCATGACCTTAGACATGGCACGTCCATTCGGTTCGGCTTTTGTGGTCTCAGCTGTTGAGTTTGCATGTGTTGCAACATTACGATAGAACTGAATAATGCTGTCATCCTGTTCCGCAATACTCAGACTGGTATTGTTAAACACGGCATCAAAATAAGCAGCCGCTTCCTGCTGTGTGACTTTACGTTGACTGAGTTGTTTCATTTCATACATATGCTCTTCCCATGCACGGATTGAAATGCCCAATTGTTGTTTGACCTTTTCAGCATCAAATTTAGTGCTATGTGGGACTTTAACAACACCTCGACTTGTATCCTGTCCTTTCAGTGCAATCGCAAGCGTGTTATTACATACTACTCGGATCGAGGTGAATTGCGCGGTGGTGGCGAGTGTGCCATCACAAGCAGTCGCTAAGAGAATATAGCCATTACTGACATCTTTGCCTTTGAGTACAGTCGTTTGTCCTGTTTTCGCCAAAGCCCAGAATTTCTTACCGCCTTTGAGTACACCTGCTGTTTCTAGTTCAAAGCCAGATTGTTCTGTTAAGTCTTTGTAGAAATGTAGAATCTCGTGAGGTTGCACTTCCTGAAAGCGTTGACTGACCACAGATAATGGCGCATGGGTATCTGAACGATAAAGTACCCTTTGTTCTTCAAATGGCATGATGATACTTTGTCCACGGTCATTCTGTGCCATGTAGCTGACATTAGAGGATTCAATGCGCCAATCCATGCCTGCTTGTTGTGCCCAGACTTCAATGGGTTGATTTTGAGAAAGTTGGTTGCCTAAGCCATGCCAAGGAGTTACACCAACATAAGCCATCTGTTCAATTAAATGTGACATAATAAATTACTCCAATAAAGTTGATTATTCATTTAAGTAATATGTATTTGAAATTATTTTGATTTTTTGTAATTATAGTTAACAACTACACAATAAGACTCTAGAATAATTTTTATGTTTACACTTATCGAATCAAGAGAAGAAATTAGTAAAGCACAACATCATTTAGAACTTGCAATTCATCGTGATTTTCAACAAAAAATTAAAAAAAATATTGGTTATCCTGGTGGCACAGTATTTGATGCACAAGTACAAACAGATGGAACTTATTGGTTCTGGTCAACAGATCATGTTGGAAAAGATGTTATTAATCCACGTCGTTTAAACTGGTTTGGTTTAGTTAGCGATAGCCAAAGTTTAGATATTTCAGTAGAGATTAATACAGTATATGAAGGTCGGAATGATAGAATTGCAGGCTTCTTTGCACGTGATAGCGAAACTGGCTCCATCTATTTAATGCACTCAGGTCGCGTAGGTGGTGGAACTGAAGGTGTAGGTAAAGAAGCATTTTTAGCATGGACTAATCAGCAACCTATTGAAGTTTTAGATTCATCAGGTGATGTTAAAGAAGGAATAGTGGTTATGCCAGTTCAAGGTATAGCCGTGACTCAGCCAGCTATTTTTTATATCAATAATATTGCGAATTTTAAACAAGCGGTACGTGATGGTGAAATAACATCACCAGAATTTCAAAAAAAGAAAAAAGAATTTTCTGATTTTTATTCAGAATCATCGGGTAGACGTCAAGGGAAGCGCTCAGAAGAAATTGATTATATTTCAAGGCATGGAGAAATTGTCGATGCAGTTTATGCATGGCGCAATTCAAGTCCACTTCCAAAGAAAGGGTGTTTAGTCAAGGATTTCTTGATTGATCTCGGGGTAGCCATTGATAATAACCTCGTTGAAGTATATGAGGTCAAAACAAGCTCAAAGCGTATCAATATATACACAGCTATAGGTCAACTGATGGTTCATGGCGTATCTAATGAATGCCAAAGAACTCTTGTACTTCCTCATGATCAAGAGTTGGCTCAAGATCTGCAAGATACTTTAGAACGTCTCAATATTAAGTTGCTTACATTTAAGCTTAATAAAAAATCAGTCACCATTATTTCATCTTAATTTATATAAATTAATTAAGTGTTTAACAAAAATTCAATCTTCAAGAATTGCAATCCAATTTTGAAATGTGGCATTGACTAAGCCCTAACGCCAGATTATCCTTTGCTTGCTGACCTACATTGTCAGTCGGTTTTGACAGGCCGTTTACCCAAAGCGCACTAAAAAGTCTAACTTTTTGGTGGGCTACCCTGCGTCTCCCCCTCTGCGGTGGAACGGGAGGGGGACACCTTCGGGTGTGCTGATCTTTTTGGGTATCAGTCTGTCAACCCCTTTTCGTTTCGCCACCAATATTTGACAGTAAAGTGGTGAAACTTCTTTATACCCAAAGGAGTCATTACCATGACTAAATTTTATCTATCTTTATTATTTTCTCTAAAGCCATATTGGGTATCGCCCTGCCTTTGGTATAACAGCTAGTTTTTCATTCAACAGACATTCAATCTAAAGACTTATTTGTCCGTGGAATAGGACACCTTTGTCTTTGCATTTTGTCTTGCTGTTGAAATGATCAATTCAAAAATAAGCAATAACAATAAATTAGGGGGAATGATGAAAATTCAAACTTCAATTTTAATCATTGGTTATTCACTCATAACGCTCGGTTGTGCCAGTAAAGCTGAACGGGAGTTTCTTGGGGGTTGCCAATCTACAGGTATAGAGAGCTCTGCCTGCAAATGTGTCTATCAAAAACTTGAAGCTAAGTACGGAGAAGAAGGTTTTAAAAACAATCTTTACACCCTCAGCCAGACTGAAGCCTTTCAAAACGATATGGTGCAAATCAGTTTGCAATGTATGCGGGAGTAAGCGATGAGAGCTATTGCTGGAATCATCTGTGTGATTGCGATCATCTGTTTTCTAGGACTACCTTTTATTGGCTTGATGATCCTTTTCGGACTGTTTGTCTTACTTCTTAAATTTGCGCTTGGAGAAAAATAAATGAATACATCAATTACATCTTGGTTAATCCGTTCTTATTTGATTATCGGCTTACTGTTCGCCATCTATCAAAACTTTTGGGGTCAACATAGCTACAAATCATTTGCCTATCACTTAGGGCAAGGTGTGATTTGGCCTGCGGTCATGTTCCCTTCCGTAGGTAAATTCATCGGTGGTGTACTTATCCTTGTGATTATCGGTGGAATACTTCTGCGTTCTAAATAAATTCAAATCTTATTCTTATTTAAAAATATCCAAAGGATCTTCTCATGAAAAAATTCACATTAATGGCTTTCATACTGTGTATGTATTCCACATCTCAAGCAGCGCCCAATATCTGGCAAGATAGTTTTGCACAAGGCTTTAGTTTGTATTCCCTCCAAAATGGTCAAAACCAAAAATTGACCATTTCATGTAACAGTGGCGGTGTTTTAAACGTTGATCACTCAGTGGAACTGTCAATGGGAAGTAAAGCGTATGCAAGCTTTAACAAGCAATCATCTTTCAGCTTTATCATTGATGGAAAAGCACTTGAAGTACCCAATGAAACACAATCCAGACTGAATGGAAATGATTGGGATAAACTTATCGCCCATCTAGGAAATGCCAAAAAAATTGATGTTTTTATTAACAATAAAAAAATGGCTTCGTTCATACCTACAAAAGCCAATAAAGCTTTTGCTCAAGAACTAGTTGAGACTTGTGCTTCGCTATAATTCTCAAATTTTTAATCGTTGCGCTCATTCTATTATTGCTTATATCCATGATCAAAAAAGAAATAAGCATGCCTAGGCTTAAAAACCTAGGTAGCTCCACCTTAGAACGATATTGAGTCATTCATGGCAAAGACCTCAACATTATGAGTCATTACAACTGCTTATTTATTTCTGTATATGAATGGGTTGCTTATTTTCTTCATGATGTGTGAAACATTTTGTTCGTTCTAAATGAGTTTTAACGTGATCTAACTTTATAGAATATCAAAAGGATAATTACATGAAAAATCATCTGCAACTTATCTTCAATGTGATCATTATTATTGCCCTTGCTGGAATAGCTTATCTTGTATGGAATCAATCTAAGCAATCACCAATCAGCAGTAACGTTCCAGCAAATATTAAACCTGATCAATCACAAGTCTCTCAACTTGAAGCAAGTCAACTATCTACTCCAGAGACTAACCCCTCTATTACAGCAGCTGAAATACAACACTCAAAAACAGCCAATACACAGTCAGATTCTCAATCCATCCCAGTCGTTGAAAGTTGTGGTGCTAACGAATACAGTGTGGATTGTTATAACGATTCTGTCCCACGTTTATACTTTATGTACATTATGAATTTGGATAAGCCTACCTTGATTGAATCCATAAGTTTAGGTAAACCTATTGGGTTCCCAGATATGCTGATTGATGAAGTAAAAATCACAGCCAAAGATGGTCATTCATGTGAAGTAGATACATGGAGTCTAGATGGTGAAACCTTAACTGATATGGGACTAAATGTTTCACTGATGCCCTGCCCAGAAAAACAGATCAAACATGTTGATATAAAAATTAATGGAAAGTTTTACCGATTCGTTTAGTTTTTCAGACAAAAAAAGAACTATTCGCTCTTTTTCCTTTTTAAACAAACCAACTTGTACAATATACAAATCGGTTTTATTTTTCATTGAAATGCCAAGCTGTCTTGTGGCTTCTAAGACACTGCGATTATTTTCTTCAATTAGTTTTTATTACTTCCGCTTTAAATTCAGCTTTATAAATCTTCTAGTTTTTGCTCATGGTTAACTTCTGATAAGTATCTATAGTTTACCAAGTTAAAGCCTCTTTTTTTAAGCACGCATCATTTAAAATCACAGCCTTTTCTCAATCAAAGACAACGATTTATTAACATCTTATAAAATAGAAATTCTCTTAATCCATTTAAATTTATCAATTATCCTTCAAAAACTCTATAAGTAATCAGGATATTACTTTTAGCTAAAAAATCTGTAACATCAACAAAAAAGAGTGTGCTAAATGCATTGAGTTCATTTGGTTGTACTATCTCAATACTTGTTTTTTCAATTTCATGAGAACCAAATTTCTCAGCAATTTCATCTGAAAAAATGTACTTTACATATAAATTAATTTTATCTGTTAATAATTGAGCATGAGCAGTATTTTTTTCATCAATATCACTATTACGCACGCTATCATCATCCCAAAAGTAACTATCTAAAATCATTAATTTCAAATGCTTCTCATCTGGAATATATGCAATATAGTCTATTTCATCAAGATTTGTGATACTCATATTAATGTCCAACTTAAGATAACTATCCGGCCGTAAAATTAAAATTGCATATTCTTATATTAATGTACCACTCATTCTTGTTCCTATCGTACCACTATTAGAAAAAATTATATAATCTTGAGATCAAAGTAAGATAACTGATATAAAGTAGGACAATCTTTGAAAAGTTTTTCATGGAATGAAATTATATTATTTACACAATTAAAATCACTTTTTACTATGTTACATTAAAATGCACTTTTTGAGTTAGGTTAACAAGGTTCATGCAGGTATAGCAACATTAAATATAATCACAGAACTTAGGCAAACTTGACAATCTAATTATTCTTTAAGTTTGAATGATTTGACGCAGCTTCGAATTTTAATTGTTTATGCAACAAAGCTTAAAATAATTTAAGAAAATTTCATATAACACTCATTTATATACATTTAAATAAACTGTTGATCATCAACAATCCGTCCACCATTCAACAGAATGATACGATCAACAGATGCAATTGTTTCTGGACGATGCGCAATAATGATTCGTGTGATGTCTAACGATTTGATCATCTCATTAATTTCTTTTTCTTTTATGATATCAAGATGACTTGTTGCTTCATCCAGAAATAAAATTTTAGGTTTTCGATACAGCGCTCTTGCTAAAAGGACTCGTTGTTTCTGTCCGCCAGAAAGAATATTTCCCATATCACCAACCAATGTTTGATATCCCATTGGCATTGCCATAATTTCATCATCTATAGCTGCCATCTTGGCACATTCTTCAACCCAAGATTGCTTAACACTATGATCGAAGAAACTAATATTTTCTGATATCGACCCAGCAAATAAAACATCATCTTGAGCAACAGATGCAATTAAATGTCTTATACGATTTTGCCCCAAGTTTTTGATATTATGTCCACCAATTTTTATGTCGCCATATTCAAGATTTAAATTACCTAACAATAAGTTCATCAGCGTGGTTTTTCCACATCCTGTAGCGCCGACTATGGCTATAGATTGCCCCATAGGGACATCAAAATTAATATGATGTAAAGTCCATGGTTCATCTTCAGAATATCTAAATTTTAATGATTTAACTTCAATATCTGTACATATTTCTTGATCTGTAATCTCAGATTCGAATAAGTAATGATCTGTTTTATCTTGGTCAGTGAGAACAATATCTGCTAAACGTTCACCATGTAGACTGAGCATTTTTACTTCAACAAATTTATCAATAAGAGAACTCACACGCCCACCAAATTGATTTTTATAGGCAATAAATGCCATTAAAATACCAACGGTGAATTCACCTTCAATGACTAAACTCGCGCCCAACCAAACAATTACAATATTTTGTATGCCAAATAATAAAGTATTTACAAAGCCAAACATCAGGCCTAGTTTCTGTGTGGTTAATCCAGCATTGATCTGATCTACAAATAATGTAAGCCATGTGGCTTGCCGATGATCCTGTTTTTCAAACTGCTTAATCGTTTTTATTCCACGCATTGTTTCCATAAAATGCGTATTTTGCTTTGCAGCATGTACAATTTGGTCTTCAGTCGCCCGTCTTAATGGTGCATACCAAATCCATCGAATAATGGCATATATCAGCATAGTAATGATGGCAATCCATGCCAACTTCGCGCTATAGATAAACATGAGCGCTAATGTAAATACAGTCATTAAACCATCTAGAATGGCGGTGATGAATGATGTCGTTAGTGTCCTTTGAATTGCATCAATAGAGCCAAATCGAGAGATAATGTCACCAAGATGACGTTTCTGAAAAAAGTTTGTTGGTAAATTCACCAAATGATGAAAAATATTAGCTTTCCACTGCACATTTAATGTCGTTGCCATATGCATAACAACCCATGACTGCAGTAAGCTGATCAAACTACTTAATATCATGAGCATACCAAAGCCAATCGCTAAGGTAGTCAAAAGGTTGAGATCCGCTGAAACAATCGCATGATCAATTACCCATTGCATAAAGAATGGACTGACGAGTGAGAATACTTCTAAAACTAGGGCCAAAAGTAGAATCTGGCCTAGTGATTTCCATAACCCTCGAATCTCGCCAAACAACTTAAAAATTCGAATACTGGTTTTTTCTTTTTTTTCTTCAAAATCAGAGTCTGGCCATAGCTCTAAAGCAATTCCGGTAAAATGTGATGACGCTTGATCATAATTAAGCTGCTTTTCGCCAAAAGCTGGATCAATAATCGTAATTTTTGTTGTTGAAACACTTTTTAATACGACAAAATGGTTCAGATCCCAATGGAGGATACATGGCAGCCTGAGTTTATTTAATTCATCCAGTTCAAGCTTTAATGGTCGAGTGATTAAATGTAATTTATTTGCAATTTTGACTAAGGTAGTAAGTGTCACACCCTTTTGTGATATCGGATACTTTTGCCTTAAAGTTAATAAATCTGAATCATAACCATAATAACCAGCGATCATTGCCAAACAAGCTAATCCACATTCAGATGATTCTGTCTGTAATATTACAGGTGTCTTTCTACCGAGTCCTAAAGACAAGCGATCAAGATAGCGCATAAATTATAACTTTCCTGTAATACTAAACAGTGGCTCAAGTACCCATTCATACAATTTGCGCGTTTCATGCATAATATCCCCTTCAAGTGTCATACCCACCTGTAATGGCATATCATGACCATAAGCTTTCACTGTTTGCTGCTCTAATTGAGCTCTAACTAGATATACAGGCTCATTATTTAGCTGTTCTTGTGGGGAAATAGTACCTATCGTTTTTAAATCTTGGCTGGCCAGTGCTGTTTTTGCAACAGAAAGAATTTTTGCCTTAGCATGTCCAAATTTTTGATATGGATACGCTTGATAACGTAATAAAACTTGATCGCCTTGTTTAACAAAACCGATTGCTCTACTAGGAACATAAAGCTGTGCGATGAGTGCTGTATTTTCAGGAAGAATTGTCATTAAAGGCTTTGATAAATCAACAAACTGCCCCACTTCTGCATTCACTGTACTGACCACCCCAGAAGTATGCGCTTGTATAGCAATCTGCTGTCTTGACTGCATTTCAATGAATTCTTGAGTATTCGTAGACAGCAAGCGTTCTAACTGTTCAATTTCATTACTTTGTTTATTCTGTAATCCATTTAGATTGATTTTCTGTTCATTAAGCTGTTTATCAAAGGTTATTCTTTCACGTTGTAATGATTCATGTTGATCAACTTGATTCAAAAAATCTGCTTTTTTTGCCTCAAACTCTTCATTTGATGTTGCGTTCTGTTTAAATGCTTGTTCATAACGTTCTTGATTTATTTTAGCCAAATTGACACGATGTTTTTGATTGAGAATTAAATTATCCATTTTTATTAAGTTTTCTTTTAATAAATTGATTTGGTTAAGCGTTGTCTCCTTTTCATTTTGATGAAGTAGGCGCAATCGTATAATTTCATTGCGAATAGACTGTTGTTTTAATTGAGTTTGTTTAGACAAAGCCGCAGCAATATCACCATGTTCTCCATAGCTTGTTGTTGAAATGGCAAAAAGAATATCTCCCTGTTTAACCATTTGCCCTTCATATACATTTTTTTTAACGATGGTGCCTTGTTGAGTAGCATAAACCTGAATTAATCCAGATTGCGGAATCAATTGTCCCTGTACCGTACTACGTTTGGTATAATTTCCCCATATTGCAAAAGCAACAATGACTAACACAATACAGACTGCACAAACTGTTAAAAAAGTAAAACTAAACGGACGAGAGAGGATAATACTTCCCGTCCATCGAGTTCGGTTTGCATCAAGAACTTCTTTACGAAATAAGTTTGAACTCATCTGAAATTTATGTCACAAGCCCAATAATATTTTCCAAAGCCAATTGGAAAAGAAGTTTTTTTATTTTATCTGCTGGATAGCTATTGAATTGAGAAACGATATCCGCAACTGATGAATATGGATGTTCAAACAAATACTGAATCAGCTGTAAACTTATAGCATCAACATTAAGTTTATTTCCGTTAATGATGACGAAACCATCATCAAATAAATAGACTAAATTTGCATTTAGGCAGAGCTTCTGGTCTTCATTTAACTGATCAATTTTACCATTACCGAGAACATCTAAAGATAACATAGCTGGTACCTGATGATTTCCCATATGGTGCATCATAAAGCTTTCATAATATTTTTTATCTTTAATTATTTCGGCAACTTGATGGCTGATATTCTGAATCATCGTTTCATCATGCTCAAAATCAGTAAAATTTTTACGGCAATCTAAAATATCTGGAATGGTGTTTTGCAACCATTGCATATATTCAAAACCTGTAGGTGCAAAAGTAGCCACAGCTAAATGAAAAGTTTCTTCATCTAAAGGCAAAGGATCATGCCACCAACCACGGGGAATATATAAAATATCTCCGGCTTCAAGAATGACATCCATATAAACTTCTTCTGGCTCTTTTATATCAGAGAAATATTTAGTTTGTTGCATATATAATGGAAAGTCAAAGTTAGGTTTTTTTAAAATCCAACGTTTTCGCCCTATTAATTGTACTGCATAAACATCACGCGTATCCCAATGGCCTTTATAAGAAGACTTAGAGCTAAATGCGGCATACCCACCAGTTATTGTATGAGCTTCTGCAAAACTCGCAATTTGTTTACTAATACAATCTACAAAAGTCTCATTTTTAATTCTATTGTAAACTAAAGTTGCACCATTTCTAAGATATTCATATAAAACAGCTGTTATAGGTCTATATTCAATAACGCCTAAATTATCATATGCTTCAACATATTTTTCTTTAGAAACTTCATAACCATCCATTAACTTAAAATTAATATGCGAAATATCAGCACGACTGTAAAATTCATTTACATCATTCCATGTAAAATTATTTTTAGATACTACACCTTTAAATAAGCAAGGTTTTTTGTACAAAAATTCTTTTTTAAATGTATCTTTATTCAGAGAAAAATTTAGCAGCATAACAACCTAGCTATAAATAAATTTGGTTGAATTAAATCAACCAAGTATTAAAATTAATTTAAGATATTAAATAAAAGGTTTAATAGTTACCTCCATCTTTTCCATAATTAGTACCGTCGTTACAGTAATTATTGCCAGCTTTACAAGCTGGTGAGTTTTTCCCAGCAACCGCGCCACCAATTAACGCACCGACAACAGCAACTAATTGAGGTGCTCTTACAGCAGCTCCAATAGCGGCACCCACTAAACCTCCAAGGGCTGATCCCTGCAAAACAGCATTTCTACAGTTTTGGGCATTTGTTCCACCTGAAACGAGCTCTAAGTCTTCTAGAGAAAGTTCTCGCATTGTGAAATTTTCCATATTAAAAATCCTATTTTCTTGATAATAAAAAATGAATATTCAAAATAATTGATATTGGAAGTATGTAGCTCAATATTTTTTTAACAATATCTAAGTTACTTATATTTTTTTGAATGTAAATTTCCAAAAGAATTATAGTCACACTACATAAGAAAAAAAATGATATTAAAAAATGAATAATAAATATTTTCATTTTTACACTACAGGGTTAATCTATATTAAAAAATACTTATATCACATTATTCTGATTTTTCTATTTTTTTCCAAAAATAAGAATTAAAGTTTTAAAATTTAATTTAAACTCAAACACTTAACCTCTATTTCTGTGTTTAAAACACATATTTATTATTATTATGTATAATTTATATTATTTAAAAAGTACTAGGCTACATTTATAGTTAAAATAGGCTTTGTTACATAAATCTCGCAATGAAGAAGTCTACATCTAAAATCTATCGTACAACTAATTGGTCTTCTTATAATCGAGCCTTAATCAAGCAAACAACTCAATTTTTTTGATCCTAGCACTCAGTCCTATTAACAACCACGATGCAAACAAGGTCGGAATCAAACTTATTTCGATACAGCTATTCAATGCTGTTTTTTGATCATATCTTTATTTCGAATGGTAACAGACTTTGTAGCTTAGATTGGACAGCGCCAGATTGTTCCACGCTGTAAAGAAGGAAAAAGCATATTGATATTGCGATTAGTTATCAAAAAAATTGTGATGGACTTCATCTACTCGTCGATTCTACTGGTTTGAAATTCTTAGGTTAATGAGAATGAAAGCTTAAGAAAACCTAACTGAATATCATCAGCAATGGAGTAAGATTCATGTCAACATAGATGATAAAACCCTGTAAATACATAGTATTAAGATAAATACGCACAGTGTTAGGGATTAGCAAATATTTGAAGATCTACTTGTTCAAACTCCACTAAAGGAGCAAATTGATTCTGCTTATACAGATGGGGCTTATCGAAATACTGACGACAAGTGATTTTAACAAAAACATGTGGTGATTCGACTAAAAAAATACGAAGCATTGGAAAGATAAAACTCTGATGTCTATGTAGAGAAATGAATTATTAAAAACAGTCAAACGCCTAGGAAGAGCTATTTGGAAAAAGTGGTCTGGATTATTGCCAAAGCTTGATAGAAACCAAGACGCATAATATTAAATTATTAAGCGATAAGCTCAATGCTAGAAACTTTCAAAGCTATGTCAATGAAATTCATACGCGTGTGACAATACTTAATAAATTCACTGAATTGGGGTAAACTCTCTCAAGTAACCACATAAATCTGAATTACTAAGGGTAGCTATAGTAGTTTTTAAATATTGGTATAACAAAGCCTATTGCTCAATAAGCCTTTAGAGATACATTTTTTGAATAATGCCAATTTATTGTAATTTAAATAAATTTCCATATTAAACTTAATATTCTTTTGATAGTAGGAAGTGAATATTCAAGATAATTGAGACTGGAGTTATATAAATTAATATACTTTTAATAGTATCTAAAATATCTTTATCTTCAGGAAGGTAAATATTAAGAAGAAACATGCATATGATCGACAAGGAAAAAAAAGTTATAAAAAACTGGACAGTAAATTTTTTCATTTATATCTCTAAAAGTAATTTTTATTACAAATAATTTATATCACATTAATTTTATTTATCAAAATAATTTAACTTTAATTGTTATAGTTTGAAGCAGATAAGCTTTGTTGAACAAAGATTTAAAAGTTAATACTTGCCCAAGTAACTAAAATTTAAGACATAACTCAGGTATGAGGTCTGCATAATTCGCTAAATTTATTCAATACCGCTACACGCGTATGAATTTCATTGACATGGCTTTGAAAGTTTCTTGAACTCAGTTTTTCACCTAGTAATTTGATGCAGTGAATCTTAGTTTCCATTAAACATCTTAGGTGGTAGCCCAACCATTTTTTCTATATCATCCGGCCTAAATGCTTTACTCTATCGAGTAGCGCATTACGTTCAATCGAACTTATTCGAGTACCTTTCCATGATTTGCCATTCTTCCTTCGTGGAATAATCGAGCCAATGTTAACAGCAATATAATGCATTTCAAAATCAATCTAAAATAGGGGGAAATAATAGAAGCCAACTAAGAATTTCAATCATTTTTAAACTCTAATATCCAATTAATTTCTAAATTTAAATTACAACAAATCACTTCTATGTTTTCCTGACAAAAAACTCTCTTGATAATCTATTATTTTCTTCTAAAAATAATTTTATTTTTTTATAATCTAAATATTTATTAACGTTTAATGAATAATAACTACCATCATCAAAACCAACCCAATTTATACTACACCTCTCGATTTCTTTTAAAATTTTCTGCACAATTATAGGATCATAATTAAAGAAGACGATTCTTATAGTAGAGTTTTCTGATGTCTCAAATAAATCTTCAAAATATAGCTGTTCATCATCTAACTTTTCTACTAAAAGGATATCACCTAAAGCCAAATTTGGGGCATATAAAGGAATATTTTCAATAACATATTTATCCCCGCTAATCCTTCGACCAAATATAATTTCTTTAGATAAAATATTATCCACATTATAATAAACCTCTTTCATAAATCAAAAAACGTTCATCTTCTTGTTTAATATTCATCCTGCAAAATTTAAGATTTTCAAGCATAATCTGTGTATGAAATATCTCGATTCAAAAAAGCTTTCTGATTCTCAGTTTAAGCGTTATACAGGCATATCTCGTTCGACATTTTCTCTAATGGTTGAACAAATGCAGATGCAAATTCCTTCTAAACGCAGGCCACCGAAACTCTGTCTTGAAGATCAAGTATTACTCTGCTTAAGCTATTGGAGAGAATACCGAACCTTATTTCATGTTGCTGCAAGTTACGGTGTATCAGAGCCAAGAGCTTCCAGAATTGTTCGTCAAGTTGAAGATAGTTTAATCCAGTCAGGTTTGTTTAATTTACCCAAAGATATTCCCGAAGGTGAAGGTATAGACTGGAATGTTGTGATCGTAGATGCTACAGAAATTCCAATTCAAAGACCTAAAAAAACAGAAGAAAAGCTATAGTGGTAAGAAAAAGGCTCATACCTTTAAGGTACAAGCGATCATTCACTGTAAAACTCAGCAAATATTAAGTTTATGCATGAGCAAAGGCGCTGTATATGACTTTGAACTGTTCAAACGCAATCTGCATTTAGTCCCAACAAATTCATTTATTCTTGCAGATAAAGGTTACCAAGGGATTTATGCTATATATCCCAATAGCCTGTTACCGTGCAAGGCTAAAAAACGTTGTGAATTAGATCCTTTGCTAAAAACATATAATCGAGAAATTAATAAAAGAAGAATAGGGATTGAGCATGTATTTGGAACATTAAAGACTTTCAAAATCCTTGCAGAGCGTTATCGAAATAGAGGGAAAAGACTTGGCTTAAGGTTCAATTTGATTGCAGGAATTTATAATTTGGAACTGAGTAAAAAGTGAGTTATGAAATAGGTCTAATAAAGAACTATAATTTTTTCCGCATCCATCTAATATACCTCAATTAATTTAAAATACATTAAAAATAATAAAATAAATACTTTAATCTCGAATATTTATTCTATTAAATTTGGACGCCATCCCAAATCATAATCATCAGCAACTTCACTCGGATAATGATAATCCAATCGCTCTCAGCCCATCAATGTCATCTTTGCTTTTTTAATATAAATCCAAAAATCTTCTGTCATTCCTCCTCCTTGGACTCTATCTGGTGTATCTATTCCCCAAAGTATATCCACAAAAAATGAATTCCCCTTACAGCAGGTTTAAAAGCGATTTATCAAGCCAGTACAGAAGACAATTCGCTAAAGTCTCTAGATATCTTCTGTTATCAATGGAATTACCAGTGCCCCAAAATAGGAGAATCCTGGCGAGCGAATTAGAAAAATATCCGAACGATATTCAGCTATCCAGCTGAAATAAGTGATGCGATATATACAAAAAATGCAATTGAATCGTTGAATAGTGCAATCCGCCATTCAACCAAGAAACGAAAAATATTCACTTCGATGACCGATTAAAAGATCATTTTTAAAAAATGGAACTTACTCAAAATAATTTACAGGCTCCCTATTGGCTGTGAATTTCCACTAGTTAAACTAAAAAAACAAGTTACTTTTTTACCCTTTCTTAGGGAACCGACTTGTACAATATACAAATCGGTTTCTATTTATCTAACACCTAAACTCTAAGTTTCGAACTGTATTCAATAAAAACTTTGCTGACAGTTGGCACAATAAAAGTAACTCATGGGAATAGGTGCTGGACGTGCAGGTGGCTCAAATACACTACTAATAATCCCGCCAATCACTGCGCCTGCTAGACCTCCTACCCATGGGGTAATAGGAATAGGCGTCGGTAAGTTTTTGGCTAAGGTAGCACCGATGCTCGCCATATTGATTGAAGCATTCAATGATTTCGGATTCTCATTACGTTCGTATGGAACATGTTGAGTCATTCGATGGATTTGATCGGAGTGGCAATAAGGACAATGAATTTGCATAATATTTATCTCAGAATTAGTCAAAACAGGTTTGCATTAGTACAGACCTGTTTGAGAAAGAGTGTTTCTCTTTTTGATAATGTAGGTCTAAGATTTTTTTAATTATGCAAATGTCCGCATACGGTTTTTACACTTTACACGTAGATGCTGATTTTCTTTTTCAGGTCTAACTAAGTATTTCACGGTATTCAACATGTTATTCACTTCATCCTTATTCTTACGATGAATCATCCCAATCCCTAAAGTATTTCGATCAGAAAACTGTTTGAGATAGTCAGAATCGTGGCAATTGAAATAACAGCCTAAATCACCCGTAATGGACTTCCATAAATCACCCACCTGTTTTGCTATACCATAGGCTTTACAGCGCTCACTGCCCTTATAGACCAATAATAAGTGACAATGGTAGCCCTTATCAGTGCCTTGCTCTAATGCCCAAGCAGATTCGATCAATCCTTTAAAGATTTTATCTTGATCATTTATTCTTTTTCTTAATATCTTCATATGATGACTAAATTCTTTAATACCTACTTGAACTTGATGTTTAAGCGGATAGGCTAAATCAACTCGTACAACCAAGATACGAGAATAATCATCACTGATTTTTTTCATACGTGCAATTAACTGCTTTGTATTTCGAGATTCAGCATAACGATGATCACGCAGTCGACGTTCATGTATACGGTAATGTATTTTAAAACTTCGTTGTATTTTATCAAATGGTACTCGCCTTAATCTTTTCAGTAACAGATAGTAGAAGCCTAACTCTAGGTACTCATCGAAATCATTAATTAACTCAATGAACGCTCCAATGGAAGCGGAATAATAAAAAGGTGGACTATAGATTTGATTAAATTGAATCAGTAGGTCTGTTAGGTCTTTATAGAAATTTTTAGGCTCAGTCTTTTTACTTACTATATCTTCTACAAAACACTCAATCTCGATTAATACTTTTGATTCGTTAACTGATTCACTCATGTTGATTACCTATGAAAGTTTTATCTCATAGAAATAACCATCATGTAATCTTTTACTGTTTGTATAAGTCATGTATAGCTAAACTTAAAACTTACTTATTATTTCAACCCTATTAGATATAAGAATAGATACTAGTAGTATAAGAGTATATTTACTAAGTGGAATTGATTAAGCTAAGATAATAACATTAATAACCCTTGATGAAAAATCACAACACCCATCAAGACAAAACATTAAAACCATCTAAAATAAATTAAAACACTAAAATATCACAATAAAAACTAAAAAAGCATCAAGCGTATTTTATCCGTTATTTAGATAAATATTATCGGCATAAATCTAATGACTTTAGTCACCCAGTTTATTTATATCTAACTATCAATACATTTTTTCTTCCAAAAATAAATCCAATTCAAGCCAACCTATCATGATATTTCGAAAATTCACTCCTGACTCGATTGCTTAGCATAACGTAGAAATATTGGGCTAATACGATCTTAGATAGCTAACTTTGACAATCAGATAAGTTCGATGCATCGATAATTCTTGAAACTTTAAATTCCTACTATTACCAATTTGATCAATTCCTGAGGCTTTAAAAAGATTAATAAGAAAAAACTAAATCATAAAAATTTATGTCAACAAAGTTATTTCTATTTGCAAAATTTATGAAATATGTTGCTATACATACGATAACGCATATAACAAACTTCATAAAAAACTTGTAAAATACATCTAAAATTATGCTAAAATATTACTATAAATACTACGCATAATACTACAAAGGAAATGTTTAATGTCTGGGTTTAATGTTGAAAGCTCTATACCTGATATCATCGACGAAAAGTTAAAGAAGTACGATGATGAAGATATGATCTGGATCTATAATGAAGTTCTTAAACATGCAGAAGGAACTGACCTTTCATCCAGTAGAGACTCAAACCGAAGACGTGGATATGATCGACAAAACCTTTCCTTTAGAGATATTGAAGAATATAAAAGTATTGATGGAATAAAAGATCTTATTAAAATAAAACTAAAAGAAATTAATGATAGAGAAATATTAGAATCTTTTTTTAAAAACATAGATGAAACAAAAAAATCTATTAATAACATCGATATCTTTATATTTTTAAAAGAAGATACACGTTTATGCAGTTTTGCTTTGAACTACATAAATAATGATCAAATAAATAGAAGAAGATCAGAATCTACTTTTCAATATTTTCAGACCCCATACTTCTATCTTATTTATCAATTAACTATAGATAAAAGAAGAACATCAATATCAGAAATAAATAGTATTAAAGAAATAAATTTGAATATAATTTCCAAAAATTATCACAATAACTCTAAAAATCTTAAAGATAAGGACTTTCTAATATGGGCATATTCTTATCTAAGAGATAAAAATGAATATTTTAGGAGAATAAGATTTATTCCAGAAAAAAATTATGATTATCAAAATTTAATAGTCTCCTTTCTTGATTATCTATTATATTTCGACAAAGATTATCATTACTTATTAACAAATCAACTTTATAAAGCTTGGAGTCAAAGGAAATTCAGAGCAGCAGATAAAATAAAAAAACCTTATCACTTACCGCTAACAAAGTTAGCAAAATCAGAATTAAAAAAACTATCCGATTTCAAGAATAAAACTGAAAACGAAATATTAGAGGAATTAATTCATCAAATGTATTTAAAAGAAATGTGTGATGAGGATGGGAAGTTAAAATACTAGCAAGTTCCTCTAGATCGACTTTTGACTTTAGCAACGGTTAGAAGTCACATTCAATGGCATAGCGGTGATACATTAAATTGAAAATACAGCTTCCTCCTCCATATCTGTTTCACGTTGCATAACTATTTAATCTCCTAAAGATAAGAGGCTTTTCAGCCTCTTTTTTCACGCTATAATTTTAGCAACCAATTTTTTACTTGCTCCCCATACCACTCCATAATCTTTACACGTTCGTCCCAATACTGCGCTCGATTATATGCAGAGCGAATACGGTTCTGTGGCACATGGGCAAGTTGCCGCTCAATTGCATCAGGATTGAATAAATTCGATTCATTCACTACTGTACTAAATAACGATCTAAATCCATGCGTGGTCATTCGACCCGCATAGCCCGACCGTTTGATCACAGCTAAAATTGATTCACTACGCATAGGCTCTTTGTTATTTAAACGATGTGGAAATAGTAGATCTTGATTATGTGTCAGACGCAGTGCCTGAAGCTCATCAATCATCATATCTGTTATGGGTACACGATGGGGTAAACCGTTCTTCATACGTTCAGCAGGGATATCCCATTTACGCTCTTCCAGATCAAATTCATCCCAACGTGCTTGCAGCAACTCACTTACTCGAACACCAGTAAGCATGATCATAATTATTGCATGGTGAGTTTGGGCATCTGCTGGATAAGTTTTAATTTTTCTTAAAAATTCAGGCATTTCACTTTCTGATAATGAAGCTAGGTTCTTCACTTTTTTATTTTTGAGTGCATAAACCAAATCACTTGCCGGATTATCGAATCTATAGCCATGAGCTATGGCATATTTCATGACCATACCACAACGAGACAAAGTACGCTTAGCCACCTCTAATGAGCCTCTAGCTTCGATCTTTTTAATGATTTGCAGAATCTCTGGAGCTTGAATTTGATTAATACGTTTATTGGCCAGAGCAATATAAAGCTCATCTAAAGATGCTCGCACATTACTAATATGTTTGGATGACCAAGTTTCTCTTTGATTATCAAACCAATCTTCTGCTACCTCTTTAAAAAATGGCTTAATTTCCTCGTGCAACACTGACTTGGAATATTTGTATTTCAGTTCAAGTGCAAGCTCCCTTGCTTTCTTTAAACTCATATCAGGATATTGACCAAGTGACTCTGACTTACGCTCACCAAGAACAGTAAAGCGTATGTTCCAGTATTTTTGCCCTGATGGCGTTACGAGAAGTGATAGACCATTCTCATCCGAAAGGCGATATCGTTTTTCTTTTGGCTGTGCTTTTCTGCATTCTGTATCGGTAAGCTTCATCAGTATTTACCCTTTATCTAGACTAAAATAATTGGGTAAATTTTCCCAATAATTACCCAGAGAAGGCAAAAATTAGGTCAAATCAAGTCGGATGATATCGGACAAACAGGCAAATAAAAAAGCCTTTAAGTATTGAACTTAAAGGCTTTTTTACATTCAGTCAAACTTCTCTGAATTGAATTTTGGTGGAGATGGCGTCCACCAAAATAAAAGTCTAACCATTAGATTAATATAACTTAAAAAAATAAAATAAATAAATTAAACCCAATAAAAACCCAATTAACTTTTTTCTAGTATAAAAGATTTTAGGATTTGAACTCATGTACAAATATTCCCCCTTATCCATTGGAACGATATTTATACCTTCACCAAGTCCTTTAAACATAGATGCAATTAAGTGACCACAATGATCATCTAGAAGCCGTCCATTATTTTTACCTGAATTGGTTTGCTGGTGTTTGTTGCGGTCATTAGCTTCAAATTTTAAATTTGCTTCAACATTACTTACACGACCATTTGGATCTGTTTTGTAAGTATAACCATTCAAACTTATAGATTGAATTCGCTTCAGGTTTATTTGCAAGTTTATTCCATGCACATTTTGCCTAGCTTTTAAATGAAAAATTTTCTAGTATGCTTACATTGATCATACGTAAGGCTATATCCGGTACAGCCCCAGAATTTGCCAAATTTCCCTTCTCTTAACTTCATAGGACGACCACATCGGTCACAAATAATTATCTCATTTCTACAATTGCTATTATTGCAAACACTTTGATTACGGGTATCAATTGAAGGTGAGCCACACTTATCACATACTCGAGGTTTTGAATTGCAAATCTCACCAGATGAACACTTATAAAACTGACCAAATTTTCCTCTATAACTTCTAAAATAGCCTTCAGTACATAATGGACATTTAAAGATTCTTCTATAACTCTCTTCAAACATTTTAGATGCTATACGCAATTTATAATTTGGAGATAACAATTCATTGATAAATTCAGATGGTGCCATTGGATCTGCTAACAAATAATTCTTTTTTCTTGCTCGCGTCAAAGCTACATACAAAAGCCTACGCTCCTCGGAATGCTCATAGCTATCCAATAAGGGCAATAGGGATTCAACGATAATCTCTTCCTTATTCTTATTCGGAAATCCTGTCTTGCCTTGGAAAAATCCAATCAGGATACAATAGTCAGCTTCTAGCCCTTTTGAACCATGGAATGTCCAATATTTAATATTGGCTTTGACCTTAGTATTTTTAATTTTCTCTTTTGTATTATCTAGTAAGTATCTATATCTCGCTAAAACAGCAATAGATCCATTCGAGTCATTAGCAATTATCTTTTGAACTACTTGAACCACTCTATCCTCAATAGAAGAAGATTCGCCCACTAGCGTATCAACCAAATAAACCGAAGAACTATCAACTTTCGTATGAGTCGCTACATTTTTCTTATATTGCTCTGGGTTTTGCATCACAAAAGCACCAGCTACATCAGCAATACTATTGTTATATCTATAAGTCTTTTCTAGTTTTGATAAAGAATGACTGCCAACCAATTCTGCAAATCTTGTTGTAAGCTCTAATTTCCCCCCTGAAAATCGATAGATAGATTGCCAATCATCACCTACCACGGTAAGAATGGGGCTATCACCAAACTTAATGAGTGCTTTTAGCAATTCCATACGTGCCATGGAAATGTCCTGGAACTCATCGACCAGAATGTGTCTCCACGCTGGTTTGTAGTGACCTGATTTAATCAATTCTGTCGCAAGAATAATCATATCATCGAAATCAATTCGATTTGTCGATCTAAGCTTAGTCTTGTAGGCCTCATGGATCTCGTTTAAAAGTTCAGTATAGCTCCGAGCAAAAATAATATTATTTGCCTTCAGCCTAGATAGAATGGCTTCGAAGTCTAAATGCTCAACCCTGATAGCTTGTAAACATTTAATGTAACGCTCTACGTTAGTAAGTAAAATGCCTGACTCTTTAAGAGCTTTAAAAACATCTTCATCAGGCCTTTGAACTAATTTTATCTTATTCTCGATCATCAGTTTTTCTAGTCTGTTATAAAGACCTCCCTCAGCCCAATTGTAGTGATAAGTTTCCAAGAGTGTGGTGCCTAACTCTCTATGCAACTCTCTCTTGCTTTTCATTGATTCGTTATACTGCTGTGCATCAATATCTGGTCGGGTATTACCCTTACGATCTACCCCAAAATGCTCGATATAAATATTAGTCCCTTTAAGGTGGAAATCTGGTCTGTAATCAAAACCTATCTCAACCCTTCTTTTACTGACATATGGTTCTTCGTACTCATATGGTACACTGTTAATGAATAGCCAATTAGCAATCAATAACTCCTGATACCCTTTGACCCGTTCGCCTTGTAAAGTTCGATATTCATTGTCACGTACGTAAACATCGTACTCATGCTTGTTGAAGAAAGAAAATGGATTAACCGGCTGGTAGCTTAATTCAATAAATCTAAAAAGAAATGAGGGATCAGAGGTGATATAGGATTTAATCCAATCTGATAACCATATCTTTAGTTTTAAAGGGTCTTCAACAAAGTCAGACATATAAGTGGATACATTACAATCTCTAAGGATCTTCCGCCCTAGAGCATGGAATGTTGATACTGGTGGGCAATTCTCGATAGCCAAGTCACAACCTTTGCCGCGAACACTGAGTCGTTCACTCAACTCTTGTGCTGCTGCTTTGTTATATGCCAATATCAGAATCTCTTTATCAATTGCAATTTTTGAATCAACTAGATCTAAGGCTTTCCCCACCATCACTGAGGTCTTTCCTGTACCGGCCGCAGCTAACACTAGATTAAAGTCATTATTTCTTATAACAGCCAATCTTTGTTGTTCTGTTAATGGGTTAGACTCAACTTTATCGTAAAAAGCTTTTCGATCAACCAGTCTCTTTTGCTCAAATGCTACCCTGACTTTGTCTTTATTCCTCTCAAATGGATAGTAACTTTTTAAGACTTCAAATTTTTCAAGACAGTCACTATTTAGCTTTGAACTCCATGACGCTCTGGACTTCTGATGGGCATCCACCAGTTGTTTAACGATATGATCTAACTCTGTAATATTAGAGTCTCTCAAATATTCATGCACCGCTACCTTTTCAAAATGGAGAAAGGCATTACCAATGTTTCTCTCAATAACACGGTAATACAGTTTTTCAATGGTGGGGGCAGCTGCCACTACTTCTTTTTTTATTAAGAAGGAGAATTTATGATTTGAGCCCTTAGCATTAAAATTTATCTCGCTGCCAAAAATCCCGCTGATGTATATAGAGAGATCAACAATTTCGACAAAGCTATATTCTTTTGTTGTTTCATCTTTAGTTTTTACAGAAATGGAATCCTCATCAATGGAAATGTACGCCACATTTCCAAATAATGAACCTAAAAAATTCGGTCTTATTGTTAATGCCATCCCTGTTAACCTAAATCATTTATTTGGAAAAAATTAAAAATGCAAATACCACCACAACGATAATTATGATCGTCCAAGAATTATGCTCTCTATTACCACTATTATTGGCATTACTTCTTTTCATTGTAGAATTAACTGGCGACACTGGTAAAGTTGACTTGGTAGGAGGTGATGGAGGTTTAACCTTGAGTGTGCCATTCCTAATTTTCTCTTCATGTAATCGAAGAGATGTACTAGAAAAATCCTTTAATGGTTTTCGCTGAAGGCTTATCAGCTGAGGCAAATTCAGTTGACTCACTGCACAATAACTTAATAAATCTTTATAGATCTTTATAAATAAATCTGCAGTAACCAACGCATCACTGAGTGCTCTATGAGCATTGCCAGAACGGTTAATATTGTGATAGTCCGCTAAGGTCTGTAATTTCTTATCTGGGGCCATTTGATACAGCCTACGTGAAAGCAACAAGGTGCAGACAAATTGCTTTTCATAACTTAAGCCACATCGAGTCAACTCAGATTCTAAGAATTTGCTATCAAATGCAGCATTATGAGCAACTAATGTTGCATCCTTTATGAATTTATTAAGCTTTGGTACAACCTCACTCACTGATGGTGCTGAACTTATCATTGTATTGTTAATACCAGTCAATTGCTGCACTGAATAAGGAATCGTACATCCAGCATTAACTAGACTATCAAATCTATCAACGATTTGATTATTCCTAATTAAGACCACAGCAACCTCAGTGATACGATCACCATGTTGCGGATACAAACCGGTTGTTTCAAAGTCAATGATCGCAAATAATTGATTATTCAAATTGGAATTGCTCACTTTGGGTGCCAAAGAAATTGAAGCAGATACCTTGCTGTTATTAAATGAAATTATACCATTAGTATAAGACTTATTTATAGTAGCTCTATCTACAAGATTCTCCTTGTAATGGTCAAGTAAGTCGGGCTATCTCATTAAATCAAAATTCTATCTAAATTGAAAAATCGCGCACATTGAGGGACATGTACCCGATCTTCCTTTATTCACCAGATTTCTCATCTTCTTTTTTCTTAACTAAATCCCAAATTGAAAAATCAGGCTTGGCTTTGTCAGAATGTTCCGCAGGATTTACTTTAAATGCTTCAAGATTGATTTCTAAAAGTTTTACTTTTAGTTCTTCTGAGCCAGTTACACCCAATTTTTCAAGTTCTTGAATTTCTGTCTTATATCTTTCATAAGACTTTGCTAAAGCTTCCTTATGGGAATATTCTTGTTCTAATCTTGAAAAACGATTCAAATTTATATTTGCAATTGTTGCTATCCAAATCAAAGGTGCGTTGATCAATAATTTGAATAAAAAAGTATCCCATTTCATGTTTAAAAAATCTGATTTATCAAACAAATAAAAATTAAATCCAAAAATTGCTGATACAACGATAACAAATACAATAATGCTAATTTTTTGTCCTTCTTTAGCTTCTTTTCCCTTTACAACAAAGCCCCCTGCAAGCCCTGCTTCACTGGACAAACCAATGACTGATTTTGCTCTTTCCTCTACTTTTTTTAAGTTTTCTAATCGGCTATCTAAATCTTTGCTTAAAGCGGTAATATTTTTTTCTTCATTACCATATATTTTGTCATAAAAATTTTGAACTCTCGCTAATTGAAAATTAATCTGTTCATTTTTGCTTTTATTGTCAGGATCATCTGCAATAAATAAATCGTTATAATATTCAATTAACTCATTAATTTTTCTTTCGTATTCTTTTACTTTCGTTTCATCATTATCATTTAGCTCATCAAACAGTTTGTCGTATTGACCTGAAATTTTATCAACTTCATAATTCACTCGGTCAATTTTTGAGGTATCCTTACCATTTCGATCAAATAAATGAATGTAAGCCGTGTGAATTTTTTCGGACTCAACTTCCAAAACATCTAAATTATCTTCATTGGTTACTTCTAATAAACGAGAATAAATAGAACTACCATTTTCATCATTAGCTAAAATAGATTGAATTTTTTCAATAGCAATTAGAGACTCATATAATTTAGCTTTAAGTTGAGATAACTCATTTGTTTTATTAATTAGACTTTGTTGGTGAGCTTTTATTTTTTCCAATTCACCTTGTAAAAGCGAACTAACAGTATGGCGATTATCCGTTAAATCTCTTAAGTCAGACCTTAAAGAATATGTGGATGATAAATGATCGTTTAAAGCCCTAAGTTGCGCTAATCCTTCACGTAGTTTTTTTTCATCACTTTCTTTCAGACCAAGCAAATCCTTTAAGCCCATAATTTTTTTCTTTATTAATAAATTATCAACATATTAAACTAAATTATATATTGAAGTATTGAAACTTTATGCGAAGTAAATTAATTCAGATAAGAACAAAGAAGAGATTGCTAAAATTTCGAATAGTGCCAAAATTATGCCAAAGAAAAGGTAGGCACGCTGTAGGCGGTGTCGATGGCTTACACCTACGTATTGTGAATGATTCTCGTGCTTGGATTTTACGTGTGGTTGTAGGTCAACGTTTTGATGAAGATGGTAAACAACAAGTCCATCGCCGTGATATTGGTTTAGGTTCATACCCTGAGGTATCCCTAGCTGAAGCAAGAACAAAAGCTCAAGAAATGAGAGCTCAAATCCGAAATGGGATTGATCCTATCCAGCAAAAACAGGAAAATCTTCAGGCTTTACGTATTCAAAAGCTCCGTGATCGTACTTTCAGTGAATGTGCCAAAATTGTAATTGCCAATAAATCACGTGAGTTGAAAAATCAGAAACATATTGCTCAATGGTCGACCACATTAGAAACTTATATCTCCCCTATTTTAGGTGACCGTGTGATTGGCTCTATTAATAAAGTAGATATTGCCAAAGTTTTGGAACCCATTTGGGCTGAGAAAAATGAAACGGCTAAACGACTCCGTGGCCGTATTGAAACCATTTTTGATTATGCCAAGGCTATGGAATATTTTGAAGGTGACAACCCTGCCGAATGGAAAGGTAACTTAGAACCTATTCTAGGTAATTTAAAACAAGTATCACGCCCTCACCCATCGTTACCTTACGATCAAGTTACTGAATTTGTTCATCACCTTCGACAAAAAGATGGTATTTCACCTAAAGCTTTAGAGTTTGCAATTTTAACCGCTTGCCGTTCTGGTGAAATCCTTGGAGCAACTTGGCAAGAAATCGATTTTCAGAATAAAGTTTGGACTATTCCAAAAGAGCGGATGAAAGCAGACAAAGAACATCGTGTTCCACTTTCAGAACCCGCAATTGAGTTATTGAAATCTATTCAGACTTTTACACAATCACAAGGCTATATTTTCCCTGCCCCTCGTGGTACTAGCATGCTTTCTGATATGTCTTTAACAGCTTAGATTAAGTGTATGCATGAACAGAAACTTAAAGAAAATGGCTTAGGCTATATTGATCCAAAACTAAATCGAGTAATTACAACATATGGATTTAGGTCGACATTTCGTGATTGGTCCGCAGATAAAACAAACTATCCTCGTGAAGTCTGTGAGCATGTACTTGCACATAAACTACCCGATGAAGTTGAAGCCGCTTATTTACGAGGAGCTTATCTTGAAAAACGTAAATCTTTAATGGCTGATTGGGCTGTATTTTGCATGCCCTTCACGCAATAAAGAATTCTTTGTGCCCTAAAACCTAAAACATAGTGGTCTATTTGAAAACAAAAAATAATACTCTATGTTACAAGATATCGCGAAATAGATCTTGTGCAATAACTCAAACCATATGTGACAATTAACCATTCTTAAGTGCAGCTATCAGGCAAAATTTGAGCTAAAAAAATCTTTCGTTATTACCCTCTTAAATTGAGGTCCTAAAGTGATCAAAATCAGGTATTTCATAATCAGAATATGAAACTAGGTATCCATAAAAAAAACCAAATGCCTTATCGATTCCAATATCTTCAGGAGAAAGTGTTTCTGGTGTAAATAGCATTGCAGCCGACTGATCAATTATTCCAACATGTATGAAAGCTGCTGCGACCAATTCAGAGCAGAAGTATTTTTCACGTTCTGTCTGAACAACTGGTTTCATATAACTAAAGTAGCTATGTACCCTCTCCATCGCTGTTTCTTTATATAACGCCTTACATTGAGTATATCCCTTAATTCCTTCTCGATTAAATTCCTTTCCAATGCACTTAGATGCAAATTGACTTAGTAAAAGAACTCTACTAGAAGACCAAAGTTGTGAATTCCTCATTACTGCTATATGATCATATTCATCTAATAATTTTGAAATATTAGTGATTCGCACTCCCTTGCTATTTGCATCCAAAATTTCCGCACCATCAATAGAAATAGCGACGTGTGAATAGCCACTTCCACCTTTTTTATCATTGTTACTCATCATATTTGAGAAGCATAAAAGAATATCTCCCGTACATATTTCTTCATTTTTCACAATTGGTAATGTCATTTATTTCTCAAACTCCCTAAAATTATATCCATCTTGTATCACGCACATAGCAGTATTTCTCAAAAAACTACTCTTTACTGTTATACAAATTTTTTGGCAATAACTAAAATCACTCAGCTATTCTATGTGATTTTAGTCAAAATAGTTTTCAAGAATGAGTCCGTAATCATCTCTGAGCTCCTTATCTACCAAATGAAATCTAGCGAGATTCAAGTCAGTCCAATGTTTCCTTCCAATGTGCTCCAATAAAATGATTTGAAAACCACCAAATTTATCCATATCAATAACAAATTGATTCAACTCTGTTAATACTTTATCTAAACTACGAATATCATCATTTGGCTTTCCATCACTTGAAAAATAAGGGGTGCTGACTTGATCTAAAACTAAAAAAGAAGGAACCCAAGGAATTTTCTTTGTCTTCGCAATTTCGTGTACAGCTAAGAAATAGGAAACATGAAGATAAAGATAGTTAGATGCACTCCCGACATCTGGCATTTTTTCTATAGTATCTAAATCTGGAGAATATAAATGAATTAATTTTTCTTTTTCGTAATAGGATGTTGAGAATCCACCATACCCTTTTAATGGCAATTTTATAAGCCGTTTATTCATCAAATAATTTAACTTTTGCCTAGCCAAACTACTTTTTTCTTCATTCTGGTCAACAATTCGTTGCAAGTTAGCTATTGAGTCATCGAAATCATCTTCTAGTACTGGCTCGTCCTTATTTTCATTTCGACTATATATTTCAAGTTTTGCTTCAAGGCGACCTAAGTAGCGATAATAATCATTGGGATTATACCGGATAGGATGACTTATCTCGATTAAGGATAATTCCTCTTTAAGTATTCGAATTTTATTCTCATTCTGCTCATGAATATTTCTTACTTCTGCAATGAACGGAAAGCTATTACGACTCTTCAACGATAATTTTATATCAGAGAGCTCACGTTGTAGCCTTGCAATAACTTCGTTGGCAAATTGGGAGGGAAATATACTATCAATTTGAGTATTGAAAGCATTAACTGGTTTTAACGTATCTTCGACTCCCTTCAATTGACTTGAGTAGATCACTTTATTATCAATAAATGCTTGTAATTGACGATTCTTTGCTGTCAGACGGAATATTTCCCGCTCTATGAGTTCAATTGCATATTTGTGATTACTTGGAACAGTAGGTGTCTGAACAAGCTTTTGAAGTGCAATAAAGCTATCTTCGTAAGATGCAGGAATATTATCAATAACGCCAAGTAAATGAGCTTCTCTAGACAAATTCCCAATCTCTTCAGAAAAGACATTTTCTGATTTTGCATAAGATTCATTCTTTCTGATTTGAGTAATTTTCTTTCGCTCTAATTCTGAAAGACGACTTCTGGAAAGTGCAGTATCTACATTTTCAGCCCCAATAGCCATTCGGAACGTTCTTTCAATAGCCTCCTGATATCGTCCATCGCCTGGACGTATATAAAGATGGTCTGGTGCAACAATGGTATTTTGATCCTGATAACAGTAGGCAAGAAAATGGCGGAAAGAAACTTTAGACCCTGCTTGAATAAATCGGCCACCATAGGGCACACGCAATTCTGTATTAATACCAAATGCACTGCTCAGAACTTTCTTTAAATTATCTACTCTGGTGTTTAAAATTGGTAAAGAAGGGATAATACCATTATCATTAAAATATGCTTGATCAGTTACCCCATTGCTCTCAGATGGCCTTGCTATGACAAGTTCTTTTTCATCAATAGAAATCTTGATGCCATACCAGTTAACTTTAGAATCAATATTAGTTTTCGATATACCAGTGGTATCACTTGCTAACAAACAATAATCTATAATAAATAAAATTGATGACTTACCTTTACCAGAATCTCCTGTAATTACATTTACATGATTATGTAGAAAGTCTAGAGTCCTCTTAATACCATTCTTCTGCCAGAGGACAACATTAGAGATCTGAATATTACTCATAAATCAATCCTAAATGCTTGATAAAGATCAACAGTATTTTCATTAAGAATCAGACCAAGCTTAGGACCTGAAGCCAATATATCTGATGCTGTTTTTCCAATTTCAGAATTATTCTGAAAAAATATTTGTTTATTGAGGATCAAGTAATCACCTTTTTGTATAGTCATACCTAACTCCATAGTAAGAATTATTGTATTCAAAGAGGTTATCGCTAAATCCTCATATCTTGCTCGTACAGTGATAAAAGCTTCTGGATTGGACAGTAAAAGATCCTTACTACTCAACACAACACTATTCTTCTTTTTCAAAATGGAGCGTATGGTTTTATCAAAAAGTAAAGGTAGAACTAACATAGTTTTTGATAGCGATAAACGATGTTCAAAAGAATTTTCTAGTGCACTTTGAATAGCAACTGTGCCAATCAATTCATTTTGGAATAAACGATTCATTCTTCAAACTTTCCTTTCCAATCCCTGCGCCATCCAATGCGTGGTAAATTAGAAAGCTTAATGTATGTCCCACAACTCAAATTCTTCGGAAGTTCTACATCACTGACTTTCAATGGACTTATCATCGTTTTATCATAACAATCTAAGGATACTCGCAAATGCTCATTTTCATCATCTTGATTTGTTCTCCGATGTAATTGTCTATGTAGCAATTGCCAATCTGTTACTGCCTTATTTTCTAGTCTTAAATTTTCGCTAACACTGAAGGAACCAGCCTCTTGTAAGGAGCTCATAAACTGTTCTGCAAGTATCATTTCAATCCCCCGATCTACAATTTCATCATTATCAATTCCGATATCTTGCAGCTGTTCATAAAACTTGCTATGAGTAAAAGATAATTTATCGGGTCTCTGATAGTTATAATAAAGATCAACAAAACGATCAAATTCAATAGGATCTGCTCTAGCTGATCTAATTATTCTGTCAAACCCCATATCAACCCGAAAGTCATCAAAAGTAATGACTACCTTTTCTCCTTTGATAATTTTTGAAAATTTTGACTCCTTAAATGCACCAATCACGTGTTTTCTGGCTTCATCTAAGCATGCTGCAGGAATCGCCAATTGCAGTAATGCAGCAGAAATTCTTGCAGTTATTGAAGAATTATCAGAATGAAACTCAAATCGATCAAATAAAAACTTGAGTTCTTCATCACTTGTCTCTGCTATAGCTTTCACATATTTTGCAATAGGGTTAACTGAATCTTTAGGTTCTTTTTTAGATTCTGCTTCAAAAATTTTGCTGTCTATTTCCCTTATATAATCAAGAATTGCTAGAATATTCTGACGAGGAGCTTTTAGCATACTCACAAATATTTGGTTATTAAGAGTTTTATTAGTATAAAGTTGAAATCTCAATGTTGAATCAACAGGTAGTTCTGGAATGAGCTTTAGCCAATTATCAATAGTCTTCCAAAGATCAATGTCTCGATCTGTGATATTACCCGAATCAATCGAATGCTTGACCTGAATAAGTAAAAGCTCTTTCACACAACCATCTGCTATAGTTTCCACATGGATATCGTCATAAAGTTCTAAACATAAAGTTTGTCCTTGCGTAAGCTCAATAAGCTTTTCGATATAAACAAAATCCTGAAACTCAAAACCAAGTGATTTTTTATCCGCCGCTACTTTTTCTGAATGAATCATGTAAATACTCGCCCACTAAATTCCAATAACTTATCGATTATTTTTATATTGATCTATTTCCTAAAACTCTTCCTAGGTTAACCACAACAATCAACACACAAATATTAAAGCATAACTTTTATGATTAACTACATTTTAGTTATTTTTATCTTATATTCTCAATCTTAGCCCACGATTAAGCTCGTTCAAACTTATTTACCTTAAACAATTCTTGCATGTCAATTCACTCTGCTTTGTTGTACAAATCTATTTTAACAGCTTATTCAGCAATATAATTTACAAATGAATAAGCCTTTAACTAAAGTCTATCATTAACGAATTGGCTCTCTTATAATCGAGCCTTAATCAATCGAGGAGATATATCAACACTGGAATGCTCAACCAAATGGAAAACAAGATCGAAAACAAAACTATTCAGACACAGCGATTGAATGATGTCTTATGATTAATTCTTTATTTCAACTCGCTTTATGTATAGTTATAAGTTTTATTTAAAGTAACATTAAATCACTTAAGTAACTAATATTTTTAAATTTTTCATTCAAATCCAAGTTAAAGCTTCACTCAATGTTGATTATATAGTCCTTCTAAGTCAATAAGATTTAAAAAATATGAGGGAGTTGCATTAATTTCCTCTTCTTTTGAATTTATACGCTTTGTTGTTTGAATAAGGATACATAGCTCTTTGGCTCTTGTGATCCCTACATAATGTAGGTTTGTGTCTTGCTCTAACTCAGGGTAATATCGAGACCAATCTTGGGTCACCTTTCGATACGGAAACACCCACTCTTCTAGACCAATATGGATAACCGTGTGAAACTCCAGTCCTTTTGATTTATGCAAAGTCATCACTTGTATCTCAGATTGGCTAATAGGTTTAAATAGTTTTTTTAGTGTTTCATCCGTTAAGATTTTTATTACGGCCTCTAATTCCTGAGCAAAGTTATTAATGCCTATTTGAGTAATTATCTCTTCAAAGGTCTGAACTAGTTGGTTCTCTTCAAGCTTTTTCAAACCATTGATCTTTTCCTTTAACGAGAGTAAATTTTCTTTTTCAGGAACATAATTCTTGATTTGATTGTTGTCCAACACCTCTTGCATTGTGGAAATCTTACCAAAATAAAGAGCTAATAAATCGTGAAAAATACGAGCTACAGGTGTTTTTATTTTCTCAAGATCAATACCTGTATACAAACGATAGTCAACAAGTAATCCTTCTGAAACTTCCCTTAAAACTTTATTACCTTTTGCTAAAATTGCAATATCTGAATAATTTAAGAACTCTTTCTTAGTTACTATTTTAGTTATAATTTCTGAAATTCTTATAGCTGCCTGTTTATGATTTCCTTCCAGAGTGAATCTATGAACCCTACATTCCATATCTGGGACAGGACAAATTGGAGCTAAAGGATCTTTAACTCTTGAAGCGTAATTGCTAATCGACGGATGACATCTATGATTAACATCAATACGGAAATATTGAAATTTCTTCGTATCTTCTATCAAATTATTTAAATACTGGACACTACTACCTCTAAACTCATAAATTGACTGATCTGCATCTCCAACAGCAGTTCCGATTAATCCTAAATCAACTAATTTTAAAAATAGTTCATGCTGCTCTTTTGATGAGTCTTGATATTCGTCCATAAAAATATGGGTATATTTAGCTTTTAAATATCTTACAGCAGATTTAGAGCCTTCTAGAATAAAATTTGCTAACCCGGCAAATGAAGACATCCATAGAACTCCTTTATCATAGAGTTTCTTAAATCCATCATCTACTTTGATATCGAATGTTGTAGGAATCTGCTTATCTAGAAATAATTCGTTATATTTCTTATCTAATTTTTCAACAACCTCACATTCACTTGCACTCTTACCCCATAAATGCGATAAAAAAGGATATATCAACTCCTCTAAACAAAATTTATCAATAGTTCCAAAGAAACTTTGCTTCGTATCATAATTATTACTGTTACATCTATTCCTTAATTCTTGGCTTGCTTTCCTCGTAAACGTTATCGCAATAATACCTTGATGTACATTAATGGTGGGTAGAATATTTCTAACCTTTTCTTCCACAACTGTTGTTTTACCACTGCCTGGACATGCAGTAATAACCATGTTATGCGAATAATTAATCGCTAATTCTTGCTGCTGTGTCAGATTTTTAGTTTTCATTATCTTTTCTTTAATTAATTATAGAATCACGCAAATGCTCTAAAGGACTAGTTATATCTGTACCTCTAAGAACATAAAGCTTTGATTGTATTTTCCCCAATAGATTACGCATTCTAATAGCTTTTTTCTTTTGAAGATAATCTATAGCTTCCTTTGGACTTTTAAAGTCTAACTCTTCTAATATTTCTTTAGACAAATTACTTACTAAGTCAGTCTCAAGATCAATATTTGAAATAAACACGCCTTTTACACGAGTTACCTTATTAAAGCCTTGCCAACGTGCATCAGAAAAAATCTCAGTATGAACTAACTTTGTCTCACTATGCTCCCATGGCTTTTCATTAATTGAAGTTAAACAACGATTAATACCCGCATACTGCCATTTTTCTGTACTTGCTACTTTTGAAATATCATTATCTGTCCGTAGTACCCAGGGGATTTCTAATGCATCTAAAATCTGAATATAGACTTTAAAAGCAATACCATCTACAGATAATAAAGAGATATTTAAATAGTCTAAGTCAATGCCTAACTCCTTAGCTAAAGCAGCGTAAAAAAGCATCTCGGATGGCCCCTCAACGAGAAAAACACCATTTGAGAAAAAAACTTCTGCAGGTAAAATACTTATCCTATACCCCATTTCTTCCCAACCAGTTTCAATACATTTAGAGCAACCTTGACTTGCAGCTATAGTAGATTCATCCTTAACGAGTAATCTAACTATGGAGTTAGGTAAAAAATGAGAAGCTATTTGTGGTGAATGAGAAGAAATTATTGCTTGCCCAGGCAATTCATTAATTAAATACCGAGCTAACTTTCTTTGCTGATGTGGATGTAAATGAGCCTCAGGCTCTTCAATCACATAAAAAACCACCTCATGATTAATATCATGTTCAGCTATACTTTTCGCTTTCCATAACGCTAAAAGTATTTGATTATTGCGTCCATCTCCTCCCAACAATACGCTTGAGCCATGGGTAGAAGCTCCTAATTGAAGAGCATCAATAAAATCGCTAACCTGAATAGCTCCTGTGTCCAATTGTATCGAATAATTTAAGTTACTATGAGCGAGTTTTCTTAACTCAACATTTACTTCTTTAGTCGCTTGGTCAACATAATAGAGCTGAGATACTTTCTCATTTAAGTCATTCAAATCTTCACTTATTTCAGTAAGAAGATCGTTATCCTCTTCTTTCTGATCAGCTGTTAAATTTTGTTGAGATAATTTTAATAACTGTCTTTTTTCTCTTTGTATAAAACGTTTAAGATCTCTTTGCGATTGTATGTATTTTAGATTCAGGTGTTTAAGATAGAATCGACTATTAACCTCTTCCATATTACTCAAAGAATAACCAATAAAAATTTTATAGCTAAGATCTATCCGATTTGCGACATAACGTAAATAAGTAAATCCATCATCACTTACATACCCTTTCAGAACAGAAAGTACTGCATCTTCTTTTATATCATCAAAGCTAATAGTAATTGAAAGTTCATTGTAGGTTGTATTTTTACAAAGATGAAAGTCTAATTCAGAAGGCTCTATATCAGCTTCTGATAAACTTTTATCTAGAAGTAAACGTAAAGCATGTAGCATATTACTTTTGCCTACATCATTAGCTCCAATGATCAATGTATCATCATTAAAATTAATAATGGCATCACTAAAGTTACGAAATCCAACTAGATGTATAGTTTTAATTTTCAAGCAAATCACCTAATTGGAAAAAATTTAAACATGGAGTCAAATAATTAAATATTTTTTATATTAAATCAATATAAAAAACAACTTAAGAAGCACAACTAGTTATTTTTAATATTTTAAACCTTTGTAGATCTAGATTTTTCCTAATTATTTCACTACAGTGAAATAGTATATTTTTGCTAATCTAAGATTATGAACTTAACACAAGAACAAGAAAACATTGTTAATTTTGCCCAAATTGGAAATTCATTCAAAGTTTTTGCTTATGCAGGTTCAGGAAAAACGTCTACTATGATACAGGCATGTAAACAAGCAACAAAAAGAGAGTCAAAGTTCAATCGCTACACTCAAGGCCTATTTTTAGCTTTCAATAATACTATTGCTAAAGATGCGGCTAAAAAACTGAAAAAAAACTCAATTAACACGACCGCAAAAACTTGGCATAGTTTAGCTATAAGTAATATTAGACCTCTATATGGTCATAAAATGGAGCTAAAAAAAGCAGATCAAATTTTACGTCAGTACCTTTATAAATCATTTTTCATATCAGACCAAAGAATTGCCGTAAAAGAAAATATAATAAAAAGACGAGATACATCTAAAGCGCCTACTATTCAATTCAGAAATGTTAGTTCTAGAGTATGTAAAGGTTACATAATCAAAGCTATAAACTGTTACTTTTCTTCCGCCGATCATGAGTTAACGTTAGATCATTTCATTCCAATCTGCCCTAACTGGGCAGATATGGATTTTTTCTTAAACAACTTTGTTGCAAACAACATTTTGTCTATTAGCCAACAGTTAGTCGAAAATATATTTAATACAGAAATGAATCAATTTCCGGTTTCATTTTCTTCAGCTCTAAAAATATATCAACTATCGAAGCCAAAACTCCATATTGATTATGATTTCGTTATTGTAGATGAAGCTCAAGATACGGATTTAGTAGCTTTAGATATTCTCAACAACCAAGATCTTTCAAAACTTCAATTGATAGTAGTTGGTGACTCCTTTCAACAGATTTATAGCTGGAGAGGAGCTTTAGATGCTTTAAATAATGTAAAAGTTGCAGATACTTTTTATCTATCGAAGTCTTTCCGTTTTGGTAAAGACGTAGCCAAATTATCAACAGCTATACTGAAATACTCCTTTTCGGACTTTCAATTACCTATTACAGGAAATCTTGAAAAAAACAGCAAAATTTATGAAATTCAAGATTGTACCTATAGTCGATATGATGCAATCATTACAAGAACAAATGCTGGGGCATTTGATGCCTTTATAAAGGCTATAGAACAAAACCCTCAGTTATCAATAAGTGTGGAAATAGATATACAACAAATTCAAAGTTATATTTTAGATTTTGAAAAGCTAGAAAAGGGAATTAAATTAAGTAGTGATAGCGCTCTAACACTGTTTGAAAACATAGAGCAACTTGAAGAATATGTTGAGGAGAATCCAACTGATAGTGATATATCCTCCCCCTTCCGTTTAATTGTAAAAATGGGCATAAATGAATTAAAAGAAAAGATACAAGTTATCGCAAAAGTTGCTACGAACTCAAAGGAACAAACACAGTTTGATCTCAAAATAACGACTGCACATAAATCCAAAGGCTTAGAATTTAATCACATAGTCTTATTCGAAGACTTTAATTCTTTTCTATTTCAGAAAATGGATTCTACAGAAAATTGTAGCCCCTTAATTTATGCTCCTGTATCAGAGGAGGAAGTTAGGCTCTTTTATGTAGCTGTTACAAGAGCAAAAGAATCTGTGACGTTAGAAAATTTTTCGCTGATATTTGTAGAATCTTTAGTACGACAGGTTTTGAATGCAACTAATTTTTCCGTAAAAAATACACATCAAGAATTGAGTATGACTAATGATATTAAGTTATGTCATTCAATCTTATTAAAGTATTTATCTGAGGAAAATTCCACCCATTTAAAAAATCTACTTGAAGAAAACAATATTTTTGAAATCTTGGATGAATACTTTAATCTTTTCACACAAACAAAAGATAGCTTTTAGTGAAAATTCAACTTGCTTATGAGGTCTGCCTAATTCACTTAATTTCTAAAAAATGCAGCTGTTTAGCACAAACTTATCTCCGAAAGCTTATTGAACAATATCTAGTATTAGTCCCAAATTAAGATAATGTGTGCTGGTATGGATAGAAGAACATATGTATTAAATGCAGTAAAATTACTACGAGGGAAACTGTTTATAATGAAAGGTTATTTATCAGTCGTATGGTGGAATACTAGTCTTTCACCACCCAAAAGTTCAAAAAGAAATTTAGCTTCACAAGATAAAAAAGAATGCATTGCTGTTATCTTACAAAGATTAATGGATATGGATTACGACTTTATTTGCTTAGGTGAAGTCAGTATCGAAGACATTATTTACATCGCTAATTATCTGAATTTAAAAAAAACAGAATACAATTATGCTATAGGAGCTCAGAAACAAGATCGTTTATATTTCGACACAGCTATTTTGTATAAAAAGAATCATCAATTAATTAAGTACAATAATGATGATTGTCAATTTGCAACAATGGGCCTTGGTAGTCGTAATTTAAAAATCTTTGAAAGATATGAGTTTATTCATTCTGAATTTGGTAGTTTGCTTTCTTTTTATTTATCACATTGGCCGAGCCAATTACAAGATAACAGCTTAAATACTGCTACAATTTCTTCTAGGTTAAGATATGAAATTGAAAAAGATCTTGAGAATAATAAAGAAATTATCATGATGGGAGATTATAATGTCGAGCCTTTTAGTGATGAGATGGTTCACCATTTACAATCATCAAGAGATAGAGATATTGTCCTAAAAAAACCTAACATCTTTTATAATCCTTGTTGGAAATTTTTGCCATTAAATACTGAATCAAAAGTTAAAGGTACTTATAATTATCGTAATGGTAATTTTCACACTTGGTGTGTAATAGATCAGATATTAATCTCAAGTTCATTTCTGAAAAATCAGTGGGCATTTGATGATAATTTGACTTCGATACTTGATATAGAATCAATGTTAAGCTCAATTGATAGGGTATTTACAAATCCTTCTGATCATTGGCCGTTAAGCAGTTTAATACACAGGATAAGTTAGTATGTCTACTTCTTCAGAAAAAAGTTTGTTTGGATTAGCCTTACAAGCAGGTTTAAAAGCATCAGAAAGCAAAGCTAAAAATTTAGCTTCTATTCAGGATGTAATTCACAGATTAAAACTTGAAATCATGCAAGCCACTGACAATAAAATATCTATTGAGTATAAATCACCAACTAAAAAGAATCATCTTGCTGCATTTGTAATGGCTACACAAACAATTGGTATGTTAGAAATGAATGACTCACCTAAAAGTGAGAAGCCAAAAAACCAAGCGATTTATGCAACTAATTCTATGGGTGATGAGGAATTGCTTTCAATTGTAGAAATTGGAAGTGAGGGTTATCCTTGTACTATTTATTTAGATGGTAATAAATTAATAGCATTGGATAAAAATTCTTTTGAGAGTAATTTATCAGAATTGATATCATCTGCAGATATAGGTGATAAATTCCAACGACTTCTTAATGCAATGGATCAAGATTAATAATAAAGCTTCTAAAAGTAACTCATAGGTTTATGGTAATACAGTAAACTCATAAAAAATAAAAAAAGCTGAATAAAAGTGATTTATGAAAGAAGTCCGTAAAGAACGAATGAAAGCTGAAAAGGAGCATCGTGTTCCATTATCAGAACCTGCAATTGAATTATTGAAGTCTATTCAAGCTGATACACAATCACAAGGTTACATTTTCCCTGTACCTCGTGGTGGTGGGATGCTTTCAGATATGTCGCTAACAGCTTTGATTAAGCGTATGCATGAACAGAAGCTTAAAGAAAATAGCTTAGGCTATATTGACTCTAAACAAAATCGAGTAATTACAACACATGGTTTCCGCTCTACTTTTCGTGATTGGTCAGCAGACAAAACTGACTACCCACGTGAAGTTTGTGAGCATTTCCTTGCACATAAGCAACCAGACGAAGTTGAAGCTGCTTATTTACGTGGAGCCTATCTTGAAAAAAAAGGGTTTGATGTCTGACTGGGCTGATTTTTTATGCATAAAAAAATACTTCTGCCATTTAAAGCAGAAGCATTAATAGACTTATTTAGTTAATGAACATACCATTTAGAAATATAGAACTTACACAAAATAATTTACAGACACATTATTTATTTTGCTCTTTGAGCTTTATACGCTCCTCCCATAATTCCTTAGGAATTTGAGGATAATCTTTTTCCCACTCTTCTTCAGTTAGATCACTAATTCCTCTCATAAACAAACTCACCCAACTGTCTTCTTCAGGAATATATGCAAATGCAAAATCTATTTTACCTTCTTCCGTCAAAGAAATTTCAAAATGAGTCCATTTCTCTACAAACATATCCAGTGATCTCAATTCCTCCATTAAGCCTATGATTTGATCTCCAATTTCATCAGGAATTTTATCAAAATCAAATGATTTTTTTTTACCATCTTGAGTAAGCCATCTAAAACTGTATGAATTAGAATCGCTATAAATAGTACCTGTGCAAAAAATAACAATTGCTTCTTCAGCCTTGATTGACCATAGAAGCTCTCCTATTTTTTGATATAATTCTTGTTCATTCATTAAGTAGTTTCCTGTTGACGTATTTTTTAATTGTTGCGAAGGTTGTCTAACCCCATTGATGCTATGATTAATAATGAAACTATCTGGCCGTTTACTATTACCTGAGTACAGTGGTTGAATATTTACTTTGACTGATTGGTTGCGTTCCAAAGCTTTCTTCCAATCTGTTTCAAGCTTATACCAAGCACCACTAGAACCATTAAACGTCTTATCCATCGGAACGATATTAATCCCTTCACCCGGACCTTTAAACATTGAAGCAATAAAAAGCATGCCAAAATGACATGCTTCTAAATTAATAAAATATACGCTATATGAATTTATGATTTTTCATTATAAATAAACTTAGTATGAGCCTTACCATTCTCATCCAAAATTAAATTAAACTTTCTCCAATCACCACCTATATGTGATTGCATTTCATCATGAAGTTTCTTACTTAAATCTTCTAAAGTTGAAAAACCAAAGTCCTGTATACTAGCTAAATAACTCTGATTATCTTTGCAATAATCTAAGTGAAAATTTGCCCATCCCTCATCAGGATTGAACTTATATTCAAAAATGAATGAATCATAATTCACAATACTATTAATATCTATATATTTAACAATATCATTTAAAATTTCAATCTGTTTGTTCCTTTTATACCTCCACCAGCCTTATTCTCAAACATTACAGGATCTAGCTTTTTACCATCTATAGTAAACTTTACAAAGACTTTGTCTGGTCTTAATGATCTAGGATCATTTCTTGTAAACATAACCGTTGCTTTACCAATAGATTTACCATCTTTCTCGGCCTTTCTCACGATATTTTCAAAATATACCTTATAAGCTGAATTATTAAAATTTGAATTTTGCGGGAATAAATTATAAGCATCGCAAGTGTCACCATAAACACATGCTTGGACATGCCCATCTAGAGCACGTCCACTCTCCGTCAGTAAACGATTGTCTACATTCACTGAACCATTCAATAAACCTGTCACTTGGTCTCGGGTGATTTCTTGAGTATTGTTGATATCACGGTTACTAGTCGTTGTAGTGTTGGTCACACTACCTTGACCCATCGTCGCTTTGGTTAACAGCTCTTTTTCATTCCCTGTACTTTATAAGCCAACCGTTGAACTACCACTTGGATGAAGAGAACTCTCCTTGCTCTCTCCTTTGATCGATGCACCCACACTGTTCGATACATTGAAGCCACGGTTACTTTCAGAACTATGATCCCATAAATTAATAAGGTATTTTTTCTACTAACCTACTAATTTTAACAGCTTCGTTTGGATTCCTATTTTTATATAGTTCACAAGACAATTTGACAAAATAATAGCAAATATTTTCACTAACCGTGACAGTATTCTCTGATGTAGGAGGATATCCAATAGCAAATTGAACACCTTCAAAATGTTCATCCACTTCACTACTATTCATATTAGGAAAAAAGCAATATATACCATCTAGCATATAAGACTCTCGCTCAATAATATTTTCAATTGCATCTAAAAAATGACCTTCATTATACATTAAATCGAAGTAACTTTTGATAGTTCCTTCCGTACTAAAATGGTCATAGGGCAAATCAAATAAATGTTTCATTTTTTTTCCTATTTAGGATGAAAATTATTAACCCCTTTCGTTTTAGGATCTATATAGATCCTAAATGTCACTCCACCAGCAGTTGCATCATATGCCTGTAACCCTTTAGCAATTGCTTGTTTATACCCCTTAGCTGCAGCCTTTTGTCCCAATTCAAGCATTTTTTGATCTGTAAATATTTTAGGATCATAAACTGTTTTCTCAAATGGTTTAGAACCATTACCTTTATAATTTCCCGTAAAATTTCCTGCAGGATCTTTGGTCGGAATTTTATATTCGATATGGGTTATACCTTGTACATTTGTTGGTTTCGCACTTAAAATTTGCACTCCATTGTCTTTAGCTACTTTATAAAATGCATCAGCATTATGTCCCCCAGAAATAGCTGATTTTTGACTAAAGCCATCAACAGTTGCTAAATGCGTAGGCTGTATAATCTTAAAACTAATGCCTTCTGGGGTTTTTGCCAATATATAAGTATTCTTAAGATTTTTCACTGCATCTACTGTAATAGTTGCCCCCTTTTTAACAACTGTTACAGTACCTGCACTTAATGCTGCTGAGAGACCATTAAGTGCTGTTGTCATTTGGGCATTGCCTAGTCTTTCAAATTCTGCTGGTGTACTGCCTAATGCATTTACTACTGTAATCGTTTTTCCTGTATCCCATAACTCGCCTGGAATATTTTTTACGCCTTTCCAAATCGCTGACATAGTTCCCATTGGATCTGTCGTCAATGCTTCATATACTTCTTTCGGAACATTCGGTAAATTCTTAATATCATTTATAAATTTTGTTGTAGCTTTAGCCTCACCCAATCTAAATGCTTTATTTTGTTCCGCATCCATTTGTTTATAGGCTGTTACACACTCATCACTCCAACAACCTAGGTGCTTTATGTCCTGCCAGTATGATGTTTTTTCATCGATCTTATCTCCATGATCCGATATTGCATCCACAACAGTTGTATTATCTTTTGTCAATTCAGCTATATTTTGAGCTTGAGTAGAAGCATCTTTCCCATCACCCAGTTGACCTTTAAATTGATCAATCGTGTCTTGATTATTCTTAATACCAGAATTGAATGCCCAATCTACCGATTTTCCAACCAAATCTGCTGAAGTTTCATTTTTAATCCCTTGACCATGCGCTATTTCATGTCCTGTTGTATTTAAGATTGATGATCTATTCTCATTATTTACATCTAAAACAACTGTATCTGTTTGATGATCATAAGCTCCTTTGATATTTAAGAATGAGGTAATAGACGTTGTGAGTACATTCACATCTTGACCTAAAGCTTGTGCCAATAGCTGGATACTTCCTTTTGTTGCTAATAGCCCATCATAATCACCGTTTTTAAACTGCTCTAAAACAGTTGCTGCCTCTGGATGCTTTTGTACAAAATCAAAAGTTCTCGCAGGATTCATCACGGTATCATAAGCTTGTTTGAGATTTTGATCCCCACTTGCTAAAGAAGCAGTCGCAACACCTAAGCTTGTTACACCTGCTGCCGTCATTTTTCCTATGATTTCAGCATTCTGAGGTAAATCCTTCTGCTCTTGAATAATCTGAGCACGACCATTCTCTGTCAGTAAACGATTATCTACAGTCACTGAACCATTTAATAAACCTGTCACTTGGTCTCGGGTGATTTCTTGAGTATTGTTGATATCACGGTTACTGGTCGTTGTAGTGTTGGTCACACTACCTTGACCCATCGTCGCTTTAGTTAACTGCTCTTTTTCATTCCCTGTACTTTGTAAACCAAGCGTTGTACTACCACTTGGGTGGAATGAACTCTCCTTACTTTCACCTTTGATCGATGTACCCACACTGGTCGATACATTGAAGCCTCGATTACTTTCAGAACTATGATCTTGAATATCTTTAAGCTCTAGTGCCCCTGTATAATTCAGTTTGCCATGATCTGTTAAAGTTCTATCAGCATTCTTACTTGCATTGGCGATCACACCACCAATATTACTCACCTTTTGCACACCCATTGCATCTAGGTCTGCATCATTTTGAGCATTGCCGATAAGCAATTTGCTGGTTTCATTCACCCAAGCTTTATCGTTTTGACCTTTGGCTTGATTATAACTTGCCGTTACATTGCCACCACCTGAACCAATGCCTACCCCAACTGAACCACCTTTACTGCTACTGTTGCCTGATGCTGTATCTTGTATGCTTTCTACATGGATTTGATTGACTTTTATATCACCACGATCTGCAATACTGACCTCACCACCTTGAATATTTAACTTATTTAAAGATCCAGATACTGTGTTGAGATCAACCGTACTGTTTACATTCGTTAAACTTTCATTATTTGATTTCGATGTTTGTTTACCTACTGAGGCACTTCCACCACCACCATAGGTATAGCTCACACTTTGGTTATTGGTTTTACTGCTGGTCTCTTGTTGACCGTGTTCTTTTCCTGCACTGATATTAAAATCTTTCGTTCCATCGAATGTGGTCGTTCCAGTTGCGGTTAAGCGACTACCTTGAACATTCACATCCTGATTTTCAGATTTAAGCGTGAGGTTGTTTAGATCAAGATTGCTACCTTGCCATTTGCCTTGGGTGGTATTTGTGGTGGTGGTGGTTTCGATACGTTCACCGTTTGCACCAATGGTAAAGCCGTAAGTTGCTGAACTTGCAGCTGCGGTTGCTGCTGCCGAACCTACCGCAATCTGTGCATTGGCAAGATTGGCGGTTGCCATTGCAACATTGGCTTTGGTATCGTCCAGTGCTTCTTTGGTGATTTTACCTGATGCATAGTCACGCTGTGCCTGACTGTATTGATCTTTGGCTTGTTTGACGGACTCGGCTGCATCTTTGACCGCATCTAAAGCAAGTGCCGCATCCAAATAGGCATTTCGTACCCCGACTTCAGTACTGATCGTTTCTTTATGCGTCTTATCTTCAACCGTGGTTTTATTTTCATAACCACCGATATTTAAATCACCTCGACCATGATTAATAACAGTATCACCTGTCGCTTTGATATTTTGACCGAGTATGTCCACCCCTTCAGCACCTTGTATTTTAAGGTTTTCAGTCTGGATTGAACCTGCTTTATGGGTTATTTCAGTAGTTTTAGTACTTTGTGTGGTATCTTCTGACACAAAACCACCTAAACGCACGCTATCTTTATTGAGCTTAACGCCTAAGCCTTCAATGGTTTCCTTACTGTGTGAAGTGACTGAAATGTTTTGTTCTTCGGCAGCATTCAATGTCACCTTTTGACCTGAAAGAATCGTATTTTTTGCAGTAATGTCTGCACTAGTTAAAGTCGTATTTCCTGCTGAACCCACATAGGCATTTTCTGCAACCAAACTTGTACCCGTTTGCTTGATTTGCTCTTCACGTTTGCTGTTGGACTCACCAACTGTAAGTTTGGTATCCACTTTAACGCCAGGGAATAAAGATTGAACGCCAGCCAGACCAACTTCGGTGACTTTCATTAACTCTTTAACAACGCCACGATAACCTTTCTGTTGTTCATCCCACTGCTGATCTTGTGTTTCCAGCGTAGTCAGTTTTACATTTTCAGGCATCAATGAACCGTCAGCAGATTTCAATGTCCCATCGACTTGACGTTGCATCAAAGTATTGCCTACAAAGATACTTTGCCCAGCCGTGATATCGTTGGCTTGTAGCTCAATATTTTTAGCTGCATTGATATCAATATTTTTTCCAGCAACCAACTGGGTTTGGGCAACTTCTTGATCGATATAGCCCGATTGACGATTGTTATAAGTTGCAAAGTTTGTGCTTGAAGATGTCGTACTTTGACTGTTTTCATTTAATGCTGAATTTAGGCTTACATTTCCATTTTTGCCTTGAACCTGAATAGACTCCCCTGCATTGGCATTTAGATGGGTCGCTGAGATATCACCTTGCGATGTATTCATCACAATATTGCCACCAGCTTTTAAACCATTGGCAATCGATTGATCGGATTTCCAAACATCATTACGTTCAGTTTTACTTCCAAGCAAACCGCCCGACTGTGCGGACATGGCAATGTCTGTGCTATGCAAGTTTTTACCATTTTCAAGACTAATCCCTTGTTGAGCATTGAGTAAAATATCACCTTGCTGACTTGCGATATTGACTGCTTTACCTTGAATTTTATTTGCACTTAAATCAACAGTTCCTTGGCTTTGAATTGAACTACCTTGATCTACTTGAGTTGTTGAATAGTTATAGTTCTTTTCATTGGCATAACCTTTATTGCTGACGCCTGTTTGAATGCCACCAACATTCAAATTCCCTTGAGTCTGAATTCTAGTTGAACCATTGCTATTTTGAATCTCAGCTGCTTTTAAAGTCGTATCTCCACCCACTTTGATTGAAATCGAAGTTGTTAGATTTTTTCCATCAGCTTGCTTTAAAGGGGCATTGGTATAAATGCCTGCCAAACGATCTAGACCTGTATAGCTAAATACACTTTCACCAACAATATTTTGACTGCTTTGTGTAGAACTTTCTAAATTAAAGTTTCGACCTACATTTAAATCAACAGCTTGATCAGCTTGAATTTGACCACCAACAATATTTAAATCTTGACGCGTATTCAGCCCGACCTGATTCCCTTGAATCTTGCCGTTCAATAACTTTACGTTATCCGCACTGAGTACAACCGCTTGTCGTCCTGCAATCGTGCCTGAATTAAATACGTCACCTTGTACATCCAACTTAATTGAGTCAGCTGATATCAGTGTGCCATCACCTTTTAGATCACCTACTCTGGCTTGAACATAGACCTGTGGCACTAAAGCTTTAGTGGTTGTTCCATCTGCAAGTTTGATGGTTTTTTCTTCTAACCACACAATATCACTGGTGAGTTGCGCGATTTGTGCTTCTGTTAAAGCGATACCTGGTCTTAAATTATAGAGTTTGGCAAAGCTTAAACCATTATTCATCAGTGCCTTATATTGTTCTTCATCAGAGCCATAACCTTGAAGGAAACGATAGCCTGTGAGTTTTGCCACTTGATCTTGAACTAAGCGTTGTTCGTAATACCCATCACCAATACGCTTTTGCTGCAATGCAGGATCTAATCCTAATGCATCCAACATATAGTCAGAGGACAGCCACTTTTTATAATTCGCATATGCTGGATCTGTTTCAACCAGATAATTCGCTTGGCTATCTTTTGTGGTAATAAATAAGGCATTGCTGGATAAGGTCAAATAATCTTGTGAAACAGTTCGAACAGTAATCTCATCAGTCTGGGTTATTGCGGTTGAATCATTTGTCACGCCATCAATTTGATGATTCTTGATCTGATCCACATCCTGCTGTTGTGCATTCACTTGTGTAGATTGCTGTGAATCGACCTGCAATTGATCAGGGCTCAATGGTTTTTTTAAGTCTGATGCATTTTGGCTAATCCCTGTGCCTGCATCCACATTGAGTTTTTGATTTTGGGCTTGTTGTATATTTAGTTGTGCCTGCTTAACAGATTGAGCATCTTCAATTTTTTGCTGCACTTGCGCAGCTGTTAAACTTTCAACAGGGTTATTAGATTGGCTTGCTGTGTATTCTTTAACAATACCTAGAGTAATTGGCATCGTTTGAGTTATCGGTGCTGGCGCATAATTAACATCTCGCCCCCATTCATGTTTATGGCTGGTATGAGTTTTATTCCAACCGACAGAATGCGTGTTACTAAATCCACCTGATGCAACAGAATCTTGACTGTAGAGTTGAGTAGCTTCATTAATAATTTTATCAAGACCATTAGTAATGGCTAAACCCACCAGAACTTGACTATCTTTATTGCTAAATACTGCATTATTGTCAAATCCAAGATTGCCTCCTGCAATAATCTGCGCTGGGCTAGTAGACTGCACCTCATCTTCACTGTGGATATTGGTATAGATATATCGCGTCCAATCCTCACCTATTTCTTTGGTTGGAGCACCACCTTCAACCTCAGGTACAAATAAAACCGCATTGCCTAGTCCTCTACTGGAATTTCCAAGTCTAATAATACTCGAATCCCAACGTTGCCCATCACGTTCATATTCGGTTACTTTTTCTCGGCTTTTTTCAACCAATTTATTAATAACAAGGTTTTCATTGATATTTTGGATCGATTTGGCACCCAGGTACATATCACCAAGTGATTCAATCACCGCACTGCCATTATAAATTTGCGCTGCATTGCCTTGTGCTTTTAAATTATCATCTAGGCTGCCACCCACATTGAGTTGACCCGCACTAAAGATCCAAGCATTGTCACGTCCGTTCTCTTTTACAACACCTCCCGATTTATTGTTTAAGATTTGGATCCCTAAATCCATGTCACCTCGTGATGCAATCACCGCGCCAGTGCCAGTGCCAGTGCCAGTGCCAGTGCCAGTAGAGTTTGACTTGTTATCTAGCTTATTGGCCTGAATCGCAACATGCGTACCATAAATTCGCGCACCATCATTCCAAACACGATCAGCTTGAATATGGGTGAGCTCACCATTGATTAAACCTTGATTATGTACTGTGTCTTGTGCGATTAAATGCGTTTCATTAGATGAAATACTTGCACCCGTTAGGTATTGAATATTTTTTGCATTCAGTTCAACTTTTTGCCCAGCGCTCAGTTCAGACTGATTAATTAAATCCTGTTCGGTACTGAGTTTAAGTGTGCCATTGGCAGCAATTTGATCCGCTTGGGTATGGGTATAGCTTTGCTTTAAGTCGATATCGACATTACCCTCACTAATGATCTTGCCTTTGTTGACCAATTCATTGGCTTTTAGATTGAGCTGATTTTTTGCCAGTAACTCGCCATCTGTATTGTTTAAATTTAGCGTTTTATCAGCCGTACCGATATTTAAACTATTCAAGCTACTGATTGAACCCAATTGATTGCTCAATTGGTTGTTGACATTCAATGTTGCATTTTCACTGGCACGGATTACACCTGATTGGTTATCAAGTGCTTGTGCATTGATTTCAATACTTTTAGCATCAATGCCACCCAATACAGTGCTATCTTTGGTCTGTGCATTAATCACTTTACTGGCATTCGCCGTCAACTTTTCTCCAGCAACAATATGGCTTCCTACACCACTGTTATTCACTGTATCTGAGTTTAAGCTGACATTTTGCTGTGCTTGAATTTTTCCAGCCACGTTATCGATACGACCGCCAGCAGTCTGTTGTTGCAAGGTCAGGTCTGCTTGGCTATTGATTTGACCGTTGTTGTTATTGATATTCTGTGCAGTAATATTGGCTGAACCAATCGCTGCAATATAACCACTGCTATTTTCAAGCTGAGAAACATTGGCAATATCTAAGCTACCTTGACTAAGTATTCCCGCATCACTCCCTGAATTATTATTGAGCAACGCTTGGTTTTGTGTATCAATTTTTACAGACTGTTCAGCCTGAATCAAACCTGTTTGGTTATCCAGTTTGCCTGTTTTTAAATCTATAGTTTTGGCAATGATTTTAGCATTTTGATTACTGAGCTGCTGTGTTTGAGTATCAATATTGAGTTGATTCTGTGCAGCAATCTGTCCAGCTGTATTATCTAAACCAACACTATTTAAGCTTGCATTTTGTCCAGCATAAATATCGCCTTTTTGGTTAATCAATTGTCCTTGTGCATTTACACTAAGATCAGCATTTTCTGAGCGTATTGTGCCTGATGTATTATTCAAGCCAGCACTTTGAATGTTTAAGTTTTGCGCTGCAGCCAAAATACCTTGTTGGTTCTGTATATCACCCTGCACAATCAGGTTGGATTGGCCTGCTGTATAAATTTGACCATTTTGATTATTCAGTTGAGTGGCATTTAAATCCAACTGGTTTTTGCTATAGATGGTACCCTGTTGGTTATTCAACACAACTGTATTAATTTTGGCTTGGCTACCCGCGTAAATTTCACCAGTCTGATTATCAATGTTTTGCTGAACATTCAAATCCAGTTGATTCTGTTCTGAACGGATTTTGCCTGCCGTATTGTGAATGCTATTGGCTTGGATCTGTAGCTGTTGATTGGCCGCAATTGTGCCAGATTGATTATTAAGTTGATCCGCAACTGCAAGATGCAACTGGTCTTTGGCAAAGACGGTACCATCAGTATTGTCAACCTGTTGAGCAGTGGCATTCAGTGATGCACCCGCAATCACTTTACCCTGTTGATTGCTTAACTTGTTTGCAGTGAGCTCAATATTTTTCGCAGCGGATATTTCTCCTGCCAAATTGCTCAATTCATTTTGTACATTGAGCTTTAATTGATCTTGTTGCGAACGAATTTGTCCAGCTTCATTGATGACTGAGCCTGCCTTTATATCCGTCAATTGTTCAGCTGCAACAACACCTTGAGTATTGTTTAATTCACCTGTTGCAGAAAGCTGTAATTGTTCCGCGGCATAAACCACACCTTCAGTATTGTCTAAGTTGTTCAACTGAATATTGGCATTTGCACCTGACTGGATTTTACCTTTTTGCGATGTCACGTTTTGCGCGGTCAGATTCAGATTTTTTGCTGCTGAAATTAAACCACTATTATTCTGAATATTTTGAACGATGCTTAGATTCAAATCGGCATTTTCTGAACGGATTTGTCCTGCATCACTCAATAAATTCTGTGTATTTAGATTTAGATCTTGATCCGCTGCAAGAGTACCTGCACTGTTGTCAGTTGTACCTAAAACATTGAGATCCAGTTGTTTCTTAGAATAAATTGTGCCTGATTGGTTATTCAGCTGTGCAACATCAAGCTTTGTATCCATACCAGCAAGTAATTGCCCGCCTTGGTTTTCAACTTTGTCAGCAGTGATCTTGAGCGCATTTGCACTTTGAATACTTCCAGCTTGGTTGTTTAAAGTCTGAGTAATGCTCAGACTGACATCACCAGCTTCAGTCTGTATCTGACCCTTGTGGTTGTTCAGATTTTGCGCATCTATGGCAAGTGCTTGTTTTGCAGCAATTAAACCCTGCTGATTAGTCACATTCTGTGTTGCATGTAGCCCCAATTTTCCTGCCGCATAGACAGTACCTGCATCATTGTTCAGCTCACTGACTTGTAAATTGGCATCTCGTCCAGCAATGATTTTGCCAGACTGGTTGTCGAGTTTTTGGCTCGTGACATTAAGGTCTTTTTCTGCAAGGGTTTGAATTACACCGCTTTGATTATTTAAATCCGTTGTTTTAAAGTTTGCATGACCAGCAGCACTGATCACACCTGAAGTATTATTCAATGTTTGTGCAACATTCACCTTCAACTGTCCATTGGCATCACTTTGAATCAATTGCCCTTGTTGATGGCTCAGTTCAGTTGCATTCAGATCAATATTTTGTGCAGATGTAAGCGCTTGGTCTAAATTGGCAATGCCTAGATCGAGTTGTAGATGGCTGTTACTTTGAATTTTACCTTGTTGCCCTTGCACATTTTGTGCTGTGATTTTTAGCTGTTGATCACCTGCATGTAAAATTTCACCTGCAACCGAGTTCAATGCATTGGTCTTTATTTCTGTACGTGTAGCATTACTGATGATCTGTCCAGCATTGTTATCAATCTGATTTGCCACATTCAGAATAAAGTCATTTTTACCTGTGTGTTGAATTAAACCTTGGTTGTTATTGAGTTGTACTGTATTGAGATTGACCTGTTTCGCACTGTATTGCCCTTTTTCATTCTGAATACTTTGTGTAGCGGTTAAATCCAGTTGTTCATCTGCAATAATTTTTGCATTGCTGCTATTCAGTTGGGTCGTTGCAATGTTGATGTTTTTGGCTTGGCTTTCACTTTGACTTAAGTCTGCTGTTTGAGCGGCTTTAATTTGAATTTGATTGCCTGATAAAATCTTTCCTGCAATCTGTGCATTTTGTGCATCAATATTTAGTGTGGCATCGGTATTGCTCAGTTTTCCGTCTTTGTCTAATCCAGCTGCCCATACTGCATTTTTATCACTGGTGATGGTATTTGCTTGAACATTGATTTTGTTCTGTGCCGCCAATTGACCATGCTGTTGTAACTGATTCACAGTTATATCAGCCGTATTGCCTGCGTAGATTTGCCCAGTACTTTGTAATTGCTGGGCATTCAATTTAAGATTGTGCCCAGCAATCAGATTCCCTGCTGAATCTTGAGTCGTACCATTATCAATTTGATCAACATTGATGGTTAAATCCGCTGTTTTGGATTGAATCGTACCCTGTTGATTGTTTAAGCTCTGACCCGTCAGCTGTACATTCTGTGCCGAAATCTCCCCTTTAGTATTGTCTAAAGTTTGAATAGACAGCTTGGCATCCGCATTGACTGAACCAATAACCCCTTGGGTATTATTCGTATTCGCAGAATTTAGAGTTAATGCATCCGCAGCAAGTATTTGACCTTGGCGATTATCAATCTCAGCTGAATTTAAATTGAGTGCTTTGGCACTTTGTAAACGGCCTTGATTGTTATTGAGTTGCTGTGCAGTTAAATCAAAGCTTTGATTGGCACTAATGATACCTTTTTGATTATCCACCTGCTGCGCATTGATATTCACCACATTCGCAGTGAATTTACCTTGCTGGTTTTCAAAGTTTTGTCCATTAAATTGCAATTCAGGAAGTTGAATTTCACCACCATTGTTTTTGATGCTGTCTTGTACGTTTAGACTGATATCCGCATTGTTGACAATTGCACCTTCAACATTGGCAATATCTTGAGCAATCTGAATATTCCCAGCTTCGAAAGTCTTGGGTGTCAGTTCTGTTGGTGCGACTTCAACTGTACTTGAGTCTTGAGCTGAAGACTGTTGCTCTGGATCAGTCACACTTGGCGATGTGGTTCCACCCGGTGTTTGCCCTGTCCCACTAGGATCGATGGTTGCCTGACCAATCAAGCCCTGCGTATTGTCTAAAGTTTTTGCACTAATGTTGAGTTGTTGCTGACCTGTTTGTTCGATTTTACCTTTATTATTACTTAAGTTTTGCGCAGTAAAATCAATTCGTCCTGCGTTGATCACGCCCTCATTATTATCAATCTTGCCTTGAGCATTAAGCTTAATTTCATCACGAGTCGCAATCAGCCCAGTGTTTTGAATATTGTCGGCTTGAATCTGTATTTGTTGTTGTGTACTACTGATATTACCGCTGTTTTTTACATTGCTTGCCTGAATTAGAATTTGATCTTTATTGGCAATCATATTGCCTGTATTGGTTAAGTCACCATTGGCATTTAAATGCATTTGACCGCTCAAAGCATTGAGTGACCCTGCGTTACGCACCCCTAAACCTTTTTCAGTACCAACCAAATAGATTTTTCCAGCATACATCCCGCCCAATTTTCCAACATCAAGGGCAAAGCTCGGTGTAGGTGAGGATGGGGTACTTGTTGCTGCAGTAATCTTTGCTGAGTTTGGATCTTGAACATTGATGTCATTTTGACCCAACACGGTTTTTAGCTCATTGGCATATAGACCCGCATTGACGTTTAAAGCACGTGCATAGATATCAGTATAAGGGGTTAAGCTTCCATTTAAGCCTTTCCCTTCAATCGTGACTTGCCCTTCACGTACTCGGAATGAATCAAGATAACCTTGATGCATTACTGCTTGACCTGTGGTTAAGGTAAAACGATCTGCGTTAATCACCCCACATCCATCACAGACCAAACCAGATGGATTGGCAATCACCACTTGCGCTTGTTTACCCGCAACCTCCAAATAGCCCTTTAATTGACTCGGATTACTGCTGTTCACTTCATTCAGGATTACCTTGGCTTCACCTTTGGCGAGCCATGGATTACCTTGTACCCAGCCACCCAATTGGGTTTGGGTATTATTTCGTGCATTATTTAGAATCGCACCTTCCTGCCCCACATCAAACTGGGTATAGGTATTACGTGATACACCACCGGCACTTGGGGTTTGAATATTGACTTGGGTCAAGCCATTACTGGTATTGAGAATGGTAGCTTGTTGCGAATTTGGTGCCGATTTATCAGCCACAATATGACTTTCAGCGATGGTTGCCATAGGCAAGGTGTAAATTGCAGCACCTAACAAACTCACCACAGCAAAATTAACAGGATTGAGTTTTTTATAGGTGATTGAAGATGAACTCGTGACATCCTCTATTTCAATTTCACTAACCGCATATGATTGCCCTGCCGTTTTTGTACGGCTTTTTACAATCTCAGCAACCGCAATAAACATGCCACGTGCTTGACTAAAAATAACGCGATAACGGTTCTTATTCATAATGTTTTACCTTAATTTTTTAATATTTTTTCAATATTGAATTTTTTGAAATCCATCAATGATCAGTGGCAAGAATCGGATGTTGTTTAATCCAATCCTGAGTTTCTAACTTAGAAACCGATTTGCCATGGAATGTCATGACTTTAAGCCCACGAATAGCACCCTTATGATAAAGTGCTCTAAAACATTGCTCAGGGAATAAGTGCTTTTCAATGAGGTGCTTAATCAAAGCACTTTGGCCCAAAGGCGCAAACCAATTGATCAACCACATGCGATCACCACAATTCCAATTTTGTTGGCTATAGATCCATGGTTCTGAATGTACATATTCAGCCTCAGATTGTTGATCTAAATTCGCCCATGAAATATAGCCCAATGGTTGAGAACCCTGACTAAACAGTGCAAATTGACGACTTTTAATCACAGGTAAAACACGTCTTGCCATATCCGATACTGTTGAGTGCTTACAATTTTCAGATAAAAGCCACAACCATGTCATTGCGCCGAGAACCTCGGCTTCATTCCATTGTTCTTTGGGAAATAACGTGGGTGAAATGACATCTATATCTTCAAATTTCATGGTTTCAACCTATTCTTTTTAAATCTCTATTTGGCTTAATGATTAAACTTAATACATCCAGTTCAGGCTAAATCCTGTTGTCACATTGTCTGTTCTATAATGTTCTGGTTTTTTTAACGGCGTCCCAACAAAAACGTCATAATTGACCGATTTTAAGACTTGCCCACGTAATCCAAAGACAGCGCCCATTAAACTTGTTCCCAGCAATGGATTCGGTTCATGTGCGGTTTTACCCCCCACTTCACCATAGTCAACTCCTGTGTACCATTGCATCGGAAGCTTAAACATCGAGCCACTGATTTCATTACGCACTAAAAATCCATTATCTGCCAACAACGTCTGTTCACCATCAAACCCTCTTACGGTATAGCGATTCCCAATCGAGAATCGATCTTGTGGGGTCAGTGGTTTTTTACTGTACTGTGTTCGCCATTCAGCGAGGTACTGTAGTGATTGATTACCGACTTTAAATGGCACTTGCAGACTGGCATTGGCTTGTAAAATACCAACATGAGTATACGCTTCACCAAATTCTTCTTCAGGTGCATGCATTGCATTAAATGCACCTGTACCGCGTTTATAGGTTAAATTGCCTGTTAAAGTCGCATTGGCTAGATATTCTGTATGATCCAAACTGGCTTTCCAGCCACCGGTTTTTCGACGTTGTACTTCAATTTCTACATCATTGATGAAGTTTTGCGACTCTCGATACCATCCTCCCACACTGGCGGTGGTTTTTCGTTTGGCATCACGGTAAAGTACCCGAGATAAATCTGCCCCAATCAGTTTGCTTTTGCCGCTATAGTTATAGCTTTGGCTATCACCCGCAACAGTTTGATTATAGTCAGATTTGCTATAGCTTGTATTAAATAGCCAGTAACCAAATGGAATCGAGTAACTCAGGTAATATCCATCTGTTCCTCGTTCGCCACTGTCACCACCACCTAAGTCGTGATTATAACTTCCGTAGAATAAGTCATTGGCAGTGAGTAAGTTGTCGAGGGAGAGTGTTGCTGTTCCTTGGTATTTTCCAGTGGACTTTGAGCCTGCATCATCCACGCCTAAATGAATGCGATAAGGTTTGGATTGTTGCCATGCCAACTCTAAATCACTATAACCAGGTTCGCTGTGCTGTTCTGAGGGTTTAATTTTAAAATCGGCTTCTACTGTCGGCACTCGTTTGAAGTTTTCTAAGCCTTGTTCGATATCTCGGATATTTAAAATGTCACCTGATTTGATAGGCAGTGCATTGAATTTATGTGCGCGTTTTGAGGTGCCTTGGGCAAATTGAATTTGATCTACTTTTCCTGCAATAACTTGTAATCTAACCTCACCAGACGCAATATTTTGTTGTGGCAAGAGCATTCGTGTGGTGACATAACCATGACTGATGATCGAATTTTGGATTAAATCTAAGGCTTGGTTTAAGCCTTGTACACCAATACAACGCCCAATAATATTGTTTTCACCTTGAGTAACGGAGCGCATTGCAAAGGTAAATTCACGTGCGTCATCACCACTTAAAATGAATTTTTTGATTGGAAAGCAAACGTCTTCACTATGTGACTTTAAATATTGTAGTTGTGCTTGGGTTTGAAGTTGTTTTTCTAGTCCCGTTTGCACTACAGCTTCGGGCTGTAATTGCTTTTGTAATGCTTCGTCACGTTGTTGTTGGCGTTGAATGGCATCTATTTCTAACTCTGGGCGTAATTGTGGATCTGCTGCGTAAACTGAAGAGCCTAATAAACTTAACATAATGAATATTTGAGTATTTTTCATTTTTTTAAAATTCATATTGAACACAGTGTAAGATAGTTTTATTGAATTATTACCAATTGATATAATTGTGTAAACAAAAAAATAATACTTAACAGATTAATTCAAATATGTGATTAATTTATCTATAGTTTATTTTTTTATTAAAAAAAACACATTAAAAACATACTACACCCAGTTTTTGCTAGTACTCTTAAAAGAAGAATGTTTATGCAACAAAACCAAAGGGAATAAAAAGATGCTCATGCTTTGGGGAAAACATGAGCACATAAAACTTTAATTACTTAACACTAATTTAATATTAAGCATTCTTAATCACAATTTCAATGTTTATTTGTAGATAAACAAAAAAAGATAACAATGAATAACTGTAGGAGAATTTTTAAATTCTCCTACAGTTTAGTTTACTGACCTTACCGATTGCTGTAGCACCTGCTGAATATCTTGAACAGAACACTCGCCCAGCTTCAGTTTAGACTTTATCTTAACTTTTGAGTCTGTAGACTGATGTCCAGATTCAACGTGCTCATCCGCATAAAACTCTTCCACTAAATCCAGTCCCTCCTCAGAATTCACCTCAAATCGTGCATTGTCATAACCGTGACGTGCCATTTGATCTAAGGCAGTTTGATTAAATCCAGTTGCTTTACTCTGCTGATCAATTTCCTTAGCTATTTGAATGGCTTGTTGTAAATTGACACCATCTCTTAAAGTTAAATCCACGTAGTACACAGGTGTTCGATAACTTTGAGTTGTGCTCTTACCTCTCAGTGTCAATTGCAAAGGCAAACATGAAAGTAAACCATTGGATGCCGCATGGTAATAAGACAAGCGTGCTGCCAAAGTACGAATGCTGTTAAAACCAGTCGTTCTAAAAATGAATGTACCCAACTCATCACTTTCATCTAAATTGACATGTAAGCGTCCAAAAGGCTTACAGTTGCCTCCTTGTGCCAAAGGACATAAGTCAGGTGATGGGCATGGATGTTGTTCAATGCCTATGTTGCTCTGCCTTTGGCAAGTTTCACCATTCCCCACACAAACAGGCCGACCTGTTTGACGGTCAAATAAGCTGTACTTTGCTCTTAGATTGAGTTCAGGATCATTAAAAATCATGCGTACTGGAATGATTCTAAGTTTCTGATTCGGTGCTTTGGTACGAAGTTGCTCATCAAGTGGATGTTTAATCCAGCCATCTTTGCCTTGGATTTGACTGGTAATGGTAAATTGATCATCCTTTTCAGGCAGTCGTTTGCCATTCTTTTCGATGACCTTTCCAATACTGATACGCCCTAAAATTGGTGGTGTAATTGCTAGACCTTTAATCATGGTGGTTTCCTCTTTTGTTTAAATGAGTTTCTGTATTCGGTTAAAATGAAATTGGCATAAAAAATCCCATACGCTCAGGCATGGGATTTTGTTTGTAGTGGTTGAATATTTTGCTTAGGCTAATCGGTATAAATATTGAAACGCCGTGAACCCTGTTTGATTTGTGGAAATTGACTTAGATACTCAGGATGTGATTTGAGTAAAGCCTTACTGTCTAAGCTGATTGAGTCTTTAGACTTTTTCCACGTCACTGAACCATTGCTGAATGTTGCCCGTTCAGCCTGTTGCATCTTGGCTTGCAGTTGATGCTTGAGTAGATCGAATTGCTCCTGATGTTTTTCGATTTGATGTCGTGCGTTAATCAAATGTTCAAATTGTTGATTGGCTTGCGTATCTTCGGATAAGTCTGTAGTGCTGAGTGGTACGTGTTCGGGATAAAGTAGCTGTAAGGCTTTGGCTGCTGATTCACTCTCATCTGCATCTGGTGGGGTGTCTTTTTCCACACATTCCCAAAAGTGTCGTTCTGCATTGATGATGTGTTGGATCACTGATTCTGAACGTGTCACTTTAAAGATTCGAGTTTCATGCCCACAGATCAGTACACAAATATGTGCTGCTTGTTTACCTGTCACAGCCAATTGATGTTGCACTTGGCACAACACGTATAAAGGTACGCCATCTCGCCATAGTTTTGCGCCATGTTCCCCTGCGGTTTTACATTCCAATATCTGTACATCTGCATCACCCACCACCGAGTAATCCAAGTTTGCCAACATGAAATGTTTATCGGGTTCAGGGTGTTGTAATACAGCATTGACTCGACGTACTTTATAATTGGTATGCATACTGTAATATTCAGCCACCAAAGGCTCTAGGCGTTTGCCCCAATATAGCGGTGCGTGTCCTTCACTTTCATCTTCAATGTTTTGTTGAATACGTCCAGTTTTAATCATCCATAGTTCGAGCATCGACATATAGGGATTCAACCCACACGCTGCGGCACAGTCACTACTGCCAATGCCTTGTTTACGCACATTGAGCCATTCGGCTTGTGACATGGTTTTGGTTTCAGCTAAGCGTTTGGGTTGCTTTTTTCGTCTTGAAGCTAATGAATAAGCTTTTGATCCTATTACAGGACCTATGATGGGTTGGGGTAAATTTGCGCTATGTTGTCTCATGATGTATTCCTCTAACTTCTAATTTGAAAGACATAAAAAAATCCCATACTTTTTTGGCATGGGATTAGAATTGAAATCAGTATGTTTAAATGGTATTTAGTCGATGCGATAACTCAGCTTAATTTCGTCAAACCTTGCAAGACGGATAAAGTCAGTATGGTAGATGTGTCGATATCCATCTAAGGCCAGATATTGAGGGTGTGGTATTTCATCCACTGTCCTCACCTGCACACCCTGAATGGGGTAAAGTAAAACCACGAAATCCCCAATCTTAAATTTGTACTCAAGGCTGTCATCTGTCATCAAATTCTCTGCGTGATGGCAATATTGTCTAAATAAAATCTCGATACCTGTTTTAAGCAATCATCCTTAAGGCTTGTTCTAGTCCACGTTGTTTTAAGCCTGCCCCTGCACCAAACCATGCAGAATCAAGTCGATGATCTTGACTCATGGCTCGACGTTCATGGTCAGCAAATTCCGTGATACTGCATAATAGACCGTAGGCAGTATCTTTGGCTGAGGATAATTCTGCCCCTCGTCCATGCCCATTAAACATGGTCATGACTTTTGACATTGCCCGTCCATTCGGTTCGGTTTTATTGGCATCTGCGCTATTGGCAACTTGCCTGTAATATTGAATAAAACGCTCATCTTGTTCAGCGATACTCAGACTAGTGTTATTAAACACGGCATCAAAATAAGCAGCCGCTTCTTGCTGTGTGACTTTACGTTGACTCAGCTGTTTCATTTGATACATGTGTTCATCCCATGCTCTTACAGAAATTCCCAACTGTTGTTTGATCTTGTCTGCATCAAACTTGGTACTGTGAGGGACTTTGACCACACCTCGATTAGCATCTTGACCTTTTAGTGCTATGGCTAAGGTGTTATTACACACCACACGAATTGAAGTAAATTGTGCTGTCGTGGCGAGCGTACCATCACAAGCCGTAGCTAACAGAATATAGCCATTGCTAACATCTTTACCTTTGAGTGCAGTACTTTGACCTGTTCTCGCCAATGCCCAGAATTTCTTACCACCTTTGAGTACCCCCGCAGTTTCTAGTTCGAAGCCGGATTGTTCAGTCAAATCACGATAAAACTCTAGAATTTGTTTAGGCTGGACTTCTTGATAACGTTGACTGACCACAGATAAAGGTGCATGGGTATCTGATCGATATAGAACCCGTTGCTCATCATGAGGCAAAATGAGATTCTGCCCTTTGTGATTTTCTGCCATATAACTGACATTGGAACTTTCAATCTGCCAGTCCATGCCAGCTTGTTTTGCCCAGACTTCAATCGGTTGATTTGGGCTAAGTTGATTACCTAAACCATGCCAAGGGGTTTGACCCACATAGGCCATTTGTTCAAGTTGATGTGCCATAAGGCCTTTCCTTCTTTTTAAGTGAATAATGAATTGAATCAATTCAATCTGAATATTTCAGAGTGAGATTTTTGTTGACTGTTAGATTCATTCAGTGTGTTGAATTTCGAAGTGTTCCTGACATTGCTCACACTGGTAATGTAGGGTGATCAAATTGTCTTGCTGTTGGATGAAAAGTAAAAACATCCCTCCAGCGGCTAAACCAATAAAACCACCAACAAAGGGATTAATCCCCAGCCGTTTAGAGATTTGCATACCTACCATTGCCAGTGACATTGGCGAACAGGATGAAAACGTTAAATGAGTTTTAGGTTGTGCTTGTTGACTTCGCCGTAGTAATTGCACATGGGGTGAATGGCAATAAGGGCATTGCTGCATCGTGTTTTTCCTTGATTTATGAATAAATAGACATAAAAAAACCACGAGCATCAGCTCGTGGTTTTTAGGGTTGATTTGATTTAGATTTAAACGTGTATAGCTTATCGATTGACTTTAGGTATGGCCAAACTTGATGGACTTTTACATGGTCGGATACTCTGGATATATTGCCCATCACCAGTATCTTTAAAGAATCCATGTTGAGATTGAACTTCTAAACATTGCCCTTTTTTATAAGATTTGATTTGTTTGACAACTGTTGCAGAAAGTGCATAACGATTAAGGATCACCTCACCTTTGTTGGTTGGAAAAATGACCGCTTCTTCACCAAATCCTAGATCTTTTTTTAAAGTGATTTGCTCTGTCTTTGCCATAACAGCAGTTGTCATCAATAAGCTGAATAAAGCACAGCTGATTATTTTCAGATTTTTCATGGTGATATTCCTATTTATAATGGGTGTAGAAATGATTGAAAATTTAATTTCTAAAAAAGTTAATTGTTTAAAAACAAGGTTTGTAGCCTTCACTTAACACTTGATTATTGCTTTGGTTCCAACGCACCACATACCATGTACATTGATAACGATCTGAGTCCCATGCAGCACGATAAGTAATGCTGTTGCCCTGCTGACTCCAACCTTCAACACGCTTAGCGACCTGATCTGGGCTAGATCGCCCCCAAACCTCCATGAGATGTGACGCTAACATTTGATCAATACTTGAAACGGTTGCCTTAAGATCAGCTGGTGCAGTTTTGATTGGCTTTAGCCCATACTTTGCAGCATTTGAACTTAATGTTTTTCCCTCATGATATTCAGAATCGACTTGCATAGTTAAATGCTCAGTCGCTGAGTTTTGTGAGGCTTTAGCTGCTTCCACTGTTGCGACCGCACCAGCAACGTCATCTTCACTAGGGCCTAAATGCTCAGTTTGTGTTGTTGCATCCTCAGTTAAACCTTGATCGGCTGATTCAGTTGAAGCTTGGACTACATCAGCAGTTTGAGTTTTTTGGGCTTTGGTCTGTTCTATAGCCAGTTGCGCTAACTGTAGCTCTGCTTTACGTTGTAGATGTTGGTTCAATAGATAAGCACCGATGATTACTAAAACTAAAACTACGCCGATGATTTTCCAGTAAGGTTTTGGTGCAGGGATTTGAGTTGTATTTGTCATTGTTATGCTTCTTGATGAGTTTTAAGAAAATAGCCATTCTAAAAAGGTAAAAGGCCAGACGAACGCTCTGCCCAAAAGGTAGGCTTTGGAATAACCTGCTGGAAAGCTCCAGATCAATTTGAACCAGTAGCCCAATATAATCAGCAGATAAGTGATCAATAGATTTCTCATCTTTAACCCCTCCTAGTTCAATTCAGACATACAAGCTAAACCTGCTTCTTGTACTTGATCTTCCCAATCTTCAGGAAATTGCATGGGGTTCTTGATCTGCTTAAGTCGATCTTCACCATAATGTTGTTCTACGTTGTTATAGCTGCATGAACAGAAACTACGATTGCCACCAAAGTTACGGCAGCCATCCTTAAATTCTGATTCAAATGCGCTACTACAGGCAGTCAGCAAAACACCGGCTGACAATGAAAAAATGAGTTTTAATTTCATTCTATCCTCTCATACATACTTATGTTTTTAATGCCCGCGCTTAGAGCGTTATGGCTTCAATGAGGTAATGTATATTTGAAATTTCTTTATTTGAGATTGGATTTAAATCAATCTTTTTTAATAAAACCCAGACATGACTTATTCTGGGCAGTACCCAAGTTCATGATTTGTATTGATCGTCATCAAGCTTTTTAGAAAAATCAGCGAAAGAGAGCTATATGCTGTAATCAAGCACAGGCATAGATCGAGAAGATAAAAAGAAATTTATAATAGAATTAGTACGCATGGCGGACTCCTTGTGTGTAATAAAGAGTTCTACCAAATTACTGTCAAATAATGGTGGCAGAACGAGAAAGGGTTGACAGACTGACACACAAGAATCAGCACGCACAAGGCGTCCCTCCCTCGCCCTACCGCAACGGAGGAGGAACGAACGAGTTCGCCACCAAAAAATTAATTTTTTGATGTGCTTGTGTGTAAACGGTCTGTCAAAACCGACTGGCAATGTAGGCCAGCAAGCCAAGGATAATCAGCCCTGTAAAGGGTGTCAATACATACAGATATAGATTGACTACTCTACACGCCACAATGAAAGTGCAAATCAACTTTAAACTGTTTTAAATTTACCTAGTTTTAAAATATTGAAATGAGTGAATGCTATTTATTAAAATAGGCTCAATCCATTATAAAAATTTAGGAAGTAATCTGTGACAGAGCAATTTGATTTTATTTCAATAAAGAAGAAGGCCAATGTTCATTTTAATGGTGCATCAATCAGCCATGTTATTGTTTTAAAAGATGGAACTAAAAAAACTTTAGGTGTCATTCTTCCATCCGAGGATCCCCTAACCTTTAAAACTCATCTAGCTGAACGTATTGAAATCATCTCTGGAGAATGTAGTGTGCAAATTGGTAACAAGCCTGACTTAAAACGTTATAAGTCTGGTGAATCTTTTCAAATTCCAGCCCAGAGTCAATTCAAGATTAAAACCAGTGAAGTCGTAGATTATGTTTGTCATTTTGAATGACCAATAAATTTTTTATATCCAAAATCTTAGTGTTCTATTCTGATCTATAATGTACTGGTAGCAAAGCTTGACGGAGATAAATGTTGCGACTCAAATGTATTGGTGGTCCACTGTATGGGCAAGAATATTCACACCCATATCATGAATTCACCTTTATTGATCAACATACAGGCAAAAAGATTCTATATCGCAAACACACTTTAGACTTTAAGCCTCCTCAAGATTTTTTTGTGGCTGAATCTATTTCCCGTAATTTTGCATATCAACTTGCTTTACAAGTCTTACACTCACAATACCTGAGTAAAAATTAAAGGATGGTTGATTGATTCCATCCTTTAATTTCAATGTCATTTCCCTGAGGTTCCAATAAAATGCTTAAAGCCTACAGGCCATACTCGTACACCCATTGAGTCTTTGCTGGTATTGACAATATCGCGCTTGAGCAAACCTTCAAGGTCCTCCTGATCATCAAACTCGGTAAACAATTGATTGACCAATTCATGGCTTTGGTTATTATCATCATTTAAGTCAATCACGAGTCCCTGAAAACCTGTTGAGAAATTCCATAACGCTTTCAATCGATCTACATAATAAGAAGTATCTGAATAAATTCTTGCATTGACTGTGATCGATAAAAGCATGATGTATTGATTTTTTTCTGGGATACGAATCACTCGTCTATACCAATACAAATAATTTACAGGAAAATATTCCTGTTGCTTAAGATGTTTATTAAAGTGTTGAATATGTTTATTCATCTCTAAGATAGAAATTGTGCCTGCAAGCTCAGGTTGATATGCACAGATCAGATTAATTTTATTCAGATCAAAGCAGTATTGAGTGACTTTGTCATATTCATCCTGATATCGTTGAACTTGCTTAACATGTCTTTCATTTTGTTCTTTAAGCTCTTCTAAAATTTCAGCACTTAAGAAAATACGCTCTAATTTGGCTAAGGTCATAGTAATGAGCAATTTAGCTTGTTCTTGATCACGAATATCTCGTATTCCTGATTCAAATTGGCTGGCACGATAACAATTCATCAAGGTCTCTAACCAGAATCCATAACGATAGTCATTGCTTGCAAAGATTAAATGCCAATATTGGATATTTTCTAACAGCCGTGTATGCCAGTGATTAACATCATATTCACCGCGTTTACTTCGTATGCTCAAGAATAGTTCATGAACATCACGTTCCAGACGTGGGGCAATTAGGTGTTCGAGAGAGGGGAAATTCATTGGTTGCATGGTGATCTTCCTATTTTGTTCATAGGAAGACCAATGCAATTATTTTTAATTATTCTTGGACTCAATTTCTTCTTTGAAAATCAACTTACTCTCTGGCTAATTTTCAATTGAATCCATTCATGAATTTCCTGAGCAATCCAACCAACTCTATTAGTGGATAAAAAGATTTGTTTAGGAAACGTCGCATCATGGTATTTAGATTTGGGATCAAGTATTGAGTAAATTGTTGCTCGACTTAGTCCTGTAATTTGAATCACTTGTTTGATATTTAAGATTTGGTTGATCTGAAAAGTTTGAGGATTAATCGCATTCATCTAATTGGTTCCTATTCGATATGAAGGCGTGCTTTCTGCACATAGCATGTGCGACCCGATAAAAAATAAATGCCCAAGCAAAAAATTAAAGATCTAAAGCATAGCGAGACCAGAGCGCTAGAAGCGCCCTAGCCTATAAAAGTGTGTTGCAAGCTTAGAAAGGTAATTCGATCTCATTTGATACCATGCGCGATTGACTTAACATGTAAGGACTCGGTTTAAATTGCCCACATGCAAATGTTCTCATTCTAGGCACCTTCGCCCGCAAACGCTGATCATACTTTTCAGGTTGAGTTAAATACTTAGCAAGGCGAAAGACATTGGCAATCTTACTCAAATCCTTTCGCTCAACTAGCCCCAATCCATCTCTCCCTGTTACTTGATAAGTCGCCCGATGTTTAGCATCCTGTAGGTTATACGCCGTACCCAAACCATCCGTCATATTCTCCCATAACTCACTAACCTCACTTGCAATCTTCCACTCTCCTTCTCTTGATGACCCATTGTAAATAAGCAGTAAATGCACATGATAGGCACCAGTTTCCCCACCTTGTTCCAATGCCCAGACATAGCCAACTAAACCTCTAAAGCAGGTATCTTTATCCGACAAGCGTTTACGAAAGGCTTTGAAATGCCGATCAACATCTAGAATGGAAATCTCATCCAAACTTTCACTAAAATACTTAAGATCAACCCTCACCCAAAGTGTTTTACAGTGCTTTTGAATTAAATTACCTAGATACTGCTCAAGCTCAAATCTGTTATTACACTCCTGATCGTGAAACTTCCTTTGGTCTCGTTGATAGGCTGCTGGTGATACATACATCGCCTGACAAATTTCGATATATTGATCCACATAAGGTATTTCCTGTTCAGTTAAACCATATTGAAGAAATAGCCTATTTGCGATGTCAAGGACACGCTTAAATTGGTCTACAGGGAACATCAGTTGAAGACCTTGAGAAATAAGTTGCTTAAAGACTGGAATTAAATCACAGCATTGCCGAGCATAAGCCCTGAGTTTTTGTTCATTTCGTCGATGAGTCAAATGCTCACTATCCAGTGTCTGACTCACTTCTAAAATCAGTTGCTCTAGTGCAATTAGAGTTTCGGTTTCATTTATCATTGGGCGATCTACTATGCTATTAAGTTTCATAGGTAGCGCATCTGAATATTTTTTAATTTTTATTGTTCTAAATCCATCAGTCTCTATCTTGTCGTCTTATCACGACTAGATAGAAATATAGGAAATATCAAATCTTATGATTAAAACTGAAATGATATGAGTAGTAGAGATAGAATGCATAGATATTAAGTACTAGAAATGATATGTATTAAAGATATATTAGATATAACATCATTTACCTAGGACCTAATCTAAAAAGTCCCCCCGTATTTCCGACAAGTCTTCAATTCAAAATATCACCATAGCTTTGATTTCTATGCTTCAGCCCGAAGCGGAAGTTAAGTCTCTTTCTTTTCCTTTTTTCTAGATCTTTTTTTGTAGCCATTTCTCCCGCGAATCAAAATTTGATTCTGAAGGATGGCTGTATGCATCCAGTATAAATCACGATGAATCAAGGCAAATAAGTGACTGGAGACATAACGTTTAGGGTGATTTTTTTTAATGAATCTTGACTGAAAAGACTCGATGTACTCAATAATGCCGTCTTGAAAAAGAATTTGTTTCACCTTTATTTTATCAATATTCAATGCATTCATCTTTTTACCTAGACGTAAATCCGCCTGAAGCTTGAGCTTTTCAAACCAACTTTCTGGTCCTATCGATTCTATATAACGTTCATCCAAATAAAATGTGAGGGTCGCAATATATTTAATCATCTGCTCATCTACCTGCTGAAAACTCCAATATCCAATATACCCCATCAGCTCCTCATGAGTTTTGTTAAAATGATCAATAACATTTCTCAAAAGGGTATCGATTGGTTTTAAAGATTGAGAATTTTGAACGGTAATCGTAAATTCTACATCTCTGTAAATATTCTGTTTGATTTCCAGTTTTTTTACGTAGCTCTCAACCGCGAGAAATGATCTTTTTTTGACTCGCTCCTGCACCATTAACCAGTCTTGTAATGATTCTGTGTGAAGCCGTCGGCTAGTCAGCAGGCTATCTAATTTGGTAATAGCAGCAGCGGGCATCAAATGCTCATCTACCAAGCCCTTTATTTGTTCCTTAAACATTTTAAGGGGTAAAGCCATTAATTCACGAATCTTCTGATGTAATGCAGTTTTATACAAACTAAAACCATAGACATGAGAATATTGTTTTGGGAGCATTAAAAAAGCAGCGATAAAGCATAGAATCCGCGGGCCCATAAAATCAGCATACTGAAGTAAAATTTCAATATTCTTGTGTTCTTGTACATCATCCTGGATTAAACCGCCCCAATCATTTTCCTTAATTTCTTTACCGACATTCATAACTGGATCTCTTTTCCAGACAGGGGCTAAAAGCACCGCGACTTCCATCCGGATCATTGCCGGTGTGAAGTCCAGAATATTCTGGCTGTATGACTGATCAATATAGGGGATGTGTTCATAACACAGCCCAATATCCAGGATATCCTTTTGCAAAGGCTTAAAAACATTTTTTAATTTTAATGCTTGTAGAAGAGACTGATTTTCCTGATGATGTTCCAATTTTTTTTGTTTTCTTGGCGTAATGGCCTTTTTACGGATTTCTCTAGGTTTATCGGCACAGTCATACGGCTCCTCTTCAGTCCAAACAACCTCCCTATAATGTATTTGTAAAAGATGTAGTGCGTTGGCAATATAAGCAAGTGTTGTTCTTACAAACTGAGTATAACTTGGTCCGCTTCTAGAAATGACTCCGGCTTGTAAAGTCGCGGTACGGTAAAGCTTGATATTGAGCAACTCTGACAAATGATCTAAAGGTTCAGTTTCTAAACTATGATTTCCCATACATATGGCTTGCCAAACAGTAGCAATATTTTTATATAACACATCTATCGCAATACTTTTAAAATTTTCAAAAACCACTACACAAAAGTAAAAAAATTGTCCATCAATACCATATTCAAGTTTATAAAACAGACCAAGATAATTTTCTTGCTTACCCATTTGATTACGAAGTTTTTTTAAAGCTTCATTTAAAAATTGAATTTGAGCTTCACCATAGTGTTCGGGTACAAATAAATTAACACAGAGTATTTTTACACTGTTTTTTGAACCTAACATTTGATCAAACTTAGATTGTAATTCTGTGATCCGTTTATCTCTTAACTTCCAAATGTCTGACTTAAACTCCTCTAGAATAGATAAAGTTTTTTGCAAAATAATAATATTTCTTTTTTTAATGAGATCAGTAAAACTTTCTTTGTGAGTCCCTACTGAAATATTTTCGAGCCATATACAATAAAATTGATAAAGCGCCTTCGTATAATCGGAGTCGAGCATCACCTTAGCTATGCCATGTAGTTGACCAAATAACACAACATTTGCCTGCTGTATCTGCCCCATATCCAAAGCAGGCATTTCTTCTAGCTCAAAACGCCCTATTCCTCGTTTATATATTTCGTGTAGTAGGTCAAATAGATCCTGTTCTTCATTACGTTCTAATTTCCCGTTATACACAAAACTTAAAATGAGTTTTTCAAGCTGTAAAACGATTTTAAGATAAGCCATTACAGCATAATATTCATCGCGCAGCCCCATCGGTTTCATGTCAATGGGCTTAATCTGCATCAGATAAAAATTCAAATGAATTTGTAGCTCTTTGGTACGCTGTGTGTACTCAATTTTTGATAGTTTCATCTAATAAACTCTTCTCAAAAGCACAGTCATATAGACCACCCAATCATACAAACTAAAAATAGCACACTTTTTCACACCCTATAATTAAAAAAAATCTCACAAAGCACATTTTCTAAGTTTATTAACTAAAAATTGAATCGATTTATAAGTATAATCACTCAACACAAAGGCTTATTTTAAACAGATTTAAACATGGAAAAATTAACTGTACTTCAACTAAGTAAACGAACAGGACTTTCCAGAACACAGATTTATCATTTGCAAACAAAAAATAAACTCAAAATAATCAATGGAAAAATAGATTTTGAAGAAGCAATGCCAGCTATTATCGAGTTACTCGATAAAAAATCAAATAAAGATAGTGAAATTAATTTTAAACAGATTTTAAACCTGCTCATTTCGCAAAATATCTCGCTACAAACACAGTTAAACTTGGCGCATGAACGCGAAAAAAACTATCTTGCTGAGCTTGCAAGCTATCGACAGCATTTGCTCTCGAAAACCAATCTCAACACACACAAAAATGAAAGTGAAATTCAAGCAAAGCAAAAAAATAATTTAACTGATAGGAATAAAGACGCTCAAAAACTAATGCAATTTGAGAACGAAAATCAGGTGCATTTAGAGTCATGTCAAAACATCAATAAAGAAACGAAATCAGTAAATGAGGTTGAAAGCATACCTATCTCTACAGAATCTATCCATAATGAAATAACCTTGCCCGAATCGAAAAGTTGGGATACTAGATCCAAAAACGAAAGCACTGAGCAAAATGCTGATGCTCTCATTGGCACACCCATTCCAACCAAAGATGAAACAAAACCATTGCTAAATAAAAATAGGCAGGAAAAACCTACAGCTCAACTAGCAAAGACTAAGTCAGCCAAGCTCATTTATCCAAACCCAAACCAAACCAAGCAAAAAGTAGGACTACCTACTGATCAACTAATTACAGATCAAGATAACCTTGATAAAAAGGATCCTCATGACTATGAGTATTAAGAACAAGATCAAAAAGTAGGCATGCGGTACATTTATATACAAGGCTGTTTCGGAAGAACTCAATTTACCAATTATCCAATAGTCATCTGAATAATTCTTATTTAGACAATCCAATCTAAAACAACATATAAAATAATAAAAAATCAATAATTTAAAAGATAAAAAAAACTTAATAGATAGCTCTAATTCTTATAATTTTCAATTCATTTACTAAAAGATATAACACTTTTAAAATCAATCATTATAAATAACCCATGCTTTCACACATTCACTATACCAATTCATAATTTTTACTCTTTCATCCCAATACTGTGCTCTGTTGTATGCTGAACGGATTCTATTTTGAGGAACATGAGCAAGCTGTCGCTCAATAGCATCATAATTAAATAGATTAGCTTCATTTACAACCGTACTGAATAAAGCGCGGAATCCATGTGTAGTCATTTTTCCTGAATAACCAACTCTTTTTATTACCTGTAAAATAGATTCACTCGTCATTGGCTTTTTATAATTGAGACGATTTGGAAATAAAAGATCATTATTATGTAGGCTTCTAAGTTGTATTAACTCATCTATAACCAAATCCGAAAGTGGAACACGATGAGGTAAACGATTTTTCATACGCTCTTCAGGGATATCCCAAATCTTGTTTTCAAGATCAAATTCATTCCAATGTGCTTGCAATAATTCGCTAACACGAACTCCTGTTAGCATAATAATCATAATTGCATGCTGAATTTGCCTAGCACATGGATATGCCTTAACTTTAGCTAAAAATACTGGCATTTCTTTCACAGATAACGAAGCTAAATTCTCGACTTTACGAGACTTTAATGCTGGTACTAAAGCAGCAGCTGGATTATCCATTCGGTAGTCATTTGCTATAGCAAATTTAATTACCATACCACAGCGAGACAAAGTTCGTTTAGCAATCTCTAGTGAACCCCTCTCTTCTATTTGTTTAATTACTTTTAATATTTCAGAAGCAGTAATTTTATCTATAGGTTTCTCACCTAAATCAACATACAACTCATTTAATGACGCACGGACATTTAAAATATGTTTTGGTGACCAACCTTCGACTTGATTACTAAACCAGTCTTCAGCTACCTCTTTAAAACTAGGTTTTAGCTCCTCGATATCTTCCTGTTGACTGACCTTATGTTTTAATTCAAAGGCAAGATTTCGAGCTTCTTTTAAAGTCACTTCAGGGTATTTACCCAAAGATTTGGATTTACGTTTGCCATCAACTGTAAATCTAACAGACCAATACTTTTTACCTGTAGGCTCAACAAACAATGACAATCCATTCGAATCAGAAAGACGATACGACTTATTTTTTATTTCAGCTTTTTTACACTGAATTTCTGTTAATGCCATTTTATAAAAAACCCATAATTATGGAATCTGTGGGTTAATTTAACCCATTTTTAACCCACAGTCACCTTGGATTCAGTTGGACAGTGTTGGAATTGAACAGAACAAAAAACAATAAAAAAAGCCTTAATTTATTAAAAATTAAGGCTTTTTGGATTTATCCAGACTTCTCTGGATTGAAATTTGGTGGAGATGGCGGGAGTTGAACCCGCGTCCGCCAACACTACACTCGAGAATACTACATGCTTAGATATCGTCAATTATTTTAACATTAAGTGACCCGACGAACAGGGTACAAAACGCGATCCTCTAAGTTTAGTATAAAGCCCCGAGGCTTGACTTTATACGGACTTGTGTGCGTGCGCTACAGTCGGGTCCACTGACCACAAGTATTCAGTGAAGCGGACAAGCTGCCCTTAGGCAGCTAGAGCGTAAGATTCGTCGTTTGCGACTAAAATATGCAAATTTGATTTACGAGAGAAAATGCGCTCTCGGCATGCATCTATGAGCTTCATCATCGGCGTCGAAGCCAATAACATCCCCAGATAACACGGCCATCATAACATAATTGTTGCAAATTAAGCAGATAATTCACTACATTTATATCAAATGATGCGCCTAGTTCTATAATTGCGCTACTATCACTATTTTTCAAGGGACAAATATAAAAAAGATGAGCTATTTACTCTCACTTGATCAAGGAACGACCTCTAGCAGAGCAATTATCTTCGATGAGCATGGAAAGGTATATGCCTCTGCTCAACGGGAAACCCAAATTAAAACCCCACATTCGGGCTGGGTTGAGCAAGATGCCATGGAGATTTGGACCACACAAATCACCGTCGTACAGCAAGCAATCGCATCGGCAAGACTATTGGCCAAAGACATTAAAGCACTTGGTTTAACCAACCAACGTGAAACTACGGTAGTTTGGGATAAGCGAACAGGTAAACCACTTGCCCCTGCCATCGTTTGGCAAGACCGACGCGCTACAGACTGGTGCAATCAGTTAGTTCAAAACAATTTATCTGAAAAAATACACAAAAAAACAGGATTAAGAATCGATCCTTATTTTAGTGCTGGAAAACTGGTTTGGTTATTGGAAAATATACAAGGCTTAAGAGCACTTGCTGAACAAAATCATGTGGCATTCGGTACAGTCGACAGTTGGTTGATTTGGAATTTAACCCAAGGTTCAGAGCATGTCATCGAAGCAAGTAATGCTTCACGCACCATGCTGATGGATTTAAAAACACAGCAATGGGATGCTGAATTAATTGAATTATTTAATATCCCGGTGAGTGTTCTACCTAAAATCATTCAATCTGATTGTTATATTGCCAATACCGCCACAGGGCTTCTTGGTGCGGAAATTCCAATTTGTGGCGTATTAGGAGATCAACAGTCTGCACTCTTTGGGCAATCATGTTTTGAAGCTGGAACAGCCAAAAATACCTATGGGACAGGCTGTTTTATGCTGTTCAATACAGGAACAGATATTCAATATAGCAAAAATAAATTACTCACCACCTTAGCATGGAAATGCCAGAACCAATCCCATTATGCCTTAGAAGGCAGTGTATTTATGGCTGGTGCCATTGTGCAATGGTTAAGAGATGGTTTAGGAATTATCAAAAATAGTGCTGAAGTTGAAAAGTTAGCTTGCCAAGTTGACACTACAGATGGCGTCGTTTTGGTTCCAGCCTTTACAGGTTTGGGAGCGCCACATTGGGACAGTGAAGCACGCGCTTTACTCTGTGGAATGTCACGTGGAACCAATAAATCACATATTGCCAGAGCTGCCTTAGAATCAATTGCCTTTCAAGTTTCAGACGTTTTAACTGCAATGCAATCAGATATCGCACAACCCTTAAAACAATTACGTGTGGATGGTGGTGCAAGTCAAAATGACATGCTGATGCAATTTCAAGCAGATATTTTAAATGTCCCTGTGCTACGCCCTAAACTTTTAGAGTCTACGGCTTGGGGTGCTGCTGCATTGGCAGGATTAAAGGCAGGTGTTTTTAATAATCTCAGTGAAATTTCCGAATCTTGGCAATTAGATCGTGCTTTTGAGCCGAAGATGAGCGCAGACCAAAGACAATATCATTTAAGCTTATGGAATGGTGCTTTGCAGCGCGCGAAGTCCAATTAACAATATCCAATTAGCAATTCTACGTAGAAAAGCTTGGCTAAAATTAAAGATAAAATTAAAGATATATTTTTAGCCAAGCTTACTCAGTTTAAAGTCTTTCAACAAACAGTATCCCATTTAAATGGTCGATTTCATGTTGCACAATGCGTGCAGGGAAACCATGAAATTGCTGAATAATCTTTTCACCAGTCAGCGTAAAAAATTGCACAGTAACCGCTTCAGCACGAGCCACTTGCCCTCTTTCATTGGGCACACTTAAACATCCTTCCTCACCCAAAATGGTCTGTTCAGATTTTTCTAAGATCTCAGGATTAATCATTGTAATTGCATCCATTTCAGGTGCGTCTGGATAACGGGGATTCGCTCTTGAAGCAACAATAATCACACGTTTAGAAACATAGACTTGTGGTGCCGCGATCCCAACACCATTACGCTCTAACATGGTGGCTTGTAAGGCCTTAGATAATTCGTTTAACCAAGAACTTGAAAACTCAGCTTCAGCCACAGGCGCTGCGATTAATTTTAAAATGTCTTCACCACGTTGGGCGACAGGTAACACGGCACTCATTATCTTGTACCTTGATCAAATGTAAATTGAATAAAGATGAGTGTAGCATTTGAAATGCGCTTTCCAATTCAATTATTGTGCAAAAGTATGTAGGTTATGTACAAATGAATTTCTATTTACCCAAGCCAAATGACAGCTTGTCTTTTAAGCCATTTTTAATCATGATCGTGTAAATAACAACCGCCCAGTCTATCGTTGAAAATAATGAATACAGCACCCCTATTCTTAGGCTTGATCTTTAGCTCAATTGGCTTAGGCTATTTTATCTATGGGAAAAGACAGCGAATGAACATGCCTTTTATCTGTGGCATTACTTTAATTATTTTCCCTTATTTTATTGAAAATACAATGATTATGTCTGTATGCGGTATTATTCTGAGTGTTATCCCGTGGTTGATTCGCATGTAAATAATCAGTATTTATACCTATAAGAATTTACCTGATTACAATGCTTTTAAAGCAGAAATGATTTTTAAATTGCCTCGATCACGTATAAAAATAAGTAGGATGCATAAAAATAAATATTGATTTTTTAAGTAAAAAATAGTCAATTAAAATGATTAAATTCACATTCAATATCTCTTTTAAGGCATTGCATCATCATGGACGAAAAATTGGGCCTCAATAAGGAAGCAAAAAGAACGCTTGCATTGTCTTCTCTGGGCGGTGCGCTCGAATTTTATGATTTCGTCATTTATGTATTTTACGCAAAAATCATTGCTGAACTATTTTTCCCTAGTTCTTTAAGTCCTTTTTGGGCAATGCTGAATACTTACGGAATTTTTGCCGCAGGATATTTTTTCCGTCCTTTAGGTGGCGTGATCATGGCGCATTTTGGTGATCTCGTAGGACGTAAACGCCTATTTAGCTTATCCATTTTACTGATGGCACTCCCCACTTTGTTCATCGGTCTAATGCCAACTTATGCAGACATTGGCTTAGCTGCTCCACTGCTACTGTTGTTGATGCGCGTGGTTCAAGGCATTGCGATTGGTGGAGAAATTCCCGCAGCATGGACATTTGTTTCAGAGCATGTACTAACAAAGAAAATTGGTTTTGCCAATGGTTTGCTTACCGCAGGTTTGTCACTGGGGATCTTACTGGGCGCTTTGATGTCGCTGTTTATTTCGCTTAAATTTAGCGAAGCTGAAATCCATGCTTGGGCTTGGCGTCTCCCGTTTATAGTTGGTGGAGTTTTTGGATTAATTGCCTTATATCTAAGAAGTTATCTTAAAGAGACCCCTGTGTTTAAAGCGATGCAGGCACGTAAAGAACTCTCAAAAGATCTACCCATCAAGCAAGTTTTGGCATCACATAAATCTGCTGTTGTTATTGGGATGCTGTTCACTTGGTTTTTGACCGGTTGTGTTGTGGTGATTATCCTATCTACCCCAAATTTACTGACCATCACCTTTAACTTTCAACGTGCAGATGCATTTCAGATGCAAAGCTTGGCGATTCTCATGCAAATGCTGGGTTGCATATTGGCAGGGTTGCTCGCTGATCGTTTTGGTGCTGGACGTGTTATTTGTTTGGGATCGCTCAGCGTGGCAATCACTGCAAGTCTTTTTTATTACAGCTTAGGTCATGCCGCTTATTCAACCATCTTCGGATTGTACATGTTACTGGGACTATTTTCTGGCACAGTCGGTGTGGTTTCCTATAGCTTGGTCAATATGTTTCCAGCTCCAATTCGCTTTTCAGGAATATCATTTTCATACAATGTTGCATACGCAATTGCAGGTGGCTTAACTCTGCCATTGGTCCAATGGCTAAGTTTATATCGCGATATTGGTGCCGTGTACTATATTGGTGTGCTTTGTCTAATCACCCTTATGACAAGTGTAGTTTATCGCAAAAAATTTGAAATAGTTTAACGGCGTTGTTTGTATCCGAATGAATGGGTAAGTTCTACTTCAAAGAAATGACAAACCTGATTGCGCCCATTCTTTTTTGCCAGATATAAGGCTTGATCAGCCTGACGAATCAATTCTTTTTTTGTTGCTAAAAAAGGGTTTGTTGATACTGCAACACCAAAGCTTGCCGTCACTTTGATCGTCTGTTGATGATCTAATCGAATTTCTTCTTTTTCAATTGCTTGACGACATCTCTCAGCAAGCATCATCGCATTTTCTAATACACTGTTGTTCATTAGAATAATAAACTCTTCTCCCCCAAATCGCCCAACGACATCCTGCTCACGAATATTTTCAGTCAAAATTTTTGCGACCTGTTTTAAAACAGCATCCCCAGTATCATGCCCATACTGGTCATTAACACTCTTAAAATAATCTAAATCTAATAACACGATCGCAAAAGAACTTTGCTGCTGTTTTAATAATTCAATATTCTCACCAATCCTACGACGATTATAAATACCTGTAAGCGGATCTAGAACGCTAATTTGCTGAATCATTTGCTCTCTTTTGCGCCATTGAATTAAAAGAACCTCGAATAAAACCAGACTTGCAAAAAAAATCGGAATATAAAAATACAACATGCAAAACACCCAAAATGTATTTTTATATAGCGACATGGATTGTAAGTGTTCACTAAAAATTGGAGCATACGTCATTTTATTCGACAGGCTTAATCCAAGGCTGATCAACATAAAACAAGTGATTGGAATAACGATTAGATACACCACTTTTCGTTCGAATAATACCAGCGCCACTGTGACTAAGCTGACATAACCTGCACTTGATGCTGGGCTAAAAATTCCGATGCAATGTGCGCCAAAAACAAAGATAAGACCAAAATATGCAACGGCTATATACGGTATTATTATTTCAAAAATAGCAATTTTACTTAAAGCACGAATAATAAAAATCAGTGCAAAAAAACCCAGTGCAGCAAAAGATAATAATTTCATATAGGTTGGATAAAAATCTTGATTAATCCAAGCTTGTAACTCAACTTGACTGTTGCTAAAAAACCACCAGGCAATCCACGATAAAACAGCAATACCTCCCAAGAGGAGCACAAGGCTACACTTCTTAAGATTACTCCAATTCATGATCATAACATCATGCGTGAAGTGTTCCGTTGAGGACTGTATTGCCGTTCTATGTTTTTGTTCCATATAATAACTATTCCATAAAATTGTGAATTTCTATCCGTTGTTTTATTTATCTGTATTGACCACTTAAATATAACACTCTAGTAATTTTATGTAAGTTTATTTCAAAAATATAGATTTTTATTCTAAATAAACCTTAAGGTTAGGATATTAATCCTTTATATTATTTACAAATATTTTCCAAAGAACAATCATTTTATCACGTTTATTTTATCAATTTTAACTTTAAATTTTTCCTAATATTTCAATAAACAAAGGGGGTTTCTCTTACATGTTTTGGCCGAATGGAATTATTTTTTATTTTACTGGCGATATCCATCAAACTTTAGCCTATTTGGACATATACGCTGAGTTGGATACAAGCACTTTTAAAATAAGATTTGTCGCATTTATCGTTAATTTACTCTAATGTATTTTTAATTTAAATTTTAACATTCTAGAAAATTAATTTAGGCAGAATCCAAACTTGAAATATCCAATTAGACTGGCCTGAATCTCTGTATTGATTGTCATACTGTTTTAAACTGCACACCATCAATATTGTCATTTAAATTCAATGCCCAAATCACTTTGTTATCACCATCCCAAAATCATTGGGATTCAGTTTTAAGCTTGATTAAAATAAAATAACCTTTTCAAATGCTTAACAAAAAAAACTTGGCTTTATATTTTTTTATAAACTCTGATATTTTTACTGTTAAATTTTAAACCGATAGAAGTTGATTGAATTTCTATATTAAAAATCAACTCTCTATATTTGATCTGAATACAAAATTCTTCTGCACCATCATCCAAACCAGAAGTGCTCCAAATTGTGCCTTGTGGGAATTGATCTAACCATTGGGCTTTGTAAAAATCAGAGACTGAATCAAAGTCGAGATATTGCTCAGGTTGGGCCATGATTTTTTCAACAAGTTCTTCAAACTTTTGTTTTTGTATTTGAACAAAATCAATAATCATGGCAGTCCCTTAAATGATGTTAAATTCCTTTATACATGCTCGCCGATTGTTTCTTTTTGACCTGTTCCCATTGCCACCATCCAAATCCAGCCAGTCCAACAAACGCCGCATATAAAGCAGCTGTTAGGAATAATTCTTTATACATAAACATCCCTACATAGACGATATCAACAAAAACCCAAAGCACCCAAGTCGCAATATGTTTACGGCTGGTCCAATAGGTTGCCAGTAAACTAAATGCAGCCAATTGAGAATCTAACATAGGCAAAGCAGCATCGGTAAAATAGTGCAGCGATAACCCAAATACTCCCCCTCCAACAGCAGCGATGATCATTTGCAGGATCACTGTTTGTACAGCAATGGGCTCTATTCGAATCTCTTGATCTTGCTGCTTGCCTTTTAGCCAGTGATAAAAGCCATAAAAATTCACCACCATAAAGAACACTTGTAAGATTGTTTCACCATACAATTTGAATTCAAAGAATAAATAGGCATATAAAACAAAGGCAAAGAAGTTAAATACCCAACACCACATATTTCGCTTAATCGTCAATGTGACACCAATAATACTGATAATAACCGCGAATATTTCTAATGGTGACATGGTAAAAAACTAATCAAGACAGGAAAGGCTATTATGAAAAAATACGGCATGATTGCAAGCAAAACCAGAACTAAAATTTAGAACGGAATCTTTAATATAATTTTTTGAATTAAAATTCACAAAAAATACTGTTGTCCTGCTTTTTCGAATAGTAGTTACGATAACAATATAAATTCCTTAAAAAGTGAATAATTAGCTTTAAATCACAGTTTATGGCGTATCGATTTTTAAAATCTTAATTCTGCTTCTCAATCAGCATACTCAAACATGATGCAATATAGGAAGTTGAGTTCAATACAATAGACTAATCAGCACTTTTGAAAGCTGAAATTTAAGCTTTGAACTATAGCAAAATTAACTCAAATAGCGGATAAAAACTGTCTCGTTTACATTAAAAAGCAGAGAAAAGATTGATCGGGGAAACGCAGCGCAAAATTTATTTATTTTAAATAATATGTTTAAAAACATTGATTAGCATATTGTTTTTAGTTGATGTTGTTCACATTTTAACCATGTTTACGAGATTTAACACTTGTTTACGTGAATACCAATGAATTTACAGAGGGGAACCTCTACTATCAACCTTAAGTTATGAACAATCCCCAAAGTTCATAACATTTCTCCTTAACCGAACTGTGAAAGCAGATTCGTTGTTCTACGCAGTGATCACCCCAATCATTGCGTATTTTTTTGTCTTCAGTTCCCTCTGTAAACTCAATCAGTTATAAGGAATAGTTGGCTAAAATGCAAGCATTACTTTTCAAGCAATTTTCAAAATATAAAAGAATATATTAAATTATAAGATATTGATTTTAATTAGTATCGTAAAATATTTTGTTGCAATACTACGACAAAACCGATAAACTTAATTTATTAATTGAATTAACTGATGATCATTTAATTATTCAGTTCAAATTAAAAATTTTATTTATAAAAACGCGCAACAATAATTTTGAGTAAAACAATATGTGGGAATTATTTATACACTCATCCAACTTACTGTTTAGTGTCAGTCTGTGCCTGATGTTTTTATTGGGTATTGTGGAGTGTTTACTTCTTATTATTGGTTCAACCTCACAAGGTTTCTTAGACCAGTTTATTCCAGATCAACTGTTAGAAACACATCATGCGGATCTAGATATCCATACAGATCACAATCTTTTGGTTCAGCTGTTAGATTGGCTCTATCTTGGTCGTGTTCCCGTCTTGGTTTGGTTGATCATTTTTCTGACCGTTTATGCTCTATTTGGTTTTATTGTGCAAAGTATATTTTTCAATTTCACTGGAAATTATTTTTCAATTTGGTTGATTGCGCCAGCAAGTCTTTTTTTATCTATGCCGATTGTTCGAGTGTGTGCAGCACTCGTTGCAAAAATTTTACCGAAAGATGAAACCACTGCGATTCACAGTGATGAACTGATTGGGCGTACAGCTCAGATTATTTTAGGTGAAGCAAAACAAAACTACCCTGCACAAGCCAAAGTCATCGATCAATTTGGACAGACACATTATATTTTGGTTGAACCAGAATTAGATGAAATCTTCCAACAAGGTCAAAGTGTGATTTTGACACAAAGAACAAAACTAGGCTTTCAAGCAACGCCACTTTAATTTTTCAATAACAAACCTGGGTATAATAAAATGTTGAATTCAAACTTATATCAAATCCTTGTTTTAGCAGGCATTATATTGGTGGCACTGATTGTCATCGGGGTGATTATCGCCCGCCTGTATAAACGCTCAAGTAAAGAAGTTTCTTTTGTCCGTACTGGTTTTGGCGGTGAAAAAGTCATTTTAAATGGCGGTGCAATTGTATTGCCAGTTTTACATGAAGTGATTCCCGTCAATATGAATACCCTTCGTCTTGAAGTCAAACGTGCCACAGATCAAGCACTAATTACTCGTGATCGTATGCGAGTGGATGTGATGGCTGAATTTTATGTACGGGTTAAACCAACCGCTGAATCTATTGCGACAGCTGCCCAAACCTTGGGTAAAAAAACCATGTCTCCACAAGAACTCAAAGACTTGGTGGAAGGTAAATTTGTAGACTCACTGCGTGCTGTTGCCGCTGAAATGGCAATGGAAGAGTTACATGAAAAACGGGTTGATTTTGTTCAGAAAGTTCAACAAGTTGTTTCTGAAGATCTATTTAAAAATGGCTTAGAATTAGAAACGGTTTCACTGACAGGTTTAGACCAAACCAGTTTTGAATATTTTAACCCTCAAAACGCTTTCGATGCAGAAGGTTTAACCAAACTGACCGAAACCATTGAAGACCGCCGTAAAAAACGCAATGACATTGAACAAGACAATGACTTAGCCATTAAAGCAAAAAACTTAGAAACTGAACAAGCACGCTTGCAAATTCTACGTGAAGAAGAATATGCAAAACTTCAACAAGAGCGAGAAATTGCCATTCGTAAAGCTGAGCAATCAGCAGAAATTGCAACACAAGAAGCCGCAAAAAAACGCGAAGCAGAAGAAGCTCAGATTGCCGCTGAACGTGAAGTAGAATTAAAGCGTATTGCGTCTGCACGTGATGTTGAAAATGAAAATATTCAAAAAGCACAGTTGATCCAAAAAGCTCAAGTCGAACAGAAGAAAACCATTGAATTGGCCGAACAAGACCGTGCAATTGCGATTGCTGAAAAATCACGTGCTGAATCTGAAGCCAAAGCGTTGGCTGACCAAGCACGTGCACAAGCGGTAAAAGCGGAAGAAGAAGTGACAACTGTTCGTGAAACTCAGCGTGCAGAGCGTTTAAAAGCCGTTGAATTGGTGGCTGCAAAGCAAGTCGCTGAAACAGATGCAATTGCGATTACCGTAGCAGCAGAAGCAGCCAAACAAGCAGCTGCAGATGATGCTGAAGCAGTCCGTATTGCAGCACAAGCGGATGCTGAAAAAATACGTTTAAAAGCCAAAGGTGAAGCAGATGCAAAAATGTTACTTGCTGCGGCACAAGAAAAGCAATATCAAGTTGATGCTGAAGGTACGCGTGCAGTCAATGAAGCCAATAACGTGCTTTCAACAGAACAAGTTGAGATGCAAATTCGTTTAGCTTTATTGAAATACTTACCTGAAATCATTCGTGAAAGTGTTAAACCAATGGAAAATATTGATGATATTAAGATTCTTCAAGTCAATGGTTTAGGCGGTATGGCAAGTTCAAATACAACAGGTGAATCTGGTGAACAAAATCAAATTGCTTTGTCTGATCAAGTGGTCAATAGTGCGCTGCGCTATCGTTCTCAAGCCCCACTGATTGATAGCTTAATGAATGAGTTAGGCATTAAAGGCGGAGATATTAATGGTTTAACGCAATCCTTAAAACCAAGCAATGACTAATAGAACTGACCTCATAATCCCTTAATTACCAGCCTCTGTCATCAGGGGCTTTTTATTGGATGGATTTTTATTCATGATCTAATAGACCTGATCGTTTTTAATGGTATAGATGTTAACGATACAGATATGCTTATCTCAATAAGTCATGATGGAAACTCACGATTTCTTTTAAAATCGGCTAATTCAACCAAGATTACTTATCTCAATGCTATGCTCTAGTCCTATCCAGTTTTGTTTAATTTAAAAATGACTTGGTTTATTTTTATTCTCGGTGCCATGATTGCAGGCTTTGTCCAAGGTTTAACCGGTTTTGCCTTTGCTTTGATTGCGATGTCTTTTTGGATTTGGGTATTACCACCACAGCTAGCAGCACCATTGGTGGTGTTTGCTTCTCTATGGAGTCATATCATTGCATTGGGAAAAGAACAAAAACATCAACTCCCGTTTTCCCTTGTTCTCCCTTATATCATTGCAGGATTGATCGGTGTACCTCTTGGTACCTATCTGTTACATCTCATTGATGGAAATACCTTTAAAACAATCCTTGGATTATTTTTAGTGATTTGGTGTCCGACCATGTTCTTTGCTCCTGTGTTTCCTCGTATTCAAGCGTTGGGAAAACTTGCAGATGGAAGCATTGGTTTTATTGGTGGTATTTTAGGTGGTCTAGGTGGTTTTTGTGGCGCAGCACCATCAGCTTGGGTGATGCTTAAAAATCTGCCTAAACAACAACAACGTTATATTTTAAGACATTTTAATTTTGCGATTCAGTTGTTTACGATTATTATTTATCTCTGCCAAGGAACCATCCACAAGGTCCATCTCCCGTATTTTGTACTGATCATTCTTACAGTGAGTATTCCAGCGCTGATTGGTGCGCAAATGTTTTATAAAATATCAGAAAAACAATTTAAACAATTGGTGCTGAGTTTATTATTTGCCTCAGGTTGTTTCTTATTACTGACATCATTGCTTTAACAAAGAAAGAGAAAGTTGAATGAATTTCGCTGGCTATTTATTCAGCAATTGGTTACTAAAGTGAAAACAATATTCGAGCGGCTCTATTTTTAATACTCGATTCATCCTACAATTCCGCCACTCATTTTTCTTAAATATCTGTGATGAAAAACTCATTTTTGTTAAGTGCCAGTATTCTCTTAACAGGATGTGTACTTGGCACATCTAGTGAAATTAAAACTGCGGAAAAACTGCTCAGCCAATTTCAATGTAATAATATTGAAACAGCAGAATTGGCCCATAGTTCAATTAATACTTATCATGAACGCTCACTTGCAGTGAGTAAAGAAAAAGCCACTGAGTACGTCGATCGCTATAAATCTGGAGATGAATTATTTAAAATTCCTCTCGATGAAGTGGTTCAACAACAATACGATATTTATAAAACAGCCTGTGAATCCCTTGGCGGTGTGCAACGCTCAACAACAGGCAACGCTAAAAATAAATAAGCCGATTATTGCTGAATACTGCAAAACGTTTATGATCTTAAAAATATCGTGTTTTCAATGATTGTGTTTTAAAAACATAAGCGTAAATAATGATGAGCAGCGTTCATTTTTAAAATCGCCTAGACCCTCATCCTGTGCTGTTGAATTTTTAAATACAACCCGTGGTGCAATATAGCGGCCCCATCTCCAAATTTTATCTCATGATCAAAACAGCCTCAAAAGCAGCAAAAATAGTGGCTTTAGAAAGTACAGTATGGGCAAAGTGATATGATTGCTGCCTCATCACAATTGCCATACCTTGATTTAATTTTTTGCCTTGTATGAATGGTCTTTGATACCAAAAATTTTGATCCCCATCAGATAAAAAATAGAGGTTAAAATTAGACCGACAACCCATGAAACATCTGCACCATCAAGTGCCTTGGCAATAGGACCTGTATACAAGTCTGTCGCAATAAAAGGCACTTGAACAATGACACCAAAAATATATGCAGAAACGGCCATGAGGTTAAATTTTCCATAGATTCCCCCATCTTGATGGAAAAACGAATCGACATCATATTCCCCATTACGAACCCAATAATAATCAACCAAATTCACAGCCGTCCAAGGGATAAGTACGTAGATGAGCAAGAAAATAAAATTAATAAATATGGGCAGAAAATTACTGGATGCTTTGATTCCAATCCACAGTGCAATAGCAATCAACAAAAATGAAATCACAATTCGCCCCTTAGCCAAGGGCATAAATGATGGAATAAATGTCTGGATAAAAGAAATTAAAGTCAGCACACCACAATACAAATTCATTGAATTGATCGCTGATATGGAAATGACCAAAATCAAAATAAATACGCTCCCCATCTCAGATACATAAGCGATCATCCCAGCGATAACATCTCCACCTGGTGTCACCAATCCTATAGTTACCCCTAAACACATTGGAATGATGGTACCCAATCCACATCCCCAATATGTCGCCCAGAACGCTGCCTTAGCCCCTGTTTCTTTTGGCAGATGACGAGTAGCATCAGAGACATAGGGTGCATATGCAATCTGCCACAGTGCAGCAATCGAAAGTGTAGCGAGAAAACCTGTAGCTGAAAAAGAATTACGCGCAAAAAAATCTGCAGGTAAACCTTGAATAAAAAACACCCAAACATATGCTGCCAAAAAAGCCAAACCAGAGATCACAAAGGTTATTTTTGTAAATAGATGAATTAATCGATAACCAACGATTGTGCCGATCACAGCAACGACACAAGTGAATAATATGCCAGATGACTGACTGAATGAGGGAATAAGCAAATTCATGGCTTGTCCAGCCAGCGTCGCATTTGAAGCTAGGAAGCCGACATACATGATGACCACGATTCCAAGGATTGGAAGCGCGCCATATGCACCAAACTGCCCTTTGGTTTGAATCATTTGAGGAACGCCGAGATGCGGTCCTTGAGCGGCATGGAGTGCGGCAAAGATGCCACCAATAAGCGTCCCTAGAATAATACTTAAAATAGCAGAGACAAAAGATTGATGAAAAATGGTGACTGAAACTGATCCTGTCACAAACGTCAATAGCATCAAATTTCCACCAAACCAAAGTGTGAATAGATCCCGAGCCTTACCGTATCGCGCATTTAATGGGATTTGCTGAATGGTATGTTGTTCAATCGAGTGAACATATTTGTCTTCCATGAGTGTCTCCTAATAGAGAAATCGTTAAAAAATTACGATCAACCAAATTGTTTTTTTAAGATGCAAATCCCCCTACGCCTAAATTGCGCAATTGAAAATGCTGAGGATTATGGGTGCAGGCGTTCTGCTATGTGGTCATTGGCTCAAGTACAATGGCATCAAACAATGCTTGGATCTGTTGATGAATTTCCCCTTCAAAAATGACCACTATTCTCGATCTGTGGTCATCATCAGGCCACGCATTTAGGTAGGATTCGGGAAATAGATAATGTTGAACACCGTGTAATATCACCGGTCGTAACGACTCTTTTAACTGAATCACCCCTTTGATTCGGAGCAAGTTCACGCCATAAAGTCGTGCCAACTTCTGAAGAAAATAGGTCACACGCGCCCAAGACAAAGCTTGGTTAGCATATAAACACAAGGTAAAAATATTATGATGCGCTGCGTTATTGAAAGCGTTTTGAGGATTTGTCTGATGCATAAACCTTTGCGCATCAGGTAAATTACGTGTAACAGGATACTTTTCACGATCAAAAATAACTAAAGCAACAGCCGTCACATCCGCACCATCAATAATTTCAGCACTCGCATTCAGAGTACGGATACGCTTGGTAAATGTTGTAAAGGCATGCGACAAATCTGTTTTAGTTAAAATGATTTTATCTGCAACAGCGATTTGACGTAGTCTTTCCGTCCGCTGTTGCGGGGTATGTAAGGGCAATAGGGTATCAACCGTAGCAATCACGGTTTGCACACTAAATAAAGTCGCGACACTTTCATCTGCCAATAAAAGCTTAAGCAAGGGAATCGGGTCAGCCATACCTGTTGTTTCGACAATAACACGGTCAAAAACAGGAATTTCCCCTGCCTCAGCACGAAAATAAAGAAGTTTAAGCGTTTCTGAAAGTTCTGTTTTCATGCTACAACAGACACAACCACTTTTTAGCAAAACAATGTCATCGTCAAGTCGACCTATCAATAAATGATCTAAGCCAACCTCACCTATTTCATTAATAATCACTGCCGTGTGCGCCATGCGATCATCGGCCAACAAACGATGCAGTAATGTTGTTTTACCACTCCCCAGAAAACCTGTCAGTAAGGTCACAGGAATACGTTTTATTCCGCTCATATATGTCTTCCCTTACGCACATAAACAATAATTTAACCCAGTAGATTAGTTAGCACGCTGAAACACATGCTGACCTTGTAATACTGTGGTGATAACTTGAGTCTTAGCAATTTCTTCAGGGCTTGATTCAAAAATATTGCGATCCAAAACAATAAAGGTTGCTTCCTTACCCACTTCTAAACTCCCAGTACGATGACTATGGCCAACAGCAATTGCGCCGTTCAACGTCATGATCCTGACTGCCACATCCAAAGGCACACTTTCATCTCCGTGCTGCAAAATACCTGCCAGTGCAGGAAAGAGGTTTGGCGTAGGTGGCAAAAGCCAATCTGTACCAATCGTCATGGTTGCACCAGCATCATACAAAGTTCGAAAATCATAGGCTTTGCCAAGCGCTTGTTGATATTCTGGGATATGCCAAATCGCGGGGGACATTTCAGCAATAATGTCTAATTCTGCAAAACGGCTACGATCTTTTGCAGAAACATAATGGGCATGTGCAATGTCATGAAATTGCCCTGTTTTACGTTCAACATCGTTGGCATTTTCATAATTGTCTAAACCAATACGCACAGAACCATAACCCGTACAATGTGATTTAACGATCAAACCTTCTTTGGTCCATTCACGAATTTTTTCAGTGAGTTCATTAGAATCGAGAAGTAAATTGTAAGTAATAGGTTCATCTGAAATCGGATCTAAGGGGACATGGCTAAAGGTGGGTGCCATAGATGTACCATCTAGCATCACTTTGATTCCATTCACCATGACACGTTTTGATGCATATTGCGTTCGTTCTGCGATCACCCTTTCATCTTCTTCACGATCACTCAATGACATAATTTCTGCTTTCCAAGGAATATGACAAATCAAATCCAGTGTAAGCTCATCGTCATCATCCAAAGATTTAGCTGCTGTCAGGAATGATCTTGTTGCTGAAGCTTCCTGTGCCGAAGTAATACCATATTGATTACATATACTTGCCGCCATTTTAAGCGCGAACTTATTTTCCTCATCGGTCTCTGTGGGTGCGACCATATATAATTTCACCCATCCACCTTCACGCAAAATTCCAGTGGGTTCACCTGTTACAGGATCTTTTTCAATTTTTGCGCGGGTCGTACTCGGTGTATCACGGGTGATTCCTGCAAGATGTAGTGCTTGGCTGTTCGCCATGACGTTATGAAATGAAAAATCATGAATCACAATAGGCACATTTGGAATAATTTGATCCAACCATTCTCGTGTCAGTAGCTCAGCTGTAAAAATCAATGGGTTATAGAGCCCTGCAAAAATCCATGTTCGTTTGGAGGCATATTTTTCCCAATATGTTTTGAGTTGCTGTGCCAATTCTTGCAAGGTTTGTGGATCATTTAATTGGCAAGAATATTCCAGTCTCAGAAGTGCCGCTTTTAAAAGGTGAGTATGTGCATCATGAATGCCAGGCATCACCAATTTCCCTTTTAAATCATATTTCTCAGCATCCGCTGCCAAACTCAGAATTTCATCCTGATCACCAATCGCTAAAATTTTACCGTCCTTTACCCACATGGCTTCTGCCCAAGGTTGGGATTGATTCACGGTATGAAATTTTGCATTGTAATAGACGCTATTATTCATCTTGTTATCCCTGTCTATGCCCAATAAATGTTGAATTTAACTTTTAGAATTATTTACGCGATTGCTTTAAGCTGTTTACAACTTAAAGCGAATTTCAACAATTTATTTATATACGTCATTTTAAAAAATTAAGTAATTTTTAAATAACGATGTAGATCTTTTGAATTATTAAAGTAGTGTTTTAATTGAGCTAAAAAATAGGTTATTTATAAAATAATATCTAAATGCGCAGATGGTGTATCAACGGGACAACAGCAAATATTTAAGACCGACAAAATATGGGAATGAGCAAAATCACCCTTCCCATATAAAAATTAAATTCATTGTATTTGAGTTTGCAAAGATACTTACAAAACAAAACTCAGCTTATGGAATAAATCTAGTATCTATACTAAATAAATCTGGATGTTTCGGATTGATCTGAGCATAAAATTCCATGATTTCAGCCATGTCCTGTTCATAGTCCCCAGTCGGATAAACAATTTTACCAATCCCTGTTTTTTTGTTTTTATAATCCATATACGCCAGTGCAATAGGTACGCCAGCACTGGTGGCAACATGATAAAAACCTGTTTTCCACTGTTCTTGCTTTGCACGCGTACCCTCTGGCGTCACCAGCATCACCAATTTAGGATGGGTCTTAAACAGATCACTCATCAGCTGAACCATACTTGGACGTTCCTCACCATCCTGCTTGGGACGGCGATCAATCCCGATTCCGCCCATAGCACGCACAAAAGGTCCAAAAGGCAATTTCATATAGCTGTCTTTAATGGTAATACGCACATGAACACCCAAAGCTTTCAGTGCTAAACGTGCATATAGTGCATCCCAATTACTGGTATGCGGTGCTGCAATCATGACACATTGGTCGATGTTTAAATCCCAATGGTTATCAATTTGCCATCCCATCCAACCTAAACTTTGTTCAGCTAATTTTTCAAACACCCAGCACACCAAAATATAAAGAATTTGCGCTGGATTGTAGCAACCAATAGATCAGATAAAAATCCACTTCGTATAGAAAAACAGCAATTAATATATAAATGTATAAAATTAATTCGATGTAAAACTTGTAAGTAAATATTCAGTTTTGATTAAATTCTGCAATGAATTTGCATATATCAATTTTTCGTTTGGTTAAAATAGTTAATCCAATGTAATTCACGACAATGATTATCAAAATGAATTTTTTGTGGCTGAATATTCACATTTGACTGGTGAAGGACCTGATATTCAATCCAGCTTTCTAGACAAGACTCCACTTCAAACAACTGATTGTCTTGTTCTATGCTTTGTTTCAATTGTGTGCCATCTGAAAATGTATAAATTTTGGTGATCTGAGTGATCTCTATATCTTGCTCATAATTTTTTTCGCATTGCAAAATAACATTTTCAATTTTGATTTGATCATTGCTTTTTTGATTGTGGTTTTTTTGATTGTAAATACGAGCAACATATTCAGCCAAATGAGACATAGATTCGAATACTTAAAATATGACAATAACAGAGTTTCTATAATAGCCTAACTTTTTAACATCGAACTACATTACTCAGCAATTTCTTACATAATTCACATTTCATATCAGGGAGATAATTTATATTCTGGATAAAATTATTCACATATAATTATTTATTCATTTGGGTTATGTTATGAAAAAAACACTCTTCGTCATGTCTATTTTAGCGCTGTCATTAAGCGCTTGTTCTAAGCAGACTCATAATGCATCAGAAGATATCAAAGCGACAGCTCAAACACAGGCTGCTGCATCGCATGAAGCAGCAACCCCAACCATAGATTCAGAACACAATGCTCAAAATAGCTTGGATTGGGCTGGGGAATACAAAGGCTTACTTCCGTGTGCTGATTGCTCAGGAATCAAAACCAAACTCATCCTAAAATCAGATCACACTTATGAACTGACTGAAGAATATGAAGGAGTTAAAGGTGAAGGCAAAGAATTTAAAACTCAAGGTCATTTCAGTTTTGATGAATCTGGATCGATTATCGGTCTAGATAAAAATGCAGATAACCGCAAATACTTTGTTGGTGAAAATATCTTAGAAGCACGTAGTTTTGCAACGGGTGAAAAGATCGAAGGTCCAAATGCTGAACTTTATCAATTAACCAAAGATGTGGAATAATTTAAAAATTATTTCCGAATAACAGCATAATAAAAACCTGCTTGAAGCAGGTTTTTTTAAATTTTGGAGCATGCTTTTTAGCGATGACCAATCAAATATGCCCCAAAGAGTGTAAAGATCCCACCTGAAATACCATCAATCCATCTTGAGGCATTTTGGTAAGCGGCTTTAAAGCTAGGTAATGAAAATACAAAGGCAACAAAGCTAAACCAGATCAGCGTTTCCACGGAAACAATTATAAATAATAATGAATGCACACCATCTAAATGTGGATTGGCTAAAAACACTGAAAATACACTACCGAAATAAATTACCGCTTTCGGGTTTGATAAATTGGTTAAGAAACCTTTGAGAAAGAAACGCAGATTGCTTTGCGGTAACTCAAAATGATGCTGTGATATATTCTCTTTCTTACTCAAAGCAGATCTAAGCATTTGGTAGCCTAACCAGCACAGATAAATCCCACCAACAACCAACATCACTTGCTTTAACCATGCCATTTTTTCAAAAATGATATTCAAACCCGCCAAAGCTAAAAAAGCCCAAAACATCACCCCTGCGGTAATCCCCAAAACCACAAAAATAGATTGCTTTCTTGAACGGCTAATCGCAGTTTGCGAGACCAGAAAGAAATCAGGGCCTGGTGTAATCAGGGCACAAAAATGAATAAAGATTAACGTACATAATGCGATCAACATGGACTAGATTCCGTTCAGCGAGACAGATTTATATTAGTGTGAAAATTCATGTTTTTCCATCGATATCGGTACATCAATAAAATTCTTTAGGCTGAACTTCGATGAACATATACCACAAATAAAACATCAACCATCTTTTAAAAAGACGGATTTTAATTATTGGAGAAAATAATATTTTATCTTTATAATCAAAAATTAAAACGAGCTTAAAAAATAAATCATGCTTAATTTAGAAAAAAATTCAACCTCACCCATTGAGCAACCCCCACATCATCCTGTGGAAGTGCAGAAGATCATCAGCATCAATAAATTTATGCTCTTGTGCTTTTTGACAATGGGTTTATATCAGATTTGGTGGATGTTTAAAGCGTGGCGCTTCTTTATGCAAAAAGACAAATTAGACATCATGCCGGCTTTTCGGGCAGTATTTTATATTTTTTTCCTATACTCCTTGTTTAAAAAAATAAATAACTATGCCAAGCAACAAGGATATACAGAGAATTTTTCATCAGGCTGGATGTTTATAGGATTTATTGTTTTTTCAGTACTGATTAAACTGCCTGAACCTTATGATCTGATTACTGTATTGAATTTCATTTTTCTAATGCCTGCATTTAAGGCTCTCAATTTTGCCAAACAACAATCCAATCAATTTGTGGTCATTGAACAAAAGAAATTTAGTAAAGCTCAAATGGTACTTATCGTGTTATTTTCTATTTTTTGGTGCTTGTATTTACTCGGACTATTTCTATAGCCTAAACAGCTTGCAATGAGCCTAAGCTCATTGCAAGCTGTTTAAATTAGACCAAAATATCTCGCTTACCATTCGGTCCTTGTTCACTGACAATACCCTGCTCCTGCATTTGATCAACAATACGGGCAGCACGGTTATAACCTAAGCTAAACTTACGTTGCAGTGAAGATACAGACACCTTACGTGTTTCTAAGACAAATGAAACACATTGGTCATAGAGTGCATCACGGTTCGGATCGCCATCACCATCTTCGAAACCACGTGTGGTCGGTTCTTCGTCAAACGGCGTGAGAATTTCATCAACATAATTCGGTTCACCGCGTTCACGCCATGCGTCACAAATACGGTTGACTTCATCATCGGAAATAAATGCACCATGTACACGCTCAGGATCAATTTTACCTGGACCGAGGAATAACATATCACCATGGCCCAAGAGATCCTCTGCACCACCACCATCCAAAATAGTACGCGAGTCAATTTTACTGTTTACACGTAATGCCACACGGGTTGGAATATTGGCTTTAATCAAACCCGTAATGACATCTACCGATGGACGTTGTGTTGCTAACAGTAAATGAATTCCTGCTGCACGAGATTTTTGTGCCAGACGAGTAATCATTTCTTCTGCTTTTTTACCCACTTGCATGATCATATCTGCAAATTCATCGGCAACAATCACAATCGAAGGCAATGGTTGCAAACGTGGTGCTCTGTCTTGTGTCGCAGAATCACTTGGTTTCCAAGTTGGATCAATGAGATCCTCACCATTTGCAATGGCTTCTTCCACTTTACGGTTATAGTCGGCTAATTTACGGATCTTTAAAAAAGACATCAGCTTATAACGACGTTCCATTTCATTGACACACCAATTCAATGCACTGACAGCATCTTTCATGTCAGTCACAACAGGTGTCAATAAATGAGGAATATCATTGTAGTTCGCTAATTCCAATTGTTTTGGATCGATCAGAATCAAACGCAATTGATCAGGAGTATATTTCAACAACATCGACAGGATCATTGAGTTTACAGCAACTGATTTACCTGAACCTGTTGTCCCCGCAACCAGCATATGCGGCGCTTTACCTAAGTCAGTGATCACAGGATTACCAGAAATATCCTTACCCATTGCCATTGAAAGCAAACCATTTGGATCTTTAAAAACGGGAGTTTCTAACAATTCAATCAGGCGTACCATTTCACGACTGCTATTCGGCACTTCAATCCCGATATAAGGTTTTCCGGGAATCACTTCAACCACACGTACAGATGCCATTGACATAGAACGTGCCAAATCTCGGGAAATATTGGTCACTTTCGAGGCTTTTACACCGGGTGCCAAATCTAACTCAAAACGTGTAACCACTGGCCCAGGTTGGGCTTCGATCACTTTGGCTTTGACGTTAAACTCTTGAAGTTTAATTTCTAACAGTTCAGATAAACGTGACAATTGTTCTGCGGTAAAGTTGACTTTTTTATTTGGATCGACTTTATCTAACAGTTCATAGCCTGGCAATGTTGGTAAGTCTCGACGCTTATTTGCAACTTGCATTGCACGTGACATCGGACGACCAAATGCATCTGTTAATGGTGCATCTAAGTCGAAATCATCTTCAAGTTCTGCAAACTCACTTTGCAATTCGTCTTGAGGTTTACCCGCAGTTTCTTGCCAAGCATCTCTAAATGCATCTTTATCTGCAGCAATTAAAGACTTTTCTTCTTCACTGACCAAGGTTGATGCATTTAAATTGGTTTGAATATTGGCACGGGTAAATGGCGTAGATTGAGCATAATTACTGGTTGTACGAATATCTACAGATTGCTGATTTGGTTGGTACGCAGTTGGGCTTTCAGTAAGTTCTTCATCTGCAAGCGATGCCAGCTCATCTAATTCATTGGCTAAATTTTGTATTGCTACGCCTGAAGTTGCCGCTACTGCGACACCACTCGCAACGCTTTGCCCACCCTGAACAGCAGTATCTACATAACCAGCTTCAATATGAGTCTGCGCTGTAGCGGTATTAAATGGGCTATGGATATCTGTGGCAGTTTGTCCATTTGGTACAACTGATAACAATTCATCAAACACTTGGTCATCATCCCAATCAAGTGAAGATTTTTTATTGATCTGCACAGGATCAACATCATGTTGATGCGCGCGTGGCAAATGATCTGCATATTTATCTTCAGTTTGATCTTCTGACGCTTTGATCAAGGCATCAATATCACGATTATGGTCTTGATCTTGATGTAAGGCTTTCCATACTTCACCAGATGAAACAGTACGTTGACTGTCTTGTTCTAGACGATGTGCTTTTTCTAAAGTCCGCTCTAATTCCAAATCATCAATATCGTCTTGATCAAATTGAACATGATGTTGAGTTTTATTTTCTTGCTCGATCATGTCATCAAATAAGCGTTCAGCTGTTTGATTGTGTTTCGTATTTTTAACAATCAAATGCTCTTTTGCTGGTGCCTGATCATCAGCTTCGACGAATTCAGCTTGAGCTGTTATTGGTTCAGCTTTATGCGTATGCGCATGGTTTTTATTTTTCTGCGGTGAGGTCAAATCAAAAGCAGATTCACTTTCAGGAACATTTTTATAAAACAAATCTTGTAAATAAGCAGGCGTGGCTTTTAGTGTTGCCCACGTTCTATTCCATTGAATACCAAATGCTAAGGTAAATAGAATAACGAGCAAGAGCAAAATAAATACAACTGCACCATAAATACTCATCAGTTGAGATAGGCTTTCACCAAGTTCATAACCAATGATTCCACCAGAAGCATTGGCTAATGTGTCTGCTGGTACATTCCAAAGCAAATACAATAGACTTGAGGTCGCAAGCAAAATAAAAAATTGAGCAGCGTAACGAAACGGACGACTCACAAAACTTCGTGGCCACCACACTTGGACTGCTTCTATAAAAATAAATACAGGAATGAGTAAACTTGCCCAACCTAAAAAACCAAACAACAAATCAGCAATCCAAGCACCCGCTACACCACTGGCATTTGAAACCTGTTGTGTATCACTCGAAATATGCATCCAGCCTGGATCAAATGGGGTATATGTCACTGTTGCAAGGAACAGATATATCCCAAATGAAATCAAGAATATTGTTGTTAAAAAGCGCTGTGCATAAACATTTGACACCGCAGTCATATACTATCCTGTAACCAATTGTTCAAATTACTCTTTTCTGAAGCTTGATCAGCTTTCTTGAGAGAAGAAATTTTTATATTATGCACCTGTTCTTAAAAAAAAGATGCACTATTATTTACTTGTGTTGTAAAGCATTGTTAGAAATTTAAGCTTTTATTTCAATAAAAATGCCAAACAATATTATTTGATTATTCTATATAGCTCAATTCGATTTAGATGATCAATATTATCGACATTGAAGCCACACAACTTTGATAAAGTTTCACGTATAATTCAAACAATTTCTATATTTTTCATAAAAAAGGATGACTCATGAGCGCTCGTCACTCTCGGTTAATTATTTTAGGTTCTGGCCCTGCTGGTTATAGTGCTGCTGTTTATGCAGCGCGTGCAAATTTAAAACCAACCTTAATTGCAGGTATGCAACTCGGTGGTCAATTAACCACGACGACTGATGTTGAGAACTGGCCTGGCGATGCTGAAGGTTTAACTGGCCCAGCGTTAATGGATCGTATGCAAGCGCATGCTGAACGTTTTGGTACTGAGATTTTATACGATCATATCAATGAAGTTGATCTTCAGGTTCGCCCTTTCGTACTTAAAGGCGATATGGACGAGTACACCTGTGATGCGTTAATTATTGCAACAGGTGCAACAGCACAATATTTAGGGCTTGAGTCTGAACAGGCTTATATGGGTCAAGGTGTAAGTGCTTGCGCAACTTGTGATGGTTTCTTCTATAAAAACCAAAAAGTGATGGTTGTGGGTGGTGGTAACACTGCCGTTGAAGAAGCACTATATCTTTCTAATATCGCTTCACACGTTACCCTTGTGCACCGTCGTGACAAATTACGTTCGGAAAAAATCCTTCAAGACCATCTCAATGAAAAAGTTAAAGAAGGTAAAATTTCGATCATCTGGAACCATCAAGTTGATGAAGTTTTAGGTGACAGCAATTCTGGTGTGACCTCTGTACGTATTAAGTCTACCCAAGATGATTCAACTCAAGACGTTGACGTATCAGGTATGTTTGTGGCGATTGGTCACAAACCAAATACGGCAATGTTTGAAAATCAACTTGAACTACGTAATGGCTATATTCAAGTACGTAGTGGTACTGCGGGCAATGCCACAGCGACATCTGTAGCGGGTGTATTTGCTGCGGGTGATGTTGCTGATGATGTTTATCGTCAAGCAATTACATCTGCAGGTTCAGGCTGTATGGCTGCACTTGACGCTGACCGCTATTTAGATGGCTTAGAATAATTGATTTATTTTGTGTAAAAACAAACCGCCTACATGGCGGTTTGTTTATTTTTGATTTATAAATAAACAAGAGCAATGACTTTAAACGAATACAAATTATAGGAAAAAACATGACAACAGCGTGGACCGATGGCTACCAGACAGAAGTAAATTACACCTATGGTTACTATAGAGACTTAAGCCCGAATTACCAAAAGTTTTGCTTATTACTCAATGGGGTTGATTGCCCACCCACCAATGAACGTCACAAACATTGTGAACTCGGTTTTGGTCAAGGTGTCAGTCTAAATATTCATGCTGCATCCAGTTTTGGTTTATTTTTTGGTACAGACTTTAACCCTGCTCATGCTGCCCATGCCAATGTCTTGGCTGAACAAAATCAAGTTCCGCATCACTTCTATGATGCAAGTTTTGAAGAGTTACTCAACAAAGACTTACCGATGTTTGACTCGATTAGTTTACATGGAATCTGGAGTTGGATTAGCCACGAAAACCAACATATAATTTTGCAATTTATCCGAAAATTTTTAAGTCCCAATGGGGTTGTCTATATCAGCTATAACTGCCTGACCGGTTGGGCTGCCAATATGCCAGTCCGCGAGTTATTTCACAGTCATTTTAAATTTAATAGCACCAGTACCAACCCGCTACAAAAAGTAAATGATTCACTTAACTTTAGTGAAGAGCTATTAGCGCAAAATCCCCTCTTTGCTCAGAGAAATCCAAATGCACTCAACAAAGTGCAAGATTTAAAAAAACAAAATCCAAACTATTTGATCCACGAATACTTAAATCAAGATTGGCAGTGTTTTTCTTTTCAACAAGTCGTGCGAATTTTAGAAGAAATTAAACTGACCTATGCGGGTTCAACAGATTTAAATTCACATCTAGATAACATTAATTTTAGTGAACAACATCAGCAATTTTTAAACACCATTGAACATCCTGTTTTTAAAGAGCAATGCCGTGATTATTTTGCCAATACACAATTTAGAAAAGATTTATATATCCGCGGGAAAAATACCTTAACTGCATTAGAAATTCAGCATCGTTTGAGAAATACAGCCTTTGTCTTATTAACAGCACCAGAAAAATTGCCAAAAACAATTTCAGGATACTTAGGGGAATTCGATTTAATCCAAGAGATTTATCAACCACTCGGTGCTTATTTTAAGCAATGTGACTATAAGCCACAGACGATTGCAGAGCTTGAACAGGCCATTCCTGATATTACCTATTCAAAGCTGCTCAATGCCTTGGTGATTTTATGCCACTTAGGTTTGGCACAACCTTGTCAGGCGGCTTCAAATCAAGATATGGTTGAACATGCTCAGAAATTAAATCGTTATTTCCTTGAACAAGCCAGCTATCATACCAATTATCAAGTATTGGCCTGTCCACTCACAGGGATTGGTATTCCAGCCGATCAGTTTACCCAACTCTTCTATCGCGCTCACTTTATCGATGGGCTAGAATCTGCCGCAGAATTTGCACAATATGTTTGGGATGTGCTGACTCAATTAGGCTGGCTGGTATTGGATCAACAAGGCAATACCGTTTCGGATCCAAAAACCAGCCTAGAAGTCATTCAAGAAAAAGCCCAATTCTTTCTAGATAGTGACAAACTCAAAATTGCAAAACATTTGAAACTTTTTGCATAGGGTCTGTTTAGACATTTAATCACATGATCAGCTAAGATAAAGCTGATCTTTTTTATTGATGAATTCTCGTGAATCAACTCTCCCCTTCACAATTTATTTTTCCAGATCCAATAGAAGCTGATCCAGATGAACAAGGCTTGATTTGTATAGGTGCAGACTTAGCACCTTCTACATTATATGAAGCTTATACGCATGGCTTATTTCCATGGTTTTCCGAAGGTGAGCCAATTTGTTGGTGGTGTCCAGAACCCCGCTGCATCATTCGCCCTCAGGATTATCATCCAAGTAAATCACTACTGCGAAATATGAAAAAGTTTGATTATAAAATTACCATCAATCATGCTTTTGAACAGGTCATTCGTTCTTGTTCGCTCCCACGTAGCTATGCGGATGAAACGTGGATTTCTGAGGAGATTATTCACGGTTATTGCCAACTATTTGAAGCTGGTTATGCCTATAGTGTTGAAGTCTGGGATCAAGATAAAATTGTAGGTGGGCTGTATGGTGTGACGATTGGCCATGGTTGTTTTGGTGAGTCGATGTTTAGCACTCAAACCGATGTTTCCAAAATGGCTTTTTACACACTGATGTTATTGGGCCGAGAAAATAATTTACCGTGGATTGACTGTCAGTTGGTCAATGATCACTTACTCAGCCTTGGTGCTTGTACACTTTCTCGCCATGAATACCTTAAATCGTTACAAGATGTAATAAAACAACCCTCTATAGATTGGAAAAGTTATCAAGAGCGTGTATTTTCAAGTAAAACAATAGCGATTTTATCGCGCTTAATGGAATGAAAATAAAAGGAGGGACATGATTTATGAATTCTTATCATCCTAAGTCCCTATTAAACGACTTACAGTACTATATTACGCCACCGCATGATTGCAGTTATCTAGAAAATAAATCTGCACGTATGGTGTTTCTCGACCCTGTACATCGTATTGATGTTGTCACACTTTCCGAATTATCGCGTGTAGGTTTTAGACGCAGTGGTGATTTTGTTTATCGCCCTGAATGTCATCTTTGCCGCCAATGCTTATCTTGTCGGGTGCCAGTGACTGAATTTAAAATGAGCAGTGCTCAGAAAAAAGCCTGGAAACGCAATCAAGATTTAACCGTTAAAATTATTTCGACCCAAGAGGCCACACAAACGCATTATCATCTGTACGAGCGTTATATTATTGAAAGACACGCCGATGGTGATATGTTCCCACCCAGTTATGACCAATTTGAAAAATTCCTGATTCACAGTTGTACCAACAGCTTTTTCCTTGAACTGTGGAAAGATGATCGTTTAATTAGTGTCTCTACCTGTGATCAATTGGATGATGGCGTTTCTGCGGTATATACCTTCTTTGATCCCAATGAAAGTAAGCGTTCACTGGGGGTTTTTGCGATTCTCAAACAAATTGAATATGTAAAATCGTTGAATCTAGATTTTGTTTACCTCGGGTATTGGGTTCCACATGCCGAGAAAATGAATTACAAATCTCAATATGCACCATTTGAATTATTATTAGATGGACAATGGCGACGGATCAATCGTCATTTGGAAGCCAAAGAAATTCAAGAGTTGGGCGATATGTTGATGACCACCCTGCCCTCAGAATGGAATGAGCCGATTATCAAATAATCGGCTTTCGCTGTTCGCATTCTCGATATTGCTTAGGCTTATTTAAATAATTTTGAAAAATCATCACTACAGGCTTTGACCATAATAATTGCATGTTCACGGCCGCCCTGTTGATTCGGATAATAATTTTTTCTTAAATCAATTTGATGAAAGTTGGCTTTTTCATAGAGCGCAATCGCAGCTTTATTTGACTCACGCACTTCAAGAAAGATTTGTACTGGATTATTTTTTAATAATGCAATCGACTCATCTAACAGTTGATAGCCTAATCCTTTACCCTGCTGGCTCGGATGAATGGCCATAAGTAATAAATTGGCTTCATCTAAAACAGGTTGCAGAATACAAAAGCCCACCACTTGATGGTCTTGCTCAATCACCGTACTTAGATAACTTGTTATAGACTCTTCAAATTGACTTTTTTTCCAAGGATGACTTTGTACCAAGTCTTCAATTTGAGAAACAGCGTGCAGATCTGAAGATTGCATTAAACGAATCATCTGCGTTCATCAACTCAATATAAAAAATGAATTATAAGAAATTAAACCAATAAGTCTAATAAAAAAGAGCAACAATTGTTGCTCCTTAATCAAAATGCTGCCTTTAAAACGCGTTACAGACCCAGTTTCGCTTTCCATGTCTCAAGCAAACTCACTGTATCGAGATCATTTGGATGAAAACCTGGCTTAAAGTATGCCAACATTTCTTTGGTCATTCCTGTGATAATGCCTTTAGATGGGCTATAAGCATATTTATAAATAATACCGAGCTCTTTTAGGTTGAGCTTGCCATCTTCTTTTAATAAACGCACCACAAAAGATGATTGCGCCATAAAGATGAGTACCATTGCAAAAACTAAAGCCGTGGTACGTAAGCCATAAGCCTTGATACCTTTACCAAACACCGCTTCATAAACATCATAAGCCACTGCTTTATGTTCATTTTCTTCCACAGCATGCCAATACCACATATACGACATGGTTGGATCAGTCATTAACTTTTGGATATGTCCATTGACCAGCAGTTGCGAAGCAATTGTTGCAGTAAAATGCTCTAATGCAGTAGTCGCGGTTAAATCCACCATTTCTTGAGTCATACCAAAAGGCTTGACTACACGTGCAAACCATTTACGTGCGCCTTGAATTAACACACCTGTTTCACGCTCGTATTTCTCAACATCATGACCAAACTTTTTTGCTGAAGCATTAAAGTTTTCATGCTCTTTGGTGTGCATAGCTTCTTGACCGATGAAAGCACTAATCTCTTTTTGTAATGCTTCATTGTCCTTGATCGCAGGGTGATAACGTACCGCACGCACAGAATCGATAAAAAGTTTTTCACCATCTGGGAACAATGCTGACAATGCAGTCATGAAATGTGTAATACCCGCTGAACCACTTGCCCAATATTCAGGTACATCGTCAAAATTAAAATCCATACGACGTACAGGGAAAGATGCACCAGCACGGTTTGAAATATTCACTTTTGCATTCATTGCGATTCCTCCTATTAAGTGAGTTTCACTTAAATTCTTTATGTTTGTTTTTCTCTTTCTTTATATTACGTTTTTATGAAAGTTTAATAATTGCAGATTAGGTCACACAAATATCAGTTAAGGACAGCTTTTGATAGGTATTGTCTAACAATTTATAGGTGGTTTATTTTATCCATAAAAAAAAGCGCCCCAAAGGAGCGCTCTTTTTACACAATCAGCGATTATGCAGTTACTTTAGCAACT